>NZ_JABEPN010000014.1:0-92464 GCF_018320755.1 Delftia sp. PE138 | reverse complement strand
ACCTCTACAACGGGGAGATCGTGGCCTACGAGATGCAGGAGCGCCCTGTGTACTCGCTCGTAGGGAACATGCTCAGGAAGGCGTTGCGCAAGCTGAAGACCCGCGGCGATGCGCCACTCTTGCACTCCGACCAGGGGTGGCAGTACCAAATGTCCCACTATCGAGAGCAGCTCCACGAGCACGGCTTGACGCAAAGCATGTCCCGCAAAGGCAACTGCCTGGACAACGCGGCCATGGAAAGCTTCTTCGGTACGCTGAAATCGGAATTCTTCTACCTGAACAAGTTCGCAAGCGTTCAGAGTTGCAGCGCGGCCTGCGCCGCTACATTCATTACTACAACCACCAACGCATCAAGCTCAAACTAAAAGGCCTGAGCCCGGTGCAGTACCGAACTCAGGCCTTGAGCCGCTAGCTTCCAACCGTCCAACTTCTTGGGGTCAGTTCAGCATGCCGGGCGTTTTCTTTGGTCAGCACGCGGATAACGCGGCAGTCAACGCAGTTGCGCGATGGCCCGTGCGGCCTCTAATACCAGGCAGGGGCCCCGATAGATCAGGCCGCTGTAGATCTGGACCACATCGGCGCCCGCCCGGATCTTGCTGACCGCATCTTCGCCGCTGAGAATGCCTCCCACGCCGATGATGGGGTAGCGGCTTCCCAGCGCAGAGCGCAGTTGGCGGATGACCTGGTTGCTGGCCTCCAGCACCGGCGCGCCGGAAAGGCCGCCCGTTTCTTCGGCGTGGAGCAGGCCCTTGACGGCATCCCGGCTGATCGTGGTGTTGGTGGCAATCACGCCGTCCATGCCGTGGCGCTGCAGCGTGGTGGCGATGACGCCGACCTGCTCCTCATCCAGGTCGGGTGCGATCTTCACGAACACCGGCGCCCGCTTGCCGTGCTGCGTGGCCAGTCGCTCGCGCCGCTCGGCAATCGCTCCCAGCAAGGCATCCAGCGCTTCGTCGCTTTGCAGGGCACGCAGATTCTTGGTGTTGGGCGAGCTGATGTTCACCGTCACGTAGTCGGCATGCGGGTAGACGCCATCGAGCGCCTTGAGGTAGTCGCTGGTGGCTTCTTCGATGGGCGTGCTGGCGTTCTTGCCGATGTTCAGCCCCAGCAGCATGGGCTTGCCCATGGCGCGGGCCTGTGAGCGCTTGACGTTGCTCAGGAAGGCATCGAGGCCTTCGTTGTTGAAGCCCAGTCGGTTGATCAGTGCATTGCGTTCGGGGATGCGGAACATGCGCGGCTTGGGGTTGCCGGGCTGCGCGCGCGGAGTCACGGTGCCCACCTCGACGAAGCCGAAGCCCATGGCGGCCAGTGCATCGATACAGCGTGCGTTCTTGTCCAGGCCTGCAGCCATGCCGACGCGATTGGGGAACCTGAGCCCGGCAAGCTCGACGGGATCACTCACCATGGGTTGGGCCCAGGCCTGCTGCAGGAGCGTGTTCTGCCCCTTTGCCATCAGGTTCATCGTGAGATCGTGGGCGGATTCGGGGTCCATGCCGAAGAGAAAGGGACGGGTCAGGGCGTAGGGGATCAAAGACATGGGGATAATCGAAGGATTACCTGGATTTTCCCTCATGACGACATCTGCTGCCTCTTTTTCCCAAGATGAACTCAAAGCCCTGGTCGGGCAAGCCGCTCTGGCCTACGTAGTGCCCGGCGAAATCATCGGCGTCGGCACGGGCTCGACGGTCAACAAGTTCATCGATGCGCTGGCCACCATCAAGGACCAGATTCCTGGGGCCGTGTCCAGCTCCGTGGCCAGCACCGAGCGCCTGAAGGCGCTGGGCATCAAGGTGCTGGATGCCAACGAGGTGGACCGCCTGTCGGTATACATCGATGGCGCCGACGAGATCGACGGTCGGGGCTACATGGTCAAGGGCGGGGGCGCGGCACTGACGCGCGAGAAAATCGTTGCGGCGCTGGCCGAGCGCTTTGTCTGCATCGCCGATGCCTCCAAGCGCGTCGAGGTGCTGGGAGACTTTCCGCTGCCGGTGGAGGTGATTCCCATGGCTGCTGCCCAGATTGCCCGGCGTTTCGAGGCCAGGGGTGGCCGGGCCGAGATCCGCATGAAGGGCGGCGCTCCTTTGGTGACGGACAACGGCCAGCACATTCTTGATGTGCGCGGCCTGAAGATTGCTGAGCCGCTGGCCTTTGAGTCCGAGGTCAACCAGTGGCCCGGCGTGGTCACCGTGGGCGTTTTTGCGCACCAGAAGGCATCGGTCTGCCTGCTGGGCACGCCTGAAGGCGTGCAGACGCTCGACTACTGAGGCAGGAAGCCGGTCCTGGCCTCTCGGCTGCTAGCCGATGCTCTCGAACACCGCAGCGCCTGCGGTCCAGACGAGCAGGGCCATGCCACCGAGACACAGCGCGCGCAATGAAGCTTGCGTGCGCTGTTTTTTGATGCGCTGAATGAGCCAGGTGACGGCCGCCAGCCCGGCGTAGATGGCAAAGAAGCCAGCCGTCGTCATGTAGTAGGCCAGGCGGTTGAGACCGTTGCCCAGGCCTCCGTCATGCATGAACCACAGTGTGATCAGGCAGGGCACCAGCACCAGGCAGGTTAGCCGCAACGGCTCTCGCCACGAAGGCCTTGCCACCAGTACCCACCCGATGAGCGCAGGCAGGCCCACAAGAATGCCCAGCCTGGCCAAGGTCCAGGCCACGTCGGACAGCATGGAATCCACGGCCGGGCTCCTGACGGCGGCAGTGTCTGCCTAGAAGCTCAGACCTGCGGGGTTGTCGCTGGTGCGTGCACCAGGCGCGGGGGCGGGTATGGGGGCGCGCCTGTTTGCCTGCTCCTCGGCGGTGGGTGCTGCGGCTGGCGCTGATGCGGCCGGTGCGGCAGGCTTGGGTGTGGTCAGGGGCTGCGCGGGTGGCCGCTTGTACTGGGCTGGCAGCTGGGAGCTTGCGGGGTAGCCTGCGGCATCCAGGTACTGCGTCCATTCGCTGGAGGAGAAGCCGGTCAGAAACTGCTTGCCGATGGTGGCAAACGGCAGTCCGGTCTGCCCGCTGAGCTTGTTCAGGGCTGCCGCGTCCGCTTCGGTCTGCACCAGGCGCTCGGCATAGGGGATGCCCCGGGACTGCAGCAACTGACGAGCGCTATCGCAGGGCGTGCAATCGGACGAGGAGTACAGCGTCACTGGAAAGCGGCTCGCAATCTGGCGCAGCGCATAGGGCAGGCCTGCGTTGCTGTCCGAGGCGCCCGCCACTGCCTGGGCGGCGGGCGCTGCCTGCTGCTGTGCGCTTTGGGCGGGGCGGTCCGAGAAGGTGACTTTTCCATCCGGCCCGACGATACGGTAGACCTGCTGTGCGGCGGCTGGCAGCGCGGCGGCAAGGCAGGCGAGGGCGAGGCATGGCATCAGGTGGCGCAGGGCGCCGTGGCCAAGGCTGGGAGAAGACTGCATGGACGATCTCGGTTTCGGAAGAAGGGTTTCGTGCCGGGGCGGCGACCACTCGCCGGATGGATGCCCGCACAGGAGTGCCTGCAAGCATAGCGTGCCATTCATCCTGGGCCATCTTCTGGAGTCGCAGGATGTGGCTGCGCGCATCCGGTGGAGTTGCCGGGCCAGGAAAAAGCGCCCCATCGGGGCGCTGCAGACCGGGTTGCCAGGCTCAGGCCTCGGCCATGCCCTGGTGGCGCAATAGCGCGTCCAGCTGGGGTTCGCGGCCACGGAAGGCCTTGAACGACTCCATCGCCGGGCGGGATCCGCCGGCTTCAAGAATGGCCTCGCGGTAGCGGCGGCCTGTCTCGGGGTTGGGGGTTCCATCGGCCAGCATGGTTTCCTCGAAGGCCGCATAGGCATCCGCCGAGAGGACTTCGGCCCACTTGTAGCTGTAGTAGCCCGCTGCGTAGCCGCCTGCAAAGATGTGGCTGAAGGTATGGGCCGAGCGGCTGTAGGCGGGCGAGGGCAGCACGGCCACTTCGGCGCGAACCTGGGCCAGCAGCGGCATGATGTCGGCCTTCGGATCGTGCTCGGTGTGCAGCAGCATGTCGAACAGCGAGAACTCGATCTGGCGCAGCGTCTGCATGCCCGACTGAAAGTTCTTGGCCGCGATCATCTTGTCGTACAGTGCGCGCGGCAGTGGCTCGCCCGTGTCCACGTGGGCGGTCATGTGCTTGAGCACTTCCCACTCCCAGCAGAAGTTTTCCATGAACTGGCTCGGCAGTTCCACCGCGTCCCATTCCACGCCCGCGATGCCCGAGACATCGCGCTCGTTGACCTGGGTCAGCATGTGGTGCAGGCCATGGCCTGTCTCGTGGAACAGCGTGATCACGTCATCGTGCGTGAGCAGGGCCGGCTTGCCGTCAACGCCGGTGGCAAAGTTGCAGACCAGGTGCGCGACCGGCGTCTGCAGCTTGTGGCTGTCGGGGCGCAGCCAGCGGGTGCGTACATCGTCCATCCAGGCGCCGCCGCGCTTGCCCGAACGTGCGGGCTGGTCCAGGTAGAACTGGCCGACCAGTTGGGGGCCTTGCGGCGTGCTGCGCTCGATGCGATAGAACTCGACAGCGGGATGCCACACCGGCGCTACGTCGCGGCGGATGGCCACGTCGAACAGCGTCTCCACGATCTTGAACAGTCCGGCCAGTACCTTGGGGGCGGGGAAGTATTGCTTGACCTCTTGCTCGCTGAAGGCATAGCGCGCTTCCTTGAGCTTTTCGGAGATATAGGCCCAGTCCCAGGGCTGGGGATCGGCCAGGCCCAGTTCCTTGCGTGCGAAGCTGCGCAGGTCGGCGACATCCTTTTCGGCATAGGGGCGGGCGCGGTGCGCGAGGTCACGCAGGAAGTCGATCACCTGCTGCGGAGAATGCGCCATCTTGGGAACCAGCGAGATCTCGCCGAAGTTGCGGTAGCCCAGCAGCTGCGCCTCTTCCTTGCGCAGGGCAAGTATTTCGGAAATGTTGGCCGTGTTGTCGAAGCGGCGGGCATCGCCCTCTGCCTGGTCGGAGGCGCGTGTCACATAGGCGCGGTAGAGCTTCTCGCGCAGCGCGCTGCTGGTGGCGAACTGCATCAAGGGCAGGTAGCAGGGCATCTTCAACGTGAGCTTGAAGCCTTGCTTGCCTTCGGCTTCGGCGGCGGCACGGGCTGCCTGGCACACGTCCTGGGGCACACCGTCCAACTCATCGGCCGTGGCGTAGTAGGCAAAGGCATCGGTGGCATCCAGCGCGTTCTCGCTGAACTTCTGCGTGAGTTCGGCCGAGCGTTCCTGAATCTTGGCAAAGCGCAGCTTGGCTTCACCCTGCAGCTCCGCGCCAGACAGCACGAAATTGCGCATGGCATGGTCCCAGGCGGCGCGCTGCTCCACGTTGAGCGTGGCAGGGTCGATGGCCTTGTACTTGGCGTACAGCCGCTCGTCGGCGCCCAGGCGCGTCCAGAACTCGGTGACCTTGGGCAGGGATTCGTTGTAGGCAGCGCGCAGCTCGGGTGTATCGGCCACGCTGTTGAGGTGGCTGACGGCGCCCCAGGCGGTCCCCAGCTTCTCGGTGGCGACATCGAGCACGGCGGAGATCGAATCCCAGCGCGCGGGGAAGTCAGGTGCCGTGACGGTCTCCAGGGCCTCGCAGGCCCCGGTCAGAAGATGGTCGATGGCCGGGCCGACGTCGGCGGGGCGGATGCGATCGAACAGGGGCAGGTCGGAGGATTCGAGGAGGGGATTGCTCATGCGTGTCAGATGCCGTCGGGTGCATTGAAATCAAGCGGCTCCCCGGGGAGCCGCCCGATGCTTGTCAGCTCCTGGTCAGCCGGCGGCGCGCTCGGCCGCCTCCATGGTGTTGACCAGCAGCATGGTAATCGTCATGGGGCCGACGCCGCCCGGCACGGGGGTGATGAAGCCGGCCACTTCCTTGACGCCGTCAAAGTCCACGTCGCCGCAGAGCTTGCCTTCGTCGTTGCGGTTCATGCCCACGTCGATGACCACGGCGCCAGGCTTGCACATGTCTGCGGTCAGCACATTGCGCTTGCCCACGGCGGCGACCACGATGTCGGCCTGGCGCGTCATGGCGGCCAGGTCCGCCGTGCCGCTGTGGCAGATGGTGACGGTGGCATTGGCGGCCAGCAGCATCATGGCCATGGGCTTGCCGACGATGTTGGAGCGGCCGATGACCACGGCGTGCTTGCCGCGCAGGTCCTTCATGCCGATGGATTCGAGCATCTTCATGCAGCCATAGGGCGTGCAGGCCTTGAAGCCGACTTCACCCACCATCAGCGCGCCGGCGCTGGCCACGTGAAAGCCATCCACATCCTTGAGCGGCGAGATGGTCTCGATGACCTTGTGGTCGTCGATATGGGCGGGCAGCGGCAGCTGGACCAGGATGCCGTGGATGCGGGGGTCGTTGTTCAGCGCCTCGACGCGGGCCAGCAGTTCGGCTTCTGTCATCGAGGCGTCGTACTTCTCCAGCACGGAATGAAAGCCTGCGTCCTCGCAGGCCTTGACCTTGTTGCGCACATAGACCTGGGAGGCAGGGTTGTCGCCGACCAGGACCACGGCCAGGCCGGGCGTGGTCCCTCGGGCCTTCAGGGCAGTGGCGCGCTGTGCGACTTCGGCACGCAGTTGGCGGGAGAGGGCGTTGCCGTCGATGAGTTGGGCTGTCATTGCAGTGGATACCAAAATAAAAATGCTGCTAGGGCTTGTTGGTCAAGCGCTAGCAGCCCTTTGAAAAAAGCAGGGGAGGCGTCGGTGCTTATCCTGCGACGGCCGCCTTGGCCGCCGCAGCGGTCTGGCCCTGGCCCAGGGCGATCTTGAGCAGGTCGGCCACGGTGTTGGCGTTGAGCTTTTCCATGATGTTGGCGCGGTGCGCCTCCACGGTCTTGATGCTGATGCCCAGATCGTCGGCGATCTGCTTGTTCAGGCGGCCGGCGACGATGCGCTCGAGCACCTGGGCTTCGCGGCTGGTCAGCTTGGCCAGCAGGGCGTCGCGGCTGGCGGCCTGCTGGTGGCCGGCAAAGGCTTCGCGGGCATGGTCCAGCATGCGCTCGACCAGGTTCAGCAGTTCTTCCTCGTTGAACGGCTTCTGGATGAAGTCCAGTGCGCCCTTCTTCATGGTGTTCACCGCCATGGGCACGTCGCCGTGGCCGGTGATGAAGACGATGGGCAGGGGAGACTTGCGTTCGATCAGTCGGTCCTGCAGTTCCAGGCCGGTCATGCCGCCCATGCGGATGTCGACTATGAGGCAGGCGATTTCGCGTGGGTCGTAGCGCGAGAGGAAGGTCTCGGCCGAGTCGAAGCAGCGCACACGATAGTCCTTGCCCTCCAACAACCATTGCAGCGAATCACGAACCGCTTCGTCGTCATCAACTACGTACACAGTGCCTTTTTTGGGGATCAAGCTCATGCAATCGTCCTTGTTGTGGGTTCAATGGTCGCTGCCGGCGTTGTCGCGTCGCCCGGCGGGGCCAGCGGCAGCCAGAATGAAAATCGGCAGCCGACAACCTCGGAACCATTGTAGAGGTTCTCGGCACGCATACGGCCCTGGTGGGACTCGACAATGCTGCGGCACAGATTCAGGCCCATACCCATGCCTTCGCTCTTGGTGGTGAAGAAGGCCTCGAAGAGGCGCTCCAGCACCTCGGGCGGCAAGCCCTTGCCGGTGTCCTGCACGTTGAATTCGATGACGCGCTGGTCCTCGATGGTGCGCGGCACCACGCGCAGTTCCACGTTGCGCTGGTGGCTGGGTCGGCCCGATTGCTCGATGGATTCGGCGCCGTTCTTCATGAGGTTGACCAGCACCTGCTCGATGAGGATGGTGTCGGCCATGATGGCCGGCATGCGCTCGGCCACGTGATAGGTCAGCTGTACATTGCGGCGGCGCAGCTCGATGCCGGCCAGCTCCACCGCCTCGCTGACCATGTCGGTGACCTGGGCCAGGGTGCGGTTGGGTTCGCTGCGCTTGACGAAGGAGCGTATGCGCAAAATGATCTGGCCCGCGCGCTGCGCCTGGTGGGCGGTCTTCTCCAGCGCGAACTTCATCTGCTCCTCGGTCAGCGTGCCTTTTTCGAGGCGCGTGAGCATGCCGCTGCAGTAGTTGCTGATGGCGGTCAGCGGCTGGTTGAGTTCGTGGGCCACGCTGGAGGCCATCTCGCCCATGGTGATCAGGCGGCTGACGGACTGGGCGTGCTCGGCCTGTCGATCGGCCTGCTCCTCGGCCAGGCGGCGCGGCGTGATGTCGGTGGCGATCACCATCTGCGCCAGGCGTCCGTCCACCCAGCTCAGGTAGCGCGAGCGCACTTCCAGCCACTTGCCCAGTTCGGGCAGATAGATCTCGGCGTTCTCGCTGCGTGCGCTGGTCAGCGAGTCGGTGGGCAGGCCCATCAGGCCATCCTCATCGTCCATGCCCTGCGGCTGAGAGCGCACGGGCAGCACGCCGGCCTGGGCGACGAGCTGCAGATGGCCATCGGTCTGCGAGCCGAACCATTGCCGGTACAGCTTGTTGGCGAACAGCAGCTCGGCGCTGCCAAGCGGGGCGACGGACACCGAGGCGTCCAGCGCCTCCAGCACGATGGTGAAGCGCTCGTAGGAGGCCGACAACTGCTCGCGGATGCGGTTGGGCTCGGTGATGTCGGTCATGGACGACATCCAGCCCGTGTGCTGGCCGTGGGCGTCGATCAGCGGCGAGACATACAGGCGCGCGTCGAACTGCGTGCCGTTCTTGCGCTGCACGCGCACCTGAAAGCCCCCGACGATGGTCTTGCCCGACAGCTCCTCGCGCAGCTTGGAGTGCAGGTTGTCGTAGTCGTTGTCGGGCCAGTAGGAATAGGGCGGCATCTGGCCGACGAGTTCGGATTCGCTCCATCCCGTCATCTGGCAGAAGGCGGCGTTCACGTAGGTGATGCGGCCTTGCAGGTCCAGCGCGCGCATGCCGGTGAGCACCGAGTTCTCCATGGCGCGGCGGAAATTGGTTTCGGCAACCAGGGCTTCCTGCGCGCGCTGGCGGCGTCGCGTGTGGCGCCAGGTGGCCAGCAGCAGCCATGCCGTCATCGCGCTGAGCGTGCCCACCAGCCAGAACAGGCCGCTGCCCACCACGCCCAGCGAGGTGCGGTAGGCCTGTGCGCGCAGCACCAGACTGTTGCCCACGGGGGCGACCGGAGCCTCGTCCTCATTGGCCACCGTGCGCCAGCGCAGCAGGTCGGTGGCATTTTGCTTGCGCGGCGTCAGCGGTGTGCCGGCCAGAACCTGGCCCCGGCTGTCGAGCATGGTCATGGCATAGCGGGCCATGATTTCGGTGGGCGTGCCGTAGCGCAGCAGGCTGTCCACGGAATACTCGCCCAGCAGCTCGCCGATGTAGCGGCCGTCCTGCGCCAGCGGCACATGCAGCTGCAGCAGCGGCGCGGCCTCGCCCTTGTGGGCCAGGCCTTGCACATAGATGGGCTGCTGCATCTCGCGCGCGAGCTGGTAGGCCTCCAGGGCGTCACCGGCGCGCAGTACCTCGCGGGGGATACGCAACTGGTCGCTGCTCACGGTGGGGGCGGACTGGCTGGCCAGAATGCGGCGTTGGGAGTCGATCCAGGTGATGGACTGCAGTTCGGGATACTGGCTGATGAGCGCTTCCGCGCGGCTGGCGAAATCGGACTCGGCCAGATCGTGGTTGCTGATGTCGCGCGCCATGCGCATCAGTTGCTCCTGGCGCTCCAGCAGGCGCAGGCGCACGCGCTGCTGGGCATATTCCACGTCGCGGTGCAACGCTTCCTTCTCGCGGTCGATCTCCTCCATGCGCAGATACCAGAACGACGCGACGATGGCGGCCATGAACATCAGTACGGCGGCCAGCGGGGCGAGTGCCGCAAAGCGGTCCTGGCGCGTGGGGGAAAGACTGCGCCACCAGCTGCGCCACCAGCGCACTGGCGCGGCCACGCCTGCCATGGGGGCAGGGCTGTGCGTGCCGTGCTCGGAAGGGGAGGATTGCATGCGCCCAGTGTAGGGGAGAGTCTGACTGTTTTTAAGGAGTATTGGAGTCGCCACGCAGGCGCTTCGGCGACGTTCTTTGGGGTCTTCACTGTATGTGCGTTTGCAGCAAAATTTCAAATTATGAAATCAAAAAGCACCATTTGAAATTCGAAAAAAGTATGCGACACTCGCCGAGCATTGAGGCAGTGAATCGGTATCTTCAAGTTCGCCAGACAGGGTCTGTGCCGCGCAAGGCGTGGTGAACTACCCGCCTGCGATGGCGCGCTGCGCCGCTCACTGGTTCGACCCCAAGACGCTACCTTCTGCAAGGAGACATTCCCATGACAGCTCAGACTGACCCGCAAGGCAATGCAGGCGTTCCCGCCGGCCTGGACCAACAAGAATCGCGCGAATGGATGGACGCACTGTCGGCCGTCATCGATCGTGAAGGCGCCGAATATGCGCACAAGCTGATCGAGGACCTGCTCGAACATGCACGCCAGAACAGCGTGGACATGCCCTTCTCGGCCAACACCGGCTACGTGAACACCATCGAGGCCTCGCAGGAAGCGCGCTGTCCCGGCAACCTGGAAATCGAAGGCCGCCTGCGCGCCTACATGCGCTGGAACGCCATGGCCATGGTGGTCAAGGCCAACCGCCTGCACCCACCCGAAGGCGGTGACCTGGGTGGCCACATCGGCTCCTTCGCTTCGCTGGCCAACATGTTTGCGGCCGGCTTCAACCATTTCTGGCACGCCGAAAACGAAAACCACGGTGGCGATTGCCTGTACATCCAGGGCCACGTCTCGCCCGGCATCTATGCCCGCGCCTATCTGGAAGGCCGCATCTCCGAAGAGCAGCTGCTGAACTTCCGCCAGGAAGTGGACGGCAAGGGCCTGTCCAGCTACCCGCACCCCAAGCTGATGCCCGAGTTCTGGCAGTTCCCCACGGTGTCCATGGGCCTGGGCCCGCTGATGGCCATCTACCAGGCGCGCTTCCTCAAGTACCTGCACGCCCGCGGCATTGCCGACACCGAAAACCGCAAGGTCTGGGTCTTCTGCGGCGACGGGGAAATGGACGAGGTCGAGTCGCTGGGCGCAATCTCCCTGGCCGCCCGCGAAAAGCTGGACAACCTGATCTTCGTGATCAACTGCAACCTGCAGCGCCTGGACGGTCCGGTGCGCGGCAACGGCAAGATCATCCAGGAACTCGAGGGCGAGTTCCGCGGCTCTGGCTGGAACGTCATCAAGCTGCTGTGGGGCAAGGGCTGGGACGAGCTGCTGGCCAAGGACAAGGACGGCGTGCTCAAGAAGATCATGGCCGAGTGCAACGACGGCGACTACCAGTCGTTCAAGGCCAATGACGGCGCCTACGTGCGCAAGAACTTCTTCGGCCGCGATCCGCGCGCGCTGAAGATGGTCGAGCACATGAGCGACGACGAGATCTGGAACCTGCGCCGCGGCGGCCACGATTCGCAGAAGGTCTATGCGGCCTTCCATGCGGCCAACTCGCACAAGGGCCAGCCCACCGTGCTGCTGGTCAAGACCGTCAAGGGCTTCGGCATGGGCAAGATCGGTGAAGGCAAGAACACCGTTCACCAGACCAAGAAGCTGGGCGACGAGGACATCAAGGCCTTCCGCGACCGCTTCAACATCCCGATTCCCGACAGCCAGATCGCCGACCTGCCTTTCTACAAGCCGGCCGACGACACGCCGGAAATGCGCTACCTGCACGAGCGCCGCAAGGCCCTGGGCGGCTACCTGCCGCACCGCCGCGTCAAGGCCAGCGAGCAGTTCACGGCGCCTGCGCTGGACACCTTCAAGGCCATCCTCGAAGCCACGCCCGAAGGCCGTGAGATCTCGACCACGCAGGCCTATGTGCGTTTCCTGACGCAGCTGCTGCGCGACAAGGAAATCGGCCCGCGTGTCGTGCCCATCCTGGTGGACGAGGCACGTACCTTCGGCATGGAAGGCCTGTTCCGCCAGATCGGCATCTACAACCCCGCTGGCCAGCAGTACACCCCGGTCGACAAGGACCAGGTGATGTACTACCGCGAGGACAAGGCCGGCCAGATCCTGCAGGAAGGCATCAACGAAGCCGGCGGCATGAGCAGCTGGATCGCGGCAGCCACGAGCTACAGCACGAGCAACCGGATCATGATCCCGTTCTACGTGTACTACTCGATGTTCGGCTTCCAGCGCATTGGTGACCTGGCCTGGGCGGCCGGCGACATGCAGGCGCGCGGTTTCCTGCTGGGCGGCACCTCGGGCCGCACCACGCTGAACGGCGAAGGACTGCAGCACGAAGACGGCCACAGCCACATCCTGGCCAACACCATTCCCAACTGCGTGAGCTACGACCCGACCTTCGCCCACGAAGTCGCCGTGATCATGCAGGACGGCCTGCGCCGCATGGTGCAGGAGCAGGAAAACGTCTTCTACTACATCACGCTGCTCAACGAGAACTACGCCATGCCCGGCCTCACGCCCGGCACCGAGCAGCAGATCATCAAGGGCATGTACCTGTGCAAGCCCGGCCAGAAGGTGCCGGAAAGCGGCCTGCGCGTGCAGCTGCTGGGATCGGGCACCATCCTGCGCGAATCCTTCTTCGCCCAGGAACTGCTGCTGGCCGACTGGGGCATTGCCGCCGACGTGTGGAGCTGCCCCAGCTTCAACGAACTGACCCGCGACGGCCAGGAAGCCGACCGCTGGAACCTGCTGCATCCGCTGGAAACGCAGAAGGTGCCCTTCGTCACGCAGCAGCTGCAGTCGCACAATGGCCCGGTGATCGCATCCACCGACTACATGAAGGCCTACGCCGAGCAGATCCGCCCCTACATGCCCAAGGGCCGCACCTACAAGGTGCTGGGCACCGACGGCTTCGGCCGTTCGGACTTCCGCCGCAAGCTGCGCGAGCACTTCGAGGTGGACCGCCACTACATCGTGGTCGCCGCACTGCGCGCGCTGGCCGAAGAAGGCAAGATCAACGCCACCACCGTGGCCGAGGCGATCGCCAAGTACGGCATCAAGGCCGACAAGATCAACCCGCTGCACGCCTGAGTAAGAACGGGAGACACCTATGGCATTGGTAGACATTCAAGTTCCGGACATCGGCGATTTCGATGAAGTCGGTGTGATCGAAGTGCTGGTCAAGGCCGGCGACCAGATCAAGGCCGAGCAATCGCTGATCACCGTTGAGTCCGACAAGGCATCGATGGAGATTCCGTCCAGCCACGCCGGCGTGCTCAAGGAGCTGCGCGTGAACCTGGGCGACAAGGTCAAGCAAGGCAGCATCATTGCCGTGATCGAGACCGCAGACGCTGCGGCACCGGCACCGGCACCCGCAGCTGCTGCCCCGACTCCCGCGGCTGCACCTGCATCTGCTGCGCCTGCGCCGGCCCCTGCTCCCGCTGCCGCACCTGCGGCCTCGGGCGCCGCCACGCAGATCGACATCAAGATTCCCGACATCGGCGACTTCAAGGACGTGGCCGTGATCGAGATGCTGGTCAAGGTCGGCGACACCGTGACGGCAGAGCAATCGCTGTTCACCGTCGAATCCGACAAGGCCTCGATGGAAATCCCCTCGCCCGCAGCGGGCACCATCACGGCGCTGACGCTCAAGATCGGCGACACGGTCAATGTGGGCGACGTGGTCGGCCAGATGAGCGTGCAGGGCGCTGCCGCGCCTGCAGCCCAGGCTGCGGCCCCGGCACCTGCTGCTGCAGCCTCTGCACCGGCAACTGCTGCCCCGGCCGCTGCAGCTCCGGTGGCTGCCGCTGCAGCATCGGCTCCTGCCGCTGCACCTGCACACAACCCCACCGTGGCGCCCACGGGCAAGCTGCCCCATGCATCGCCCTCGGTACGCAAGTTCGC
This sequence comes from Delftia sp. PE138, assembly GCF_018320755.1. NCBI lineage: Bacteria > Pseudomonadati > Pseudomonadota > Betaproteobacteria > Burkholderiales > Comamonadaceae > Delftia > Delftia sp. PE138. The sequence goes on along the minus strand of NZ_JABEPN010000014.1, from coordinate 78,719 downwards.
CCGCGAACTGGGTGTGCCGCTGGACGAGGTCAAGGGCTCGGGCAACAAGGGCCGCATCACGGCCGACGACATCCAGGCTTTCACCAAGTCCGTCATGGCCGGTGCCGTGCAGACCAAGGCCCAGGCTGCGGCGGCTCCCAAGGGCGGCTCCGGCGGCGGCGCCGGCCTGGACCTGCTGCCCTGGCCCAAGGTGGACTTCGCCAAGTTCGGCCCGGTCGAGCGCAAGGACCTGTCGCGCATCAAGAAGATCAGCGGCGCCAACCTGTCGCGCAACTGGGTCATGATCCCCCACGTCACCAACAACGACGAGGCCGACATCACCGACCTGGAAGCTTTCCGCGTCTCCACCAACAAGGAGAACGAGAAGAGCGGCGTCAAGGTGACCATGCTGGCCTTCGTGATCAAGGCGGTGGTCGCGGCGCTCAAGAAGTTCCCGGAGTTCAACGCCTCGCTGGACGGCGACACCCTTGTCTACAAGCAGTACTTCCACATCGGCTTCGCGGCAGACACGCCCAATGGCCTGGTGGTGCCCGTGCTGCGCGATGCCGACAAGAAGGGCATCCTGCAGATCAGCCAGGAAATGGGCGAGCTGGCCAAGAAGGCCCGCGATGGCAAGCTTGGCGCTGCCGACATGCAGGGCGGCTGCTTCTCGATCTCGTCGCTGGGCGGCATCGGCGGCACGAACTTCACCCCCATCATCAACGCCCCGGAAGTGGCCATCCTCGGCCTGTCCAAGGGCCAGATGAAGCCCGTGTGGGACGGCAAGCAGTTCGTGCCGCGCCTGACGCTGCCGCTGTCGCTGTCCTATGACCATCGCGTCATCGACGGTGCCTCGGCCGCGCGCTTCAACGCCTACCTGGGTCAGGTGCTGGCGGACTACCGCCGCATCCTGCTGTAAACGGAGGCCCGACACATGGCAATCATCGACATCAAGGTGCCCGACATCGGCGACTTCGCCGAAGTGGGCGTGATCGAACTGCTGGTCCAGCCCGGTGACACCGTGGCCAAGGACCAGTCCCTGATCACCGTGGAGTCCGACAAGGCCTCCATGGAGATCCCCTCCAGCCATGCCGGCGTGGTCAAGGAACTCAAGGTCAAGATCGGCGACAAGGTCGCCGAGGGCTCCGTGGTCCTGACGCTGGAGGCTGCCGGCGAGGCGGCCACTGCGCCCCAGGCTGCCGCTGCGGCTCCTGCAGCCGCCAGCGCCGCGGCACCTGCCGTGCCGGCTCCAGCGGCCCCGGTCCCCGCTCCTGCGGCAGCAAGCTACGCTGGTGGCGCGGCCGACTATGACTGCGACGTGGTCGTGCTCGGCGGTGGCCCTGGCGGCTACTCTGCCGCCTTCCGCGCAGCCGACCTGGGCCTGAACGTGGTCATCGTCGAGCGCTACAAGACCCTCGGCGGCGTCTGCCTGAACGTGGGCTGCATTCCCTCGAAGGCGCTGCTGCACGTGGCGGCCGTCGTGGACGAGGTCAAGCATCTGGAAGTGGCAGGCGTCAAGTTCGGCGCGCCCGAGGTCAACATCGACCAGCTGCGCGGCCACAAGGACAAGGTCATCGGCAAGCTGACCGGCGGCCTGGGCCAGATGGCCAAGATGCGCAAGGTCACCGTGGTGCGCGGCTACGGCAATTTCGTCGGCGCCAACCACCTGGAAGTGGAAGAGACCACGGGCGATGGCCAGGAAAAGACCGGCAGCAAGAAGATCGTGCAGTTCAAGCGCGCCATCATTGCCGCCGGCAGCCAGGCCGTGCACCTGCCCTTCATGCCCAAGGACCCGCGCGTGGTGGACTCCACCGGCGCGCTGGACCTGGCCAGCGTGCCCAAACGCATGCTGATCCTGGGTGGCGGCATCATCGGCCTGGAAATGGGCACCGTCTACTCCACGCTGGGCGCACGCCTGGACGTGGTGGAGATGATGGACGGCCTCATGCAGGGCGCCGACCGCGACCTGGTCAAGGTCTGGCAGAAGATGAACGCGCCGCGCTTCGACAACATCATGGTCAACACCAAGACCGTGGGTGCCGAAGCCACGCCCGAAGGCATCAAGGTCAGCTTCGCGCCCGCCAAGGACGGCATCACCGTGCCCGAGCCTCAGGTCTACGACCTGGTGCTGCAGGCCGTGGGCCGCACGCCCAACGGCAAGAAGATCGCCGCCGAGAAGGCCGGCGTGGCCGTCACGGACCGCGGTTTCATCGAAGTCGACATCCAGATGCGCACCAACGTGCCCCACATCTTCGCCATCGGCGACGTGGTGGGCCAGCCCATGCTGGCGCACAAGGCCGTGCACGAGGCCCATGTGGCCGCCGAAGTCATCGCCGGTGAACTGCAGGGCAACAAGGAGCTGGCCGCCAGCGCCTTCAATGCCCGCGTGATCCCCAGCGTGGCCTACACCGACCCGGAAGTGGCGTGGGTGGGCCTGACCGAGGACCAGGCCAAGGCCCAGGGCATCAAGGTCAAGAAGGGGGTCTTCCCCTGGACGGCATCGGGCCGCGCCATTGCCAATGGCCGCGACGAAGGCGTCACCAAGCTGCTGTTCGACGACAGCCCCGAGGCGCATGGCCATGGCCGCATCCTGGGCGGTGGCATCGTCGGCACGCATGCGGGCGACATGATCGGCGAGATCGCGCTGGCCATTGAAATGGGTGCCGACGCCGTGGACATCGGCAAGACCATCCATCCTCACCCCACGCTGGGCGAGAGCCTGGGCATGGCGGCCGAGGTGGCGCACGGCTCCTGCACGGACCTGCCGCCGCAGCGCAAGTAAGCGCAACGCCCGGCCTTCGGAACGGGCAAGGACACAAAGGCAGCTTCGGCTGCCTTTGTGCTTTGGGGGGTAGTACGGGTCGCAGGCCGGCTCAGGCCTGGGAGCGCAGCCACTGCAGTAACTGCGCGTGCACGCCATTCGGTGCAGGCGGGGCAGGGGACAGCAGGCAATAGCGCGATCCATCCTCCACAAAGCCCATGGGCGCCGCCAGCACGCCGCTGGCAATGTCGTCGCGCACCAGTTGCCAGGGGCCTATGGCCACGCCCATTCCGGCCACGGCAGCCTGGAGCGTGAAATAGAAATGTTCGAACTGCAGCTGCGGTCCCGAGGGCTGGGGCTGGCCGCTGCACTCGGCCCAGGTGGCCCAGGCGCCAGGGCGCGTGCGGCTTTGCAGCAAGGGCGCATCGGCGCGCAGCCTGGGCGTGTGCTCTTGCGCGGGGCGGTCGCACCATTGCGCCAGGCGATCTGGCCGGCAGACCGGGCCTATGCGCTCTGCGAACAGCGTTTCGGCATGGCAGCCTGCGGGCAGGGCGAAATCGTCGCGCCGTATGGCCAGGTCGATCCCGTCCGCAAACGAGAACGGGCCGCCGCCGGCCACCAGGTGCAGTTGCAGCTCGGGATGCATTTGCTGGAACTGTGGCCAGCGTGGAATCAGCCAGCGCATCAGCAAGGTGGGTTCGCAGGACAGCACCCAGCGGCGCGCATGCCGCGCGCGTGCGCGCAACTCCTGCGTCGCCTGGCGCATGCGCTCCAGGCCTTCATGCACGGCCTGTGCGAGATGGCGCCCAGCGTCGGTCAGGAAGACGCGGCGGCTGCGGCGGTCAAACAGGGTCACGCCCAGATCGTCTTCCAGCAGGCGCACGGCCCGGCTGATGGCGCCGTGGGTCAGATGCAACTCTTCAGCCGCCTTGCTGAAGTTCTCCCGTCGGGCGGCTGCTTCGAAGCAGCGCAGGGCCTGCAACGACGGCAGCCGCTTGCTGGGAGTCTGTGAATTGAGTTCACTAACTGTGTCAGAAAACATCGTTATGTATTTTCATGGAAGGCCAATACTATCCCGCGTTGCACTGAGTCGAACGGAGAATGCATGACCGAATGGATAGCTGTAGTCACCATTACCTTGCTGGCCGTGATCAGCCCCGGGGCGGATTTCGCCATGGTCACGCGCAACAGCCTGCTGCGCTCGCGCCGCGCGGGCATGCTCACGGCGCTGGGCATAGGCCTGGGCGTGCTGGTCCATGTCAGCTATACCTTGCTTGGTGTGGGGTTGCTGATGCAGCAGGCCACCTGGCTGTTCGATGTGGTCAAGCTGCTGGGTGCAGCCTATCTGATCTATCTGGGCGTGACCATGCTGCGCAGCCGGCCGGACGGAGAAATGGCCAGCCAGCCGGCTGCCGTACTGTCCGACATGGCGGCGCTGCGCACGGGCTTTCTGACGAATGCGCTCAATCCCAAGACCACGGTGTTTGTGGTGAGCCTGTTCCTGCAGATCGTGGGGCAGGACACATCTCTGGCCACGCAACTGGCGTACGGCGGGTTCATCTCGCTGGCCCATGTGGGTTGGTTTTGCATCGTGGCGCTGTGCTTTTCCGCGCAGCGGGTTCGTGCCCGGCTGCTGGCCTTACGGCACTGGATAGACCGGGCCTTTGGCGGCATGTTGGTGGGCTTCGGTGTGTTGCTGGCCAGTGCCAAGCTGAGGCTGTGATGCCATGAAGGCCTGACAGGAATCGGTGGGGGAGGACGGGCAAAAGGCCGCAGCGCATGCGGCCGCTGCCCGGCATGCAAGGCCTGCGAGGTGCCATGGGGTGCCTCGCAGGCCAAGCTGTTTTTGGGGCAGCGGAAATGCCTGGCCGCGCAGCTGGAGCGCCTCACCTGGGCGTTCCAGTGCCACGGGCTATGTCGAATGCGCTGCCGATGCCCGCTGCCGCAAGCCGGTTGGTGGGCAGATGCCAGGGGCGCTGCTTGCGGGCGCCGCTTGGCCTATGCTTTCGATACTTCACACATCACCCACAGGGCGCACGGCATGTGCCCCCAGGAAACCGCATCCAATGGAAACAACAAGGCAGGGGGTGCATCCCTCATGGATCGTCGTGATGGCCGGCGTCAGCGCGGCCCTGCATGTAGGCAAGCTGCCGCCGGCCGTGCCGGTGCTGCAGCAGCAGCTGGGCGTGTCCCTGCTGCAGGCCGGCTTTCTGCTTTCCACCGTGCAGGTGGCCGGCATGCTGCTGGGCTTGGTGGTGGGCCTGGGGGCTGATCGCTGGGGACTGCGGCGCAGCATGCTGGCGGGCCTGCTGTTGATGGCGGGTGCCAGCGCCCTGGGCGCCATCGCCACGGGTTTTGCACCGTTGCTGGCCCTGCGCGCCGTGGAAGGACTGGGCTTTCTGCTGGTCGCCATGCCGGGGCCAGGGCTGATTCGCCGCTGCGTGGCGCCGCACGATCTGAGCGCGCGCATGGGCTGGTGGGGCACCTACATGCCGCTGGGCAGTGCCATCGGCTTGCTGCTGGGTCCCTGGGTGATGGCCTGGGCTTCCTGGCCGCTGTGGTGGCTGCTTCTGGGGCTGGTCTCTGCCCTGGCTTGCGCCGCCGTGTGGTACGGCGTGCCGGCAGACGGCCCGAAGGCACCCGTTGGCACGTCGGCGGCTGGCGGGGGGTGGCGTCCGCGCCTGGCGCTGACTTTGCGCAGCCCTGGCCCCTGGTGCGTGGCGCTGGGCTTTGCCGTGTATTCGGGACAGTGGATGGCCGTCATCGGCTTTCTTCCCACGGTCTATGCCGAGGCGGGCCTGGGAGCGGCGTTGTCGGGCACGCTGACGGCCGTGGTGGCGCTGGCCAACATGGTGGGCAATGTGGCATCGGGCCGTCTGCTGCAAGGCGGCTGGAGCGCATCGCGGGCGCTGCGCCTGGGCTTCGGCTGCATGGCTTTGTGCGCGCTGCTGGCCTATGTGCAATGGCAAGGCCAGCCGTTGGCACCTTTGTGGCTGCGCTTTGCTGCGGTAGTTGTGTTCTCGGCAGCGGGGGGACTGATTCCGGGCACGCTGTTTTCCATGGCCGTGCGGCTTGCCCCCGATGAGTCCACTGTTTCGACCACGGTGGGCTTCATGCAGCAATGGTCCAGCGTGGGCCAGTTTGCAGGGCCGCCTCTGGTGGCGGCCGTGGCAGTGCAGGCGGGCGGATGGCAGTGGACCTGGGTGGTGACGGCGGCCATGTGCGCCATCGGCTGGTGGCTGGCCGGCGCCATTGCCCGCATCAGCGCGGCGCCTGCAAGGCAGCGCGAACGCGCTGCCGCCTGATCACGCGTCGCGCGAACCTGTGAGCGCCTTCAGGGCCTCTTCCATCTGTCGTGCGTGGTCCAGCGCGGGCAGCCAGGCCTCAGGCAGCGGTTGGGTGGGCGCCTGGGGGGCCGAGGCGGCCAACCTGGCCAGGGCGTCGTCGGGCTGCAGGGCCACCGCGTTGCCATTGGCGGCCAGTTGCCGGCAGGCTTCGATCAGCCATTCACAGTGCAGGACGATGGCGCGCGGCATGAGGCCGCTGTCATGCGACATTCCGCGCACCAGGCTTTCGCCCAGCAGCAGCGCGCTGGCGTACAGGCGCACGGCATGGCGGTCGTAGCGCGCCGTGACGGTCTGCAGTGCCGCGCCACCCAGGCGTCCGCGCACGGACCAGCGGCTGGCGCTTTGCGCCTCCGCCATGGCGGTGCGCAGCGCGCTCAGCGCATCGCTGCTGCGCGTGAGCTGGCCCAGTGCCACGGTGGCGTCGGGTGTGTCGTGGGTGGCGGTGGCACGCAGCGTGGCGTCCAGCCCGTCGGCCAGCTGGCCCAGCAACGCGCTTGCCGAACGTGATACGGCACGCAGCGGATTGGCCGTGAAGATGACCTGGCTGAACATCAGGCCCACGCCTGCGCCGACCAGCACGTCGACCAGCCGGGTTTCGCCCGCCGCGCTGGGCCCCATGCTGAGGACCAGCACCACGGAAACGCCGGCCTGTATCGGAACCACAGGCGGCTGCCCCAGCATGGCGGCCAGCGACAGCGCGACCAGCGAGGCCAGGCTCAGCCGCAGCAGGGGAATGGTGTCGGGCAGCAGCCAGGCCAGTTCGCCGACGATGATGCCGATGGCGCAGCCCAGCACCAGGCCCCAGGTTTGCTTGAGATGGCTGGGCAGGCCGGGCGCCAGGCAGACCAGGGCGGTGACGGCGGCAAAGACGGGTCTGGGGTGGCCCAGCAGGTAGTGGGACAGTTCCCAGGCCAGCATGGCGCCCAGCGAGGCGGCGATGGCATCGCGCAGCGCCAGCCGCAGGCGGCCTGGCGCCGCGGCCATGCCGCTCTTGAGTGGTCCAGTGGTTGTTTTTGCTTTTGATTTTCGCCAGCGCACGAAGATGGTCCCTCCAGCTTGCGAAATCCAGGTTCGCAAATGCCCAAAAGCATAGCGGCCGATGCAGGGCAGGAGTGCAGGAAAGAGGCTTCTTGCTTGTAAGAAAGCAGCCCGTGCGAGGCGTGTTCAGCCGTGCCTGAGCAGGCCTTCGATGAAGCTCCATTCTTCGGGCGTGACCGGCGTGATCGACAGCCGATTGCCCTTTTGCAGCACACGCATCTGCGCCAGTTCAGGATGCGCGCGCAGCTCGGCAATCTGCAGCGTGCGTGTCTTGCGCAGCGCCTGCACGTCCAGCGTGAGCCAGCGCGGCTTGTCGGGAGAAGACTTGGGGTCGTAGTACGGGCTGGCCGGGTCGAACTGCGAGGCGTCGGTGCGCAGATTGCCGGCAATGCGGGCGATGCCGTAGATGCCGGGCTCGGCGCAGCTGGAATGCCAGTACAGCACCCCGTCGCCGACCTGCATGGCATCACGCATGAAGTTGCGCGCCTGGTAGTTGCGCACCCCGTCCCAGGCAATGGTGGCCTGCGGCGCGGCCAGCGCATGGTCTATGGAGTATTCGTCGGGCTCGTTCTTCATGAGCCAGAACTGGCGGGCGGAGGGTGTGGGGGCTGCAGTCATGCAACGATTGTGGCAAATCCCCGGACGCCGTGGCGGCGTTCTGCGCGCGGCGGCAGGAGTGTGTCAGGGGCTGGACAATGGCCTTCAGCCGGGCGCCTTTCCCATGCCCGCGAACCACAGGAATCCTGCATGTCCGACCGCTCCACCTATGTCCCGCCCGCCGTATGGCAGCCTGCGCCCTCGGGCGGCACCTTCGCCAACATCAACCGCCCGGTCGCCGGGCCGACCCACGACAAGACACTGCCGGTGGGGCAGCAGCCTCTGCAGCTGTATTCGCTGGCCACGCCCAACGGCGTGAAGGTCACCATCATGCTGGAGGAGCTGCTGGCGCTGGGCCATGGCGGCGCCGAGTACGACGCCTGGCTGATCCGCATCAGCGATGGCGACCAGTTCTCCAGCGGCTTTGTCGAGGTCAACCCCAATTCCAAGATTCCCGCGCTGGTGGACCGCAGCGTGGAGCCGCCGGTGCGCGTGTTCGAGTCGGGCTCCATCCTGCTGTACCTGGCCGAGAAGTTTGGCGCGCTGCTGCCTGCCGAGCCCGCTGCACGCACCGAGACGCTGAACTGGCTGTTCTGGCAGATGGGATCGGCGCCTTACCTGGGCGGCGGCTTCGGTCATTTCTATGCCTATGCTCCCGAAAAGTTCGAGTACCCGATCAACCGGTTCACCATGGAAACCAAGCGCCAGCTGGACGTGCTCAATCGCCAGCTGGCCGAGCACGCCTTCATTGCGGGAGAGCACTACAGCATTGCCGACATCGCCATCTGGCCCTGGTATGGCGCACTGGTGCTCAACGAGGTGTACGGCGCGGCCGAGTTCCTGGCGGCCCATGAGTACACGCATGTGATGCGCTGGGCCCGCGAGATTGCCCAACGGCCGGCGGTGGTGCGCGGCCGCCGCGTCAATCGCACCTGGGGAGACGAGGCCACCCAGGTGCCGGAGCGCCACCGCGCCTCGGACCTGGGCTGATCGCCATTTACTGGGAGCGGCCCCAGGGGCCGCGGTCCGGCTGGCGCCAAAAGCGCGGGCGCTTGCCGGATGGCTCGGCCCCGGGCTCGCCCTCGCCCTTGCCTTTGCCGTGCTCATGCAATTGCTTGCCGGCCTGCTCGACCTTGCGGGCCGTGCGTTCCAGCTGCGTGGGCAGATGCGAGGGAATGTCGAGCTCCGCCTGCTCGACCACGCGAATGCAGTCCTGGATGTGGCGCTCTCCCAGGTAGCGCAGCGTGGCGTAACCCAGCGCGGCCGCTGCAGCCTGGCCGGCCAGCGGCACGTACTTTGCCGCTTGGGTCGCCGTCATGCGCATGCCGGCAGCGCGTGCCAGGCGCACCACCATGTCGCGCGTGATCAGCTTGCCGATCAGTACCGAGCCGACCATGGCCACGGCCTTTTGCACCTGCTCGCGCTTGCCGGGGTCCAGCCTGTCCAGCTGTTCGGGCGTGAGGCCGAACTCACGGTTGATGCGCGGCAGCAGGCGCGCCAGCAGGGCTGCGTCAACCAGCCAGTCCAGCCCCGGGATGGGCAGGCTGCTGGCTGCGGCTCCCACCAGCGCACGCCGGTGCAGCAGCTTGCGCGCGCTCTCTGCGGCCTGCGCCACATCGTGGCGCGGTGGTGGAGGGGGAGGGGTCTTGTCCGATGTGCGAAAGATCATGCGTGCCAGTGGGTCCGGGGCAGATGTCGATCAGGAGAATGCGCCAGCCGGAGGAGGCGGCTGGCGCCGGTGCGGTCAGCGTGCGCTCTTGCTGCGCACCAGGCTGTAGATGAAGAGGATGACGATGGCGCCAACGATGGAGGCGATCCAGCCAGCGGGCTGCCCGGCTTCATACCAGCCCATGGCGACACCGACATAGCTGGCAAGAAACGATCCTGCCACACCAAGCAGGATGGTCATGATCCAGCCAAGGCTGTCGTCGCCGGGTTTGAGTGCGCGCGCCAGCAGGCCAACGACCAGGCCAACGATGAGGGTGCCAATCAAGGACATCATGCTTTTCTCCGAACTGAAGCTTCCATGCCGCGACTCTAGGGCCCGGCGCATGCCGGCCCTGTCGGACAGCGTCTCAACCTGGGACGAAGGCAGTGCAGTGCCCTGAAAAACAAAACGCCTGCATCTGCAGGCGTCTGGACTGGGGGAGGGCAGACAGCCCGCCGTGGTTACTGCAGCTGGCTTGCCTGCATCTGCATGGCCAAGGCAGCCTTGCTGGCATCCAGGCCCAGGCCGTCGGAGTCCTGCACGCGACGGGCGCCATCGAAGCGGCGGGCCCAGTAGGCGCTTTGCATGCTTTCCACGCGCACCTGTGCACCGGTGCGGGGGGCATGAATGAAGTTGCCGTCGCCGACATAGATGCCGACGTGGCTGAAGGCGCGGCGCATGGTGTTGAAGAACACCAGATCGCCGGGCTTGAGTTCGTTCTTGTCGATTTTTTCCGTGGCCTGTGCCTGCTGGTCAGCGCGACGCGGCAGGACCTTGCCCAGGGTCTCGGAGTAGATGGCACGGACAAAGCCGCTGCAGTCGAAGCCGGTCTCGGCACTGTTGCCGCCGCGACGGTAGGGAACGCCGATGAAGCCCATGGCGGTCACGACTAGGTCGGAGGTCTTTTCGGCGACGCTCTGTCGTGCTTCCTTGACGAAGTCGGAAGTGCGCTCCGCCATGTGGTGGCGGGCTTCGCGCAGCTGCGAGATGAGGCTGCGGTTGACCAGCAGCTGGTTCATATCGTCGTCACGCAGCTCGGGCGGAGCCGCGTGTGCAGTGGCGCTGACGAACAGGAGTGCGATAAGCCATCGGGACATGGGGCGCGAGATTACCACGCAAAAACGTAGGACAAATTCGATAAGACCCCCGAAGGCCCGGGTTTTTGAGCCACCTCAGGAATCGCCGGCGCCCGGCGGTGATGGCCCCCAAGCTGCGACAATAGCGGGCTGTCCTGTTTTCCGATAAGAAGGGCGGCCCGCGCCGCCTCGTATTCCAAGAAAGATCCGCCATGCTGCTTGAAGCCTCCGACTCCCAGCTTGTACTCGTCGATTACCAGGAGCGCCTGATGCCGGCCATCTTCGAGGGCCCGGCAGTCCTGGCCAATGCCGTGAAACTGGCTCGTCTGGCGCATCTGGTGGAAGTGCCGGTGTTCGGCACCGAACAGAACCCCTCGCGCCTGGGTGCCAACGATGCCCAACTGCGCGCGCTGTGCGACAGGACACTGTCCAAGATGCATTTCAGCGCCGTGTCCGAAGGACTGGGCGAGTGGCTGCGTCCGCCTGCACGTCCCCAGGGCGGCAATGCGCGCAGCCTGCCCAAGCACCTGCAAAAGCCCCAGCAGCAGGCGCCCGAGCGCAGCATGGTGGTGATTGCCGGCTGCGAAGCCCATGTCTGCCTGCTGCAGACGGCGCTGGAACTGCTGGAGGACGAGTTCGACGTCTGGGTCGTCACCGATGCCTGCAGCTCGCGCACCGAGCGCAACCGCGATGCTGCCTTCGATCGCCTGGCCGGCGCGGGTGCCGAACTGGTGACCACGGAGATGGTGGCCTTCGAGTGGCTGCGCAGCTGCGAGCACCCGGCCTTCAAAGATCTGCTGGCCCTGGTCAAGTAAGCCACTGAAGCGATGGTTTTCGTCGAGGCGCCTGCACGGCGCCTTTTTTTACGCCCGTCGCAAGGCGGGGCCATGAAAGACGAATGGGACGGAGGGGGCCGGCCCGGGTCGCTGTGCAGGATTTGTCAGCTTTGGGCAAGCGCATTATGAATAATTATGAATTCAGAAGCCGCCAATCCATGACAACGACAGGAGACAGACAATGGCCCCGCGTTTCGACGATTTCCACCGCCGCTCCATCCAGGAGCGCGATGCCTTCTGGGCCGAGCAGGCCGGCCGCATCGACTGGCATGTGCCGCCCCAGCGCATCTGCGACTATGACAACCCGCCGTTCGCCAGGTGGTTCGTGGGCGGCCAGACCAATCTTTGCCACAACGCCGTGGACCGGCACCTGGCCGAGCGCGCCGACCAGAATGCGCTGATCGCCATCTCCACCGAGACCGGCACCGAGAAGGTCTATACCTACCGCGAACTGCATGCCGAGGTGCAGCGCATGGCCGCCGCGCTGCAGTCGCTGGGCGTGCAAAAGGGCGACCGCGTCCAGATCTACATGCCCATGATTGCCGAGGCGGCCTTTGCCATGCTGGCCTGTGCGCGGCTGGGTGCCATCCATTCGGTGGTGTTCGGCGGCTTTGCGTCGGCGGCGCTGGCCTCGCGCATCGACGATGCCGAGCCCAAGGTCATCATCAGTGCCGACGCGGGCTCGCGCGGCGGGCGCGTCGTGGCCTACAAGCCTTTGCTGGACGAGGCCCTGCAACTGGCCAGCCACAAGCCAGCGGCCGTGCTCATCGTGGACCGTGGCCTGGCGCCTGCGCCCATGCGCGCCGGCCGCGACCACGACTGGACCAGCCTGCGTGCGCTGCACGCCGACGCCCAGGTCGCCTGCACCTGGGTGGAATCCACCGACCCCAGCTACACGCTCTACACCAGCGGCACCACGGGGCGCCCCAAGGGCGTGCAGCGCGACACGGGCGGCTACACGGTGGCGCTGGCCGCCAGCATGCCGCTGATCTTCGGGGCCGAGGCGGGCCAGACCTTTTTCTGCACCAGCGACATCGGCTGGGTCGTGGGGCACAGCTACATCATCTATGGGCCCCTGATCGCGGGCATGGCCACCGTGCTCTACGAGGGCCTGCCCATACGCCCCGACGCGGGCATCTGGTGGAGCATCGTGGAGAAGTACCGGGTCACCCACATGTTCTCGGCGCCCACGGCCATCCGCGTGCTCAAGAAGCACGATGCCGAGTACCTGCACCGCCACGATATCTCCAGCCTCAAGGCGCTGTGGCTGGCCGGCGAGCCGCTGGACGAGCCCACGGCGCAGTGGATCAGCCAGGCCCTGGGCAAGCCCATCATCGACAACTACTGGCAGACCGAGACCGGCTGGCCCATCCTCACGCTGTGCAACGGCGTGGAGCAGCAGACCACGCGCTTCGGCAGTCCCGGCAAGGCCGTCTATGGCTATGACGTGAAACTGATCGACGAGGCCACGGGCGAGGAGCTGCTCGGCGCCGGGCAAAAGGGCGTGCTGGCCATCGAGGGACCGCTGCCGCCGGGCTGCATGCAGACCGTCTGGCGTGACGATCAGCGCTTCGTCAACACCTACTGGAAGAGCATTCCGGGCCGCATGGTCTACAGCACCTTCGATTGGGGCATTCGCGACGAGGACGGCTACTTCTTCATCCTGGGCCGCACGGACGACGTGATCAACGTGGCCGGCCACCGCCTTGGCACGCGCGAGATCGAGGAATGCATCTCCGCCCACCCCCAGGTGGCCGAAGTCGCCGTGGTCGGCGTGGCCGATACGCTCAAGGGCCAGGTGGCGCTGGCCTTTGCCGTGCCCCGGACGGCGCTGGAGGGCGAGGCCGAGCGCGCGGCTCTGCAGGCCGATGTGATGAAGCTGGTCGATGCGCGGCTGGGCGCCGTGGCCCGGCCCTCGCGCGTGGTCTTCGTCAGTGCGTTGCCCAAGACGCGCAGCGGCAAGCTGCTGCGCCGTGCCATGCAGGCCGTGGCCGAGGGGCGCGACCCGGGCGACCTCAGCACCATGGAAGATCCGGCTGCGCTGGCCCAGGTGCAGCAGCAGCTGTGAGGCAGGGCACGCGCCACAACCGCTTGCAGCCGGGGTGATGTGCGGCGGCGCCCCTGCCTGCCGCGCCTACAAGCCTGCCGCGCCTACAATCGCGCCTTGGGCCGCAGCCGGGCCAGGTCCCCAGGCTGCGGCGCCCTGTTTTCAACCGACGAGAAAGCGTTTTCGACGTGCAGGTCGCATCTTCCATCTTCAAAGCCTATGACATCCGCGGCATCGTGCCGTCCACGCTCAACGAGGAGGTGGCGCTCGGCGTGGGCCGCGCCTTCGGCATGGCGGCCCTGGCGGCCGGCGAGACCGTGGTGGCCGTGGGACGCGATGGCCGCCTGTCGGGACCCTCGCTGTCCGCGGCGCTGATCGCCGGGCTGACCGAGGTCGGCATCGAGGTGATCGACATCGGCCTGGCCACCACGCCCATGCTGTACTACGCAGCCAGCACGCTGGCGCGCTCGGGCATCCAGGTCACGGGCAGCCACAATCCCAAGGACTACAACGGTTTCAAGATGGTGCTGGCCGGCCGCGCCATCTACGGCGAGGAAATCCAGGCGCTGCGCCGCCGCGTCGAAAGCGATGACTGGACAATCACGGGCACCGGCAGCGTGCGCCGCGCCGATGTGCAGGCCGACTACCAGGCGCGCATCGTGGGTGATGTGAAGCTGGCGCGCCCCATCAAGATCGTGGTGGACTGCGGCAACGGCGTGGCCGGGGCCTCGGCGCCCGGCATCTTCCGCGCCCTGGGCTGCGAGGTGATCGAACTGTTCTCCGAAGTGGACGGTGAATTCCCCAACCACCATCCCGATCCCAGCAAGCCCGAGAACCTGCGCGACGTGATCGAGGCGCTGCGCACCTCGGACGCCGAACTGGGCCTGGCCTTCGACGGTGACGGCGACCGCCTGGGCATCGTCACCAAGGAAGGCCAGAACATCTTCCCCGACCGCCAGATGATGCTGTTCGCCAAGGACGTGCTCTCGCGCGTGCCGGGCGGCAGCATCGTCTACGACGTCAAATGCACGCAGCGCCTGGCGCCCGCCATCCGCGAGGCCGGGGGCGAGCCCGTGATGTTCAAGACCGGGCACTCCCTGGTCAAGGCCCGCATGAAGGAGCTGGACGCGCCGCTGGGCGGCGAGATGAGCGGCCACATCTTCTTCAAGGAGCGCTGGTATGGCTTCGATGACGGCACCTACGCGGGCTGCCGCCTGCTGGAGATCGTCAGCCGCGAGGCCGACCCCAGTGCCTTGCTCAACGCGCTGCCCACCAGCTTTTCCACCCCTGAACTGAATGTGGCCTGCGCCGAGGGCGAGCCCCATCGCCTGGCCGCCGAACTGCAGGCCCTGGCCGCCGAGACCTTTGCCGCACCGGCCCAGGTCAGCACCATCGACGGCCTGCGCGTGGACTGGGCCGACGGCTTCGGCCTGATCCGCGCCAGCAACACCACGCCCGTGCTGGTGCTGCGCTTCGAGGGCCAGACCCAGGAGGCGCTGTCGCGCATCGAGACGCAGATGCTGGCGCTGCTGGAGCGCGTCAAGCCCGGCGCGCAGGTTGGCGGTGCCGCGCACTGATTTGCGCGCCAGGCGATGACTTCCCGCTCTCCCACGTCCTGGGCGCGCGCGCTGTACAGCGCTGTGACCTGGGCGGCGCAGCCGCTGCTGCGACGCAAGCTGCTGCGCCGCGCCGAGGCCGAGCCCGTCTATGCCGAGCACATTCCCGAGCGCTTTGGCCGCTACCAGCCGGCCACGCTGGGGCAGGACGGACGCGGCCTGTGGATCTGGATTCATGCCGTATCGCTGGGTGAGACGCGCGCTGCCGCCATCTTGCTGACCGCGCTGCGCGAGCGCCTGCCCGGCATGCGCCTGCTGCTGACCCATGGCACGGCCACAGGCCGCACAGAAGGCCGCCGGCTGCTGCAGTCCGGCGACCTGCAGGTCTGGCAGCCCTGGGATACGCCGGCGGCCGTGCGCCGCTTCGTGCAGCAGTTCAGGCCCGCAGTCGGCGTGCTCATGGAAACCGAGGTCTGGCCCAACCTGGTCGCCATCTGCCGCGAAGAGGGCGTGCCGCTGGCGCTGGCCAATGCGCGGCTCAGCGACAAATCGCTGGGCCAGGCACTGCGCGCGGCGCCGCTGGCGCGGCCCACCTATGCCGCCCTGGCCGCCGCCTGGGCGCAGACCGAGGACGATGCGCAGCGCCTGCGCCTGCTGGGTGCGCCCGTGCGCGGCGTGCTCGGCAACCTGAAATTCGATGCGCGTCCGGACGCGGCGCTGCTGGAGCGCGCCCGGCAATGGAAGTCCGGCCTGTCCCGCCCTGTGGTGCTGCTGGCCAGCAGCCGGGAGGGCGAGGAGGCCATGCTGCTGTCCGCCCTGCGCACGCTGGGGCCTGTGGGCCGGGCCGTGCAATGGCTGGTCGTGCCGCGCCATCCGCAGCGCTTTGACGAAGTGGCGGCGCTGCTGGCTGGCGGCGGCCTGCATGTCTCGCGCCGCAGCCAGTGGGTGGGTGGTCCGCCCTGCGGGGCTGCGGCGGATGACATCGACATCTGGCTGGGTGATTCGCTGGGCGAGATGGCCCTGTACTACGGCCTGGCCGACGCCACGCTCATGGGCGGCAGCTTTGCGCCGCTGGGTGGCCAGAACCTCATCGAGGCCCTGGCCTGCGACTGCCCCGTGGTGCTGGGGCCGCACACCTTCAACTTCAGCGAGGCCTCGGACCTGGCCTGCGAGGCCGGCGCCGCGCTGCGCGCACCCGACCTGGAGCACGGGCTGCGCCTGGCCGTGGACCTGGCCGGGGACCGCCAGTCCCACGCCCATGCCGTGGCCCAGGCGCGCGGCTTTCTGGACCAGCACCGTGGGGCCGCACGGGCCACGGCGCAGGCGGTGGCCGGGCTGGTGCAGCCGCTCTCCTGATCCTCCTGTGCAAGGGGAGCGGGCAGGCAAGACTACGCACCAAAGGGGCTTGTGCCAGTTCAGCGAAAGGGCGACTCAAAAGGGTTGACAAGCGCCACACCAAAATCCGCGAAGTCTCGAATGTTGCGTGTGGCCACGACCAGCCTGTGGCGGATGGCCGTGGCTGCAATCATTGCGTCCTCATACAGCGCATCGGAGCGTCCGTGCATCAGCCGGGCCCAGATCCGAAAGCTCTCGGCATCCATCGGCAGCACGTTGTAGGAGGCGGAGACCAGATCTGCCCAGCGTTCGATTTCCCGGGCCTTCTCAGCATCCTGTTGCCGGGTCAGCTCTATGCCCGCCTGGATTTCGCCCAGGCTGACCGCGGACAGATGGAGTTCCGGCTCAGGCAGGGCTTGAAGCCAGGCCAGGACGGCTCCGTGGGGCCTGGGGCGCCGCAGCTCTGAAATGATGTTGGTGTCCAGCAAATACATTTCTGGCGCACTCAGTTGGCGGGCTCGATGGGCCTGCGGTGCGCCTGGCCGCGCGGCGGGATCAGCAGGTCTGCGCGGCCCGCTTCCGAGAGCAGCAGTTCCTTGAGCGACGCAGGTTCGGCAGCGGGATGCAGACGGCGCCACTCTTGCATAGGAACGAGCACGGCAGTGTCCGCGCCACGCCGGGTCAACACTTGCGGACCATCGGTCAGGCAGGCTTCGAGAAGCTCGTTGAAGTGGTCTTGGGCATCTTGTACAGGCCAGGATTTCATGATTGCACTCCTTCGCTCACGGGTTACAGGCCCAGTCTAGTTCCTGGACTGTTGGCTCTGCAATCCTGGGCCCATGCACGCATCAAGGGCCCGATCCTTCCTGCAGCACGGGCAGGCTGACACTCGCCAGCAGCCCTCCATCCTCCGCACTGAGCAGCTCGATGCTGCCGCCGTGCCGCTCGGTCACGGTCCTGGCGATGGCCAGGCCCAGGCCGCTGCCGCTCTGGCTCTGGTCGGGTACGCGGAAGAAGCGGTCGAAGACACGCTGGCGCCAGGCCTCGGCAATGCCCGGGCCACGGTCGCGCACCTGGAGCACGGCCTGGTCGCCCTGGCGCTGCAGGCGCACGCTGATGGTGGCGTGCGCTGGGCTGTATTTGATGGCGTTGTCCACGAGGTTGTCGATCAGCGAGACCAGGCCTTCGCGTTCGCCCATCACGCTCAGTGGCTCGCTGGCTTCCAGGGCCAGTTCCACCGGGCGGCGGCAGGCCAGGGCGTCGAGTGCGGCGAGCCGGTCTTCCAGCAGCAGGTCCAGGCGCAGCGGCTGCATGGCCATGCCGGGCGCTTCGGTCTCGCTGCGCATGAGCTGCAGCAGCTGGGCCACCATGCGGCTGGCGCGCTGGTTGCTGCGCAGCAGGCTGTCCATGAGTTCCTGCTGGCGCGGTTCGCTGCCAAGGCGCAGCAGGGCCTCGACATTGACGTGCATGGCGGCCAGCGGCGTGCGCAGTTCGTGGGCTGCATCGGCGATGAGGTTGCGCTCGCGCTCGCTGCTGGAGCGCACGCGGGCCAGCAGGGCGTTGATGTCCTGCACCAGCGGCCGCAGCTCGGCGTGTGGCGGCGCATAGGTGAGCGCGCTGAGGTCGTCGGGGCCGCGTGTGGCCAGCTCGTCACCCACGCGGCGCAGCGGGCGCAGTGCCGCGCGTACCGACCACCAGGCCGGAAAGGCCAGGAAGGGCAGGCTGATCAGCAGCGGCAGCAGGTAGTAGCTGCGGGTGTTGAGGGTGATCAGCAGTTCCTTGAAGGACGGCAGCATCAGCGTGACTTCGGTCTGGCCCGAGGCCGAGCGCAGCGTGCTCATGCGCCAGGTCTGCCCTTCGAAATCTATGTCCTCGACCGTGTCCAGCACGCGGTTGCGCAGGGTGGGTGCCGGCGTGGGCGAGCGGTACAGGAGCTGGCCGCGCTGCCAGACCAGCAGCGTGGGCGTGAAGCGGATGTCGTCGTCTCCATCGCTGTATTCATGGCGCAGGGCCGTGTCCAGCGCGGCCAGGCTGTGCTGCTGGCGGTCCGGAAGGTCGGCCAAGTCCTCGGCCACTGCCATGACAAGTTCGTAGACAGGCTTGCTGACCAGCAATTCATTGTGGAAGTGGGCCATGTAGATGGCCGCCACCAGCAACGCGGTCCAGATCGCGGTGAGCACGCCCATCTGGGCCAGCAGCATCCGCCGGCCCAGTGTGGGCCGCAGCCAGCGGCGCCATCTCGGGCTGGCCTGCTGCCCCTGCACGGTCTGCGATGTCATGGTCAGGACAGGGGAGCCATCGGCTGCGAGTCGATGACATAGCCAATGCCGCGCACCGTGCGTATGAAGCCCGGCCCGATCTTGCGGCGCAGGTTGGAGACATGGACCTCCAGCGCATTGCTGCCGTTGGCGCTGCCGCCCGGGATGACTTCCTCCTCGATGCCGCTGCGCGTGACCACGCGGTCCATGCGCCGCAGCAGCAGGGCCAGCAGGTCGAATTCGCAGCGGGACAGCTCGACGTTCTGGCCTGCAACGCTGACACGGCGCGTGGGCTCGTGCAGCGACAGGCCGCGCAGATGCAGCGTTCCGTCGCCCTGCCCATAGCTGCGGCGCGCCAGGGCGCGCACGCGTGACACCAGTTCGGCCAGGGCAAAGGGTTTGACCAGATAGTCATCGGCGCCGCTGTCCAGGCCGTGCAGCCGGTCATGCAGGCTGTCGCGTGCGCTCAGGATCAGCACGGGCAGGCGGCGCCATTCGCGGCGCAGGCGCGTGAGCAGGCTGATGCCGTCGCCATCGGGCAGGCCCAGGTCCAGCAACACCATCTCGAAGCTTTGCTGCTCCAGCGTGCGCAGCGCATCGGACAGGCGGCGCACCCAGACCACGTCCATGGCGTGATCGCCCAATGCGATGCGCACGCCATTGCCCAGATCCAGATCGTCCTCCACCAGCAGCAGTCTCATCGTGTGTTCCCTGTGCCGCTCCCATGCCGCGGACCGGCGCCTGCGGGAGGGCTGCCGCGAGTATCGGTCAAGGCGGGGACGATGCGCTTCAGCATCCCTTCAGGAAAGCCGGAGCAGGTCTTCAGGCGGGTTTGCCACAGTGGCCCGCTCGACAACTCCGAAGAAGGCAAGGCGCGCATGCCAAGACTCTCCCGCTGTTCCTTGCTGAGCCGCCTGGCGGTGCTGTGCGCGCTGGCTGCCTGGATGCTGGTCGTGGCGGGTTTGCGTGCCTCGGCTTTGCCAGAGCACAGGGCTGCGGCGCCAGGCGCGCGGCCCGCGGCGGCCGGGCATCAGCCCGGGGCACTGCCGGCCGTGCGGGCGCTTCAGGGATTCAAGGGGCTGGCGCGCGGAGCGACAGCGCATCGATGGCGCGCAGGTCGTCGTCACTGAGCGTGCCGGCGGCCTGGCGCAGCTTGAGCTGGCCCAGCAGCACCTGGTAGCGCGCCAGGGCCAGGTCGCGCTGGGTCTGGTAGAGCTGGCTCTGTGCGTTGAGCACGTCGATGTTGATGCGCACGCCGACCTCGTAGCCGAGCTTGTTGGCGTCCAGCGCGCTCTGGCTGGACGCCAGCGCGGCCTCCAGCGCCTTGACCTGGGCCTGGCCCGACTGCACGCCGAAGAAGGCCGTGCGCGTGCTCTGCTCCACGTTGCGCTGGGCGTCGTCCAGCTGTGCGCGCGCCTTGTCTTCCAGCGCCAGGGTTTCCTTGATGCGGTTTTGCACGGCAAAGCCGGCGAACAGCGGCAGGTTCATGACCACGCCCACGCTGGCGGCATTGGTGCGGTAGCTGGTGCCGATCTGCGGGGTGACCGAACCGTTGGGATAGCGGTTGACCACGTAGCCGGCCTGCAGGTCCACGGTGGGCTTGTGGCCGGCCTCGGCTTTCTTCGTTTCCAGCTGGGCGATATCCAGCGCCAGGCGGGCCTGGCGCAGCTGGGGCTGGCCTTGCAGTGCGGTGTCCACCCAGGACTGGGCATCGGCGGGCATCAGGGCCGGCAACTGCAGCGGCTGGGCCAGCGGGCGGGGCACGGTGCCCACGGCGCCGACGATCTGGTCCAGCACCAGGCGCTTGACGCGCAGGTCGTTCTCGGCGGCGATTTCCTGGGCACCGGCCAGGTCGAACCGGGCCTGGGCTTCGCGCGAGTCGGTGATGGTGGCCGTGCCGACCTCGAAGTTGCGCTTGGCGAATTCCAGCTGCTGTGCAATGGCTGCCTTCTGTGCCTTGACCACGGCCAGGCTGTCCTGGGCACCGAGGACATCGAAGTAGGCCTGGGCCACGCGAACCAGCAGGTTCTGCTCGCCGCTGTCCAACTGGGCGCGCGCCACGTCCACGCCGCGCTGGCCCTGGTCGTAGGCGATCTTGTTGGCCGGGCGGTACAGCGGCTGCTGGGCGCTGAGCTGCAGGTTCTGCTGGGGCGAGCGAAAGCTCCCCGGCAGCACGCTGACTTCCACATGCGATGTGTTGGCGCCCGCCTGCAGGCCCACGCTGGGCAGAAGGCCCGAGCGCGCCTGCTCGGCACGGCTGGCGGCGGCCTGGGCGTCGGCTTGCTGGGCCTGCCACTGGGCATCGTAGCCGCGTGCCTTGGCGACCAACTCCGACAGGCTCTGGCCCGTGGCCGATGAGGCTGTCACGGCGGGCAAGCCCGAGGCCGGGGCGGCAGGGACGGTGGACTGGGCCAGAGCGGTCCCCATGCCGCAGGCACACAGCAGCAAGGCAATCTGGCGAAGGGGCCAGGCGTGTGGTCGGGGCGGGGCGTAAGCGACAGGGGCAAGGGGCCGAAGCAGGGGCATAGAGGTCCTCGAATCAAAACACAGTCGTCACGAAGCACCGGGGACGGCGGGTTGGCCGTGTCCCGGGCTTCTTTTGCGTCTTGCCGCTCAGTAGCGCGGCACGCCTGGGTCGCGCTCGCGCGACCAGGCATCGATGCCTCCGCTGATATTGGCCACGGTCTCGAAGCCGTTGTTCATCAGGAAGGCAGCGACATGCATGCTGCGTGCGCCGTGATGGCACAGGCAGGCTGTGGGGTGATCCGGATCGAGTTCCTGCAGGCGCGAGGGAATCTCGCCCATGGGGATGCAGCGCAGCTCGAAGCCCTCGGGGCGTACGCTGGCCTGGGCCACTTCCCAGGGCTCGCGCACGTCCAGCACCAGGGGCAGGGCATCGGAGCCGCTGGAGTGCTGGGTCAGCCAATCGTTGAGTTGCGCGGGAGGCACTTGGGGAAGCATCGGAAAGATCCTTGCGGAATGGAATGGGGTTGCGGCAGCGGCCATGGTCCTGCGGGCATCGGCCGCTGCAGCGGGTTTCAGAACGTGAAGCGCGAAGGCTCTTCGAAATTGGCCAGGCGGGCGGTCACCACGTCCCAGGGCTGGCTCGTCTCGAACTGGTGGCCGTTCTTGCGCACCAGCGTGAAACGCATCATGGGCAGCTGGCCGACGATGGCCGCCAGGCGGCCGCCGTCGTTGAGCTGGGCCAGCAGGGCCTGCGGCACCTGGGCGACCGAGCCGCTGAGCACGATGGCGTCGAACTGGCCCAGGGCAGCCGCTGCCGTGGCGCCATCGGCCAGCTTGACCTCGGCATTGGTGATGCCGGCGCCCAGCAGGTTTTCGCGGGCCATCTCGGCCAGCTCGGGCACGATTTCCAGCGTCACGACTTCCTTGGCCTGGGCGGCCAGCAGGGCGGCCATGTAGCCCGAGCCGGCGCCGATTTCCAGCACGCGGTCGGTGGGCTTGATCTTCAGGTCCTGCAGCATGCGCGCCTCGATGCGCGGGGCCAGCATGCACCAGCCCTTGGCGGCGGCTTCCTCGGCCGGGGCGACCAGGGGGATTTCCAGGTCCATGAAGGCCAGGCCGGCATGCTCGGGCGGCACGAAATTCTCGCGGTGCACCTTGCCCAGCAGCGCCAGCACTTCTTCATCAAGCACGTTCCAGGGGCGGATCTGTTGCTCGATCATGTTGTAGCGCGCGTGCGCTTGGGCGCTGTGGTGTTCGGGCAGGCTGTTCAGGGGCAGGCTCATGGGGTATCTCCGGAGAAAGACTTGTCAGGACAAACCTTTGATTCTACGAGTCTCGCGGCAGGGTGGGGGCGCTGGCGGCGCCCTGGCCGGGGGCCGCGTCGTGATGGTTGCCGTTCCACAGACGCCGCAGCCACTGGGAGAAGTCGTCGAGGTAGCAATAGACCACGGGCACGACCACCAGGGTCAGCAGGGAGGAAGTCACCACGCCGCCGATCACCGACTGGCCCATGGGCGCACGCTGCTCGGAGCCCTCGCTGAGCGCGAAGGCCAGGGGCACCATGCCGAAGATCATGGCCAGCGTGGTCATCAGGATGGGGCGCAGCCGCACGCGCGCCGCCAGCAGCAGGGCCTGCTCGCGCGGCAGGCCGTCGCGGATCTGGCCGGTGTCCGGGTCGCTGTGCGGCCCGCGCGCACGGATGGCGAAGTCCACCAGCAAGATGGCGTTCTTGGTGACCAGTCCCATGAGCATGACCACGCCGATGATGGAGAACATGGACAGGGCCGAGCCGAACATCATCAGCGCCAGCACCACACCGATCAGCGTCAGCGGCAGCGAGGTCATCAGCGCCAGCGGCTGCAGGAAGCTCTTGAACTGGCTGGCCAGGATCATGTAGATGAAGATGATGGCCAGCGCCAGGGCGGACACGGCATAGCCGAAGGACTCGTTCATGCTCTTGGTGGCGCCGCTGAACTGCGTGCGGTAGCCGGGCGGCAGGGCGATGTCGGCCAGGGCCTTGCTGATGTCGGCCGAGACCTCGCCGCTGGAGCGCAGGTAGACGTTGCCGCTGAAGGCGACCTCGCGCGTCATGTCGCGGCGGTTGATCTGGCTGGGGCCGGTGCCGGGCGTGACGGTGGCCACCTGGTTCAGCCGCACGATGCGCATGCCGCCGTCGCCCGAGGTGGAGGGCAGGGCGAAGGGCAGGCGCTCCAGGTCCTGGGGCGTGCTGCGCGACTCGGGCGCCAGGCGCACCTTGACGTCATAGGTCTGGTCGTCGCTGGCGCGCCAGTTGCCCACGGTCTGGCCGGCCACCCAGGTGCGCAGCGCCGCTGCCATGGAGCCTACCGACAGGCCCAGGTCGGCGGCCGCATCGCGCCGCACGGTGATGTCGATCACGGGCTTGTCGGGCTTGAGGCTGCTGTCCAGGTCCACCAGTCCGGGAATGCCGCGCAGGCGTTCCATCACCACGCGGTTCAGGCGCTCCAGCTCGCCCAGGTCCGGGCCCTGCAGCGAGAATTCGACCTGTTTTTGCCCGCCCACGGGCTCGCGCTGGCCCACATGGGTGACGGTGATGCCGGGCACGCTTTGCAACTGCTCGCGCAGCACGCCCGACAGTTCGTCACCGCTGCGCTGGCGCAAATGGCGGTCCAGCAGGCGGATGTAGATGCTGGCGTATATCTTGCCCTGGGCCGTGCCGGTGTTGATGGTGGCCAGCGTGTAGCGGACCTCGGGCAGGGCGCGGATGATGGCATCGACCTGGCGTGCCTTGGCCTCGGTGGCCTCGATGGACGAGCCCACGGGCGTGTTGAAGCTCACCGTGGTCTCGGAGAAATCGGCCTTGGGCACGAATTCCGTGCCCAGCAGCGGCACCAGGAAGATGCTGGCCACGAAGATGGCCAGCGCCGCCGCCAGCGTGGCGATCTTGTGGCGCAGCGCCCAGCCCAGCACGTCCTGGTAGAAGTGGGACAGCGAGTCGGTGGCGCGCTCGAACCAAGCCGTGACCCGGCCCAGCGTGCGGTCGTAGAGGCTGCGGCCGCGCTGCTCGCCATGGGCGTGGATGGTCGGGTCGTGCCAGACGCTGGACAGCATGGGGTCCAGCGTGAAGCTCACGAACATGGAGATCATCACGGCCGCCACGATGGTGATGCCGAATTCGTGGAAGAACTTGCCGATGATGCCGCCCATGAAGCCGATGGGCAGGAACACCGCCACGATGGACAGCGTGGTGGCCAGCACGGCCAGGCCGATCTCCTGCGTGCCGTCGAGCGCGGCGGCATGCGCGTCCTTGCCCATCTGCACATGGCGCACGATGTTCTCGCGCACCACGATGGCGTCGTCGATCAGCAGGCCCACGCACAGCGACAGCGCCATCAGCGTGATCATGTTGATCGAGAAGCCGAACCAGTACATGAACAAAAAGGTGCCGATCAGCGCAATGGGCAGCGTCAGCCCCGTGATCACCGTGGAGCGCCAGGAGTTCAGGAACAGGAAGACGATGAGCACCGTCAGTGCCGCGCCCTCGATCAGCGTCTGGCGCACGTTGTTGACGGCCACGCGGATGGGGCGGGCGCTGTCGGCAATCGGCTCCAGCCGCACGCCGGCCGGCACTTCGGCGGCGATCTCGCGCAGCGTGGCGTTCAGGCCGTCCACGACTTCGATGGTGTTCTCGTCCTGGGCCTTCTGCACGGACAGCAGCAGGGTGCGGCTGCTGTTGTACAGGGCCACGGTTTCCAGTTCGCCCGCGCCGTCCTGCACGCGGGCCAGCTGGCCCAGCCGCACGGGAGCGCCGCCGCGCTGGGCGACGATGATGCGCTCGAAGTCCTGCGGGCGCTTCAAGCGTGCGTCGATCTGCACCACGCGCTCCTGCTCGCGCGAGCGGATGGCGCCCAGCGGCAGGTCCTGGTTCTCGCTGCGCACGGCGTTCACGATCTGGTCGGGCGTGATGGCATAGGCTTCCAGCGCCTCGGGCTGCAGGTAGATGTTGATTTCCCGCGGTGTAGCGCCCACCAGGTTGACGGCGCCCACGCCGCGCACGTTCTCCAGCCGCTTCTTGAGGACCTGGTCGGCCCAGCTGGTCAGCGCGACGGCATCGGGCGCCTTGGCGCCGGCATCGGCCTGGGGCAGCACGGCCACGGACCAGATGGGCGAGCTGGCCGGATCGAAGCGCAGCACGCGCGGCTCCTTGACCTCGTCGCGCAGGGTGGGGCGCACCGAGGCCACCTTCTCGCGCACGTCTTCGGCAGCGCGGCGGCCATCGACATGCAGCTGGAATTCGATGATGACGACGCTGGTGCTTTCATAGCTGCGCGAGGTCAGCGCGTTGATGCCGGCAATGGAGTTGACGCCTTCCTCGATCTTCTTGGTGACCTCGGACTCCACGATCTCGGGCGAGGCGCCCGGATAGTCCACCGTGACCACGACCACGGGGAAGTCCACATTCGGGAACTGGTCCACCTTGAGTCGCTGGTAGGAAAACACACCCAGCACCATGAGGGCCAGCATGAGCATGGTGGCGAACACAGGGTTGGCCAGGCTGACGCGCGTGAACCACATGGTCAGCGGGCTCCGGGGGCTGGCGCAGCCTGGGGCTGCGGGGCCTGCTGCATTTGCTGCATCTGCACCGCCGTGCCTGCGCGCAGGCCGCCCACACTGCCGGCCAGCACCCTGTCACCGGCCTGCAGGCCGGTGGACACGGCAATCCAGGTGGCCCCATCCTGCGCGCTCTGGCTGCCCAGCGTGACCGGGCGGTGCTGCACGCGCAGCAGGCTCTTGTCCGCTTCGGACTCGTCCGCAGGCTGCAGCAGCTGCACATAGGGTTGGGGCTGGTCGGTGCGCACGGCGGTCAGGGGCACGGCCAGCTGTTCGGTCTGCCCCGTGACGATGCTGCCCTGCAGGTACAGGCCCGGGCGCACGATGGGGATGGATCTGCCGGCGGCGCCTGCGTTGACCGGTGCAGCCTGCACACGCAGATAGACGGCCACGCTGCGCGAACCTGCCTGGGCGCTGGGGTTGATGCGTACCACGCGCGCGGGCACGGCGGCCACATCGTCGCCCGCGCCCTGGACCTGCAACAGGGCCTGCTGGCCGACCTGCACACGCACCGAATCGGCGGGCGCGAGCTGGGCCACCACCTCGAGCTCGGAGGGATCGACGATCTCCAGCACCCGCGTTTCCACGCCCACGCGCTCGCCGTCCTGCACCAGACGCTGGGCGACCTGCCCGTCCATGGGGCTGCGCAGCACGCTGTCGGTCACGCTCTTGCGTGCCACATCGGCGGCGGCCTGGGCGGCGGCCAGGTTGGCGCGGGCGGCGTCAAGATTGGATTGGGACGTGGCCAGTGCCGTGGTCGAGATGAAGCCCTGGGTGACCAGGGCCTGGTTGTTGTCGTGCTGGCGCTGGGCCAGCTGCAGCTGCGCCTGGGCCGCGTCGGCCTGCTGGCGGGCCTGCCGCCAGCGGGCCTCGACCTCGGTGGCGTCCACGCGGGCCAGTTCCTGGCCCTTGCGCACGCTGTCGCCCTCGCGCACCTGCAGGCCGCGCAGCTCGCCGGCCACATAGGCCTTGACCACGGCGCTGCGCACGGCCTGCACCACGCCGCTGACAGGCACGGTCAATTGCAACTGGCGCGGCTGCAGCTGCACCACCTCCTGCGGGCCCACGCGCACGGGCATCTCGCGCGGCTGGGTGGCCGCGGCAATGGCGGCTTGCTTGCTGTGCCGGGTGGATGCGGCGCGCCATGCGCTGGCGCCGATGGCGATCAGTAAGGCCAGGCCGATCAGCCAGCCGGTGCGACGCTTCATGGTGTGGGCGGGGAGGTGGGTGGTGTGGTGGCTGCAAGGGGCTGGCACATGCCATGCAGCAGGTAGTCGATCTGGGATTCCAGAAACCGCTCGGGATCGAAGTCGCCGTGCGGCAGGCAGCCGCCCAGCGAATGCTTCCAGATCATCAGGAACATCATCGGGGCGACCACGCAGTGCACGGACAGGTCCAGATCCATGGGCCGGAACTCGCCACGCTCCACGCCGCGCTGCAGGATGCGCCGGATCAGTTCATGGCCTGGAAGAACCACTTCCTGGTGATAGAACTGCGACAGCTCGGGAAAATTGCCCGCCTCGCTGAGCATGAGCTTGGTGATGCCCGACGCCTTGGTGCTGCCGATGCGTTCCCACCAGGACTTGAAGCAGTAGCGCAGCAGATCGGTGGACGGTGCGCAGTAGTTGTCGAGTTCCTCGCTCCACTCGCCGAAGCGGCCCGCGATGCTGTGGCGCACCACGGCCTTGAAAAGCTCCTGCTTGCTCGCGAAATAGAGGAACAGCGTGCCCTTGGAAACCCCGGCCCGGGCGGCGACCTCTTCGACGCGGGTGGCGGCGTAGCCCTTTTCCACGAAGAGGTCGAGCGCGGCTTCCAGCAGCTCGCCCGGACGCTCGTGCTTGCGGCGGCTGCGCTTTCCGGAAGGCTCGGCGGGGGCGGGTGAAGAGGCGGGGGAGTCGGTCACGGAAAATTAATGACTGATGGGTTAGTTATCGTAACCGCAGAACCGTTCGTCGTCACCTGGCTTGTGCATGGGCTAACCTGTAGGCACAACGGCCTGCATGCATTGCGTGTGGTCATTTTTTCGATTTCTCACAGAAAAGGCGCATATGACGACTGAAACCATTTATCTGGGCGGCGGCTGTTTCTGGTGCACCGAAGCCGTTTTCGACCGCGTGCGCGGCGTGAGCGACGTGCAAAGCGGCTACGCCAACGGCGATCTGGACGATCCCAGCTACGAAGACATCTGCACCGGGCAGACCGGCCATGCCGAGGTCATCCGCGTGCAGTTCGACCCTGCTGTGATTCCGCTGCGCGACCTGTTGACCGTGTTCTTCGGCACGCACGATCCGACCACGCTCAACCGCCAGGGCAACGACGTGGGCACGCAGTACCGCAGCGCGATCTACACCACGAATGACCATCAGGCGGAGGTCGCACGTACGCTGATCTCCGAGCTGGCCCAGGCGGGCGCGTATGACGCTCCCATCGTGACCGAGGTCCAGCCCCTGGCCAGCTACTGGCCCGCAGAGGACTATCACCAGGACTACTTCCTGAACCATCCCAGCCAGGGCTACTGCGCCTTCGTGGTGGGGCCCAAGGTGCAGAAATTCCGGGGTGCCTTTGCGCGCTGGGTCAAGCAATGAGCCCAGGTGGGCGGGTTGTGTAAGCGGTTGTGATTTGCGGGCATAATGCAACCCGGTTGCGATAACGGTGTCTTGTCGCGCTCTGCAGCCCGCTCTTGCATTGCCCATGTCATCGCCGACTCCCTCCCCCTTGCTCTTGCCTTGCGGCATGCGTTCGACCCGCGCCACGCGGGCCGTGCTGGCGCTGTGGGAGGCGCGCGCCGATGCGCTGTTGAGCGAGGCGGATGTGGAAGCCGCCCTGCATGCCCAGGGCGTGCAGGTCAACCGCGTCACCGTCTACCGGCTGCTGGACCGGCTGGCCGCAGCCGGCGTGTTGCGCCGCAGCGTGGATGCGGCACGCGTGGCCCGGTACGGCAGGCCCCTTCAGGGCGCGGCCTGCGAAGGCGACGCCGCTGCGCACTTCGAGTGTGCGGATTGCCACAGCGCCTTTCGTCTGGGCGGCGAGGCAGGCGGGGGCGGTGAGCAACTGCAGGCCGCCTTGCTGCAATTGCGGCAGGCGCTGGCAGCCAGCGGCCTGCAGGGCCAGGCCATCGATGTGTCGGTGACGGGGCGGTGCCAGGTCTGCAGCGGCACCGGGCACTCCCGGAATGATCCGTCCGTGTGAGGTGGCCGCCTTTCCCTTTTTCTCTTGCATAGCCCTTCAGGATCTCGCATGACTTTTTCCCCCTTCCGTTCCGTTTCCCTGATCCTGGCCGCTGTCTTTCTGGCCGCTGCGGCCCAGGCGCACGATCACGGCCAAGACCAAGACCATGACCATGCCAAGACCCCGGCGGACGCCAAGGCACAGGGTGGCCCGGTGCAACTGGATGCCCATGCCCGTGCCGACATGGAGCGCCACCGCTCGATGGCCAAGGCCCACGAGGCCGCCGCACAGTGTCTGGCGGCAGGGCGTGACCATGCGCAATGCCACAAGCAGCTGCAGGCCGACTGCAAGGGCCTGGCGCTGGGCAAGTTCTGCGGCATGCGCCATGCGCATTGAGCGCGGCATTGCCCGCCGTGCACTGCTGTGAGCAGTCGCCCGTCTTTGTGACGGGATGCTGGAACCTGCCCCGCCAATTGGCGCATACACTCTGCGCTGCCTGATCCGCTCCTGATTCATCCATGCCCTTCAAACTCCCGAGTCGCCACTCGCCTGCGCCCGCCTCACGGCTTGCGTTGCGCGGTGCCGTGCCGAATCGGGGTTGGCTTTTGGCCTGGTTGCTGGTCTGGTCCATCGCACTGGCGCCGTTGCTGGGCCAGATGCACCGTGTGGTGCATGCTGGCGGCCTGGCCTCGGCCACGGCCCATGGCCCGGTCGAGGTGGTGGCCACCTCCTGCGCTGCACCCGTCGACTGGGTGCACGCGCTGTTCTCGGGCCACGGCCCGGCGGACTGCCAACTGCTGGACCAGTTGCACGAAGGCATGGCGGGGCCACCGCCCGCCGTGGCGCTGCCGCCTTTCTGGGGCGAGCAGGCCGAGCCCGCCCAGCCGCCCATCGTGCGCGATGGCCGCGTGCTGGCGGCTTTCTTCGATGCGCGTGGTCCCCCGCATCCCATCACTGCCCGCCTGGCGGCTTGAACCTTGGGCGGCGGCGCTGCATGCGCCCTCCCATTGAAGCTGTTTGCGCGCGCCTTCCTGCATTGCACGCAAGAGGCGCTGTGCCCAGGTTGGACAGATCCTGAATGCATATCCGATCGGATGGCTGCGTGCGCCTGCATGGCGCACCCCGGTTGTCCGTTTCCGACGCCATTTTTTGCAGCGCCCGCATTCCCACGTCCCCGGAGCCGTGGCCGGCCGCTGCCGGGAAGACCAGTGATGAGAGTGACAACAAAGCAATACCACCAGGACGCCAAGGTGCAGGGGGAGAGGATGAAGCTGCGCCCGCTGCTGCAGCAACTGCTGCTGGCGGGCGTGCTCGGCCCCGCGATGGCAGGGCTGGCCATGGCAGCAGAGCCTGCGGAGGCTGGAGTCGCCGCCGCGCCCGGAACTGCCACCGGCGCCCAGGCGGATGCCCCGCGCAGCGACACGCCTGTGCTCAATGAGGTGACGGTCAAGGCCAGCGGCCTGGGCCTGACCTCGGCCGATATGTCCACGCCAGCCACGGTGCTGGAAGGCGATGTGCTGACGCTGCGCCAGGCCGCCACGCTGGGCGAGACGCTGGACGGCGAGCCCGGCATCCACGCCAGCCATTTCGGTGCGGGCGCAAGCCGCCCCATCATCCGCGGCATGGACGGCCCGCGCGTGCAGATCCTCAGCGATGGCTCGGAGCTGCATGACGCCTCCACCATCAGCCCCGACCATGCCGTGGCCAGCGAGCCCATGCTGGCCACGCAGATCGAAGTGCTGCGCGGCCCTTCGGCGCTGATCTACGGCGGCGGCGGCGCCATGGGCGGCGTGGTCAACATCCTGGACGACAAGATCCCCACGTCCATTCCCAAGAACGGCATCACGGGCTCGGCCCAGCTGCGCGGCAGCACGGGCGCGGGCGAGACGGCCGGCGCGTTCTCGCTGACGGGCGGCGCGGGCCAGTTGGCCATCCATGCCGAGGGCATGGCGCGCGATGCCGGCGACTACCGCGTGGGCAGCGGCTGGGCGCCCAACGGCCAGTCGCAGGGGCGCGTGGGCGGCAGCTTCAACCGCACGGATACGGGCAGCCTGGGCCTGTCCTGGATCGGCACGCAAGGCTACCTGGGCCTGGCCTACACGCGCCAGACCGCGCGCTATGGCCTGCCGGGCCACAACCACAGCTTCGAGGGCTGCCACACCCATGGCGACCATCTGCACTGCGGCGGCCATGACCACGGCGACGAGGACGGACATGACCATGGCGACGAAGAACACGATCACGACCATGGCAGCGTGCCGGTGGTCGACCTCAATAGCGAGCGCTGGGATCTGCGCGGCGAATGGCGCAATCCGACGGCAGGCATTGCGGCGTTGCGCGTGCGCGGCGGCTGGACCGACTACCGCCATGACGAGATCGAGGACGGCCAGGTCTCGACCACCTTCAAGAACCGCGCCCATGACCTGCGCGTGGAGGCCGAGCTGGAGCCCATCGCCGGCTGGCGCGGCGTCATCGGCCTGCAGACCGTGCAGCGCAAATTCAGTGCCGAGGGTGAGGAGGCCTATGTGCAGCCCACCGAAACCCGCCGCAACAGCATCTACCTGCTGGAGGAATACCGCTGGCAGGACTGGCGCTGGCAGGCTGCGCTGCGCCATGAGCGCCAGACCGTGGACGCCCAGCAAAGCGCCATCTCTCGCAGCCACAGCGGCACATCGTTCTCGCTGGGCTCGGTGTGGAAGTTCACCCCGGGCTACAGCCTGTCGGCCTCGCTGACGCAGGGCAACCGCCTGCCCACGGCCGAGGAGCTGTATGCCAATGGCCTGCACATGGCCACATCCACCTATGAGCGCGGCAATCCCGACCTCAAGCGTGAACGCTCCCAGGCACTGGACATAGGCCTGCGCAAGACCTCGGGGGACACCACGTTCAGCGTCAATGCCTTCCACCATCGCGTCAAGGGCTACATCTACGGAGCCACGCTGGACGAGCATGACGGCCTGCAACTGCTGCAATACACCCAGGCCGATGCGCGCTTCACCGGCGTGGAGGGCCAGGTGCGCCAGAAGCTGTCGCGCCAGTGGGGCGTGACCCTGTTCGGTGACGCCGTGCGTGCGCGGCTGGAAGACGGCTCCGCCTTGCCGCGCATTCCCGCGGCGCGCGTAGGCCTGCGCGTGGACACCTTCTACAAGGGCTGGGATGCCCAGGCCGAGTGGGTGCAGGTGCTGCGCCAGAACCGCGTCACCGCCTACGAGACCGAGACGGACGGCTACGGCATGCTCAACCTCTCGGCCAGCTACACGCTGCGCACCTCGGGTGGCACGCCCTGGCAGTTCTTCATCAAGGGCAACAACCTGACCAACCGCCTGGCCTTCGCCCACACATCGTTCATCAAGAACGCTGCGCCGCTGATGGGGCGCAATATCACCGTGGGCGTCAAGGTGTCGTTCTAAGGCGGGTTGCCCGCGCTGCGCTCCCGCGCCGTCTGCTACAGGTAATGCTGCAGATGGCGCAGGGCGCGTGCGCTGTCGACGCCTATCCACTGCACCACTTCGGTCTCGGCACGGCCCGCGCGCAACCACTGCACGATGGCCGTGTTGCGCAGCACCTGCGGCCCGACCCGGTGCAGCGGCGCCTTCTGGGCAGAAGCGGGCTGGGCCGCATGGGCACGCTGTATCAGCTGCGAGGCCACATGGAACAGCACGCGCACCGACAGCGGCTGCCCCTCACGCGAATAAAAGACCGTGGCATCGGGTTGAACGGCCTCCGGCCCGCGCTGGCCGGCGCTGAAGCCTTTCCAGTCCTGCAGCGCCTTCACCACCGTTTCCGACAGCTCCAGCGTGCGCTGCTGCGCGGCGCGCGCGCCATCGATATGCAATTGACAGGGGAGGCCATCGCCTGGTCCTGCGCATTGCACATCGCGCCAGCACAGGCCGCGCACCTCCTCGGGTGCCAGCGCCAGTTCGTACAGCAGCAGCAAGATGGCGCGGTCGCGCGCCGACTGAAAGCCATCTGCCACCGGAATGTGGCGGGGCAGGGCATTCCACAGCGGAGCGGGAAGGCAATGGCCCTGGCCGTCTTCGGCAGGGGGGCGTTCCTGTGGCGCCAGCCCTGCGGCGGGATTGGCGCTGACCCAGCCGTGGTCCAGCGCATGGTCGTAGATGCGTTCCAGCAGGCGCCAGTAGCGCCTGCGCGTGACCTCGCTGATGCGGCGGCCGGGCTGGTGGCCCGACAACTGGCCTTCGCGCGGGCGCAGGAAATTCTGGACATCCACGGCGGTGGCCTGCTGCCAGGCGCGGGCCTTTGCGTTGACTTTGCCTTTCGGTGTGGTGGGGGAGAGGGAACTTTCTCTGGCGGGCATGCCCGCATCGCCCAGGCTGCGCAGCCAGGCACGCCATACCTTTTCGTAGCCGCTGTCGGGCGCCGTGTCCAGGGCATCCCAGCCCTTGGCGCCCTCGGTTTCCAGCCAATGCCGGAACAGGGCCAGTCCGTCGGGGACAGTGGACGGCGGCTTGCCGGCAGCGGGTGCCTGGGATGGTGATGAAGTCATGGGCGTCGAGAGCAAAACGAATCAACCAATAGGGATGTTCAATGTAACTTACATGAAATTGAGTGGCAACCTTGTTATCGACTGATGAATGTCAGTGGCGACAAGTCGCCAGAAAAGGGGGCTGTTCGGCATGAATCTGAGCCTTGGCACGTCCGTGGAGGCTGGCCGGGCCTTCGAGGCCCGGGACGACGCCTGAACGAGGCAGGGCCGGGTCTGCGGCGCATAATCTGCGCGCGCCGCAAGCCTGCGCAGGCGCAGCTTCCCGGTCCTGCTTCAGTGAACTCTCCCGTCTTTGCCTCCCTCATCCCTGTCATTCTTTGCATAGGCGCAGGCTTTCTTGCCGCCCGGCTGGCCTGGGTGCGTGCCACCGCCATCAAGGATTTGTCCAACCTTGTGTTTCTGGTGCTTACGCCGGCGCTGTTGTTTCGCACCATGGGTGCGGTGCGGGTACAGGAGCTGGACTTTCAGCCCGTGGCCCTGTATTTCCTGGCGACTGCTCTGATCTTCGTGGTGTCCATGGTGCTGGGCGGCTTTTCCACGCGCTCGGCCGCGCGGGGGCTGGCCAATATGTTCAGCAACACCGTCATGATCGGCGTGCCGCTGGTGGGGCTGGTCTACGGGGAGGAAGGGCTTGTCACGTTGTTCACCCTGGTCTCGCTGCATGCGCTGATCCTGCTGACCGCAGCCACCATCGTGTTCGAGCTGGCCGAGGCCCACGAACGCCAGCGCTGCGGCCAAAGCGCACCGCGCCCCATGTGGCGCACGGTGCTGCAGGCCGTGCGCAACGGCATCGTGCATCCTGTGCCGCTGCCCATACTCGCTGGCTTGCTGTTCGCTCAGACTGGGCTGGTGCTGCCCGAAGTGGTGGACCGGTCCCTGCAGGTCCTGGGCCAGGCGCTGGGCCCCATGGCGCTGCTGTTGGTCGGCGTGACACTGGCCTACACCAGGGTGGGCCAGAACTTGCGAGAGGCTGCTGGCATCGCGCTGGTCAAGAACCTGGTGCATCCGCTGCTGCTGCTTGCGCTGGCCTGGGCCTTCGGTCTGGGCGGCCTGCCGGTGGTCGTGATGTTCACGGCGGCTGCATTGCCCGTGGGGGCCAACGTGTTCCTGTTCACGCAGCGCTATGGCGTGATGCAGGAGGAGGTGTCCGCCAGCATCGCGGTGTCCACTGCGCTGGCCTTGCTTACCGTGCCGCTGATGCTGTGGCTGGCCCAGCGCCTGCCGGGCTGATGGGTTTCAGCAGCGCCAGCAATCCGGGGGATCAGGGCGCCAGGCGCTGGCGCAGCCAGGTTCCAGCTTCAAGCTGGTAGCAAAGGCGGTCGTGCAACCGGCTCTTGCGGCCTTGCCAGAATTCCCAGCGCTCGGGTACCAGCCTGAATCCGCCCCAATGTGGCGGGCGTGGCGGGTTCAGCAGGAACTGCGCGCCGTACTTGGCCGCATTGGCCACCAGTACGCTGCGCCCGCTGATGACCTGGCTTTGCGGGCTGGCCCAGGCGCCAATGCGAGAGTCCAGCGGGCGGCTGTTGAAGTAGGCGTCGCTTTCGGCCTCGCTGACTTTTTCCACGCGGCCCTCGATGCGCACCACGCGCTCAAGCTCCACCCAGTGGAACTGCAGCGCGGCAAAGGGGTTGCCCGCCAGTTGCTGGCCCTTGCGGCTGTCGTAGTTCGTGTACCAGACCAGGCCGCGCTCGTCATAGCCCTTGATGAGCACGATGCGTGTGCTGGGCCGCAGGTCGCCGCCCACGGTGGCCAGCGTCATGGCATTGGGCTCGGGCACCTGGGCGCTCAGGGCTTCCTGCAGCCATTGGTCAAACTGCTGCAGCGGATCGGCCAGGGAGGCCGATTCGCTGAGTTCCGCGCGCTCGTAGCTTTTGCGCAGATCGGCGATCGAGGTGGAAATGCTGCTCATGGCCTGCATTGTGCCTGCGCCCGACCTCCCATTTGCTGCGCTAGAGTTGCGCATGCTCAGAGACTTCAAAGGCCGGCCTTGCGTGCTCATCCTCGCCTCGGGCCGTGGCGAGCGTTTCCGCGCGTCGGGCGGCGCCATGCACAAGCTCGCCGCGCCGCTGGGCGGCAGCACCGTGCTGGAACACACACTGGCCGCCGTCCGCGCCAGCGGCCTGCCCTGGCATCTGGAAGATGCGGGCCACCCCGGAATGGGCGATTCGCTGTCTGCGGCCGTGCGTGCCACAGCCGATGCGCCAGGCTGGCTGGTCTTGCCGGCCGATCTGCCGCTGGTGAGTCCACAGACCTTGCTGAAAGTGGCCGATGCATTGCATGCGGGGGCCCGAGCCGCCCAGCCTGTCCATCAAGGCGAGCGTGGACATCCCGTGGGTTTCGGCGCCGCATGCGGCGCGGCGCTCATGGCGTTGAGCGGAGAGAAGGGCGGGGCGCCTGTGCTGAAGGCGCTGCGCGAAGCCGGACATGTGGTTCAGGTCGATGTGGACGACGCTGGTGTGCTCACCGACATCGATACGCTGGACGATCTGGCGCGCGCTGAGGTGTTGCTGCAGAACCGGCCTGAAGTGGGCTGAATTCAGGCTTCGCCGTCTGCCGTAGCGGGGTCGCCTTCGGTCGCTGGGTCGGCTTGGCTGCCTTGGCAATAACCGCGCAGTTTGAGCAAGGCCCGATACATCACCTCCCGTTCCTCCTGCGTCAGCGCCAGCAGAGCAGCGGCCTGGTGTTGCCGGGCCACGGGCATCACCTCGTCATGCAACTGCCGGCCCGCAGGCGTGATGGAGCACAGGATCTTCTTGCGTGGAGTGGAGCCTTGCGCCAGCAGGGCCACCAGGCCGCGTTCCTCGAGCAGCCGCAGCGCCCGGCTCACCAGGGCCTTGTCCGAAGTGGATTGCACCACCAGCGCGCTGAACGGCAACTCGCCTGCATGCGCGACAAGGGCCAACAGCCGCCACTCCGAAACCGTCAAGCCCGCCGTATCGGCATAGGGCACGGTGATGGTGCGCCGCAGCGCATTGCCCACCTGGCTCATCAGCGTGGTCAGAAAGGCATCGACGGTCAGGCTGCTGCCTGCCTCGTCAAGGTGGGTCCAGGGATTGCCTGCGGGCGTGCTGGGCACAGGGAGAGGAGAAGGTGGGATGGACATGTTCCCATCAATTGTTTCACAGGCTGCCTGACGTTTGTCTTGTGGAATTTCTTTGGAGAAATCAATAGAGGTCAATCGGTGTTTTCAGTAAGTTGATTCATCAACTTGCCGGAGAAAATCGTCATTGATTCTTTTGAGGATCAATGTTTCATGGATGAATCGTATGAATTCATCCCATAGCCAGCCCCAGCTGCCATGCCCGTATCTGACCGATGCATGTCCGCGCTTTCAAAGGAGCCAGTGATGACCCCCCATCGTCGGCAAGGCCTGACCATTGCAGCATTGGCTTTTGCCACCGCTGTCTGTGGTCCGGCATTTGCACAGGACTACCCCGCCAGGCCGATCACCGTGGTGGTCGCCTATCCCGCAGGTGGTGACACGGACGCCATGGCGCGCCTGTTCGCCGAAAAGCTCACGGTGCGTCTGCGCCAGCCCGTGGTGGTGGACAACCGGCCCGGGGCGGGCGGCACCGTGGGCAACAACCTGGTTGCGCGGGCCGTGCCCGATGGCTACACGCTGCTGTTCACGCCCAACCCCTTCACCATCGCCCCCATGGTGATGAGGCTCCCTACTGCCGCGACCTATGACCCCTTGAGAGGTTTCACCCCCGTGGTGCAGACCGCCAGCCAGGCCGTGCTGCTCGTGGCCCATCCCTCCACGGGATTCAAAAGCGTGGCCGACATGGTGGCTGCGGCCAAGGCCGGCAAGACGCTCAGCTACGCCAGTCCCGGCGCAGGCTCGCCCATGCACATAGGTGCCGAGTGGCTGAACCGCGCTGCCGGAGTGAGCATTCAGCATGTGCCCTATCGCGGCGTGGCACCGGCCGTCAACGATGTGGCAGCGGGCCATGTAGGACTGGCCTACGTCACGCTGGGGCCGGTGGCCCAGTACATCCAGGCGGGCAAGCTGCGCGCGCTGGCCGTGACCGACCCGAAGCGTTCGCCCCTGCTGCCCGATGTGCCTTCGCTGGCGGAACTGGGCTACAGGGACATCGCCGCGGGTGCCTGGAATGGCTTCTTCGCGCCCAAGGGCACGCCGGCCGCCGTGGTGCAGACCTTGAACACCCATCTCAACGAGATCCTCAGGATGCCGGAGGTGGCGGCAAAGATGGCCACCTTCGGTGCCGTGCCCGTGGGCGGGTCGCCGCAGGTGCTGGCCGATGTCAACGCTGCCGACTACGAGCGCCTGGGCAGGGTGATCCGCGAACTCGGCATCACCGCTGAATGACATGAATACCTCGAATTCCACGCTGGGCCGCGAGACGGCCCAGGTCACGGCGCTGTCCAAGGTACTAGGTCGTGCCCAGTACGCGGGCGACCTCAAGCTGCCGGGCATGCTGCATGCCAAGCTGTTGCGCAGCCCCTATCCGCATGCGCGCATCGTGCGCATCGACATTGCTGCAGCGCGTGCGCTGCCCGGTGTGAAAGCCGTGCTGACCGGGGCAGATGCACCGCGCACGCCCTGGGGCGTGAGCCACAAGGAGCGGCGCATCCTGGCCGACGGCCTGGTGCGCTTTGCGGGGGAAGAGGTGGCAGCCGTGGCTGCCGCCACAGAAGAGATCGCCCGCGATGCGCTGGACCTGATCGAGGTCGAGTACGAAGAACTGCCCGCCATCCTGTCGCCCGAGGAAGCCCTGGATGAAGAAGCGCCCGGCGTTCATCCGGGCCGGGGCAACATCGCCCACGAGATCCGCTTCGAGCGCGGCGATGCCGATGCCGGATTCGCCGCAGCTGATCTGGTTCACGAAGCCACGTACACCACGCATGCGCAGTACCCGGGCTACCTGGAACCCATGGCCACCCTGGCCTCCATCGACGCCGATGGCCGCCTGTTGGTACAGACCTCCACGCAGTCGGTTTTCCTGGCGCGTGCCCGGCTGGCGGCGGCGCTGGAGCTGCCGGTGTCCGCCATCCGCGTGGTGCAGGCCACCACGGGCGGCGGCTTTGGCGGCAAGATCGTCGAGGACGACAACCAGCTCGTGGCGGGCCTGCTGGCCCTGCGCACCGGGCGGCCCGTGCGCCTGGTCAACAACCGGCTGGAGGACTTCCTGGCCTGCTGCTCCAGCGTCCCCGAGCGCATCACGCTCAAGCTGGGCATGGCGCGCGATGGCCGCATCCTCGCCAAGCAGGTGCACATCGTTGCCGAGTGCGGTGCCTATGCGGGTCTGTCGGCCGAGGTCATGCACGTCAGTGCCATGCGCAGCGACAACATGCACAGGCAGGGCAACGTCCGATCGCACGCCACCCTGGTCTATACCAACAACCCGCCGCACGGCGCGTTCCGCGGCTTTGGCGGTACGCAGATGCTGTTCGCGCTCAACAGCCACATTCACATCATGGCCGAGCAGCTGGGGCTGGATCCGGCCGAAGTCCACAAGCTCAATGCAGTGCAAGCCGGCGACGTGACAGTGCATGGCTGGAAGATCGGCAGCGCCGGCCTCAAGGAGTGCATAGACCAGGCCACCGATGCCATCGACTGGCGCGGCAAGCGCGCCCGCCCCCGCCAGGCCCTTGGCGCCCGCCGCAGGGGCGTGGGCATGGCCGCGGCCATGCATGTCAGCGGCAACCGCACCATGGGCAACTGGGACGGCTCCACCGTGGTGGTGCGCATCCATGAGGATGGCCAGGTGCTTGTGCTCAGTGGCGAGTGCGACATGGGCCAGGGCGCGGCCACCATGCTCAGCCAGATCGTCGCCCATGAACTCACGCTGCCGTTGTCGCAGGTCCGCGTGGCCGCACCCGACACGGACAGCACGCCCTTCGCCATAGGCTCGCTGGCCTCGCGCGTGACCATGGCTGCAGGCAATGCCGCCATAGGTGCCGCGCAGGCGGTCCGCAGCAAGCTGCTGGCCCTGGCCGCCGTCGTGCTGGAGGCGCAGGTCGACGACCTGGAGCTGGCCGATGGTCAGGTGCGCGTGCGCGGCACCGACCGTGCGGCAGGCATGGCCGAGCTCGCACGCCAGCACATCTGGCGCCATGGCGGCGAGGGCATACAGGTCAGCCACACCTGGGATGCCCAGACGCAGATGCACGACGCCCAGTTGCACGGCAACATCGCGCCGGCCTATTCCTTCGCGGCCCAGGCAGTGGAGGTCGAGGTCGATACGGAAACCGGCCAGGTCCGGGTGCTTGACAGCTATGTGGCCGACGACTGCGGCAAGGCGCTGAACCCCGTCGCCATCCATGGGCAGACCAACGGGGCCACCGTCCAGGCCATGGGCTGGGCCCTTTACGAGCAACTGCACCTGGAAGGCGGGCGCCTGGCCAACGGCAACTTCGCCGACTACACCATGCCAACGGCCGACGCCGTGCCCTTGCTGCGCGGCGGCTTTGTCGAGTCCAACGACCCCAACGGCCCCTATGGCGCCAAAGGGGCCAGCGAAACCGCCATCCTGCCGGGAGCGCCTGCCATCGCCAACGCCGTGTACGACGCCATCGGCGTGCGCATATGCGATCTGCCGATCACGCCCGAAAAAATCCTGGCGGCGCTGCACGCACGCGCCGAGGAGGGCCGTCATGCATGACTTCGACTTCCTGGAGCCCACCTCGGTGGCGGAGGCCAGCCGGTTGCTGGCCGAACTGGGCGAGGACTGCCGCGTGATCGCCGGCGGCACGGCCTTGATGCTGGGCATGCGCCAGCGCATGCTCGCGCCCACGCACCTGGTCTCGCTGGCTGGCATCGATGCGTTGCGCGGCCTGGACTTCGACCCGGTGCGTGGCCTGCGTATCGGCGCCCTGGTGCGCCATGCCGAACTGGCGGCCTCGCCGCTGGTGTCGCATCACTATCCTGTCCTGGCCGGCATGGCGCAGCGCATGGCCAACCCGCAGGTGCGCAATCAGGGCACGGTGGGTGGCAATCTCTGCTATGCCGACCCCTCCACCGACCCGCCCGGCTGCCTGATGGCATTGGGCGCCCAGATCGTGCTGGCCAGCGCAAGAGGCGAGCGCCTGTTGGACATCGAGGACTTCCTGGTCGACTACTACGCCACGGCGCTGGAAGGCGACGAGATCGTCAGCGAGATCCGCGTGCCGCCCATGGGGCAAGGAGACGACCGGCGCAGCGGTGTGTACACGCGCTTTCTGCGCACAGCGGCCGAACACCGGCCGCTGGCCAGCGTGGCCCTGGTGGCGCACACCGCCGGGGGCATCTGCCGCGACGCGCGTCTCGTCGTGGGCGCCTCTACGCCCATACCCGTGCGCCAGCGGCGCGCCGAGGGCTTTCTTGAAGGCCGTGCCCTCACCTGGGCCTTGGCGGCCGAGGCGGGTGACATCGTCGCGGCCGACATCACACCGGTTTCGGACCTGCGCGGCTCGGCGGATTTCCGCCGAGAAATGGTGCGCGTCAACGTGCGGCGCACCGTGGCCGAACTGTTTGGCCTGGACCTGGCACTGGAACAAGGAGAGCTGGCATGAGCCGACATCGCATCGAATGCACCGTCAACGGCGAGCCCTGCAGCGTGGACGTGCCTGCGCGCCGGCTGCTGTCGGATTTTCTGCGTGATGACCTGCACCTGACGGGCACCAAGCGCGGCTGCGAGACGGGCGTGTGCGGCGCCTGCTCGGTGCTGCTGGATGGCGAAGTGGTGAAGTCCTGCCTGCTGCTGGCCGTGCAGGTCCAGGGCCGCGCGCTCACCACCATCGAAGGCCTGGCCGACCGTATTGCTGGGGATGCGGGCGCAGACCCCTCACAACGCCTGCACCCGCTGCAGCAAAGCTTCATGCAATGCGGCGGCCTGCAGTGCGGCTACTGCACACCGGGCTTCATCATGGCCGCCTGCGATCTGCTGGGGCGCAACCCCCTTCCCGGCGCGGACGAAGTTCGCCATGGCCTCAACGGCAACCTGTGCCGTTGCACGGGCTACACCCAGATCGTGGAATCGGTCCTTGTGGCCGCGGAGAAAATGCATGGAAATTGAGAAAACCCTGACTGTTTCGGCCTCGCGAGAGCGGGTATGGGCCTTGTTGCTCGATCCCCAGGTCATGGGAGGTGCCGTGCCGGGCATGCAGTCCATCGAAGTGGTCAGCCCCACCGAATACGTGGCGGTGATGCACCAGAAGATCTCCTTCATCAGCGCCAGATTCAAGCTGCGCACACGCATCGTCGAGCAACGCGCTCCCGAGTATCTGCGCGTGGAAGGAACGGGAGAAGACACCTCGGTGGCCAGCTCGCTCAAGCAGCGCAGTGAAATCTTCCTGAGCGCCACGCCGGACGGAGGCACCGAGCTGCGCATCAAGATCGACGTGGACCTGCTGGGCCGTCTGGGCGCCTTCGGCCTGAGCGTGATGAAGACCAAGGCCGACCGAATATGGGAGGAGTTTGGTAACAATCTGGCCGCGCGGCTCGAAGGCGGGGGAGGGGAGCCCGCTGCGGGCAAGGCGACCATGCAGGCGCCTGCACCTGTCGCGCCCGCGCCGGCCTCCGAGCCAGCCGGGGAAACGGTGGTGCAAGCCCGGAATTC
This sequence comes from Delftia sp. PE138, assembly GCF_018320755.1. Taxonomy (NCBI): domain Bacteria; kingdom Pseudomonadati; phylum Pseudomonadota; class Betaproteobacteria; order Burkholderiales; family Comamonadaceae; genus Delftia; species Delftia sp. PE138. The sequence continues at coordinate 36,889 of NZ_JABEPN010000014.1, read as the reverse complement.
GCCAGCACCAGCGCCAGCTTCGGAGCTCTCCTCCACGGCCCAAGACCTGCGGGGCCGTGGCTGGTGGGGGCGGCTAATCGGCAGCTTGAGCGGAGAGGGCAGCGCGGGCGCTGCCGACACCATTCATGTCGAGCTGCGCCGTGGCGATACCACGGTCAGCGTCCAATGGCCGGGCGCGCGCGCCGAGCAGTGCGCGGCGTGGCTGCGCGACTGCCTGCGCTGAACGCAGACCCGGCCGAGCACATCATCCGCGCGTGATCACCGCACAGGCCAGGCGCGCCCCGGAATTGCCGGTGGGCTGCGTGGTGTAGTCGTCAGGGTCCTTGTGCACGATCAGGCCGCGGCCCACCACGCTGTTGGGACTCTGATCCAGTGCCAGGCCGCGCGAAACGAAATCTATGCTGGCCATGCCTTGCGCATCTGACCGCAGACTGGGCAGATCCCCTGCGTGGTGGACAGCGGAATCGAAGCGGCCATGGGCGTGGCCGGTGGGGTTGAAATGGCCGCCCGCGCTCAGGCCATCAGGGCTGGAGCAATCGCCTTTCTCATGGACATGAAAGCCATGCTCGCTGTTGGGCGCCAGCCCCTGAACCGAGCCCTGAACGCGCACGCTGCCATCGGCCTGGGCAGTGAACTGCAGGCTGCCGCTGACCTTGCTGCCTTGCGTGGGCTGCAGCTGGGCCATGGCCACGTTGCGGGCGGCAGGGGCTGCGGTGACGGCTGCCGGGGTGGACGCCGCGGCTGTGGCAGGAGGCTTGGCCTGGCTGCCGCAGGCCCCAAGGGCCAGCACCATCCCGGCTGCCATCAGCAGCTTCACGGCGGTGGACGGGGTGGATGGGGAAGCGTTCAAACGCATGGTGGCAATCTCCTGGTTGATATCCGTGCTGGAAAAGTTGTGAGGCGCATTGCGCGCAGCCGCCATCTTGCAGCGTGCAATACGGTGGATATGTCGGAGAGGGCAGCGTTGTGCGCCTGCGCGCATCAGCGTATCAATCGCATCAAAGCGTCAGCGCGAGGCTTGCGCACCCGCTTCAGGCTGGCCCGCGTAGCTGAGCAGGCGCTGCAAGGCGCGGTCCCGGATGCCGAGGCGCTTTAGTTCATCGAAGGTTGCGCGCGCATAGTCATGCGTGCTGCCATAGATGCCCTTGGCCTCGCTGAAGATGCGGCGATAGTCTTCGGGCGCCAGCTCGCCCGTGTGATTGGGGCTTTGCCGGGACAGCGTGAACGCCAGGGCCTGGACCGTGCCCTGGCCGGTGCGGCAGGGCAGCCAGCGGGGGTCATAGACGGCATTGGCCATCTCGCGCTGCCACAGCTTTCTCATGACGTCATGGCCGTGGTGCCGGGGAATGCGGAACACCATGCCCTGGCAACTGCCGCCGGACAGCATGCCAAAGACCAATCCAGGATTCTGGGGCGTGCCGCGGTTGATGGTGCTCCACATCTTCAGCGCCCGGTGCCAGCCAAAGACACGGGCCGTGCGGCGTTCGCAGAAATCGAAATCCGGCCGCCAGATCAGCGAGCCGTAGCCAAAGATCCAGAGGTCGTCGCTTCCGCCCCATCGGTGCAGCGCCTCGTCCAGCATGGGCTGGGACTCTCGGCGGGCAAATGAGAATTCTGGCAGGGCGGACATGGGCGCTGTGGCGTGAAGGAACAATGACGTTTTAACGCCTGTCGGCCCAAACGGTGCACAAGCGCCTGCGTTGCACTTGCACGGCCGGTCTTTTGTCTCTGCGGCGCCACAGTTCGTGCCGGGTGGCATCACGGGGCTTGGGCGGTGCGCAGGGCCGTTGGCGGCGGCCCTCTACAATCGGCCGGTTTTTCGCAGTCTTTCTGGTTTCCTTCAACAGTTCATTCACGGAGAGTGCTTCATGTCCTTCAGTCAATCCGACGACGACAGCCAACAACGTTTTGCCCTGGGCTTTTTGTTTGCGCTGATTGCGCTCGTCGTCTCCACGGTCGTGGGTGTCGTGGTCTACCAGCGCGGTATTGCGCATGGTCCTGCAAAGACGACAACCGGCGCCACACCTGTGCCGGCGATGGCGCCTGTGGTCCTGGAGGAAGACGTGGCGCGTGTCGTTGTTGAAAACGGCGTGGTCAAGTTCTACTTCGCATCGGCCAAGGCCGAGCTGGCGGCTGGCGCCAATGAAGCGCTGGCCGATGTGGTGGCTGGTGTGCAGGGCGGCAAGCGCGCCGTGATCTCTGGATACCACGACGCCACCGGCAGCGCCGAACTCAACGCCGAACTGGCCAAGAAGCGCGCCCTGGCAGTCCAGGCTGCCCTGTCGGCACTGGGCGTGGCCGAGGAAAAGGTCGAACTCAAGAAGCCCGAACAACTGCAGGCCGATGGCAGCAATGCCCAGGCCCGCCGGGTGGAAGTGATCCTGGTGGATTGAACCGGATCAGCAGCGCGGCTGGCAGCAGCCGCAGCTAAAAACAAAGGCCCGGAGCGATGAACGCTCCGGGCCTTTGTTTTTGGGGCTGCGTGGATCAGGAATTGCGCAGGGGATCGAACTTCTCGCCGCCAGCTGGCTGCACGCCGGCATGGGCGCGTGAGTTCTCCTGTATGAGTTCTATCTTGTAGCCGTCCGGATCCGTCACAAAGGCAATCACCGTGGTGCCGCCCTTGACGGGGCCGGCCTCGCGCGTCACGTTGCCGCCGGACGCCTTGATCTTCTCGCAGGCGGCATAGGCATCAGGCACGCCAATGGCGATATGGCCGTAGGCCGTGCCCATGTCGTAGGACTCCGTACCCCAGTTGTAGGTCAGCTCGATCTCGGCCTGGCCAGGGTTGCCGCCCTCGAAGCCCAGGAAGGCCAGCGAGTACTTGTACTCGGGGTTCTCTGAGGTTCGCAGCAGCTGCATGCCAAGAACCTGTGTGTAGAAATCGATGGAACGCTGGAAATTGCCAACGCGCAGCATGGTGTGAAGGATTCGCATCCACGGATTGTGCCGGGATTTGGCGGTCTCTTCACGCGCTCGGCCATGGGGTGAGGTCGCTTCAGCCCCACCGCGGCATCGGTCGCGGGCTCCTGCCCGGGCGCGTGCATCTCATCCACAGACTCCCGCGTGGTCCGGATGCTTGGCCTGCAACGCATTCAACCACCGATTCAACTATCTGTTGAATTCTAGGAGTGCTACCTAGGACTGACGCCCGAATTCGCAGCAATTGGGCCAAAAAATCAGACAAATCTTAGATTTTGAAGTGGAAAAATCAGATTAATCCAATTAAATCCTAGTGCGCCACTGCCTAGAATAGGAATGTTCTTCTTGCTAATTTTTTGAGTCATGAAAAATTTCGTCTTGCGGATACTGATTGCCGATGACCATCCGGCAGTTCTGGCAGGCATAGAAAGTGTTTTGGAGGAAAAAAATGAGATAGAGATTGTGGGTCGAGCGAAAAACTCCACGGAAATCATCAATTTTCTCAGGCAGAACGAATGCGATGTGCTGGTGACTGATTATTCAATGCCCGGCGGAACCTATGGCGACGGCCTGGTCATGCTGAATGTCATCCGGCGACGATTTCCCGGCGTCAAGATCGTGATGCTGACAATGATTGAGAATATTGGGATCATCAAGTCGCTTGCCAATCAGGGGATCTACAGGATAGTCCATAAAACAGATTCTTTGGGGAGCCTGGTGCCGGCGATCTATGCGGCATACACAGATGGTCAATTCATTTCGCCGAGCGCAAGCAAACTGCTTGGCGGCGAATGGCTCGGGGCGGTACGAACATCGATAGAACTGTCAAAGCGTGAAGAGGAAGTTCTGCTGCTTTTCATTTCTGGAATGACAGTGTCTGAAATAGCGAAAAAACTCTATCGCAGCATCAAGACGGTCAGTACGCACAAGGTGGCGGTCATGAATAAACTGGGCATCCGCAAGGACATTGACCTCATTCGCTATGGAATAGAGATGGGATGGATTGATGCCAGAAAATAGTCCCGGTCATGGCAAAAGAATGATCGTTGGCACAAACGATCCGATGGCCCCATATTGGATACAGCAATGTTGCAAACAGCAAGGAATTTTTCACGGCATTCAATGGATCAGCAATACGGATGAGCTTCTGGCGGAACTGAAGAAATCCAATGCGGATGCGGCCTTTGTGGATATGGATTTCATCGGCGAAAAGCTGATGAGGTTCCTCAATGATCTGGCACTGTCTGAAGTGGATGTCCCCATCATCCTTGTCAGCAGCTGCGAACCAAGAATATTCCATGCGGTCGCTGACTATGCCCGGAGCCTGGCACTCAACATCGTCTGTGCAATATCTCGCTCCAGAATGGCAAGAGAGGTGCCGGTCAACGGGGATTTCCTGCTGCGTATCCTGGGGCGGACCAAGACGGAGGGTCAGCCCAGGACGATCTTGCGGATCCCGAGAGCAAGGTTGATGAACGCTTTGCACAGCGGCGAAATCGTTGCCCATTTTCAACCCTTGCATCATGCAGGCTCGGGCAGGATCATCGGGGCGGAAGCCTTGGCCCGGTGGCCTATTTCGGCCACGGAACTGTTGCCACCTGCTGCGTTCATGAAGGCCATCGGAGACCATGGATTGATGCATGAGCTCACTCTCCAAATGCTCCTGCAGTCCATCTCTTTCATCAAATCGGCAGCACCTTCAGGGCAGTTCATCTGCAGCATCAATGTATCCGCCTCCCTGGCGGCATCCTGGGAGTGGATGGATTCGGCATTGCGCGTGATCAGGGATGCAGGTGTCTCCCCTGAAAATATCGGTTTTGAGGTGACGGAAGATGGGGCGGATGATCTCGACAAGTCCCTGGGCGGTGTCATTGCGAATTTACGAATGAGTGGCTTTCAGTGCGCAATGGATGACTTTGGCGTGGGCGGCTCGACCCTAGGGCGCCTGCTTAGCGTTCCTTTCAACCAGATCAAGATTGACAAGGCTTTGCTGCATGCTGCAAGAAACCAGGCCCATGCAAAGAGAGTGCTGAGCAAAGCGGTGTCGCTTGCGAAAGATGTTCGGGCACAGGTGGTTGTTGAGGGAGTGGAGGACGTTGATGATCTGGGAATGATCAGGAGGATGGATGCCGATGTCGCCCAGGGATTCTTGTATTCCAGAGCACTTTCCTGCAAAGATTTTATCGACTACATGAGGCGATCATTGGCCTGAGCAATGGCTGTATATCGATGTCCAGATGGAAATCCATAAAAAAGAAATTGCAGAAAAGGAAGATCTTCTGCTTCTGGCCAGATATAACAAGAGACTGCTTTTTGGTGGGGGGCTGATCTTTTCTTTCCTTGTGATCATTGTCGCGTTATTTGCGGCATCGTTCGAGTTCAATGATTTCATGGAGGAAAGAAGGTCAATTTTTCAGAACAAGAGAACTAGAATTCTGGTGGAGATAGAAACAAAGCAGGTCATCATGATGCGTGGAATAATCGCATCAGAATTGCTTTGGGGGCAAGCGCATATATCGCAACCGGCGGGAGTTGGCAGGCCGGGCGCTATGATCACGGGTGTGAGTCCGGTGGTTTTGCTCGAGGATAAGGGCGACAAGCCTGCATGCAGGCGATACAGGGATATGCTGGAGGAGCTTGCATACCTGGCAAACTCGAGTTTTCTTCAGGATGGAAGAGCCATATCTGTATATGCCTTCAGTCCGGATGGCGGGTTCATCGGTGCTCTCCTGCCTCAGATTCCAGATGAGCCTGAGCGGGAACGGATGCTCTTGGAGCTTCAGCAACAGATTGCCGGGCTGCCGAAAGACAAAGGCGTTCCACTTCATTCCGGACAAGTGCGCCACCCCATTTGGCTTCCCCCGACCAAAAGTATTCTGACGGGTGAAATGTCGTTCCAGGTTGTTGTTTCTGCATTCCATAGGGGTAAGCCATTTCTCACCGTGGTGAGTGACATGCCTACCCAGCATATTGAGAATCTGATGCAGCAAGGTGAGGATAGAAGTTCCTTTCTGATCATGGACTCCCAGGGAAGCGTTGCCCTGGGTGTTGAACCAGAGGGCTACAGCAAAGCGGATTTCTTTGATATTGAATCATCGAAATTCCAAGGCAACCTGGTGAGTCGCTATCTTCTGTTCAAGTATGGTGCTGTATACAAGGATGGTTTTTTTCATTACTACTCCAGGATATCGAATACAAACATGATTCTGCTCCACGTGTTTTCGTGGAAGGATGCGGTTTTTCTAAAGGGAAAATCGTTCGTATATTTGATTCTTTCGTTGATATTCATTGTCTTGTTCTGGTGCTTTTTGATATATTTCTACGAAAAGGTATTTATTCCAATCTATGAAAAGGCAAAGAATGTTTTCGATACCGAGCAGCTGAGTCGAACCATCATTGCCATGGCTCCTTACGGACTTGGTCTTCTTGATTTCAAGGAGAAAAAGATGCTGTTGGAGAACAGCATGATGTTCAAATACAAGGAGAGTGCAGTACTGCGTGGCCCGGTCCCTGGAGAGCTATTGATCGGCTATTTCCACAGAGTTTATGTGGAGAAATATCTTGGTGGCGGGAAAAGTGACTATGTGCCCGTGTCCAGCGAGGTGGTGATTTCCAACGATGGAACCATTGCAGAGCTGTCCATGATCATGGTGAAGGCAAAATACCAAGGTCGGAACGTGCTGTTGTGCGGGTTTGCCGATATCACGGCTCACAAGCAGGTCCAAAGAAGCCTGGAGGATGCAAAGAAGGCTGCGGAAGAGGCAAACCATGAAAAATCATCTTTTCTCGCCGTAATGAGCCACGAGATACGCACTCCACTCAATGCGATACTGGGGAATCTGGAAATACTGGGAAGAAGCATTCTGTCCATGGAGCAGAAAACACGGCTGGACATCATTTCGAATTCCTCACATTCTCTTTTGTCTCTGTTGAATGATGTCCTCGATTTCTCGAAGGTCGAGTCTGGTCAGATGAGTGTCGAGATGGCCGGATTCGATCTCAAGTCTGTGATCAGGCAGGTGGCATCCATCTATAAACCCTTGGTGACAGAGGCAAAAATTGAATTTTCCCTGACCATCGATGATTCGCTGAAGTCTGGATATCTTGGCGATGCTGAGCGCATCAAGCAAATACTCAACAATCTTCTCAGCAATGCCTTGAAGTTCACCAAGAGTGGAAAAATAGAGGTATATGCATCCGACAGATCCGGCGAGCTGAACATCAAGGTATCCGATACTGGAATAGGTATTCATCATTCGCAGCATGCGTTCATCTTCGATGCGTTCAAGCAGGCCGGCTCGGAAATCGCCACGAAGTTTGGAGGAACCGGACTTGGGCTGACGCTGTGCCAGCGGATGGCCCACCTCATGGGAGGGGAGATCCGGTTTTCAAGTGTCCTTGGAAAAGGCAGCATTTTCGAGCTGGTGCTGCCCGCATACCATGCGCAGCCCGCATCATCCGCTGTCGCTTGGGAGGATGGCGATGTCCTGCTTTCGGAGGACGAGCGAGAGGATTTCTCGGCAAGGATTCTGGTGGTGGATGACCACCCTGTTAACAGAATGCTGTTGCTGGATCAGCTGAGGATCATTGGGTATGAGGCCGATTCTGCAGAAGGAGGGGAATCTGCCTTGAGCATGCTGGCACAGCTGGCCTATGACCTGGTTCTAACCGACCTGCAGATGCCCGGCATGAACGGTTATGTGCTTGCACAGCACATCCGTAAGGATTACCCCGGGATTAGAGTGGGGGCAATAACGGCAAACGCAGGCAAGCATGAAAGGGATAAATGTGCCAAATTCGGCATATCTGACATCATCGTCAAACCAGCCTCCCTGAAAAGCATCAAGGAATTCATTGATAGAAATATCGGCAAGTCCGGGGTTTGCCAAGTGGATGCATTGCCGGCAAGAACAAGCAAGATTTCTGGCTACCGTGACATTCTTGTCTCAACAACACAAGCATCCTTGATCTCCTTGAAGAAATCCTTGGAAAAAAGAGATCTCGTGGCTGTGCATAGGGAAATTCATGCCATGAAGGGGGCATTTGCAGTGGCAGGGTTCAATGACATAGTCCAGGCGCTTGATATGATTTCTTCTCTTGTCAATGCGCGAGATTTTCGAGCGGTCGATGGGGAGCTCGTGAATTTCATGGACGTTCTGAAAGATTTGTGAGAAAGGTTGAAAGCCGGCTGGTGTCAGGTTATTCATATTTACGCGCCATGGACTATAAAAAATACCTGAAAATATCCGTATTGTTGGCGGACGATCATCCTGGGATAATATCAGGTGTCAGGCATGAATTGTCTGGTGAGTCAGAAATTGCATTGAATGGGAGTGTTTCAAATTCAACCGATCTGATTAAAAAACTGGAAGAGGGAGGTTTTGATGTGCTTGTATCCGATTACTCCATGCCGACCGGGCAATATGGAGATGGACTGCATCTATTCGGATATATATCGAGAAGATTCCCAAAATTGGGTCTGGTGGTCCTGACCATGCTGGATAACTCGGCAATACTGCAGGCTCTGGGTCGTGTCTCGAACATCAGTATTGTCAGCAAGGCCGATCCGGTGCTGCATCTTGTTCCCGCGATCCACGCGGCATTCACTGGCGGAGTTTATTTTTCGCCAGCCATCGCCGAGCGGCTGGAAAGAGGTGGTGCAGGCGGGTTGGGCGGAGTGCAGGGGGAAAGAAGAGTACCTGCTGAGCTGAGCCCCAAGGAGTCCGAGGTAGTCCGGTTGTACGCTGCTGGCCTGCGCATTGATGAAATTGCAGCCAAGCTCAACAGGAGCAAGAAGACCATCAGCACGCAAAAAGTCAAGGCCATGCAAAAGCTCGGCATAGAGCGAGACATAGACCTTATGAAATATGCCTTGGAATGTGGGTGGGTGACATCATCGAGATCTCAATGATGCATGTTCATTCCGCCTTCAGTGCCTGTATGTCCTGGATGACTGCTTCAAGCTGGAGCTCCAGCAGCGAGAGCGAATGTCTGTGATATGCCAGCCCATCATGGCCCATGCGGCTTTCCAGGTCGGCGCACCGTATTGACAACTCGACCAGATCAAAGAATCTCAGTGAGCCAGACAGGTTGTGAAGCTCTCTTTGCACATCTTTGCAGTTTGGGCTGGATTTGATGGTTGCCAGAGAAGAGCGCGCAGATTCCAGGAAGGCATTTCTGATGGGTGGCGCAATTTTCTCGAAATGGACGACTTCGTCAGTCGGCAGGAGGCTGTCGGGGTTGGCATGCGTTGAATGGATCGCCATCGTCAGCGCATCAAAAATCCCCTGCGGTGAATGCCAGGATACCGCGATGATGCGGGCATTGATCACTCTGGGCTGCATGGGATGGCTGGCTTCACATTCGATGATGCGTGCCGCTCCTGCCACCAGGCGGTTTTCGTCCTTGGCATTCCATGAAGTCTTCGGCCCGCACAGCACGACAACGTGGAACTTCTGTAGCCGATCCTGGCGAATCGCGGTGGGATGGCGGCATGCCGTGGTCACCAAACCCCACTCCTTGAGCAAAGGGAGCAGATGGGTATGCTGATCGTCGCATGACGAGATGAACAGAATCTGCTGTCCTGAAAATGGCAGATGGGGCCGCAAGAGTGCATCTGCGACAGGTGTCGTTCCAAAGGCGGTCGGTAGCTTGTCAGGACGGCGTGCGGTGGGGGCACTGTCCGGGGCGGAGATCTGTTTTGTCATGGAAGGCCGAACGTCGGGGGCCGGTCTCTACAGCGAGAAATTTCAAGGTGCAGATCAGGCCGACTGATTGAACCACGGCATCCATCCACAGTGCATGTCTAAGGGCATGTGCGCGTGCTTGCCGCGATTGCACGGGGCCAGGCCTGGGCAATGCCGCCCTGCAGAAGTGCAGGCATGCCAATTCAGGTGCACGTTTCAGGTGGGGCCAGAATGAAAAAAGCCTGCAAGTGGCTGCAGGCTGTTTTCATGGAGGCGTTTATCCAGGGCTTCAGATGGCGAACTGGGCGCGATCCTTGTCCTTGATCCAGGCGGGCGGCTTGCCGCGTCCGGTCCAGGTGTCACCTGTCTCTGGATTGCGGAACTTGGGAGCCACGGTGGAGGAGGCGCGGCGTGCCGTGAAAATGTCGTCGGCTGTCAGGCCGTAATCCTGAACCAGACCGCGAATCTTGGCGATCACATCACTGACTTCTTGCTTGCGTGCTGTCTGGATCTGGGCCTCAAGTGCTTCGCGCTGCGCCAGAAGTTCTTTGTATGTGTTGCTCACGGTAGTTTGCCTTTCATGGATTGAAGCGCGAATATTAACTGTTTTTTAAGAACCGGTTTGCATGCTTTCGATTATTTCCCCCTATGACCAGCATTGCCCGTCCCGAATGCGTTCAAACTGTCAGGTAAACCTTGGGTAAAGAGCCGTTGCGCAGTATGGCGCTGTATGTTCTGCGGGTTTTCAAAATCCTGTGCACCCTCGCTTTCGGACTGGGTGGAACTGGATAAGCCGTGACTCCGGGTTCTTGGCCGGCGGTGTTGGGATTGAGCGATGCAAGGGCCGCGCTTTACCCAAACTCCGGTGCGGATTCGGAATCCTTCAAGTCCAGTCTGTACGCTGCTTGCCAGATGAGATGCGAACAAATCAGAGGGTGTGGCCGTCCCGTCGACGTGCCTTGTGCAAGCGTCTGGATTTTTCTGTGCAATGCTGTTTATTTGTACAGTATGATGCAGTCATGAGCATCGATCAGATCGCCTTCGCACTTCCCGCAGCCCTTGCCGTCTGGCTGTCCCAATCCCGTTCCGCCGCGCTTCGGCGATGGGCCTGCCTCTTCGGCCTGGGGGGCATGCCGTACTGGATTTACAGCGCGCTGTCTGCCGGGCGCTGGGGCATGTTGGCCTTGGCCTGCGTGTTTGCGCTGGGGTGGCTTTGGGGACTGTGGGTTCATTGGCTGACTCCCCGGCGGCGTGTGGCCATGGATTCGGGCCTTGGCACGATCCAGATCACACCGGGCACCCGCTGATGCTTGGGGTGGCAGCCAGCAGCCTTGCGTGGTGCCGATCCTGCAGACGAGCATGTGTTTTGCAGGCGTTGCGCATGATGCGTTCGTGAATTTCAAGCGTTCTCACTGGAATTTGATGCAGGTAAAAGCCGAGTGTTTTGCTGGGTTGGTGTGATTTTCGAGCCGACGCGTTGAACGCCTGGACGGGCTGCGATCTCTATGCCCGGCCGTGCATGGCTGAAAGATCCGGACCGGAATTGCTGCAGCGTGTTCTGCCGTCCTGTGCACTGCGGTGGTGCACTCCTTTTCGCTCTTGGTGCAGGCTCACTGATCAGCCTGCTGCGCTGTGCTTTCGTGGATATTTCCGATGGATGAGTTTGGTCTTGTGCATAAAAAGCCACGGAAATCCGCAGTCTGTGCGGGTGCCGGGATGGCGGCCCACTGGCAGCGGCGAGCAAGTGCGAGGCATAGAATCGTTTGCATACAACAGGCAGCCAGCCATCCGACTTGCCTCTAAAAACCACGTGAAATAGCCCACCCCGCCGGCGGTGGGCTTTCTTTTTCGGGCCCTGCTGCGGCGTGCCTGACGCCTGATTTTTCAGTGCGCACCTATGGTTTGCACCTGTTGTCAACCACAAGGTTTGCACACGATGAAATTCACTCTCAACCAACAAGAGGTCGAGATCCAGGGCGTCAGCCCGGAGACGCCGCTGCTTTATGTGCTGCGCAACGACATGCAGCTCAATGGCCCCAAGTTCGGCTGCGGCCTGGGCGAATGCGGCGCATGCGCCGTGCTGATCGACGGCAAGGTGGCCCGCTCCTGCTCCGTTCCCGTGAGCGTGGTCCAGGGCATGAAGGTCACGACGCTGGAAGGCCTGTCCCAGGATGCGACCCAGGCCGAGCACGCCCGCGTGGCGCGTGACTGGGACGCTGCCCATCCGGCCGCCGTGCCGGGAATGCCTGCCGGCAAGCCGTCGGCTGACACGCATGGCAAGACCGTCCACACACTGCACCCCGTGCAGCAGGCGTTCATCGACGAGCAGGCCGCCCAGTGCGGCTACTGCACCAACGGCATGGTCATGGCCCTGGTGGCCTTGTTCGACCACAAGCCCACGGCCACCGACGAGGAAGTCACCCAGGCCCTGTCCGGTCACCTGTGCCGCTGCGGCACGCATGTGGAAATCATGCGGGCCGCCGCCCGCGCCCGCGTGCTGATCGCCCAGGGAGGTGCAGCATGAGTGCATCCAACCCCCTTCAACTGACGCGCCGCAACCTGCTCAAGCTGGGCGGCATGGTCATGGTCAGCTCGGTGGCGGCCGCTGGCCTGGTGGCTGAAAGCACGGGTACGGCGCCCGCCGTGGCCGGCGCCTTCCCCATTCCCCCCATCGATCGGGTGAGCAGCTTCATCGCCATTGGCGCGGACGGCAGCGTCACGGCCTACCACGGCCACGTGGACCTGGGCACGGGCATCCGTACCTCGCTGGCGCAGCTGGTGGCCGATGAGCTCGATGTGGAGTTCGAGCGCATCACCATGGTGCTGGGCCACACGGGCCGCACGCCCAACCAGGGCCCGACCATTGCCAGCAACACCATCCAGGTGGACGCCATCCCCATGCGCAAGGCCGCCGCGCAGGTGCGCCAGCTGCTGCTGGGCCTGGCTGCCGAGAAGCTGCAGCAGCCCGTGTCTGCACTCACCACGTCCAAGGGCGCGGTGGTGGCCAAGGGCGGCCGGCGCATCGGCTACGGCGAACTGGCCCAGGGCCAGGACCTGAACATTGCGCTGGACAAGGAAGTGCCGCTGCGCACCGGCGGCTTCAACTACATCGGCAAGTCCGTGCAGCGCGTGGACATTCCGGCCAAGGTGCTGGGCGCGCTGGCCTATGTGCACGATGTGCGCGTGCCCGGCATGCTGCACGGCCGCGTGGTGCGCCCGCCCTATGGCGGTGCCGATGCGTCTGCGCCGCTGGGCAGCAGCCTGATCTCTGTGAACGAGCAGTCGGTCGCTCATCTGCCGGGCATCGTCAAGGTGGTGGTGCAGGGCGATTTCGTGGGCATCGTGGCCGAGCGCGAAGAGCAGGCCATTGCCGCCATGCGCCAGCTGGAGGTGAAGTGGAAGGACTGGGCCGGCGTGCCCGACCTGTCGCTGAACGCCATGCACGACACCCTGGTCAAGCACGAGAAGACCGACCGCATGCTGCGCGAGGACGCGGGCATTGACGAGGCCTTCTCGGGCGCCAAGAAGGTGATCGAGGCCGACTACGTCTGGCCCTACCACCTGCATGCCTCCATCGGCCCGTCCTGCGCCGTGGCCGAGGTGTCCGCCAGCCAGATCCAGGTCTGGACCGGATCGCAGAACCCGCACGACGTGCGCAAGGACATCGCCACGCTGACCGGCATGGCGGCCGACCAGATCAATGTGACGCGCCTGGAAGCCTCGGGCTGCTACGGCCGCAATTGCGCGGACGACGTGGCATCCGACGCCGTGCTGCTGTCGCAGGCCGTGGGCCGCCCGGTGCGCGTGCAGCTGATGCGCGAGCAGGAAGCCGCCTGGGAGCCCAAGGGCACGGGCCAATTGATCCGCGTGCGCGGCGGCCTGGACGAGAACCATGCCGTGCTGGGCTATGAGCTCAAGACCTGCTACCCGTCCAACGACGCGGCGGCCCTGGCCCTGATCCTGACGGGCAAGGTGCCCAACAAGCCCAAGGTGCTGCAGATGGGCGACCGTACGGCCATCCCGCAGTACGAGTACCCCAAGATGCGCGTGGTCTCGCAGGATGCGGCGCCCATCGTGCGCGCTTCGTGGATGCGCGGCGTCTCGGCCCTGCCCAACGTCTTTGCCCATGAATGCTGGATCGACGAATGCGCCTACCTGGCCGGCGAAGACCCGCTGGCCTACCGCCTGCGCTACCTGAAGGACCCGCGCGCCGTGGCGCTGACGCACGCCGCCCGCAAGCAGGCCGGCTGGCAGGACGGCCCGGCCCACCGCAACCCCGCGCCGGCCGACCAGCGCCTGGTCAAGGGCCGCGGCTTTGCCTACGCCCGCTACTACCACAGCAAGTTCCCCGGCTACGGCGCGGCCTGGGCCACCTGGATCTGCGACGTGACCGTGGACCGCGAGACCGGCGTGATCAAGGTGGACAAGGTCTTCGTGGCCCATGACTGCGGCGAGATGGTCAACCCGGCCGGCGTGCGCCACCAGGTGCACGGCAACATCATCCAGTCCACCAGCCGCGTGCTCAAGGAGTACGTGACCTTCGACAGCAAGGGCGTGACCTCGCTGGACTGGGGCGGCTACCCCATCCTGCGCTTTGACGAGCTGCCCGAGATCGACGTGCAACTGGTCGAGCGCCCCGGCGAAGACCCCATGGGCGCGGGCGAATCGGCCTCCGTGCCCAGCGCCGCCGCTGTCTCCAACGCCGTGTTCGACGCCACCGGCGTGCGCCTGCGCGAAGTGCCGTTCACCCCGGCACGCGTGCTGGCCGCACTCAAGGCAAAGGCTGCCGATGCAGCCCCGGCCGACAAGGCACAGAACTGAGAGCGGAGGACCGGAACATGCACACACTCAAGAAAATCACCCTCGGCGTGGTCGGCCTGGCCGCCGTGGCCGGCGCCGCCTTCTGGCTGGCCACGGGCCGCAGCGAGATCGCGCCCCTGCAGCAGATCCCGGTGCAGGAATTCAGCCAGCAGCAGATCGACCAGGGGCGCCGCCTGGCGCACATGGGCGACTGCGCGGTCTGCCACACGGCACCGGGCGGCCAGCGCAACGCAGGCGGCCTGGCCATGCCCAGCCCCTTCGGCACCATCTACTCGACCAACATCACGCCCGATGCCGAAACCGGCATCGGCCGCTGGTCGTACGAGGCCTTCGAGCGCGCCATGCGCCATGGCGTGGACCGCGAGGGCAACTACCTGTACCCCGCCTTCCCGTACACGGCATTCACCCGCGTGACCGACGAGGACATGAAGGCGCTGTACGCCTTCCTGATGACCGAGCCGGCTGTCTCCAACGAGGCACCCAAGACCGCGCTGAACTTCCCGTTCAACGTGCGCCGTGGCCTGGCCCTGTGGAATGCGCTGTACCTGGAGCCGGGCGAGCAGCCCGCGCCCGCCAACCAGTCGGGCGAGTGGATTCGCGGCGCCTACCTGGTCGAGGGCCTGGGCCACTGCGCCGCCTGCCACTCGCCGCGCAACCAGTTCGGCGCCGAGAAAAAGGGTGCCGACCACCTGGCTGGCGCCTTCATCGACGGCTGGGATGCGCCCGCGCTCAACGACAAGGCCGTGGCCCCGCTGCCCTGGACGCGCGAGGACCTGGTCCGCTACATGCAGACCGGTTTCTCGGAGCGCCACGGCGTGGCTGCCGGCCCCATGGCGCCCGTGATCGAAGGCCTGTCCCACCAGACGGCCGAGGACATCAACGCCATGGCCACCTACCTGATGTCGTACCGCAAGCCTGTGGCAGACGCCGCTGGCGCAGGGGACGCCCAGGCCCTGGTGAAGGAAAAGACCGAGGTTGCCAAGCTGCCGGTCGACGCCCAGGGCTACCGCCTGTACCAGGGCGCCTGCATGGCCTGCCACCGTGCCGATCCCAGCGGCGTGCTGGCCGGCAGCAGCTTCGGGGTGCGTCCCCAGCTGTCGCTGAACACCAACCTGTACAGCGACTCGCCGACCAACGCCATCCATGTGGTGCTCAACGGCATCACGCAACCGGCGCGCCCGCAGCTGGGCACCATGCCCGCCTTCCGCCACAACCTCAGCGACGATCAGATCGCCACGCTGCTCAACACCATGCGCAGCCAGTACGGCCTGCAGCCATGGCCCGGCCTGAGCGACAAGGTCAAGGCCCTGCGCGAGGAAACACGCCCCGGCAAGGTGGCGGCGCACTGAGCTTGCGCCGCGTCATCTGCGCAGCCTGTGTGCTGCGCTAGGATGGCAAGGGACCGCTGTTCCCACAGCGGTCCCTTTTTTTATGGTGACCCGCAAGATGACAAGCCACATACCCGATTTCCCCCTGCTGACCGGCGCCAACCGCCAATGGCTGGATGCACGTGCCCAGGCGCTGGATGCCGGCAACGGCGAGGCCACGGCCGCCGTCGTGCCCTATCTGGCCGAAGCCGGGCTGCTGGGCCACGGCTTGGCTGATGCCTTGGGCGGGCAGGGCGGCAGCGCCGGCGATGCCATCGAGGCGATTGCCCAGGTGGCCACGCACTCCATGTCCGCCGCCTTTGCCTTCTGGGGCCAGCGC
Organism: Delftia sp. PE138; assembly: GCF_018320755.1. NCBI lineage: Bacteria > Pseudomonadati > Pseudomonadota > Betaproteobacteria > Burkholderiales > Comamonadaceae > Delftia > Delftia sp. PE138. The sequence goes on along the minus strand of NZ_JABEPN010000014.1, from coordinate 20,753 downwards.
GTGCTGATCGAGATGCTGGCGAACACCGGCAATGCGGCCCTGCGCGAGCGCTGGCTGCCCGCGCTGCTGGCGGGCGAGGCGGCCGGTGCCTCGGGGCTGTCCAACATCATGAAATTCCTCAGCGGGCTGGAGGCACTCAACATCCGCGCCACGGCCCGGGAAGGCGGCGGCTGGCTGCTCAACGGCAGCGTGCCCTGGTGCACCAACCTGCGCGGGCCGCGCTTTCTGGCCGCCATTGCCGTGGCGCGTGACGACGGCGCGCCGCCCATGATCGTGGCCCTGCCGTCCGACCGGCCGGGCCTGGAGCGCTCGCCGGATCTGGAGTTGATCGCCCTGCGCGGCACCAACACCGCCGCCTTGCAACTCAAGGACGTGGCCATCACCGAAGACGATCTGCTGGCCGAGCGCGCCGGCGGATTCCTGCCGCGTGTGCGGCCGGCCTTCCTGGGCATGCAATGCGGCCTGTCCATCGGCCTGGCGCGCGCGGCCTGTGCGCAGGCCGCCTCGCGCATGGGGCAGGGCGGGCATGTGCTGCAGCAGCCGCTGGACGATACCCGCAGCCATCTGGAGCAGGCGGTGGCGGCACTCAAGGCCGGTGTCGAGGCCGGCGATTTCGTGGAGGCGCCCGAGCGGCTTTTCGCGCTGCGCCTGGCCCTGCACGACTGCGTGCAGCAGGCCATGCAGCTGGAGCTGCAGACGGCCGGTGGCCGTGCCTACAGCCTGGATGCGGACGATGGCTTTGCCCGCCGCTGGCGTGAATCGGCCTTCATCCCCATCGTCACGCCCAGCGTGATCCAGTTGCGCGCCGAGCTGCAAAAACTGCAAAAGCTCGGCGCCTGACGGCTCAGCCCGCCTTGGCTGCGGGCTGCAGCGCCGGCTCCAGCGCGGTATCCAGCAGCAGCAAGGCGGTCTCCACCGCCGCCAGCAGCCGCTGGCGCGGCACGCCATCGCGGGCCTGCACGGAGATGCCGTGCAGTTGCGTGGCATAGAAATCCCCCAGCGCCTGCACATCGGTGCCTGCGCGCAACTCGCCTTCATCCAGCGCGCGCTGAAGGCGGTCGATCAGGGACTGCGTGCGCTGGCGGCGGTGTTCGGCCAGCCAGGCGGCGAGTGCCTCGTTTTCCTCGGCGCAATTGGTGGCGGCGGTGACCACCATGCAGCCCAGCGGATGGGCATCGTCCGTATAGGTGGCCACGGCATCGCGCAGCACGCGGGCCAGGGCGTCGCGCACACGCGGCTCCTGGGCCATGGCGCGGTCGGCAAAGCCGCCATCACCGGCCTCGTAGCGCTGCACGGCCTCGCGGAACAGGTCCTGCTTGCTGCCGAAGGCCGCATAGATGCGCGCTGACGCAATGCCCAGCGCCTGCACCAGGTCGGCCATGGACGTGCCCTCGTAGCCTCGCCGCCAGAACGCCAGCATGGCGCGCTCCAGCGCCTGGTCTCGGTCAAATTCCCTGGGTCTTCCGGCCATCTTCCTCATCCTTGTCAACAGTCAGGGCGGCATCTTAGCGGCGCCTTGATGCTGTCTTGCATCGGCTTCGCAAAAGCAGCCGCGTTGGCGTGATACTATTCTTTGTCGATCAACAAACAATAGCTCAACGCAAGGAAATCACATGCAGACCATCAAGGGCCCCAGCCTTCATCTGGCGCAATTTGCCGACAACAAGGCACCGTTCAATTCCCTGGAAGACATCGCACGCTGGGCAGCCGGCGTGGGCTTCAAGGGCCTGCAGATTCCCGCCTGGGACCAGCGCCTGTTCGACGTGGCCACGGCCGCCAGCAGCCAGACCTATTGCGACGATGTCAACGGCATGCTGGCCTCGCACGGCCTGGTGGCCAGCGAGCTGACCACGCACATCTTTGGCCAGCTCGTGGCCGTGCACCCGGCCTACGACGCCATGTGCGACAGCTTTGCGCCCGAGGCGCTGCGCGGCAATCCGGCCGCACGCACGGCGTGGGCGCTGGAGCAGCTCAAGCTGTCGGCCCGTGCATCGCGCCGCATGGGGCTGAGCGACATGGGCACGTTCTCGGGCTCGTTCGTCTGGCCCTATCTGTTCCCGTTCCCGCAGCGCCCGGCCGGCCTGATCGAAACCGCCTTCGAGGAGCTGGCGCGCCGCTGGCGCCCCATCCTCGACGCGTGCGACGAGCAGGGCGTGAACCTGTGCTACGAAATCCACCCCAGCGAAGACCTGCACGACGGCACCAGCTTCGAGCGCTTCCATGAACTGGTGGGCCAGCACGCGCGCTGCAAGATCCTGTTCGATCCCAGCCACTTCGTGCTGCAGCAGCTCAACTACCTCGACTACATCGACATCTACCGCGAGCACATCCGCATGTTCCATGTGAAGGATGCGGAGTTCCTGCCCAGCGGGCGCCAGGGCATCTACGGCGGCTATTCCTCGTGGCTGGAGCGGGCAGGGCGCTTCCGTTCGCTGGGCGACGGGCAGGTGGACTTCAAGGCCATCTTCTCCAAGTTCGCCCAGTACGACTACCAGGGCTGGGCCTCGCTGGAATGGGAGTGCTGCCTCAAGGACCAGGAAGACGGTGCGCGCGAGGGCGTGGACTTCATCAACCGCCACATCATCCGCGTCACCGACAAGATCTTTGACGACTTCGCCGGCGCTCCCGTGGACCAGCGCCAGATCAACGCCATGCTCGGCATCGCCTGAGCAAGCCCGCAGCCAGAGAACCTCAAAAAGAAGCAAACAATGAACGCTTTCACATCGAACGCCCTGCGCAAGCAGGAAGACCAGGCCTGCGGGTTCTCGCACGACTACGTGCGCATCGACGGCCGCCGCATCCACTGCATCACGGCCGGGCAGGGCGCGCCCGTGCTGCTGATCCCGGGCTGGCCCCAGACCTGGTATGCCTGGCGCCATGTCATGCAGGCGCTGGCGGCGCAGGGCTTCCAGGCCATTGCCGTCGATCCGCCGGGCACGGGCTTTTCCGACCGGCCCGACACCGGCTACGACACGGGCTCCATCGCGCAGACCCTGCACCGCACCATGCTGGCGCTGGGCCATGAGCGCTACCAGGTCGCCGGCCACGACGTGGGCATGTGGGTGGCCTATGCGCTTGCCAGCGACCAGCCGCAGGCCGTGCAGTCCCTGGCGCTGACCGAGGCCGTGATCCCTGGCCTGGCGCCCGAGCCCAGCATCTTTGCGCCGCCCGAGCAGAACATCTTCCTGTGGCACTTCATGTTCAACCAGCTGGCCGACCTGCCCGAGACCCTGATCGCGGGGCGCGAGCGCGCCTACCTGGAATTCATGTTCAACCGCTGGTCGCTGCGGCGCGACCGCGTGGCCGTGGACGTCTATGTCGATGCCTATGCGGCGCCCGGTGGCCTGCGCGGCGGCTTTGCCTACTACCGCGCCATTCCCGAAACCATCCGCCAGAACCGCGAGCGTGCGCTGCGCCCGCTGGCCATGCCCGTGCTGGCCATTGGCGCCGAGCACGCCACGGCCGATGCGCCGCTGGCCACGCTGCGCGGCCATGCCGATGACCTGTCGGGCGTGATCGTGCCGGGCTGCGGCCACTTCATCATGGAGGAAGCCGCCGAGCCCTTCATCGCCGAGCTGCTGCCCTTCCTGCAAAGGACGCTGTGACCATGGGCCTGGACGCTGACATTGCGCGCTATCTCGCCGAGCTGGCGCAGGCAACCCAGGCCCCGCCCACGCTGGCGGCGCTGCGCGAGGCCACCGACGCCGGGCTGCGTGCCCTGCACGGCCCGGCCGAGGCCATGGCCCGCACCGAAGACTTCACGCTGCCCGCGCGCGACGGTGCGCCGCTGCGCGTGCGCATCTACCGGCCGCTGGCCTCGGACACACCCACGCCCCAGCCCGCCCTGGTCTTCGCCCACGGCGGCGGCTGGTGCCTGGGTTCGCTGGAGGTCTACGACAACCCCTGCCGCGCGCTGGCCATGGCAACGGGCGCCGTCGTGGTCTCGGTGGACTACCGGCTGGCGCCCGAGCACCGCTTTCCCGTGCCGTTGCATGACTTCTGCGATGCCATTGCCTGGACCTTTGAACAGGCCGATGCGCTGGGCCTGGACAACAGGCGCATCGGCGTGGCCGGAGACAGCGCGGGCGGCAACCTCGCGGCCGCTGCCTGCCTGCTGGCGCGGCAGCAAGAAGGCTGGGGAGCGGCGGGCGCACCGGCCATCGCCCACCAGCTGCTGCTGTACCCGGCACTGGACGCGGCCATGGATTGGCAGTCGTTCCAGCAGTTTGGAGAGGGCCACTACCTCACGCGTGCGGCCATGGAGTACTGCTATGGCGCGTACCTGGGCGATGCGGCTCCGGGGCGGCACGAACTCGTCTCTCCGCTGCGCGCGGAACACCTGGCAGGCCTGCCGCCTGCCACGGTGATCAGCTGCGAATACGACCCGCTGCGCGACGAGGCCGAAGCCTATGCGCAGCGGCTGGCGCATGCCGGTGTGGCAGTAAAGGCCGTGCGACTGCCCGGCATGGTGCACGCCTGCATGCACATGCTGGGGCTGGCGCCGGCATCACGCCGCCTGTTTGACGAAGCGGGTGCCGCCGTGCGCCAGGCTTTCGGCACGGCCATCGGCTGAGGGTTGCTGGGTGCAGGTCAGGCCTGTGCCAGGAACACGGCCACCAGCGCATTCGCATGGCCGTGCCCCATCTGGTGCTGGGCCTTGAGCCAGCCCACCAGTTCCATGTGCTTGCGGGTGCCCTGCTGTTGCAGCAGGTCCATCCAGTGCGCAATCGGCTGGCCGTAGGTCTTCTCGATGGAAGGGAAATACGAGGCCGGTCCCTTGACCTTGCTTGTCTCCGTCATGGCGCTTGTCCTTTTTCTGTGATGCGGGTGGCAGATTGTGCCGCCGGCGCTGTCCGGGCCGGCAGGCAGGCAGGCTTCTGTGATGCGGGTGGCAGATTGTGCCGCTGGTGCTGTCCGGGCAGGCAGGCAGGGTCAGGTCAGGAACAGCACATCCTTGTGCTGCGGCGCAGGTGGCAGCACCTCGCCGGTCAGCTCGCGCAGCGTGGCCTCGATCATCTGCGACATGGCGTCCAGCGCCAGATCGTTGGGCGCCGTGCCGAAGGGCTCCTCCAGCTCGGCGCCCAGCGCCTCCAGCGCGAAGAAGGTGTAGGCGATGAAGGCCACGATCACCGGCGTCATGAAGCCGATGGAATCCACCAGGCCGAAGGGCAGCAGCAGGCAGTACAGGTAGATGGTGCGGTGGATGATCACTGCGTAGGTGAAGGGGATGGGCGTGCCCGCAATGCGCTCGCAGCCGCCCAGTGCCTCGCCCAGCTTGCACAGCGGCGCCTCCATGGCGGGCACCAGCACCGGCTGCAGGCTGCCGTCTTGGCGGCGCGCCTGCAGCCATTCGCCGGTCATGAGCAGCAGCACGGCAGGCTTGAAGCGCGCCGTGGCCAGGCGCTCGCAGTCGGCGGCGGGCAGCAGGCGGCGCATCTCGGCCGCGGCATCGGTGCCGCGCAACTGGTGGCGCAGCGCGTGCACAAAGGCCGCCAGCACCATGGCCAGGGCCGGGGCGTGCTGCGGTGCATCGGTCAAGGTCCGGGCCTGGCGCACCAGGGAGCGCGTCTCGTTGAGCAGGGTGCCCCACAGCGTGCGCGCCTCCCAATAGCGCGCGTAGCTGGTGCTGTTGCGAAAGCCCAGGAAGATGGCCAGCGTCAGCCCGATCAGCGAAAACGGCACGAAGTTCAGCGGCACCTTCCAGGCGAACAGCTGGCCATGCAGGGCCGTGACCAGCACGGCGAACAAGGTGGCGGCCATCAGCTGGGGCAGGATGTCGGGCAGCACCGAGCCGCGCAGCACGAAGAGCATGCGCAGCCAGTGGGGGCGGGGCCGGATGATCATGAAAGCTTGTTCCGTGATGGAAAAGAGGGCGCAAGAGGGTGCAAGAGGGCGCAGCAGCCCCGCAACTCTAACCGCCCCGCGCAGTCAGTGCGCCACCTGTGCGCCACCCTGCACGCGCTGGCTGCGGCTTCAAAGATCGCTGCCGTGGCTGCTGTGGCTGTCGTGGTTGCCGTCTGGCTGGAGAAGGGCCTGTGCCGTGACCGCTGCTGCCTGCTCCGCCTGCCATGCCCTGCGCATGGAAGAGGGCGCCACCGTTGCGCGCGGGGATGGCTGGCTGGTGATGGTGCCCAGGCTGATGAAGCCGGCCAGGTGCTCGCCCTCGCGCAAACCCAGCGCTGAATGCAGGGCCGGGTCAAAACAGCGCTCCCCACTGAGCACGATGGCACCAAAGCCCAAATGGTGGGCGGCATTGAGGAAGTTGCCCAGGGCAGCCCCTGCGGCCAGCCATTGCTCGCGCACGGGAACGCGCGAGCGCAGCTATACAGCGAAATGCGTGCGCAGAATGCTTGCCGAACCTCGCCAGGCGTCAGGCCTTGGTCAGTTCCTGAGGTGCTTGGCCCAGCGTCGCAATCAACTGCCCATACATGGCATCCACGGCCGCCGAGCCCTGCGAGGCCTTGCTGCGCAGGGCCGACACTTCCATGGACACCAGCGGCGGCAGCTCGAAGCCGGCCGGCAGGTTCTGCAGCACCTGCAGGTGCGGGGGCACGCTGCAGCGCGTGAACACCGCCACGGCCAGGCCGCTTTCCACGGCGGCCAGCTGGCCGGCAAGGCTGGAGCTGTGATAGACCACGCGGTGCGCGCGCCGCTGGGCCGCCAGGCTGGACAGCGCGGCCGTGCGCGCCAGGCTGGCGGCCTCGTAGACGGCAATCGGCAGGGGATTCTTCCTCCACACCTCGTGCTGCGGCGCGCCCACCCAGACCAGGGGCTCGTGGAACAGCAGGCGCCCGCGCTGGGGCCTGTCGCGTGAGACCAGGGCCAGGTCCAGCGTGCCGCGCACCACCTGCGGGATGAGTGCGGTGGACTGCTCGCAGGTCAGCTCGATCTCCACGCCCTGGTAGCGGCCTGCAAAGCTGCGCAGCACGGGCGTCAGATAGGTGGATGCGTAGTCGTCCGGCACGCCCAGCCGCACGCGCCCGGACAGGTCGGGGCCGAACAGCGCCTGCTGCGCCTGGGCCTGCAGCTCCAGCATGCGCCGGGCATAGCCCAGCAGCTCGGCGCCTGCGGGCGTGAGCTGCAGATGGCGCGGGCCGCGCAGCAGCACGGGCCGGCCCAGGGTGGTCTCCAGCTTCTTGATCTGCATGCTCACGGCGGCCTGTGAACGGTGCAGCAGCGGCGCGGCAGCCGAGAGCGAGCCCGCATCCACCACGGCCACCAGGGCGCGCAGCCAGTCGATCTGCAGGTCGGGGTAGTTCACGGCATGCTCCATGGATTCGAATATCGAATACTAAACCTGCAAACTATTTGCTTTACGAGAATTTGCTGCCACGAGACGATCGTTGCCATGCAAGACAGAACCCATTCGTTACAGGCCGCATCCGTAGCCTCCGCCGCGACCGCACAAGCCGCTCCCACAGCGCAGGAGACACGCGGCCAGTGGCTGATGATCGCGGGCGGCGTGCTGCTGGGCACCGTGGGCGTATTTGTGGAAGAGGCCCGCCAGCACCCGTTGGTCACCGTGCTGTTTCGCTGCGCCTTCGGTGCCCTGGCGCTGCTTGCCTGGGGGCTGGCCACCGGCCGCGTGCGGGAGTTGCGCGTGCGCGGCAGGAGCTGGGCGGTGGTGGTGGCCACGGGCCTCCTCATGGTGCTGAACTGGGCGCTGTTCTTTGCCGCCATACCGCGCACCTCCATTGGCGTGGCCACCATCGTGTTCCACATCCAGCCGGTGTGGATCATGCTGTTCGGCACCCTGGTGCTGCGCGAGGCCGTGGCGCCACGGCAGGCGGTGGCCATGCTGGCGGCGTTGCTGGGACTGGTGTTGACCACGGGGCTGCTGGGTGGCGATGCGGCGGCCTGGGGACCGGACCATGTGTCCGGACTGCTCATGTGCCTGGCCGGCTCGCTGTGCTATGCAGCCGTGACCATCCTGGCCAAGACCGAGAAAGTGGTCACGCCGTTTGCGCTGGCCTGGTGGCAATGCGCGGTCGGCACCGTGCTGCTGCTGTGGGTGCCGCTGGTTCATGGCTGGCCGCAGGCGCCGTCGTCCTGGGCGTGGCTGGCAGGGCTGGGTGTGCTGCACACCGGCCTGGCCTACGCCATTCTCTTTGCGGGCATGGCGCGCCTCACGCTGGGCCGCATCGCCGTGCTGCAGTACGTCTATCCGTTGACGGCCATCGTGCTGGACTGGGCCGTCTACGGGCGTGCGCTGGACGCCGTGCAACTGGCCGGTGTGGGCCTGATGGCCGGGGCGCTGCTGGTGGTCAAGGCCCGACAGCTGCGATGAGCCGTGCGGGCGATGAGCCGTGCGGGCCTTGTGCGCAGGGCCTACTCCTTGCCCAGCGCCTTGTACTGTTCGTACAGCTCGTCGGCCAGCCGGCGCAGGGCGCGGCCTATGGCGGCGTACTCGTACTCGTTGAGGTTGGCCAGCGAGGCGCGGCCCGAGGGGCGGTCGGAGCCGAAGCCCCGGCCCGGCAGCAGCACGATGCCGGTCTCATCGGCCACGCGGAACAGCATGTCGCCCGTGGACGACTGCTGCACGGCCCATTGCGAGAAGGCCTCGCCGTAGAGCCGGCAGGTCACGTTCTGCAGGTCGATCAGCGTGTAGTAGTTGACCGAGTTGGGGTTCTCCAGCGGGGGCATGCCCAGCTCGCGGTACAGCGTGGCCTCGCGGCGGCGGATCAGCTGCTTGAGGGCCTGCTTGTAGGCGTCCGCTTCATCCATGAGCGCAAACAGCGAGAACAGCACCATCTGCACCTGCTGCGGCGTGGACAGGCCGGCCGTGTGGTTCAGCGCCACCACGCGGCTGTCGGCCACCAGGCGGTCGATGAACTTGAGCGAGCGCACATCGGGCAGCAGCGAGCGGTAGCGGTGGTCCAGCGCCTTCTTGGCCGATTCGGGCAACTGCGCCAGCGCATGGTCGAACACGTTGTCCTTGTGCGCCGCGATCACGCCCAGGCGCCAGCCCGTGGCCCCGAAATACTTGGAGAACGAATACACCAGCAGCGTGTTCCGGGGGCAGACCGAGAACAGGGACTGGAATTCATCGGCAAAGGTGCCGTAGACATCGTCGGTGAGGATCAGCAGGTCGGGCCGCTGCTCGGCCACGATGGCGCGTATGCGGTCCAGGCTGCGCTGGTCCATCTTCACGGACGGCGGGTTGCTGGGGTTCACGCAGAAGAAGATCTTGACGTCCGGGTCCTTGAGCTTGTCCAGCTCGGCGTCGGAGTACTGCCAGCCGTTGTCGGGGTCGGCGTGGATGGGCACTTCCTTGAGGTCGTACTGGGCCAGTTCGGGAATCTCGATATACGGCGTGAACACCGGCATGCCGATGGCCACCTTGTCGCCGGCCTTGAGCAGGCCGCTGATGCGCAGGCTCTCGAAGATATAGGCCATGGCGGCAGTACCGCCCTCGACCGCGAACAGGTCCACCGACTCGGGCGGCACGGCGCCGCCTGCCATCTCGCGCACGATGTACTGGCGCACGATCTGCTCGCTCACGGTGAGCATGCGCGGCGGCACGGGGTAGTTGCAGCCCAGGATGCCGTCCACCATCTCGTGCAGGAAGGCGGCGGGGTCCAGCCCCAGCTGGTCGCGCACATAGCTCAGCGACTTGCCCAGGAACTTGACGCCCTCCTGGTCGCGGTGCTCGGCGATGAAGCGCTCGAAGCGGCCCTCGATGCCGTCGAGCTTGGCCAGCCCGCCCACGCCCACCGTCATGTAGGAATACGACAGCTCCGACTCCGCCGCCGCGAACAGCCCCAGCCGGAAGAAGGCCCGGCGCGGCGTGGTCGCCAGGAAGTTGGGATTGCCGCGCCCCGCATTGAGCATGAGGCGGTTGGCCTTGCCCGAGGCCACCTTGATCAGTTCGTCCTTGAGTTCGAACGGGCTCAAATTCGCCAGACTCCGATAATCCTTGCTCATTGCGCAGCTCCTTGTGATGGTCCTTGGTGGTCCTTGGGGATCGGTCAGGGGTGATCAGGGGTGATCAGGCAAAGGCGATGACCAGCGGCCCCAGCAATGTGAGGAACACATTGGCCAGCGCATAGGTGATCGCGAACGGTGCCGTGGGAATCGAGTTGCCGGCCTTGTCCAGAATCTCGCCAAACGCCGGGTTGGCGCTGCGCGCCCCCGACAGCGAGCCCGCGAACACGGCCACGTTGTCATAGCGCAGCACGTACTTGCCGAACAGCATGGCGATCAGCAGCGGCACGATGGTCACCACCACGCCCAGCAGGAACAGCGTCAGGCCCTGCTGCATCACCGTGGTCACGGCCTGCTGGCCCGACTGCAGACCCACCATGGCCACGAAGCCGGCCAGGCCCAGGTCGCGCAGCAGCGTGGAGGCGGCCGTGGGCATGTTGCCGAAGGTGTGCTTGCGGCTGCGCCACCAGCCGAACAGCAGGCCCGCCAGCAGGGCGCCGCCGCCGCTGCCCAGCGTGATGGGAATGGAGCCCAGGCGCAGCACCAGCAGCCCGATCAGCAGGCCCACCGTGATGCCCAGGCCATGGAAGACAAAGTCCGTCTTGTCGCTGGGAACGATGATGGGGCCCACCGACTGCGCGGCCTTTTGCACATCCTGCGGCGTGCCGAACAGCGTCACCACATCGCCCGGCATGACCATGGTGGCCGGCGCAATCGGCACCGGCGTGCCCGCGCGCATCAGCGCCACCGCATACACACCGTGCTTGAACTCCTGCGACAGGCTGTCCAGGATGTCCTTCACGCTGCGGTTCAGGTATTGCCTGTTGGAGATGGCCACATCGCGCCGCACCATCACCACGTCCATGCCCTCGGCGCCCTGCAGCTCCTCGCCCACCGAGGCGCCCAGCGCCACCACGGCCGCGCGCCGGCCCACCAGCAGGATGATGTCGCCGGCTTCCAGCGCCAGGCTGCCGTCCACGCCCACCATCGCGTTTTTGCGCTGTATGCGCTCCACCGTCACCGTGCCGCCGTTGGCGGTGGCGCTGGCCTCCAGCTCCGCCACGGTGCGGCCCGCCTGTCCCACGCGGAAAATGCGCCCCACCAGATCCGGCACGGCCGGTGACTCGCCGGTTCCGTACACGCGCACGCCCTTGAGCAGCTCCTGCTCGGCCTGGATCGCGTCCTCGCGGATCTTGCGGCCCGTCAGCCACTGCAGCACGTTCACGCACATGATGATGGCGCCGAAGGAGCCGAAGATATAGGTCACCGCATAGCCGATGGCCACATTGGCCTGCATGCGCTGCACCTCGTCGGGCGCCAGCCCCAGCTTCTCGATGGCCGAGCCCGCCGTGCCGATGATGGCCGACTGCGTCAGCCCGCCAGCGGCCAGCCCCGCCGCCAGCCCCTTGTCCAGATGGAACACCCGGGCGATCACCACCACCGTGACCAGCCCCGACACGGCCACCACCAGGGCCATCAGGATCTCCTTGACCGACTGCCGCCCCAGTGAACGGAAGAACTGCGGCCCGCTCTCGAAGCCCACGGCATAGATGAACAGCGCGAACAGCACCGCCTTGATGCCCGAATCGATGGTCACCCCCACCTGGCTGATCAGCACCGCTGCCAGCAGCGACCCCGCCACGCCCCCCAGCTGGAACGACCCGAACCTGAACTTGCCCACCCAGTAACCGAGCGCCAAGGCCGCGAACAGCGCGATTTCCGGAGCCTGATGAAAGATGCTTCTGAGAAAGTCCACAGCCACCTCTGCTTCTGGGTTGAGGTCCACGGCGGTGCAAGGCAACGGAAGCGGCTGCCCCAGGAGGGCAGGGGGCATTGCGTGCGCGTGGACTGGGAAACGGCGAGTCGCTATTGGAAATAGCTATCGAAAATACTTCTGCACAAATGATTGTGACCAAGAAATATTCAATCGAATATGGCTATTTCATTGGCTTCTTTGGGTCAATACTTGTTGAGAACAGAGCCACTATTCACGACAAAGACCAACGGCAATGTAGGACTGCGCCGTCAGCAAAAGCGGATACATATACAGGCCTGCCTTGCTTGCAGGCCCAGGATTCCAGTTTTTGGATGAAATCTATTGCCCGCCAGCTGAATTCATCAATTACGCATCTCGCGCCCAGATGAGGTGGAGTTCTCCATCCACAAAACCGGCGCTCACCGCTTGCGACTGGCGCAGCCGAAGGGCTCCTGCCGCTTCCGAGGCCACGTAGGAGCCAAGCAGCTTCCTGGCAGCAGCAAGTCCCTTCTCCCACTCGCTTCCCACGACTTCGTGCGGCAACTCGAAGTGAGGGTCGTCGGACATGAATATGTCATCGCACGCCCAGTCCGGGTCCTGCGGGTCGTAGGTCGGGCAGCCCACAATCTGGAGCTCGTGCGATGTGGGCGAGTCATACAGATTGAAGTGGAATGCTGCGATTCCTTCTGGCAGATCGCCGGACAGTGTTTGGTCGACCCATTGGGAAAATTGCTTTTCAATTGCTTTCATGGTTTCAATATTCTGATGCAATGTGGATCAAAAAATATTTCCATCATATAGGGAAGTTTGAAAGAAAGAATTGATTTGCATGCTTCAAAAAATATCCGGCTCCGGCACAGCCCGCCCAAAGCCCGTCTCCAGAAAATCAAAATCGCATCCCTCATTGGCCTGCAGGATATGGCGGCCGAACAGCCAGCCATAGCCGCGCTCGTAGCGCGCGGGCGGGGGCGTCCATGCGGCGCGGCGGGTGGCGAGTTCTGAGTCGCTGACTTCCAGGTGGATGCGGCGGGCGGGCACGTCCACCGTGATGCGGTCGCCCGTCTTGACCAGGGCCAGCGGCCCGCCCACGGCGGATTCGGGCGAGCAGTGCAGCAGGCAGCCGCCGTAGCTGGTGCCGCTCATGCGGGCGTCGGACAGGCGCAGCATGTCTTTCACGCCTTGCTTGAGAAGCCTGGTGGGAATGGGCAGCATGCCCCATTCGGGCATGCCCGCGCCCTTGGGGCCGGCGTTGCGCAGCACCAGGATGTCTTCGCCGTTCACATCGAGATGGGGGTCGTCCACGGCCTGCTTGAGGCTGGGGTAGTCGTCGAATACCAGGGCGCGGCCCGTGTGGCGCAGCAGGTGCGGGGCGCAGGCGCTGGGCTTGATGACCACACCGTCCGGCGCCAGGTTGCCGCGCAGCACGGCCAGCGCCCCTTCTGCGTAGATGGGGCTGGACAGGGGGCGGATCACGTCGTCCTGGTGGACCTGGCTGCCCGCAATGTTCTCGCCCAGGGTCTTGCCGTTGACCGTCATGGCCCCGGTGTCCAGATGCAGGCGGATGCGTTCCAGCAGGGCGCGCAGGCCGCCTGCATAGAAGAAATCCTCCATCAGATAGCGGTCGCCGCTGGGCCGGATGTTGGCGATCACGGGCACGCGGCGGCTGAAGGCGTCGAAGTCATCGAGGCTGACCGGATGGCCCGCGCGCCGCGACATGGCGATCAGGTGAATGATGGCGTTGGTGGAGCAGCCCATGGCCATGGCGCAGGCAATGCCGTTCTCGAAATGCGCACGCGTGAGCATGCGGGCGGGCGTGAGGTCTTCCCACACCATCTGCACGATGCGGCGGCCGCACTCGGCGCTCATGCGGATGTGGTTGGCGTCGGCGGCCGGAATGGACGAAGCGCCCGGCAGCGCCAGGCCCACGGCCTCGGCAATGCCCATCATGGTGGCCGCCGTGCCCATGGTCATGCAGGTGCCGTGGCTGCGGGCAATGCCGGCTTCCATCTCGCGCCAGGCCTGCTCGTCCAGGCGGCCGGCGCGGCGTTCGTCCCAGAACTTGAAGGCGTCCGAGCCCGAGCCCAGCACCTGCCCCTTCCAGTTGCCGCGCAGCATGGGGCCGGCCGGCAGGTAGATGAAGGGAAGGCCCATGGAAATCGCCCCCATGGTCAGCCCCGGCGTGGTCTTGTCGCAGCCGCCCATGAGCACGGCGCCATCCACCGGGTGGCTGCGCAGCAGCTCCTCCGTCTCCATGGCCAGGAAGTTGCGATAGACCATGGTCGTGGGCTTGACCATGCTTTCCGACAGCGAGATGGCCGGCAGCTCCAGCGGAAATCCTCCGGCCTGCAGCACGCCGCGCTTGACGTCTTCCACGCGCTGCCTGAAGTGGGCATGGCACTGGTTGGCATCGCTCCAGGTGTTGACGATGGCGATCACGGGCTTGCCCATCCAGTCCTCGTAGCCATAGCCCATCTGCAGCACGCGCGAGCGGTGGCCGAAGGAGCGGAAATCATCGGGAGCAAACCAGCGTGCGCTGCGCAGGGATTCGGGGGAACGTGTCATGGTTGTGGGCTCCTCAGTGGCTGCCGGCGGTGGATGCGGGCCCTGGCGGCTTCGCGGCCAGCAGCCCTTTCCTGAAGCGCGCCGCCGCCGCATCCAGCCCATCGCGCAGCAAGAGCGTGTCCAGCGCCACGGCCACGAACTGCGCGCCCAGCTCCAGGCATTCGCGCGCCCGTGCCTCGTCCACCATCAGGATCCCCGGTGCCTTGCCGCAGGCGCGGATGCGGGCGATGGCCTGGTCGATGGCCCGGTTCACCACAGGGTGGCGCGCCTGGCCCGGATAGCCCAGGCTGGCCGACAGGTCGGCGGGGCCGATGAAGATGCCGTCCACGCCATCGACGGCCGCAATCGCCTCGATCTGCTCCAGCGCCTCGGCCGTCTCCACCTGCACCAGCAGGCACAGCTCGTCGGCCGCACGTGCCACATAGTCGGCCGTGCGCCCGAAGTTGGCCGCGCGAGTGGAACCGCCCATGCCGCGCATGCCCTGGGGTGCATAGCGCATGGCGCGCACGGCATCCCGCGCTTGCTGCGCGTTCTGCACAAAGGGCAGCAGCAGGGACTGGGCGCCCAGGTCCAGGTAGCGCTTGATCAGCACTGCATCGTTGCAGGCGGGCCGCACCACGGCATGCACGAGCGGGGCGCCCGGTGTGGGCAGGGCGGCGGCCACGGCCTGCAGCTGGCCCAGCATCAGCGGCACGTCGGTGGGCGTGTGCTCGGTATCGAGCAGCACCCAGTCGTAGCCCGCGCCGCCGATCATCTCGCAGACAAAGGGGGAGGGAATGGTGGACCACAGTCCGATCTGCGGGCGGCCTTCGCGCAGCGCGCGCTTGAACGTATTGGCGGGCAGCATGCTCATGGGGACTCTCCTGAAGCTGTTCACTGGACCTGGATGTTTCCCTTGCGCACCACCTCGCTCCAGCGCGCCACCTCGGCGGCGATGAAGCTGGCGGCCTGGGCGGGCGTGCCCGGCGTGGGCTCGTTGCTCATGGCGGCCAGCCTGGCCACCACCTCGGGCTCGGCCAGGAGGGACTGGCAGGCCTGGTTGAGCCGCTCCACCACATCGGCCGGCATACCCGGCGGCCCCGCCAGGCTGGTCCATGAATAGTTGACGACCTGCGGCTGGCCGGCCTCGGCCATGGTGGGCACATCGGGCAGGGTCGCCAGACGCCGCTCGCCTGCCACGGCCAGCGCACGCAGCTTGCCCGCCTGCGCAAAGTCCACGGCCGAGGTGGCGGGCACGAACAGCAGGTCTGCCTGGCCGCCCATCACATCGGTCATGGCGGGCACATCGCCCTTGTAGGGAACGTTGTTGAAGCTCACGCCGGCCGCCTGGCGCAGCAGCTCCGTCGTCACATGGCTGGACGAGCCAATGCCCGTCAGCGCCACATTCACCGTGCCGGGGCTGGCCCGGGCCAGGGCCACCACATCGGCCACCGAAGCGACCTTCAGCCTGGGCGAGGCCAGCAGCAGCATGGGCACGCGCCCCAGCATGGCAATGTGCGTGAAATCCCGCCGCGCGTCGTACTTCACATTGGAATTGACCAGCTGGTTGATGGCATGCGTGCCCGGCCCGCCAATCACCAGCGTGTAGCCATCGGCCCGCGCGCGCGACACGGCGTCGGAGGCCAGCGAGCCATTCACGCCGGGCCGGTTTTCCACCACCACGGGCTGGCCCAGGCGCTGCGACAGGCGCTCTCCCACCAGCCGGCCCACCACATCGGTCTGGCCACCGGGAGGGAAGGGAATCACCAGCGTGATCGGCCTGATGGGCCAGGCAGCCTGTGCCTGGGCGTGTGCCGGGGCCAGCATCGAGGCCGGAGCCAGGGCCGCAGCCAGCAGCCGCGCCATGGCGCTGCGGCGGTTGGAGAGGGAAGGGCGCATGGTGGTCTCCTCTTGAATGATTGCGCAATCATTTCAAGCAAAGGCAGCGCTCTCCATTCGGACGTACGAGGGGCAACAATCAGACCGTGCTGATGGACATCATCGTTAACATGACCACGCAATCATCCTCAAGCCGCCTCTCCATCGCCATTCCAGGCAAAGGCCTCGCATGACCCTCCGCACCCTGCGCAACGCCAATGCGCCCACGCTCAAGGACCTGGCCCGCATTGCCGGCGTGTCGCCCATCACCGCGTCGCGCGCGCTGCACCGGCCTGAACTGGTGGCCGAGGCCACACGGCTGCGCGTGGCGCAGGCCGTGGAGCAATCGGGCTACGTGCCCAACTCCCTGGCGGGCGGGCTGACCTCGCGCCAGACGCGGCTGGTGGCGGCCATCGTGCCTTCGGTGGGGCACTCGCTGTTTTCCGACATGCTCGATGCGCTCATCCACACCCTGGCCGCGCAGCGCTATGAAACCACGCTGGGCATCTCCAGCTATGACCCGGAGCATGAGGAAACCTGGCTGGCCGCCATGCTCAGCCGCCGCCCGGACGGCATCGTGCTCACCGGCACCGAGCACACGGCCCGCACGCGGCGCCTGCTGGTCAATGCCGACGTGCCCGTGGTCGAACTCTGGGACTACCAGCCCCATCCGCTGGACATGGTGGTCGGCTTCTCGCAGGAAGACGCGGGCCGCGCCGCCTTCCGCCACCTGGCCGCCTGCGGCTACCGGCGCCCGGCCATCCTGCGCGCCGATGACAGCCGCGCCGCCCGCCACGCCCTGGGCTTCACCCGCGCCGCTGCGGAAGCCGGTGCCCCGGTTCCCGCGCAAATCGTCTTCTCGGAAGCCATCCCCCAATCCGGCCGTGGCCGTGATGCCTTGAACGCCCTGCGCGCCCAGGCACCGGAGGTCGATGCCGTCTTCTGCAGCTCCGATGCGCTGGCGCAAGGCGTTCTCTCCCACGCCCACGCGCTGGGCCTGCGCATGCCAGAGGAATTCGGCGTGCTGGGCTTTGGCGACCAGGCCCTGGCGCTGGACGCCTGGCCTGCCCTCTCCACCGTGCGCGTGGACGGCGCCGCCATCGGCCGCCTGGGCGCAGAGGCGCTGATTGCGCGCATGGCCGGTGGCGTGGCGGCGGCAGCGCAGGATGTGGGGTTTGAGGTGGTGGGGAGGGGGAGTACGCGGGGGCACGAAGATGCGCGCTGAACGCCAGCGTGAGCCAATGGCCGGGCAGCGGCAGGAAGACCGGCTTTATCTCAGTATCAGCAAGACGCCGCGCTTGTCCATAACCGGGCCCAGCGCAGGGCCAACAGGCCGGCGCCCAGTACCAGCCAATGCTCGCCGGCAAGGCCGGGCCGGTTCCTGTTCCGCTGCCATGAGCGCGGGCGCCAGGGAGACGGCGGTCCGGCCCGGGCGCCTGCGCCAAGGGTAGGCGTATTACGACGCACAGGAAGGCGTTGGCCCGATGGCTGTACCGAGGGCCACACCGCATCCTGAAGGCGTTACGGACCAAAGCCCCACCATGAACACAGAACTGCTGGACCCCCCACGTACCGAGCTGGCCGCTGGCGCAGGCACGCTTGAGCCTTCTTTCCTGCATGTGCCGCTCTACGAGCGCCTGGCCAACCATCTGCCCACCGAACAGGAGCGCCAGGCTGCTGCGGACTTCCTGCACGGCGTGATCGCCGAGACCTCTGCCGATGCCGATGGCCTGCCGGACAACCCGGAGCACCTGACCGACTGGATGCGTGCCAATGTCGAGAAAGTGCACGCCCAGTACCAGGCCTACCTGGCAGAGCGCAAGGCGGGTGCGGCACGCCGTTACTTCGGCAACCGCGCCCATGCCCTGTACTTCCTGCGCAATGTGGCCCCTACCAAGCTGGTGGACGGTTCCTGGCTTTACGGCCTGTGCGCGCACGCGGGCAACTCACGCATGTCGGACTTGGTCACCACCTATGTGGAAGAACTGGGCGACGGCATGGCCGACAAGAACCACGTCAAGCTCTACCGGGAGCTGCTGGCCAGGTATGGCCTTGATCCCGTGGAGGACCTGCCCGACGAGCTGTACCGGCAGGGGCTGGTACAGCTGGCGCTGGGCTGGAATGCGCAGCAGTTCCTGCCCGAGATCGTCGGATTCAACCTGGGCTATGAGCAATTGCCGCTGCACCTGCTCATCACCGCCTACGAACTCAATGAACTGGGAATAGATCCCTATTACTTCACGCTGCATGTGACCGTGGACAACGCCGACACCGGCCATGCCCGGCGCGCCTGCATTGCCGCCTGGGAGAACGCGCCGCGCATTGACGATGGCGGCGAATACTGGCGCCGCGTACGCGCAGGCGCCCGGCTGGCAGACACGGGCACCAGCACGCTGGACGTGATCAGGTCGTTCGATATCGAAGCTGAGGTGGTGCGCATCCTGGCGCGCAAATCGCCTTCCGGGCATGGCGCGCACTCGGACTTCTGCAAGGTGGCCGGCCGCAGCGTCAATGACTGGCTGTCCCGTCCGCAGGACATGCCTGCCTTCCTGGGCGCGCTGGAGCAGGCACGCTGGATACAACGCAACCGGCCTGCGGAGGAAAGCCGCTTCTGGCAGCTGCTGCAGGGCGAGCGGGCAGAGATGTTCGGTGTTTTCTCTCCCTATGAGCTGCAAGTCATTCATGACTGGCTGCGTGGGCCGGCCAGTGCGGATGGCGCCTCCTTCGAATCCGTGGCCGAGCCCGGCAAACCGGCGCGGCGCATGAGCTTTCGCGTGGCCGAGCGCCTGCGCACATCCCGTGGCGCGCGACCGGACCCGGGTCGCAGCGCGCAGGAACTGGACACCGATCTGATGCTCTTCGAGCAGCGCTACCCCACGCTAGATCCAGCGGCCCAGCATGAGTTGCTGGTACAGGCCATGTCACCGGGCCTGCACTGGACGCCCCTGGGCCTGCGCGCCACCCGCCTGTTCCTGGGCCGGTAGGCCATTCGACCCTCTTTACCTACCCGGGAAAAATCATCTGGTCATTGGGCAAGATGGGCTTGCTCTTTGACCCATTCCCGGCTTTTGCCTCGCACGCACCAGGCGGGATTCTTTACCCAGTCTGTGAAATAAATGGTGGGGTGGTCTTCCAGAATATTGCAGCGTGTATAGCCCAGTTTTGGCATGGCATAGTATTGAAAAGGCGTAATTGCAAAAATACAGAAAAACATAATAAAAACTCCAACGGCTATGGCGGATAAAAAAATACGCGTTGGGATTTTTATAGCGTCTTCTGTACAGGGGACTGATTTTTGTATTGCAATGATAATTCCTGTGATTGAAATTATTGGCACACACAACGCAATTGGATCAAGTGGTGTGATTCTTACAGATGGGGCGAGTTTATTTAAATCATCTACGGTTTCATATAGAGAATAGAAAATACTCCAAATTGACATTGCTAGAAGCAGAAGAAAAAGTGGAATACTCCATATTAGTGATTTTCTGATTTCGGTTAAATTTCTTTTGTCCATTTCAAGACTAATCAATTTTTGCGATTGATAGGGGATAGTAAATTTTTAGGATGGTTCTGGGGTATTTCTTTGATCTCTGTTGTTTCATGATTGCCACTCAACTGTTCTGTGACGAGAGCGTCAGTATTAACGCGGTATATGCCAGAAGGTGTGCTGTTTGTCAAAATTTTTAATGAAGTAATAACATTTTTCTTTATTTCCCAACTTTTATCGATTCCATTTAAAGCTATCCCGGTAAAAAGTACCATTAAGGCCATGGCACCTAAAGAAAAAACAGCAATAGTGGTTAAGCTTGCGACAAAAATTCCCGTGCCTATACCAACCATCGTCGCTAACCCTGCCTTGACCGCCTCCACGCCAATCCCACCCACCAGGTCATGCATGGTCTTCTCGTCGTTGAAGATGAAGTCCAATGTCTCCACGCCGATACCCACAACCAAGCTCAAGATGAAGCCCCCTCTGGCAACGCCCTGAAGTCCGCGCATGCCCAGACCCATCTGGACCATGCGGGGATTGGTGGTGAGAAAGCGCGTGCCCTGCAGCAGATTGCCGCGAAACCCGGCTCGGCCCGTGATGATGATATAGGTGCCCTTGGGAGTCGCCTTGACATAGGTGCGCGCACCGGCAAGGCGCAATGCAATCAGCGTTCTGGTGAACAGGTACGCGTCATTGGCCAGCATGGAGGCGGGGATGGTCCAGGGTTTGCCGGCATTGGGGCTGGCCGTCTGCGTCCAATACCGGCCCAGGGCGCTTTGGGCCAGGATGGCGCGCAGGCTGGCCGTCAGGCGCGGGTCATTGCGTGACCTGTCTTGCAGGACGCCTAGGAACTCTTGCGGCGTAAGACTGGCTAACACCACCGATCCACGAAGCGTGCACAGATGATCGCCGCTGCCAGTTTTAGCAGCGCTTCGTGGATATCCAGTCGTCTTTCAAAGCGGATTCGCAACTTGCCAAAGCCTGCAAACCATCCATGGGTCCGCTCCACCACCCAGCGATGCTTGCCCAGTCGCTCGCTACTCTCAACGCCTCGCCTGGCAATGCGGCTGGCGATGCCCCGTTGTCTCAAGTGCGCACGGCAACGCTTGTAGTCATAGCCCTTGTCGGCATGCAACTTCGATGGTCTTTTGCGGGGGCGCC
>NZ_JABEPN010000013.1:0-97705 GCF_018320755.1 Delftia sp. PE138 | reverse complement strand
AAGCGCCTGCCGCCGCCCTGGGTTTCAATTTCTATGGTGGCGTTTTTGCCCAATAGGGCCTTGGGATCGATGCTTTCGTTTTCGCTGAGCATTTCCACATCGAGGCTGAAGAGCTGGCTGATGTTTTCCTGGCCGCGCAATTCACGGAAATGCAGCTCATCGCCCAATGGCGTATGGATGGTGACTCGGCGTGTCATTGTATGAACCGCCCTGGGGGCGGCCTCCCGTCTCTTGGTGAGCGGGGATCATAGACAAGCCTATGGCTATAGAGCAATCAAATGCAGGGTCAGATACATCCTGTAAATGTAAGCAATTTCCCATCTTGGATACAGGCATGTATTTGAATGGCAGGCTATCCAACCAGGCATGTTCCAAAATCAGGTAATCCAGACTTGGCTGATCATGTGCTGTGGCAGGCGACCTGGGAATGTGCTGTACTGGGCATGAGAGCATTTGCACTTTTTTGGTGCATTTTTGGTGAGATGCCATGTGAGCGACCGCTATCACCGTAACGGTGCAGAACTTCTGCACAAAGCCGGTGCACGGGAGGATGCTGCGGTGCTGCATTGGTGGGCCGGAAGGCGCCCCACCCAGCAGAAAAGACTGGCACGGTCCGTGCTTAACCCGGTTGTCACGAAATTTTTCAAACCGGAGGATCCCATGTCCCGTGCCAGCCTCAAGTCGCTCGCCATCGCCTGTGTCGCCATCGCTCCGCTCTGGGCCCACGCCCAGCTCACGGCCAATGTGTCCCTGACGACGAACTACAAGTTCCGCGGACAGGACCAGGACACGGGACGCAACAAGGCCGTCAAGCCTGCCCTGCAAGGCGGCTTCGACTACACCTTCGGCGACAGCGGCTGGTACATCGGCAACTGGAACTCCAGCGTGGACTGGCTGCCGGGCAACTCCCTGGAAACCGACTTCTACGGTGGCTACAAGTTCAAGGCCGGCGAGGTGGACCTGGACTTCGGTGCCCTGCAATACCTGTACTCGGGCAACTCCAGCGGCAACACCACCGAGCTGTATGGCGCGGCCACGTACGGCCCGTTCACGGCCAAGTATTCGCACACCGTATCCAAGGACTACTTCGGCTGGGCGGGCGAGAAAGCCGGCTCGGGCCTGTCGGGCCGCAATACCGGCTACCTGTGGCTGGGCTTCAGCAAGGAAGTCATGCCCAAGGTGACCGTGAAGGCCTCGCTGGGCTTCACGCGCTTTGCCAGCGACATCAAGGGCCTGGGCGTGCCCAACTATATGGACTACAGCGTGGGCGGTGCCTACGATTTCGGCGACGGCGTGTCGCTGGGCGCGGCCGTCACGGGTGCGAACAAGAAGTCTTACTTTGGTGACGTCAACAAGGCCCGCCTGATCGTGACGCTGACCAAGACCCTGTAACCGGACCTGAGGAGCTAAGCATCATGAAACTGGTGACCGCCATCATCAAGCCCTTCAAGCTGGACGAGGTGCGCGAGGCGCTCTCCGACATCGGCGTGCAGGGCATCACCGTGACCGAAGTCAAGGGCTTCGGCCGCCAAAAGGGCCATACCGAGCTGTACCGCGGCGCGGAATACGTGGTCGATTTCCTGCCCAAGCTGCGCCTGGAGGCCGCCGTGCCCGACGCACTGGTGGACCAGGTGATCGATGCCATCGAGGCCGCTGCGCGCACCGGCAAGATCGGTGACGGCAAGATCTTCGTGCTGCCCATCGAGCAGGCCGTCCGCATCCGTACCGGCGAGACCGGCGACAGCGCACTGTGAGTTTCAACCCCACGTTTCCCGAAAGACTGCCATGACCAAACGACTTCTTTCCATGGGCCTGGGGCTGGGCCTGCTGGCCGCAGGCGCCGCTGCCCTGGCACAGGAGCCCGCCGCCGCTGCAGCCGTTGCCGATGCGGCCGCTGCGGCAGCCCCCGCCGCCGCGGCCGCAGCCGAGGCGCCGGCCCCCGCACTCAGCGCCGGTGACACGGCCTGGATGCTGACCTCGACCATGCTGGTGATCCTGATGGTGATCCCGGGCCTGGCACTGTTCTACGGCGGCCTGGTGCGCACCAAGAACATGCTGTCCGTGCTGTGCCAGGTGTTCGTGATCTTCTCGCTGATCACGCTGCTGTGGGCCGTCTACGGCTACTCGCTGACCTTTGCGGGCGAAGGCAACTTCTTCGGCGGCTTTGGCAAGATCTTCCTCAAGGGCATTGCGCCCGACACGCTGGCCGGCGCACTGCCGACCATTCCCGAGTACGTGTTCGTGGCCTTCCAGTCCACGTTCGCCGCCATCACCGTGGCCCTGATCGTCGGCGCCTTCGCCGAGCGCATCAAGTTCTCTGCCGTGATCCTGTTCTCGGTGCTGTGGTTCACCTTCAGCTACATCCCCATGGCCCACATGGTCTGGGGTGGCGGCCTGCTGGGCAAGGACGGCGCGCTGGACTTCGCAGGCGGCACCGTGGTGCACATCAACGCCGGTATCGCCGGACTGGTGGGCTCCTACATGCTGGGCAAGCGCATCGGCTTCGGCCGTGAGGCCCTGCCTCCGCACAGCCTGACGCTGACCATGGTCGGTGCCTCGCTGCTGTGGGTGGGCTGGTTCGGCTTCAACGCCGGCTCGGCAGGTGCTGCCAACGGCATCGCCGGCCTGGCCTTCATCAACACCATCGTCGCCACGGGCGCCGCCACCATCTCCTGGCTGGCCGCTGAAGCCCTGCACAAGGGCAAGGCCTCGATGCTGGGTGCTGCCTCGGGCGCCGTGGGCGGCCTGGTGGTCATCACCCCGGCGGCCGGCCTCGTGGGCCCCATGGGCGCCATCGTCATGGGCCTGATCGCCGGTCCCGTCTGCCTGTGGGGTGTGTCCGGCCTCAAGAAGCTGCTCAAGGTCGATGACGTCTGCGACGTGTTCGGCGTGCACGGTGTGGGCGGCATCCTGGGTGCCATCCTGACCGGCGTGTTCTGCGCCTCCAGCCTGGGCGGCATCGAGCCCGCAGACTTCAACATGGGCCATCAAGTGTGGGTGCAGGTCAAGAGCGTGCTGCTGACCATCGTCTGGTCTGGCGTGGTGGCTGGCATCTCCTACAAGATCTGCGACCTGGTCGTCGGCCTGCGCGTCAGCGAAGAGTCCGAGCGCCAGGGCCTGGACATCACCACGCACGGCGAGGTGGCGTACTACCGCTGATCGGTTTCCAGGGAGTTCATTGCGGATTGGCCTCGGTGCTTGCACCGGGGCCTTTTTTCATTGCCGCGCCGCAAACGCCCTTCAGCGGCTGAGGAAATCAGGAGGTCTGCCGCACGCCAACCGCCTTATGGTGAGCTCCGTTATAAGACGGATCTTTGGCCTATATGCCATTGACGGAATATATTCTGGAGGGAATAATGACCCAGCCCTGGGAAGTGGAGTACACCGACGAGCTTGGCGATTGGTGGGCTGATCTGACGCAGGCCGAGCAGGAGTCCATCGACGCATCGGTGCGTCTTCTGGAGGCAAGAGGGCCGAATCTCGGATATCCCCATACGTCCGGCATCGAGCGTTCAAGGCACCCGCACATGCGCGAGCTTCGCGTGCAGCACGAAGGCCGGCCCTATCGGCTGCTGTACGCATTCGATCCGCGCCGCTGTGCCATCTTGCTGATCGGCGGCGACAAGACGGGCGATGGCCGCTGGTATGAGGTGCATGTACCCATCGCCGACCGCTTGTACGACACGCACATCGAGACCCTGAAAAGAGAAGGACAGATCCATGGCTAGGAAATTCAACGAACTGCGCGCCGGCATGTCGCCCGAGGCACAGTCCCGTGCTGCGGCACGGGCCGAGGCCATGCTTGTGGAAATGCAGTTGCAGGAGCTGCGCAAGGCCCGCAACGTGACCCAGGTCGAAGTGGCCAGGGCCATGAGCGTGGAGCAGGCTGCCGTCTCCAAGCTGGAGCGCCGCGAGGACATGTACGTGAGCACGCTGCGCGAGTACGTCAAGGCCCTGGGCGGCGAGCTGAAGCTGGTGGCCTCCTTTCCCGACGCCGACATCCAGGTCCATCCTTTCGAGCCGGCACGATGAAGGCCGCAGGCGGCTGATTCGACTTGCGCCTTTGCCTTTTCGTCCCTGCTGTTTTGCGCCGCCCGCAGAACTTCAAGCGCGCCGTTCAAAAAATTCACGGGTCCGCACCGAGGCGCAAAAGGGCCCAGCCGCTACGATGCAGGCCATGGATTCAGCCCAAAGCCAACTCATCCAGATCGCCGAGCGCGTGCGCGCCGCGGCGGCCGACGCCACGCCGCTGCGCATACGCGGCGGCGGCACCAAGGATTTCCACGGACTGGCCCTGCAGGGCGAACTGCTGGACACGCGGGCGCTGGCCGGCGTGGTCAGCTATGAGCCCAGCGAGCTGGTCGTGACCGTACGCGCCGGCACGCCGCTGGCCGAGGTCGAGGCCCTGCTGGCCGCACAGGGCCAGTGCCTGGCTTTCGAGCCTCCGCATTTCGAGGGAGCGGATGGCCGCGCCACCGTGGGCGGCATGGTGGCCTCCGGCTTGTCGGGCCCCTCACGCGCCAGCGTGGGCGCCGTGCGCGACTTCATGCTGGGGCTGGAGATGATCAACGGCCAGGGCGAGCTGCTGCGCTATGGCGGCCAAGTCATGAAGAACGTGGCGGGCTACGACGTCTCGCGGCTGATGGCGGGCTCCTGGGGCACGCTGGGCCTGATCACCGAGGTCAGCCTCAAGGTGCTGCCCGTGGCGCCTGCCGAGGCCACGCTGCGCTTCGAATGCACGCAGCAGCAGGCGCTGGACTGGCTCAATGCCTGGGGCGGACAGCCGCTGCCGCTCAATGCCAGCTGCTGGCTGCAGGAAGACAGCGCGGCCCAGGGCGTGCTGTACCTGCGCCTGCGCGGTGCGCGTGCCGCCGTGCAGGCGGCCTGCGGGCGCCTGGGGGGCGAGCGCATGCACAGCGCTGCGGCCGACTGGCAGGCCTGCCGGGAGCACCAGCTGCCCTGGTTCACCGCACGCGCACCGGGCCATGCGCTGTGGCGCCTGTCCGTGCCGCAGACGGCTCCGGCCCTGGCGCTGCCTGACGGCTGCACGGGGCCCCTGGTCGAATGGCACGGCGCACTGCGCTGGGTACAGGCGCCGCGTGCGCTGGGCCATGCGCTTCGCGCGCTGGCAAAAGCAGCGGACGGATCGGCCACCTTGTTTCGCTCCGAGGCAACGGGGCAGCCCGGCGCCGAGCCCGATTTCGACGCCCAGGCGGCCGATGCCACGGCCGCGCTGCATGCACGGCTCAAGCAGGCCTTCGATCCTGCGGGCATCTTCAACCGCGGCCGGCTGGCCGCCGCCTGGTAGGCCGGGCCAACGCCTGGCTCCGCCCATGCGCATGCGCCACCACCTGCACCTGCTCACGGACCGGCACCGCACGGTGGCCAGCAACCGCACGCTGGGCCTGCTGCTGGCCTTCAACGCGGGTGCGGTGAATGCGGGCGGCTTTTTGCTGGTGCACTCCTATACCTCGCACATGACGGGCTTTGTCTCGCTGCTGGCCGACAACCTCGTGCTGGGCAATACGGCGCTGGTGCTCAGTGCCTGCGGCGCGCTGCTGGCCTTTCTGTGCGGCGCGGCCGCGACGTCGCTGCTGGTCAACTGGGCGCGCCACCACCGGCTGCGCAGCAGCTATGCGCTGCCGCTGCTGCTGGAAGCCGCGCTGATGCTGCTCTTCGGCGTGCTGGGCGCGGCCATGCTGGCCTGGCCCACGCCGTTCGCCGTGCCGCTGGCCGTGCTGCTGCTGTCCTTCATCATGGGATTGCAGAACGCCACGGTGACCAAGATGTCGTCCTCGCAGATCCGCACCACGCACATGACGGGCGTGATCACCGACCTGGGCATGGAGCTGGGCCGAGCCCTCTACTGGAACCGCCATGGCAGCCCGCCCGAGCACCGGGTCCACGCCAACCATGTGCGGCTGCGGCTGTTCGCAGGGCTGCTGTCCATGTTCCTGCTGGGCGGCATTGCGGGCGCGCTGGGTTTCAGGCACCTGGGCTTCGTCTTCGTCGTGCCGCTGGCCGTGGTGCTGTGCCTGCTGTCCCTGCCGCCGCTGTGGGCCGACCGTGCGCGGTTGCCCCTGCTGCTGGGCCGGCGGGCCGCGCCTCGTGCATGACCGCCGTGTCCGGCTGCCGTGCCTGACCGTTCCCCGATACCCGTACAACAAGAGCCCCACCATGCAGACCCAACTCGCACCCCAGTACCGCGCCACGCCCGAGGGCCAGGAGGCCGAAGCCATTTTGCGCAAGTGCGTGCACTGCGGCTTTTGCACGGCCACCTGCCCGACCTACCAATTGCTGGGCGACGAGCTGGACGGGCCGCGTGGCCGCATCTACCTGATCAAGCAGGTGCTGGAGGGCGGGACGCCCACGCGCGCCACCCAGCAGCACCTGGACCGCTGCCTGACCTGCCGCAACTGCGAAAGCACCTGCCCCAGCGGCGTGCAGTACGGCCACCTGGTGGACATAGGCCGCAAGATCGTCGAGGAGCAGGTGCCGCGCCCCTTCGGCGAGCGCGCCAGGCGCTGGGCGCTCAAGGAGGGACTGAACTCGCCGCTGTTCGCCCCGGCCCTGAAGCTGGGACAGGCCGTGCGCGGCCTGCTGCCCGAAGTCCTGGCCGAGAAAGTGCCCCAGCCGCAGGACGCGGGCCGCTGGCCCGTGCGCGAGCATGCGCGCAAGGTGCTGCTGCTGGCCGGCTGCGTGCAGCCCGCGATGATGCCGCGCATCAACTACGCCACGGCGCGCGTGCTGGATGCGGCCGGCATACAGACCGTGATCGCTCCCAACGCCGGCTGCTGCGGTGCCGTGAAATTCCACCTCAACGACCAGGAAGGCGGCAAGGCGCAGATGCGCGCCAACATCGACGCCTGGTGGCCCCAGGTGGACAGCGGCGCGGTGGAGGCCATTGTCATGAATGCCTCGGGCTGCGGCGTCACCGTCAAGGAATACGGCCACCTGCTCAAGGACGATGCGCAGTACGCGGACAAGGCAGCCCGCATCAGCGCCCTCACGCGCGACCTGAGCGAGCTGCTGCCTGAGCTCCTGCCCGAGCTGGCCGAGCGCCTGCAGGGCAGGGTGCGCGCACCGGCCGCGCCCATGGCCTACCACCCGCCCTGCACGCTGCAGCACGGGCAAAAGCTGCGCGGCGGCGTGGAAACCCATCTGGCCAGGCTGGGCTTCGAGCTGCGCGTGGCGCGCACCGAGTCGCACCTGTGCTGCGGCTCGGCGGGAACCTACTCGGTGCTGCAGCCCGAACTCTCGCACCAGCTGCGCGACCGCAAGATCGGCGCACTGACCGAAGGCTTCGATGCCCGGCGGCCTGCAGCCATCCTCTCGGCCAACATGGGCTGCATCGTCCACCTGCAAAACGGAACGGACGTGCCGGTGCGCCACTGGATCGAGGTGCTGGACGAGGCCCTGCCGGCCTGATGCCACCCGGGCAACACCCGCGCATCTGTGCCGCATGCGCGACGCCGTGGGGACTATGCCCGCGCAAGCCTTTGCAATGCTGGCATGATGCGGGGTTTCGTTTTCTCCAAGCCCATGTGCTCCGCCATGACTGAATCCGTGTCTGAACCGCAAGAACAGAACGCCGCGCTGCCGGCGGACGCCGCTGCCGGCACCGTGCCGCAGGCTGCCGCCAGCGCCGATGGCCAGGGCCGCAAGCGCTCGCGCCGCGGCGGACGTGGCCGCAACAAGGGCAAGGCCTCCGAGCCCGTCGCCGACGCCGCAACCGGCGCGGCCGGCAGTGCCGAGGCTCCCGCATCCAGGCCTGTGCGCACCCAGCACCCGCTGCTGGCGCAACTGGCCCAATGGCATCCGAACCTGTTCGGCGAGCAGCCCCTGCCGCTCAAGCGCGGCATCTTCGAGGACCTGCTGGCCGCCCATCCCGAAGCCATCGACCGCGACCAGCTCAAGCTGGCCCTGTCCCAGCACACACGTTCCAGCCGCTACCTCACCGTGGTGGCCAGCGGCCAGGCGCGCCATGACCTGCAGGGCCAATCGGTCGAGCCCATGGCGCCCGAGCATGTGCACCATGCGCTGATCGAGGTCTTTCGCCGCCGCCAGCACCGCTCGCCCGAGGACCTGGCGCCCAAGCTGCGCAACCGCATCATCGCCGCCTACGAGGCCTCGGGCCTGTCCCGCGACGACTATGCGGCGCGCGTGCAGGGCCGTGACGAGGCCACCAACGCCCTGGTGGCCGAGGCCCTGGCCGAAGCCGATGCGCGTTCTGCACGAGACGAAGCTCTGCTGCGCGCCTTCGAGGCCAGCGGCCAGACCACCGAAGCCGGCTTTGCCGACATGTACGGCATGAACCCGCGCCAGGTGGCGCAGCAGTTGGAACGCGCCCGCCGTCGCCTGCAGACGCAGGCGGCCTGAGGTACCAAGGACCGGCGCCAAGGACCGACGCCAAGGACCGGCAGCACCGCCTGCCGGCACACTCCACCGCCGCGTGCCCGGCAAGGGCCGCGCCGGTGCACCTGCCCTGGATCACAGGCGGCATCTCTGCAGCGGACCCTTCCGCCAGCACGCAGATGCCCACCAGGGGCGGGCCCGGGGATGAACTGTTTCACGGACGCCGCTGCACCCGGCCACGGGGCGGCGGCGCCTTGCCGTGCGCGCTCGTTCCCGTGGGCTGAACACGCGCGCAAGGCACTTCAAAGCAAAAAAGCAAAAGGAGACTTGCGATGTGGCTGGGTTTGTCGTTGTTCTACGTGGGCGCCGTGCTGTGCCTGAACGGCCTGTGGATGCTGGGGCGCATAGCTGACCGGGAGATCTGGGTCATCAACGTGTTCGCGGGCCTGGTCTCGCTGATCATCGGCCTGGCCTCGGCCTTCGGGCCCGAGCCTGATGCGGCCTCTGTCAAGACCGGCGCGCTCACCCTGCTGTTCGCCTTCACCTACCTGTGGGTTGCCATCAACCGCTTCACGGGGGCCGATGGCCGGGGCCTGGGCTGGTTCAGCCTCTTCGTGGCGATCACGGCCGTGCCGGTGGCCATCGATTCGCTGATCGGCGCCCGCACTGCCATCGACTGGTGGATGGCCGCCAACTGGGCGGCCTGGGCCGTGCTGTGGGCCATGTTCTTCATGCTGCTGGCCCTGGGCCGCAACATCGGCCGCATGACGGGCACGCTGTGCATTGCGCAGGGCGTGCTCACAGGCTGGCTGCCGGGCTACCTGCTGCTGGCCGGGCAGCTCACGGGCTGATTGCGCAGCGTTGGTGCGGGCAGGGCGTCAAGCCCCACGCCGTCGTGCATGCGCCAGCGCAGACAGCAGCGCGGCCGCGATGATGCAGGCGCCGCCGAGCAGCGTGCGAGGCGTCAGCACCTCGCCTGCAATCAGCACCGAGGAGACGCTGGCGAACACCACTTCGGCCAGCATGACCACGGCCGTCACGCCGGCCGGCAGGCGCGCGGCGCCGAACTGCAGCGCCCAGTTGCCCAGCATCAGCAGCATGGCCAGGCCGGCGGCGATCAGCATCCAGCCGGCCTGCGGAGCCGGCAGCGGCGGCACCAGGCCCACGCTGCTGCCTGCAAAGGCGCTGAACAGGCCCATCGCCATGCAGCCGCTGAACATGGCCAGCATGCGCGCCTGCGCCGGCACGGCCTGCAGGCGGCGCAGCAGCACATTGGTCAGCGCGAAGGTGAAGCCGCCGAACAGTGCCAGGCCGTCGGCCAGCGACAGGCCGCGCAGCAGCCCGGGCGAGCCGCCGCTGAATGTGCCCTCGGGCACCAGCACCAGCGCCACCCCGCCGAAGGCCAGCAGCAGCCGCGTCAGCGCAGCGGGCGTGGGCCGCTCGCCCAGGAGCCTCCAGGCCAACAGCACCGACCATGCGGGCATCAGATAGAACAGCAGCACCACGCGCACCACGTCGCCAATGGTCACGGCCCAGTTGAAGGCGATGTTGTTGCTGCCCGCGCATGCGCTCAGCAGGATCAGGGCCGGGTACTGCAGCGCCTGGCGCAGGCTGGCCGGGCGCAGCGCCACCAGCCCCGCCAGCACCAGGGCATACATCAGCGCCGTGGCCCACAGCGGATGCAGGCCAGCCTCGTGCATGGCGCGGAACGGCCACCAGGCCAGGCCCCAGACCAGGGTGTTGAACAGCAGGGCGAGAACGGGCAGCGGGCTATGCATAAAACCACGAAAAAGTGCCCGGTCAGGCAAAGCCCGCACCGAACACAATACGAGAAGACCATTTAGACCAGGCCTATCAATCGATAGCGCCCTATGGAACTGGCGAGGCCCAAAGCGAGAGACACCAAGCCAGGGCCGCCCCGCCGCGAGGGTGTCGTCCCCCCTGGGGGAAGGCGCGAAGCGCCTCAGGGGGTAGTCTCAATGACAATCCTTGCGGGCAATCGCCAGCAGGCGCTCGACTTCCTCGGGATGCTGGCGCAGGTTGTTCCTGTGCCAGCGTCCGATCAGCCACATGATGCCGGCCACCACCAGGCCGAACACCGTGATGGCACCAAAGGCCGACAGCCCGAACTTGGTGGACAGCGCATAGAAGGCGCCCAGCGCCAGGATGCAGGCCTGCTCGTTGAAGTTCTGCACGGCAATCGAGCGGCCCGCGCCCATGAGGTTGTGGCCGCGGTGCTGCAGCAGCGCATTCATGGGCACGACCAGGAAGCCGCCCAGGCCGCCCAGCAGGATCAGGAAGGGAATGGCCACCCACACGCTGTGGATGAAGATCATGGCGATCACCAGCAGGCCCATGGTGATGCCCAGCGGAATGACGCGCGTGGCGTTGTCCAGCCGCATGCGCATGGATGCGAGGATGGCGCCTGCCGCCGTGCCGATGGCCACCACGCCCACCAGGGCCGATGCCTGGGAGGTGCCGTAGCCCAGGGCCGCCGCGCCCCAGGCCAGCACGATGTAGCGCAGATTGCCCGACACGCCCCAGAACAGCGTGGTCGTGGACAGCGAGATCTGGCCCAGCTTGTCCCCCCACAGCCGCTGGCTGCAGGTCCAGAAGTCGGGCAGCAGGGCCAGGGTGTTGGCCAGCAGGCTCTTGCTGGGGTCCTGGCGCAGCGGGCGCAGGATGGTGTCGGTCAGCGGAATGCGCAGGTTGAACCAGGCGGCCAGCGCATAGACGCCGACCAGCACGGCAATCGCCGCTTCGGCCGCAGTGTCCACGCCCGTGTCCAGCAGCGGCAGGTCGAAGTCCAGCAGATGGGTCGAGATGCCCGGGCTCAGCAACTGCCCGCCCACGAGCACGCCCAGGATGATGGAGGTGATGGTCAGCCCCTCGATCCAGCCATTGGCCTTGACCAGCTGGGAGGCGGGCAGCAGCTCGGTGAGGATGCCGTACTTGGCGGGCGAGTAGGCCGCTGCGCCCAGGCCGACCACGGCGTAGGCGATCAGCGGATGGTTGCCGAACAGCATCATCAGGCAGCCCACGATCTTGATCGCATTGCTGATGAACATCACCCGCCCCTTGGGCAGGGCGTCGGCAAAGGCGCCGACGAAGGGGGCCAGGATCACGTAGAACAGCGCGAACATGGGCACCAGGGCGGCGCGCTGCCACTCGGGGGCGCCATTGGTGCGCAGCAGTTCCACGGCGGTCACGAACAGGGCGTTGTCTGCCAGCGAGCTGAAGAACTGCGCTGACATGATGGTGTAGAAACCGCGCTTCATGGATAGGCAGATGGGGTCAGCCGCAGGGCTGCTGACCGGTTAAATAAGGGCCCCGTGGCAAGTGACTGGCGGTTATATCACGCGGCCTTTGGCCGGCAGTGCCAGAATCCCAAGCTTCTGACTGAGTGAAAACCATGCCGCGTCCCATTCTTGCCACCATCCATTCCGCCGCGCTTCGCCACAATCTGGAGCGGGTGCGGCAAGCGGTCCCCGATGCCAAATTGTGGGCCGTGGTCAAAGCCAACGCCTATGGCCACGGTATCGAAAACGTGTTCGAGGCCCTGCGCGGCGCCGACGGCTTCGCCATGCTGGACCTGGCCGAGGCCGAGCGCGTGCGCCAGCTGGGCTGGCGCGGCCCCATACTGCTGCTGGAGGGCGTGTTCGAGCCGCGCGACCTGGAGCTTTGCTCGCGCCTGTCCATCTGGCATGCCGTGCATTGCGACGCCCAGATCGACTGGCTGGCCGCGCACAAGACGCAGAACGGCCACCGCGTCTTCCTCAAGATGAACTCCGGCATGAACCGCCTGGGCTTCACGCCCGAGCGCTTTCGCGCGGCCTGGGCCCGGCTCAATGCCTTGCCCCAGGTGGAGGAAATCTCGTTCATGACCCACTTCAGCGATGCCGACGCAGGCGCTGGCCAGTCGGGCATCTCCGCGCAGCTGCAGCGCTTTCACGACGCCACGTGCGACCTGCCCGGCGAGCGCAGCGTGGGCAACAGTGCCGCCACGCTGCGCCATGGCGACGATGCCCAGGTGCGCTGCGACTGGGTGCGGCCCGGCATCGTGCTGTACGGCAGCTCGCCCGACTATCCGCAGCACACGGCGGCCCATTGGGGCCTGCAGCCCACGCAGACCCTGAGCTCGCGCATCATCGGCGTGCAGCAGCTGGCTGCGGGGCAGAGCGTGGGCTATGGATCGCGCTTCACGGCCGAAGGTCCCGTGCGCCTGGGCACCGTGGCCTGCGGCTATGCCGACGGCTATCCGCGCCACTGCGGCACCGGCACGCCCGTGCTGGTCGACGGCGTGCGCACCCGCACCCTGGGCCGCGTGAGCATGGACATGCTGGCCGTTGACCTGACGCCCGTGCCCGATGCCGGCATGGGCAGCGAAGTCACGCTGTGGGGCCGCGCCGGCAACGGCGCCGTGCTGCCCATCGACGAGGTGGCCGAGGCGGCCGGCACGCTGGGCTATGAACTCATGTGCGCCGTCGCGCCGCGCGTGAACAAGGCCGTCGATTGATCAGGGCGCGGCCTGGACGCTGTCCCTGGCCCGTTCCAGCAGCGCCATCATCTGCTGTTGCGCGGCAGGCTCCCAATCCTTGAGCAGCCGCGCCGCCAGCGCCTGGCGCGACTGGCGCAGCCGGTCGAACAGGGCTTGGCCCTGGGGGCTGAGGCTCAGGCAGCGCACGCGGCGGTCGCGGGCGTCCGGTTCGCGGTCCAGCCATCCCTGCTCCTGCAGCTGCGCCAGCATGCGCGCGAGCTGGGCCTTGTCCATGTGGCTGTGGTCGACCA
The DNA here is from genome assembly GCF_018320755.1 of Delftia sp. PE138. Classification (NCBI taxonomy): domain Bacteria; kingdom Pseudomonadati; phylum Pseudomonadota; class Betaproteobacteria; order Burkholderiales; family Comamonadaceae; genus Delftia; species Delftia sp. PE138. The sequence goes on along the minus strand of NZ_JABEPN010000013.1, from coordinate 84,562 downwards.
GATCCCTTTGCGTGCGGCCCGGGTGCCGGCCCACGTACATCAGCACGCGCACCTCGTTGGGCGTCAGCCCGGGCTCCATGGACTCCATGTCCTCGCGCATGCGCGAGCGGAACAGGTGCAGCAGCTCGTGCATGGCCTCGAAGATATCGGCGGGCAGGGAGGCATTCATGGCAGGGTCTTGTGGAAATATGTTGACAAAGTCAACGGATGACGGAGAATTGGTGGACTAAATCAACATTCTAGGCCGTCACAGGCCGTTTCGCCAATGAACTTGCCCAATCCAGCCAACTCTGCCGTGGCGCCTGCCCCCGTCGTCCACCGTGTCCGCCATCCCTTCCGCGCCCGCCATGTGCAATTGCTCTCGCGCGAGCAGCCCAGCCCCGGCTTTGTGCGCCTGACCCTGGGCGGACCCGAGCTGGAGGACTTCGTGAGCGCCGGTTTTGACGACCACGTCAAGCTCATCCTGCCGCAGGCCGGGCGCGAACTGCCCGCGCTTCCCGTGCTGCTCGATGGCCGCCCCACCTTCGTGGAGGACGAGCGCCCCACCTTGCGCGACTACACGCCGCTGCACTACGACGCTGCGCGCCAGAACCTCATCATGGATTTCGCACTGCACGATGCAGGCCCCGCCACCGAATGGGCGCTGACCGCGCCCCTGGGCCAGTGGGTGGGCCTGGCCGGGCCGCGCGGCAGCCTGGTGATCTCGGCCAACCTGCCATGGCATTGGCTGTTCGGCGACGAGACCGCCATGCCCGCCATCGAGCGGCGCCTGGCCGAGCTGCCCGCCGGCAGCCGCGCCGTGGTGCGCGTGCAGCTGCGCAACCCTGCCGACCGCCGCCAGTGGAAGAGCACGGCCCAGCTGGACTGTGCCTGGGTCGAATCGCTGGTCGACGCCGTGCAGGCGCTGGAGCTTCCCCAGGACGACGACGGATATATCTGGGCGGCGGGCGAGCACAGCGCCATGGCCGAGCTGCGGCGCCTGCTGCTGGCCAAGGGCGCCGCGCCCAAGCGCATGCGCGTGGCCTCGTACTGGAAGCAGGGCCAGGCAGACCACCATGAAGACCTGAACGATCCCAGCTGACCTGCGTGGAGAAAAGCAAGAAAGGCACAGACGAAAAAAAGCCCACCGAAGTGGGCTTTTTTTCGTGGTGGTTGCGCGAGAAGGATTTGAACCTCCGACCTTTGGGTTATGAGCCCAACGAGCTACCAGACTGCTCCATCGCGCGGTAATTCCGCAGTAATTTCGTTTCACCGCATTTTGTGCAGCGAAGAAGGCAACTATAACCGATATCTCTTTGTCACGCAACTGCGTTAGACAACAGGCAGGCGGGCGGGGCGGCAGCCACCGCTCGGTATAGTGCCCAACCCATGGCCAAAGACAAAACCACGTTCATCTGCAATGCCTGCGGCGGCTCCAGCCCGCGCTGGCTGGGCAAGTGCCCGGCCTGCGGGGCCTGGAATTCGCTGATCGAGGCCGTTGCCGAGCCTGCGGGCGCGGGCAAGAACCGGCTCAGCCAGCCGCAGGGCTATGCGGGCCTGGCCAACGCCCAGGCCGTGATGCCGCTGTCGGCCATCGAGGCCCAGGACGTGGCGCGCACGCCCAGCGGCATCGAGGAGCTGGACCGCGTGCTGGGCGGCGGCATTGTCGAAGGCGGCGTGGTGCTGATTGGTGGCGACCCCGGCATCGGCAAGTCCACCCTGCTGCTGCAGGCCATGGATGCGCTGCACCGCGTGGGCTTGCCCACGCTGTATGTCACGGGCGAGGAAAGCGGTGCCCAGGTCGCGCTGCGCTCGCGCCGCCTGGGGCTGGAGGCCAGCCAGGTCAATGTGCTGGCCGAGATCCAGCTGGAGAAGATCCTCGCCACCATGGAGGCCACGCAGCCGGCCGTGGTCGTCATCGACTCCATTCAGACCGTGTACTCGGACCAGCTGTCCTCGGCGCCGGGCTCGGTGGCCCAGGTGCGCGAATGCGCGGCCCACCTCACGCGCGCGGCCAAGACCACGGGCATCACCGTGATCCTGGTCGGCCATGTGACCAAGGAAGGCGCCCTGGCCGGCCCGCGCGTGCTGGAGCACATGGTGGACACCGTGCTCTATTTCGAGGGCGACACGCACAGCAACTTCCGCCTGGTGCGCGCCATCAAGAACCGCTTTGGTGCCGTCAACGAGATCGGCGTCTTCGCCATGACGGAGAAGGGCCTCAAGGGCGTCACCAACCCCAGCGCCATCTTCCTGTCCCAGCACAGCGAGCCGGTGCCGGGCTCCTGCGTGCTGGTCACGCTGGAGGGCACGCGGCCCATGCTGGTGGAAATACAGGCCCTGGTCGACCAGGGCGGCCCCGCGCCCCGGCGCCTGTCCGTGGGCCTGGACCGGGACCGGCTGGCCATGCTGCTGGCCGTGCTCAGCCGCCATGCGGGCGTGGCCTGCGCGGACCAGGATGTCTTCGTCAACGCCGTGGGCGGCGTGCGCATCAGCGAGCCTGCGGCCGACCTGGCCGTGATGCTGTCCATCACCTCCAGCCTGCGCGGCCGCGCCCTGCCCAAGGGATTCCTGGCCTTTGGCGAAGTGGGCCTGGCCGGCGAAGTGCGCCCCGCGCCGCGCGGCCAGGAGCGCCTGAAGGAAGCCGCCAAGCTCGGCTTCACCATGGCCGTGGTGCCCAAGGCCAATGCGCCCAAGAAGGCCATCCCCGGCCTGACCGTGCATGCCGTGGAGCGCGTGGACGAAGCCATGAACATCGTCCGAGGGATGGGCTGAGGCACTGCCTTGCCGAGCGCATTGCGGGGGCATACGCACTGTCCGCAGCGGTCCTGCGGCGCCTCCATAAGACAATCGGCGCCATGAATTTGCGCAATATCCTGATTCCCCTGGGTCTGCTCGTACTGCTGGTGGCTGCGCACCAGTCCTATGGCTGGATGGGCGTGGTTGCCGTGGGCGGCGGCATCATGATGTGGCTGCTGCTGCATTTCACGCGGCTGATGTCCATCATGAAGAAGGCCTCGGACCGTCCCATGGGCTATGTGGGCAGCGCCGTGATGCTCAACGTCAAGCTCAAGCCCAAGGTCTCGCTGATGCACGTGGTGGCCATGACGCGCTCCCTGGGCGAGCGCCTGTCCGAAGACGGCCAGCATCCCGAGATCTACCGCTGGACCGACGGCACGCAATCCCATGTGACCTGCGAGTTCATGCATGGCCGGCTCGTGAAGTGGACCCTGGTGCGCCCCACGCCCGAACCCGAACCGCAACCCGAGACGGCGGCGGCGGCCCCCGAGGCAGCCCCCGCGCCCTAAAATAGCGGGTTGGTGTTCTGTTCAATACCCCCAAGGATGTTTCTATGAGCCCCGTTGTTCCCTCGATGGCCGATCGTGACGGCAAGATCTGGATGGATGGACAGCTGGTGGACTGGCGCGATGCCAAGATCCACGTGCTGACCCACACGCTGCACTACGGCTGCGGCGCATTCGAGGGCGTTCGGGCCTACAAGACCGAACAGGGGCCGGCCATCTTCCGCCTGGAAGACCACACCAAGCGACTGTTCAACAGCGCCAAGATCCTGCGCATGCAGATCCCGTTCACCCAGGAAGCGGTGAACCAGGCCCAGGTCGAGGTCGTGCGCGCCAACCAGCTGGAATCGTGCTACCTGCGCCCGCTGACCTGGATCGGCGACCGCAAGCTGGGCGTCTCGCCCAAGGGCAACACCATCCACCTGATGGTGGCTGCCTGGGCCTGGGGCGCCTACCTGGGCGAGGAAGGCATGCAGCGCGGCATCCGCGTCAAGATCTCCAGCTTCACGCGCCACCATGTGAACATCACCATGAGCCAGGCCAAGGCGGTGAGCAACTACACCAACTCCATCCTGGCCAACACCGAGGCGCTGGACGACGGCTACGACGAGGCCATCCTGCTGGACGCCTCGGGCTTCGTCTCCGAAGGCTCGGGCGAGAACATCTTCGTCATCAAGGACGGCGTGGTCTACACGCCCGACCTGTCGGCCGGCGCGCTCAACGGCATCACGCGCAATACCGTGATGCACATCTGCAAGGACCTCGGCCTGGAGGTGGTGCAAAAGCGCATCACGCGCGACGAGCTGTACATCGCCGATGAAGTCTTCTTCACCGGCACGGCCGCCGAAGTCACGCCCATCCGCGAGGTGGACCGCATCGAGATCGGCGCGGGCAGCCGCGGCCCCCTCACCGAAAAGATCCAGCAGGCCTTCTTTGACATCGTCAACGGCCGCAACCCCAAGTACGCCCATTGGCTGACTCGGGTCTGAGAAAAATGACCCCCACGCTACCCTTGCTTTGCAAGGTCCACTGCCCCCCGAGGGGGTGCTTTTCATCTTGGGGCGGCCCGGCGATGAAAATGACAGATACCCACGAAAGAGATAAGCAAGCATGACAACGAATGCCACCGTCGAACTGGCGGCCAAGGACCTCAACGCCCAGGGCGGCGTGTTCTGCCCCAGCCCCAAGGCCGACATGAAGCTGTGGAACAGCCATCCCAAGGTCTACCTGGACGTGGCCCACACCGGCGAGGCCAAGTGCCCCTACTGCGGCACGCTGTACCGCCTGAAGGCTGGCGAAGTCTTCGCAGGCGGGCATTGAGCAAAGCGGGCCTCGGCCCGCTTTGCGTGTCTCAGCGCGCTGAAAGCGCGCGGCTCCAGATGCTGTCTGGTGCAGCACCTCCGTGCAAGGCCAGCATGTCCGTGAAATGGCGCCGTTCCCCGCCGCGCAACTTGACGATGGGCGCCGCCACCTGTGGCGCCTTCGCCAGGCACAGCTGGGGGTAGAGCAGGTACCACTTCCAGCGCAGGGCGCGGTGGTAGAAGAAGGCGGTGTCCTCGGCCTTGAACAGCGTGAGCCGGGCATCGGGCAGCCGGCGCATCACCTGCTGGGCCGTCACATGGATCAGAAGGTAATTTGGATCGGGGATGCCCTGCAGCACCTCGGCGGCGTCGGGCCGCGACTGCAGGCGCTGCAGGTAGGCCGCAGGGCCCTCCACGATCAGCGCCTGGTGAAACTCCTTTTGCCATTCCGATACAAAGCGCGAGCCGGCCGGAGCGCAGAATGACCAGCTTTCGATCACGGGGTAGCGCCTGTCCCTGGTGAAGCCCTCAAGGTAGAAGCCGGTCAGCTCGGCGGCGCCTGCGCCGGCGCCCATCCAGTCCAGCGGCGCGGTCAGCAGCGTGGTGGCATCGAACCAGTAGCCGCCGTGGTGCGCCACCAGATACAGGCGCAGCCAGTCCGATTGCTTGGTGGGGTGGAGTTCGGCAAACGCCGCGGGAAGGTCGCCGCAGGCCACGTACTGGCCCAGGCTCTCTGGTGTCACGACGATGACCTGGTGATCCGGGCATTGCCGCCGCCAGCTGTCCACGCACTGCTGGACGAAAGGGTCCAGGCCGGACTGGTTCCAGTACGTCCAGATCGTCTTCGGGATGTCCGCTGCAAGACCATCGGCTGCCGGGGGCGATGGGGGCAGCTGCAAGGGCGCGGGCATGGTGTAATCTGCGCCGATTTTGGAAGGGGCTGCCCAGCGATGGAGCAGCCTGAATAAGACCGCAGGAATTTTTTTCATAGCGGATGGAAAGCGGAATGCCCGCATTTTGGGGCAGAAAGTCGCGGTCTTGATGAGATTTGACAAGTCGAAGCTGCCAGGGCTCCTCACGACCCTGGCCGCTGTTCTGGTGCCCGGACTGGCCTTGTGGCTGCGTTCGGGCTATTCCTATGGCGCGGGCCTCATGGCCCTGGGCGCCCTGTGTTTTCTGCCCCGCTGGGTCCGGTACAGGCAGTCGCCTGGCACCTGGCTGCTGGTGGCACTGTTCATGGGCATGGCGGTGATGTGGTACCACCTGTCCGTGCTGGACGGGGGCACCGGTCAGTTCGACCGCCCCGTGAAATTCATCCTGGGCGCGGTCAGCCTGCTGTTCGCCATGTGCTACCCGCCCACGGCGCGGATCTTCCTGTGGGGCATACCGCTGGGCAGCGCAGGCGCGGGCTTCATGGCCCTGTGGCAGGTCTGCGTGCTGGGCATGGAGCGGGCCACAGGCTACACCAATGCCATCCAGTGGGGCAACATGGCCTTGCTGCTGGGCTGCTTCTCGTGCATCTATGCCATGTCCTTCTGGCACCAGCGCTCCCTGCTGTGGCGCCTGCTGGTGCTGGCGGCCGCTGCAATGGGTGCGCTGGCTTCGCTGCTGTCGGGCTCGCGGGGGGGCTGGCTGGCGCTGCTGCCGATGTTCCTCATGCTGATGGTGCTGGTGCGCATGTACCGCCCGCAGTACTTCGGGCGCCTGTTGCTGGGCTGCGCTGCAATCGTGGTGGCGCTGGCCACCGTGATGGCCTTCATACCCCGCGTCAGCGAGCGCGTCGACGAGGTCTACCTGGATGTGAGCAACTACCTTCATGCCGGCAACTCCGACACCTCGCTGGGCACCCGGCTGGAGCAGTACCGGCTGGCCGTGCAGATGATCGGCGAGAAGCCCCTGCTGGGCTGGGGCATGCAGGGCTATGTGGACGAGATGCACCGGCGCGTGGACGCGGGTGACTATGGACGCTCCATCCGCGAATACAACTTCATCCACAACGACTTCCTGGACATCTGGGTCAAGCTCGGCGTGCCGGGCGTGCTGCTGCAGGCGGCACTGTTCATCTCGCTGCTGTGGCTGTTCTGGCCCTCGCGGCGGCGCATGGCGCTGTGGCCTGCGGACAGCACCCCCTGGCGCGAGGCCCTGCTGCTGCGTATCCTGGGCAGCCTGATGCCAGCCATGTACCTGGCGTTCGGCATGTCACAGCAATTTTTCGTGCACAACAGCGGCATCGTCTTCTTCGTCTTCCTCGTGGTGGCCCTGTGGTCATCGCTGCATGGCCTGGAAAGGGCCAGCGGAGCCGTGCGGTGACGGAGCGCGCCACCACGGCCCGGCCCCGGGTGCTGCACTTCGTGACGGGCGGCTTCTCGGGTGCCACCCAGGTGGCGGTGGACCTGGTGTCGGCGCACCGCGCGTCGGGCCGCTTCGACGCCCGGCTGGTGCTGCGGCGCAAGCGCAATACCTCCGATGAACGCGTGCAGAAGCTGCGCGACGGCGGCATCGATGTCGATGTGGTCGCCGGCTGGTCCCATGCCGCCACCGTCTGGCAGCTGCGCCGCATCTGCCTGGACTTCCGGCCGGACATCGTCGTTGCCCATGGTTTCAGCGACCACCTGTGGGGCCGCTTTGCCGCGCTGTGGGCCGGCGTGCCCTGCCTGGTGCATGTGGAACACAACTCGCGCGAGCGCTACACGCGCTGGCGGCTGGCGCAGGCCCTGTGGCTGACCGAGCGCACGGCCGCCATCGTCGGCTGCTCCGAAGGCGTGCGCCAGAGCCTGCAGGACCGTGGATTTCCTGCAGCCAAGCTCATGGCCATCAGCAACGGCATCCGGCCCGAGCCCTATCTGCAGGAGCCGCCCCCCTTGCTGCAGCGCCGCCCGGACATCGTCATGGCCGCGCGCTTTGCGCGGCAAAAGGACCATGCCACCTTGCTGCGCGCGCTGGCCGTGCTGCGCCAGCGCGGCCTCAAGCCCACGCTGACCCTGGCCGGCGGCGGCAAGGCGCGCGCCCAGCAGGCGGCGCAGCGGCTCAGCGCCGAACTGGGCCTGCAGGACCAGGTGCAATTCATCGGCATGTGCAACGACGTGCCCGGCCTGCTGCGCGCGCACCGCGTCTGCGTGCTGTCCACGCACTACGAAGGCATGCCCCTGTCCCTGCTGGAAGGCATGGCGGCGGGCTGCGTGGTGGTGGGCAGCCGCGTGGTGGGCGTGCAGGAAGTGGTGCGGCCCGGCGACAACGGCCTGCTGGCCGCGCACGCCGACCCTGAATCGCTGGCCGACGCCCTGCAGCAGGCGCTGCAGGATGACGAGGCCGCCGTGCGCATGGCCGCCACCGCGCGGCAGGAAGCCCTGTCGCACTACAGCCTGCAGCGCATGACCGGCCAGTACGAAGACCTGTTCGCCCGCCTGCTGCAGGGGGAGCGTCCGTGACCTGGCTCAGCATCCTGGTGCCCGTCTACAACGTGCTGCCCTACCTGGAGGAATGCCTGCAGTCCGTCATGGACCAGGCCGATGCCGGCGTGCAGGTGCTGGTGCTGGACGACTGCTCCACCGATGGCTCCTGGGCCCTGATGCAGCAGCTGGACCAGCGCTGGCCCGGCCGCCTGCAGCTCATGCAGCACGAGCGCAACGCCGGCCTGAGCGCGGCGCGCAACACCATGATCGAGGCGGCCACGGGCGACTACCTGTGGTTTTTGGACTCCGACGACAAGCTGCTGCCCGGCGCGATTGCCGGGCTGTCGGCCATCGTGAAACAACATGCGCCCGATGCCGTGCTCTGCGACTTCTCCGTCTGGCGCGAGGCCCCGCGCCTCAAGCACCGCCTGCGCGGCGAGGCGCACCGGCACAGCTTCCAGGGCCCTACGCTGCAGCGCTCGCAGGACCGGGGCGCCCTGCTGGCCGGCCTGCTGCGCACGGGCCAGCTGCATGCCTGGTCCAAGATCTCGCGCCGCAGCCTGTGGGATGCCGGCCTGCGCTTTCCTGCAGGCCGCTATTTCGAAGACATGATGACCATGCCGCAGATGGCGCTGCGCTGCAGCAGCTTCTACTACCACCCCCAGCCCTGGGTGGCCTACCGGCAGCGTGCCAACTCCATCCTTGCGTCCATGACGCCTGCCAAGGCCGCAGACCAGTCCGCCGCCCTGTGGCCGCTGGCGCAGGCCGTGCAAGCCCTGGAGGATGATGCGCTGCGCAACGACGGGCGCCTGCACTTCGCCTGGGCGCACCAGGCTGCGCGCAACCTCATCGGCGCCCTGCGCTTTCTCGACCGGCAGCGGGACATGCCGCCCGCGCAGCGGCAGGCACTGGCGCAGCAGTTCCTGGCGGACTTCGGCCGCATCTCCCCGCTGTCCCTGCCGGCCCTGCGCCAGGCCTATGTGCGCAGGGGCTGGGTGCTGCGCGCCTGGAAGCTGCGCCGCTGGGAGCAGTGGGCACGCCAGCAAGGAGCCCCTGCATGAGCGCCCTGAAACTGAAAACCCGGGGCGAGCTGTGGCTGGCGGCGGGCATGCGCCGCTTCTACGCCACCTTCGCACGCCGCCTGGAGCAGGGCCCCGCGCCCGACTTCCGCAGCCACGACATTGGGCCTGCGGCGCCCGTGCCCGTCTCCACGCCCATACCCCGCATCATCTGGGCCTACTGGAATGGCGACTCGGTGCCGCTGCTCATACAGCGCTGCTTTGACAACTGGGCCCGCCTGAACCCCGGCTACAGCCTGCGCATCCTCAACGACGCGCAACTGCCGCAATACGTGCCGCAACTGCCCGGCAACCTGCAGCAGCTGCCCGTGGCCAAGCGCTCGGACTGGCTGCGCCTGGAATTGCTGCACCGCCACGGCGGCATCTGGCTGGACGCCAGCACCATCCTCACCGAGCCGCTGGACTGGCTGCTGGAGCAGCAGCAGCGCAGCGGCGCCGACCTCGTCGCCTACTACCTGGAGCGCTACACCCGCGACCTGCAGGTGCCCGTGGTCGAGAACTGGCTCATGGCCGCGCCCCCGGGCAGCGCCTTCATCGCGGCCCTGCACAAGGAATACGTGGAGCAGGTCCTGCCGCAGACGGGCGAGGCCTATATCGCCCAGCTCCAGCAGGCCGGCGATTACGAACAACTGCGCCAGGGCATCGACATGCCCGCCTACCTCAGTATGCACCTGGCCATGCAGCGCGTGCTGCGCGCCGGTGGCAGCTACCGCCTGCGGCTGGCCAAGGCCGAGGACGGCCCCTTCTTCCTGCACGTGCAGGGTAACTGGGGCCGCACCCCGCTCAAGATCCGCCTGATGTTCTCGCGCGCCGAACAGGCGCCCGTGCCGCTGATCAAGCTGCGCGCCCCCGACCGCAAGAAGCTGGACTTCTATCTGGAGCGCGGCCTCTACGTGCCCGGCAGCATCGCCGACCGATACCTGCGGGGCTGAGTGGCGAGCGCGGACTGGGCCATCAGCCCATTGCCGTCTCATGCAGGTAGTGCCACAGCACCCCTTGGCCCGCACGTTTGAGGATCACGACTGATCGGCGCGAGGTCTGCACGCCGTCCAGGCGATGGGTTTCCAGATAGCGCATGGCCAGGCCGGCCGCGTCCCGCCATATGGGCTGCATGTCGCAGACGCATATCTCCAGCCCTGGCCGCTGGCCGGCCGCGCGCCGGAACATCTGTTCCACATCGTCCAGGCCTACGAGTCTGCCTGTGGTGGTCACCATGCTGAACTCCGGGCTGAACTGCGGCATCAGCGCCTGCAGCGCCTCCTGTGCACCCGCTGGTTGGGTGAAGACGGTGTGGATCAGCTCGTGCACTTGGTGGATGCTGCGTTCGGCGATGCCGATGTCAATGTCACGGTCGATGGGCTTGTTGTCTTGCATGGTGGTCCTCGGGGGTGTGCAGCGATCGCAGGTGCAGCAGGGGCACAAGCCCTGCCAGCGACGCGATCAGAAACGTCATGTGATAGGCCCGGCCTGCGTCCAGGCGGGTGGCGAGCGTGTTGAAAACCATCAGGAAGAACGCAGCGCCCACGCTGAAGGCCATCTGCCGGTTGAGGTTCCAGATCACGCTGGCCTGCTGCGTCTGCCGGCCATCGAAGTCCAGCAGGGCCGTCGTCTGCGCGGTATTGGCACCCAGGCCGCCGCCCAGGCCCATCAGCCCGTAGGCGGCCACCAGCAGCCAGGGGTCGGCAGGGGCCGCCACGGCGGCCAGCGCCGCAATGCCCAGGCTGTGCAGCACCATGCTGGCGATGAACAGGGGCCGTGCGCCCGCGCGGTTGTACAGCCGGCCGCCCACCAGCATGGACACCAGGGCGCCGCCTGCGTAGACCATCATGAATCGGCCTGTGGCCTGCGCGCTCAGGTGCAGCATGTCCTGCAGGTAGAAGATGTTGAGCAGGTTCACGCCCGTGAACACGCCGGGAATGGCGTGGTAGACGGCCACCGACATGCGCAGGCGCGGGCTTTTGAGCAGTTGCAGTTCCACAATGGGGTGGGCCGTCTTGCGGGCATGGAGGGCATACAGCACCGTGAAGGCCAGGCCCACCGCCATGCCCAGCCAGGCCAGCGCCAGGCCCTGGCCCGAACCTTGGCCTGCGCCATAGAGCGACATGCCAAGCAGCCAGGCGGCCAGCGCGGCGCTGACCAGCACCAGGCCTTTGAGGTCGGGCCGCTGCCGGGAAGTGGCCGGTGCATCGCGCACCCACAGCCAGGCCAGGCCTGCTGCGGCCAGGGCCAGCGCAATATTGGAATGGAACACCCAGCGCCAGGAGCCGTGGTCCACGATCAGCCCGCCCAGCCAGGGCGAGAGGGCCGGCGCGATCAGCGCCACGGCCATGACCAGCGTGGAGACACGCGCGCGCTCCGGTCCCTGGAACCGATTGAAGGCCAGGGCCTGGCCCACTGGGATCACCAGGCCGCCCGCCATGCCCTGGATGAAGCGCCAGCCCACCAGCTGGCCGAAGCTGCCCGCCTCGCCGCAGGCCCAGGCGGCCAGGGCGAAGGCCAGCATGGAGCCCGCCATCAGCCCGCGCGCGCCCCAGCGGTCGGCCAGCCAGGGGGCGAGGGGAATGGCCAGCGTCAATCCCAGCATGTAGGCATTGGCCACCCAGGCCCCGGCCGAGATGCCCACATGGAATTCGGCCGCAATCGTGGGCAGCGCGACGGCGGGCATGAAGATGTTGATGCAGTCGACGAAGAAACCCATCAGGAAAACGGTGGCCAGGCGGTATCGGTATGTCATCTTGCGCTTTCAGGAGGGGCAAGACTAAAGAGCGCGGGCGGCCACGTCGATGGGGCTATGCTGGACTCTTTGTTTGACTGGATTGAACAATGACCCCCACAAGCACGACCATGCACACGCTGCTCCACCGCGCGCAGACGTTTCTGGCCGTGGTGGATTTCGGCTCGTACACCAGGGCGGCGGACTTCCTGGGCATCAGCAAGGCCATGGCCAGCCTGCACGTGAAATCGCTGGAAGAGGCGCTGTCGGTGGCCCTGCTGGTGCGCAACACCCGCAGCATCGCCCTGACGGAAACCGGGCGGGAGTTCTACGACGAGTTCAAGGGCATCGTCCGCGACGTGGGCAGCGCCTTCGACAACGCCATGCACAGCGGCAACCGCATCGCGGGCCGGCTGCGCATCAGTACCACCAGCGAATACGGGGAGAAGTACATTCTTCCGCTGATCCCGGCCTTCCTGGAGCGCTACCCGGGCATCTCGGTGGCCTATGACGTCAACTCTTCACTGAGCGACCTGGTGGCCGAAAAGCTGGACCTGGTCGTGCGCCTGGGCCACCTGGCGGACTCCAGCTTCAAAAGCCGCAGGCTGGCCGGCTACGACATCGTGCTGGTGGCCTCGGCCGCCTTCCTGCGCAGCCATCCCGTGCGCCAGCCCGAAGACCTGGCGGACCTGCCCTGGATTGCCAACAGCAACCTCGCCCATCCCACGGCCTGGACGCTGCGCACTGCCGGCGGCCAGGGCGTGGACGTGGTGGGCCGGGCGGCCCACCAATCCAACTCCTCCACCGCCATCCGCGCCCTGGCCCGGTCCTCGCTGGGCGTGGCCGTGCTGCCTGCGTGGTTTGTGAAGGACGACCTGGCCGGCGGCGTGCTGCAGCGCGTGCTGCCGGACCACGCCCTGCCGCCCCAGCCCATCAGCGTGGTCTTTCCCGACAGCAGCCACCTGCCGCGCAAGACCCGCGTGTTCATCGACTTCCTGTGCGAGCACCTGGGCCGGGATTGAGGGCTCGGCTGGCCGGCCGGCCCTGGCCCCGTTAAACTGCCCGCAAGCCGAAAGGCCCGGTGCGTAGAAACACCTTCCGTGAGGTTGCAGCCCCCACCTTAAAGCGGGGCTTTGTCATGCCTTATCTCGTCGGATTGGCACATTTGCTTGCGCCTGTCCGCATGGTTTCGGGCGTGGTGGGGGCTATCCGCAAGGACGCCCGCACGGCTACGGACGTGTTTCTAACCACCACGCCCACCTGTTGTGCGTAGAAACTCAACCGGTGGTTTTCTGTGATCTCGTAGGAAAACAGACCATGACCCTCCCCATCCTTGCCAGCCCCAGCGCTGCGCTTGCCCCTTCCAGCTCTCTTCTCTATCAGGAGGGCTGACCCCATGACATCCCGCAAAAACACTGCCGGTGCGGCAGTGCAGGCGCAGCCTTTGCCCAAGCGGTCGCAAGCCGCAAGGCCTTCCGACTGGCCCAGCGCGTGGCAGGCCATGCATGTCTGTCTGGTCGTCATCGAGGGGAGGCTGGTCACCCTGGCCGAGGTCTGTGGCAAAAAGCCCGACCGCAAGGCCCGCCAGTTCGACGTGGAATGCGCGGTGGAGCTGGCGCTGGCGCACATACGCCGCATGCGCGCCGACCCGCCGGACAGCCACCAGGCGTTCGAGCAGCAGTGGCACCTGGCGTCCTGCGCCATCGAACTGGCCGATGGCGCCTACCGCTTCCCCCGCTCGCGCTACGGCCGCCTGCTCAAGCGCACCCGCTGGCATTTCGACCTGCTCAGGGATCTGGTGGAACGTGTGGAGTGGCAGCACCGGCGCGGCTGAGCCGCAGGCGGCAGCTCAGGCCAGCGGCAGCCGCAGCACGAAGCAGGCGCCCGGCTGGCCGTCGGCGCGGCCTTCGCAGTGCACGCTGCCGCCGTGGCGCTGGGCGATGGAGCGCACCAGGGCCAGGCCCAGGCCCACGCCGCCCGAGCGCTCGCTGGCGCCGGGCAGGCGGAAGAACTTCTCGAAGATGCGCTCGCGGTGGGCCGGCGCCACGCCGGGGCCATGGTCGCAGACGCGGATCTCGGCCATGGCGTCCTGGCGCGCCAGCTCCAGCGTGATGGCGCCCTGGCTGTAGCGGCGCGCGTTCTCCAGCAGGTTGCGCACGGCACGGCGCAGCAGCTTGGAGATGCCGGGCACTTCCAGCGCGTCAGTGGACTGCAGGTCCAGGTCGGCATCCACGCGCGCGCATTCCTCGGCGGCCAGGCCGATCAGGTCCACGGGCTCTATCGTGCCCACGTCGCCCTCATAGGTCTCCAGACGGCTGGCCAGCAGGATCTCGTCCACCAGCTGGTCCAGCTCGCTGATGTTGCGCTGGATCTCGGCGCGCGCGCGGGCGCTGGCCGGGTCGTCGCCCATGAATTCCAGGCCCATGCGGATGCGCGTCAGCGGCGAGCGCAGCTCGTGCGAGGCATTGGCCAGCAGCGATTTGTGCGAGGTCACCAGGGTCTCGATGCGCGCGGCGGCGGCGTTGAACTGGTGGGCCAGGTCGGCCACCTCGTCGCTGCCGTGCTCGGGCACGCGCACCGACAGGTCGCCCTCGCCAAAGCGCTTGACGCCGCGCTGCAGGTTCTCCAGCCGCTTGAGCAGGCGGCGGATGATGGGGAACACGCCCACGGCCACGGCCACGCCCACCAGGCCCAGCAGCCACAGAAAGCCGAAGGGCGGGCGCAGCCAGAAGGCGGCGGCGCCGTCGTGCGGCGGGCGGTCACCGCGCGGCGGGCGCGGCGCCATGTGCAGCATGTAGGTCTGGCCGTCCGTGCCTTCGATCTCGAAGCGCAGGCCCTCCTCGGGCGGGCCGGGCAGGCGCCGCGCGCGGCCCTGGGCGATGACCTTGCCGTCCGCATCGCGCATGGCCACGTCGCGCGAGGGCGGCGAGCTGGCGCTTTGCACGTTCTGCGCGTTCTGCTCGGCCGCGATCTGCCAGGCCCAGGCCACCGTCAGCGTGAGCACGGCCACGCCGCCCACCACGGCCAGCCAGATGCGCAGGTACAGGCGCTGGGAGAAGAGGGACAGCAGCTTCATTCGCTTGGCTAGTCTTGTTGCTTGGCGAAGACGTAGCCCACGCCGCGCACGGTCAGGATGCGCTTGGGCGCCTTGGGGTCGGCCTCGATGGCGGCGCGGATGCGGCCCATGTGCACGTCGATGGAGCGGTCGAAGGCCTCCAGTTCGCGGCCTCGCACGGCCTCCATGATCTGGTCGCGCGTGAGCACGCGGCCCGCGCGCTCGGCCAGCGTGACCAGCAGGTCGAACTGGTAGGAGGTCAGCTCGCAGGGCTGGCCCGCCACGGTGACGCTGCGTGCGTCGCGGTCGATCTCCAGGCTGCCGAAGCGCAGCGCCGTGGCCGGCTGGCCTGCGGCCGAGCCCTCGCCGCCGCCGCCGCGCCGGCGCAGGATGGCGCGGATGCGCGCCAGCAGCTCGCGCGGCTCGAAGGGCTTGGGCAGGTAGTCGTCGGCGCCGATCTCCAGGCCGATGATGCGGTCCATGGGGTCGCCCTTGGCCGTGAGCATCAGCACCGGCACCTGCGCTGCGGCGCCTGGCAGGGCGCGGATGCGCCGGCAGACCTCCAGGCCGTCCATGTCGGGCAGCATGAGGTCGAGGATGACGAGGTCGGGCAGGTCGGCGCCGGCCACGCCGTCGGCGGGCTGCAGCTGCTCCAGGCCGCTGCGGGCGTCGCCCATGTGCGTGACCTGCAGGCCGTTGTTGCCCAGGTAGTCACCCACCATCTGCGCGAGGCGGGTGTCGTCTTCGATCATCAGAAGATGGTGCGTACTCATGGAGGGCAGTGTATTCATGCTGGGGCCTGGCGTCGTGTTGCGACGATGCTCGCAGCGCCCCGTCAGCCGCGCTTGTCGCTTGCGTAAAGTTCGGTAAAACAGCGCAGCCTGCGGCCAGCCGCTCAACTGCCGCGTTGCGCGGGCCGCACCGCATGCACGCGCGAGGCCAGTGCGATCAGCACCAGCACGGGCAGGCCCAGCAGGGCCGTGGCCTGGAAGAAGCTCACGTAGCCATGCGCATCGACAAAGGCGCCCGAGAAGCCGGCCAGCCATTTGGGCGCCAGCAGCATCATGGAGCTGAACAGCGCGTACTGCGTGGCCGAGTACTGCACATTGGTCAGCCCCGACAGGTAGGCGATGAAGGCCGCCGAGGCGATGCCGCCGGCCAGGTTGTCCGCGCTCACCACCCAGACCAGCGCATTCACGTCATGGCCGCGCGTGGCCAGCCAGGCGAACAGCAGGTTGGTGGCGGCCGACAGCGCGGCGCCCAGCATCAGCACGCGCATCACGCCCCAGCGCATGGCCAGCGCCCCGCCCAGGAAGGCGCCCGCCAGCGTCATGATCACGCCGTACACCTTGGTCACGGCGGCCACTTCGTCCTTGGTGAAGCCCATGTCCACGTAGAAGGGGTTGGCCATGATGCCCATGACCACGTCGCTGATGCGGTAGATGGCGATCAGGCCCAGCACCAGCAGCGCCTGCCAGCGGTAGCGGCCCAGGAAGTCGGCAAAGGGCTCGACCAGCGCGCCACGCAGCCACTCGGCCGCGTTGCGGGCAGGTGCCAGCGGGCGTGGCACCGGTTCCGGCGAGAGCAGCACGGTCAGCATGCCCACGGCCATGGAGGCGGCCATGGCCAGGTAGGCCACCTGCCAGGCGCCGCTCTGGTAGCCCGCCATGCCCGCCACCTCGGCGCGGGCGGCCAGCCACAGCACGCCGGCGCCGGCCCAGATCATGGCCAGCCGATAGCCGGTCTGGTAGGTGGCGGCCAGCGCGGCCTGGCGCTCGGTATCGGCCGATTCGATGCGGTAGGCGTCCAGCGCAATGTCCTGCGTGGCCGAGCCGAAGGCCACGGCCAGCGCGCACCACACCAGCGGCGTGAGCGAGACGCGCGGATCATTGAACGCCATGCCGCACAGCCCGGCGACGATGAGCATCTGCGCGAACAGCAGCCAGCCGCGCCGCCGCCCCAGCCAGCGCGTGAGCAGCGGCAGCGGCATGCGGTCCACCAGCGGCGACCAGACCCACTTGAAGGCATAGGCCAGGCCCACCCAGCTCAGGTAGCCGATGGTGGTGCGGTCCACGCCGGCCTCGCGTAGCCAGAACGACAGCGTGCCCAGCACCAGCAACAGCGGCAGGCCTGCCGAAAAACCCAGGGCCAGCATGCGCAGACTGGCCGGCTCGGCATAGACGCGCAGGGTCTGGCCCCAGCTGCGGCGGGGCGCGTCAGTGGGGGTGGAAGGGGCGGAGGAGGTGGTGGTGGACGGCTCGGTCATGTTGGGCTGCGGCAGGCTGCGGCCATTATCGGGCCCATGGTGGCGCGGACTGGCGCGCGCTACCATCGCGGGCACAGGATGCCGCCATGGCCTACACCCTCTCTTCCCTCCACAGCGATGCCGCCGCGCAAGACGGCGCGGCCGATGCCACCGATACCGCCTTCGCGCCGCACAGCTCGGTGCGTAGCTACAGCGGCGAGCACCAGGCCCATGCCCACGGCCATGCGCAAATCCTCTATGCGCTGCAGGGCCGCATGGAGCTGGAGGTGGGCGGGCGCAGCGCCTTTGTGGACGCCGTCAGCGGCATGCTCATCCCCGCCGGCGTGGACCACGGCTACCTGGCGGCGCCGCGCTCGCGCGTGTTCGTCATCGATGCGCCCAGCGGCCCGGGGCTGGACCGGATGCGGCGCTTTTCCGTGCCGCCCGCCCTGCGCGGCCGGGAGTCGGAAGGCCCGGCCGCCGAGCAGCTGGCCCAGGTGCTGCAGGCGCCCGGCCTGCTGGCGCGCCGGGGGCTGGACCTGCAAGGGCTGGCCGCGCAGGTGCAGGCCGCATTGCACGAGGACTGGCCCACGGCCCGGCTGGCCGCCCTGTGCCACATGAGCGCCCAGCGCTTTCACGCGCGCTTCGTGGAACTGGCGGGCCAGCCGCCCCAGGCCTGGCTGCGCGGCCTGCGCCTGGATGCGGCCGAGCGCGGGCTGGCGCGGGGCCTGCCCCTGGAGGCCACGGCGCTGCGCTGCGGCTATGCCTCGGCCAGCGCCCTGGCCTATGCGCTGCGGCGCGACCGGGGCGTGACGGCGCGGCAACTGCGCGGCTAGCCCGTTCACAGTCTTGCGGACTACGAGCGTTTCTCGACAAATGCCCGGCCGCGCCAGGCGCAACATGGCGCCATGGTTCGCAATTCTTCCGCTTCTTCCTCTGCCGTCGGCATTGCCTTCGTTTCGGTGGCTGCCGTGCTGTGGGGCACGACGGGCACGGCGCAAAGCCTGGGCGCAGGCGGGCTGTCGCCGTTCTGGGTGGGCGCCGCGCAGCTGGCGGTTTCCAGCCTGTTCCTGGGCGCGCTGCTGGCGGTCTCCCATTGGAGGCTGCGCGGGCGGGCCGGGCAGGGCGGGGCACCCGTCCAGCCGCTGCTGCCCAACCCGGTGCACCTGGGACTGCGCCCGGCCTGGTTTCTGCTGGCTTCCATGGGAATCGGCGGCTACAGCATCTTTTTCTACGAGGGCGTGACGCTCACGGGCGTGGCCGTGGGCACGGCCGTGGCCATTGGCAGCGGCCCCATCTGGGCCGGGCTGATGCAGGCGCTGGTGCTGCGCGCGCCCCTGTCTGCCCTGTGGTGGGCCGGCACGCTGGTGAGCGTGGCGGGAGGCGCGGCCATGGTGATGGCCCGGGGCGGCGCCACGCTGTCCTGGAGCGGCCTGGCCCTGTGCCTGCTGGCGGGGCTGTCGTACGCGGGCTATGCGCTGATCAACAAGCGCCTGGTCACCCACATGTCGCCGCGCGTGGTGAATTTCTATGTGTTCACCGGGGCAGCCTGCATGGCGGTGCCGATTGCGCTGGTGCAAAGCGGCCTGCCGCAGTGGAGCCTGGCGGCCGTGCTGGTGGTGGTCTACCTGGGCGTGGTGGTGTCGGGCCTGGCGCACATGCTGTTTTCCATCGGGCTGCGCAGCATCTCCGGCCCCACGGGCGTGACGCTGAGCCTGATCGAGCCCGTGGCGGCCTTCGTGCTGGCGGTGTGGGTCGTGGGCGAGCGGCAGCCGCTGCAATCGTGGCTGGGGCTGCTGGCCGTGCTGGCCGGGCTGATGCTGGTGATCGGCGCCGAGATGCGCTCGCAGCGGGCCGTGATGGCCGCGCAGATGGCGTGACTCTTTGTAGGTCGGCGCCGCTCTTCACGATGCGCTGTTCTCCGCATGTTGCAGGCATGCATGGCCGCTAGACTTGGCGGCATGCAGCAGCCATCCCATCTCTCTTCCGAATCCTGTGCCCCGTCCGCCTGGGGCTGTGCCTGCGCGCCCTGGCGCGCGCGTCGCGGTTTCTTGCTGGCCGGCAGCGCGGCGGCCCTGGGCCTGGCCACGGCGCCGGTGGCGGCACAGGTGCAGGTGGGCGGTGCCTCGGGCCTGCGCAAGCTGGTGCCGGCCGAGACGCTGGAAGGCGCCGCCACCGACCAGTACCAGCAACTGCTGGCCAAGGCCCGCGCCCAGGGCGCACTGGCCGGCGACAGCAACCCGCAGCTGCTGCGGCTGCGCGCCATTGCCCGGCGGCTGATCCCCTACACCGCCCAATGGAATCCGCGCGCCAATGCCTGGCGCTGGGAGGTGAATCTGATCGGCAGCAAGGAGATCAATGCCTTTTGCATGCCGGGCGGCAAGATCGCCTTCTACACCGGCATCATCGACCAGCTGCAGCTGACCGACGACGAGATCGCCATGATCATGGGCCACGAAATGGCCCATGCGCTGCGCGAGCACTCGCGCGAGCAGCTGGCCAAGAACCAGGCCACCAGCATCGGCATTTCGCTGGGCGCCCAATTGCTGGGCCTGGGCGACCTGGGCAATGCGGCGGCCCGCCTGGGCGGCCAGCTGCTGTCGCTGAAATTCAGCCGGGGCGATGAGAGCGAGGCCGACCTCGTGGGCCTGGAACTGGCTGCGCGCGCCGGCTACAACCCCCAGGCCTCGGTCTCGCTGTGGCGCAAGATGGGCCAGGCCACGGGCGACCGCGGCGGCCTGGAATTCCTGTCCACCCACCCCGCAGGCCCCGAGCGCATCCGCGAGCTGGAGCGCAACATCCCGCGCGTGGAAGGCCTCTACGAGGCCGCACGGCGCGGGTAGGCAGCCGCCTTCAGGCGGCGGCTTTTTGCTTGGGTTGATAGCCCATCACGGCTTTCACTTCAAGGTACTCCTTGAAGCCGTGCTCGCCCCATTCCCGGCCCGTGCCCGATTGCTTGTAGCCACCGAACGGCGCGCCGAAGTCCGGCCCCGCGCCGTTGAGGTGGACCATGCCGGTGCGCAGGCGCGAGGCCACGCGGCGTGCGCGCTCCAGGCTGCCTGACTGCACATAGCCCGACAGGCCGTAGGGCGTGTCGTTGGCCTGGGCGATGGCCTCCTCCTCCGTGTCGTAGGGCAGGATGACCAGCACGGGGCCGAAGATTTCCTCGCGCGCAATGGTCATGTCGTTGCGCACGTCGGCAAACACCGTGGGCCGCACGAAGTAGCCGCGCGCAAGGCCCTCGGGGCGGCCCGTGCCGCCGGCCACCAGGGTGGCGCCTTCGGCGATGCCGGCCTCGATCAGTCCCTGGATCTTGCGGAACTGCGCCTCGCTGACCACGGGGCCCATGTGCATGGCGCCCGTGTCGGCCAGTGCATCGCCCACCTTCATGCCTTCGGCAGCGGTCTTGGCCGCGGCCACGGCGCGCGCATGCAGGGCGCGCGGCACGAACATGCGCGTGGGTGCGTTGCAGCTCTGGCCGGAGTTGGTGAAGCAGGCGTTCACGCCCTGGGTCACGGCCTTTTCGATGTCTGCGTCGTCCAGCACGATGTTGGCCGACTTGCCGCCCAGCTCCTGGGTCACGCGCTTGACGGTATCGGCCGAGGCCTTGGCCACGGCAATGCCCGCGCGCGTGGAGCCGGTGAAGGTCATCATGTCGATGCCGGGGTGCACGGACATGGCCTCGCCCACCGAGGGGCCGTCGCCGTTGACCAGGTTGAACACGCCGGCCGGCACGCCCGCTTCGTGCAGGATCTCGGCCACCAGGATGGCGTTCAGCGGCGCGATCTCCGAGGGCTTGAGCACCATGGTGCAGCCCGCCGCCAGGGCCGGTGCCACCTTGCACATGATCTGGTTGATGGGCCAGTTCCAGGGCGTGATCATGCCCACCACGCCCACGGGCTCATGCACGATGCCGGTGGTGCCGCGCACGCTCTCGAACTCGAATTCCTTGAGCACCTGCAGGGTCTGCTTCAGGTGCCCCGCGCCCACCGTGGCCTGGGCTGCGCGCGACAGCCACAGCGGCGCGCCCATCTCCAGCGAGATGGTCTGCGCCACCTCGTCGATGCGGCGCATGTAGACCGCCAGCACCTTGTCCAGCAGGGCCAGCCGCTCGTCGCGCGTGGTTTGCGAGAAGCCGTCGAACGCGCGGCGTGCGGCGGCCACGGCTGCATCGACATCGGCGGCCGAGCCCATGCTGATGCGGGCGGCCACCTCCTCGGTGGACGGATTGATCACATCCAGCGTGCGCGGCACGGCCGGGGGAACCCATTGGCCGTCGATATAGAACTGCAGGTGCTCTTGCGTGCTCATGAAGCTGTCTCCGTGTCTCGTTGTCATTGGGTGGAAGGAGTGTCGAAGGTGACGCGCTGGTTCACGCGGTAGTGGGGCCAGTAGTCGGCCACAGCATAGTGCTGCGTGCTGCGGTTGTCCCAGATGGCGATGCCGCCCGCGTCCCATTGATGATGCACCATGAACTCCGGCTTCTTCAGCCAGTCCAGCAGGAAGGTGAGCACGCCGCGCGCCTCGTGCCGGTCCACGCCCGTGATGTGGCGCGTGAAATCGGCATTGACGAAGATGCACTTGCGGCCTGAATCGGGGTTGGTGCGCACCACGGGATGCGTCACGGGCTTGAACTGGCGCAGCGCCTCGAACAGCGCCTCCTCGCCCTTGCGGCCCAGGTATTCCCGGAAGCCCGATTCCTCCCAGGTATGGACCGCCTGCAGGCCTTCCAGGTACTGCTGCATGCCGGGCGAGAGCCAGTCATAGGCCTTGCTGGTGCTGGTCCAGCAGGTGTTGCCGCCGGCCGGCGGCGTGGTCACGATCTGGATCACGGTGCCCAGCGGCGGCTGCTGCTTCCAGCTGATGTCGGTGTGCCAGTTGTCTATGGCGGGCGGGCGGTCCTTGTCGGAGATGATCATCTCCACGTCGGGCATGCCGCTCTTGCGCTCGAAGTACGAGCCCTTGGACAGCGGGCCGAACACCTGCGCCAGCGCCACATGCTGCTCGGCCGTGATGGCCTGGGGCCGGAAGAAGATGACCTCGAAGTCGTACAGGGCCTGTCGCAGTTCCGCCTGCACCTCGGGGGACAGGGGGCGGGTCAGGTCCACGCCCTCGATCCAGGCCGCGAAGTTGGGCATGCGCGGCACGGGGCGGATGTGGTGGTAGCGGGCGTCGATGTCGATCAGCTGCATGGGGGCGGCATTGGCCATGGGGTACTCCTTGAAGGAACGGATGGGAGGGGAGGAAGGGGGGAAGGTGGGGAGAGAGGGCTGGCGGGCTCACTGCCAGTGCAGCAGCCGCCTCTCGGTCCAGGACATGAAGCGCACCATGCCCACGCCCAGCAGGGCCAGCACCAGCAGCAGCGCCATGACGCCATTGATGTCGAAGGTGGAGCCCAGGTAGGCCAGGGTCTGGCCCAGGCCCTTTTCGCTGGCGATGATCTCGGTGCCCACCACGCCCAGCAGGGCATAGATCAATCCCAGGCGCAGGCCCGAGAAGATCACCGGGACGGCGCCGGGCAGCGTGACCTCGAAGAAGGTGGTGGCGGCGCTGGCGCCCAGGGTGCGGCACAGCGTCACATGGTCCTGGCTGACGCCCCGCATGCCTGCCACCGTGGCCGACAGCACGATGAAGAAGGTCAGCGAGCAGCCCACGGCGATCTTGCTGCCCAGCCCCAGCCCGAACCACAGGATGAACAGCGGCGCCAGCGCGATGCGCGGCATCACGTTCAGCGCGTTGAAGTAGGGCTCGGCAAAGCGCTCGACGGCCGGCCAGCGCACGAAGACCAGCCCGGTGGCGAAGGCGGCCACGCTGCCCAGCACGAAGGAGCAGCCCACGGCGGCCAGCGTCCAGCCCAGGTCGGACCAGAACCGGGCCGTGCCCGCATGGTTCCAGAGATAGGCGGCCACGCCGCTGGGCTGGCCGAAGAAGGTGGGGTCCAGCCAGCGGCGCGCGGCGGCCCATTCGGCCAGTCCCAGCACGAGACAGATGAACAGCGCATGCAGCGCCAGCCATTGCAGACGGTCAGCCTTCATGGTGCACCCATCCCGATTCAAGCTGCGACCACAGGGCCGCATAGAGTTCATGGAAGCGTGGGGACTTCTGCAGGTCGCGGATGGAGCGCGGGCGCGGCAGGTCTATGGGCAGGTCGGCGATGATGCGGCCCGGGCGCGAGGACATCACCACCACGCGGTCGGAGACGGCCACGGCCTCGGCCAGGTCGTGGGTCACGAACAGCACGCTGTGGCGGTGCTGCTGGCACAGGCGCAGCAGCAGGTCCTGCAGCTGCAGCTTGGTCTGCGCGTCCAGGGCGCCGAAGGGCTCGTCCATCAGCAGCAGCTGCGCGTCCAGCGCAAAGGTGCGCGCCAGTGCCGTGCGCTGGCGCATGCCGTGGGACAAGGCCTTGGGCAGGGCCTGCGCATGGTCGGCCAGGCCCACCTCCTGCAGCATGCGCAGTGCGCGCTCCGTGCTGTCGGCCGTGCCGACGCCGCGCACGCGCGCGCCGAAGGCGGCGTTCTCCAGCGCCGTGCACCAGGGCAGCAGGCTGTCGCGCGCCAGCATGTAGCCCACGCGGGAACTGCCCAGGCGCGGTGCCTCGCCCAGCACGCGCAGCGTGCCGGCGCCGGTGTGGGCCACCAGGCCCGCGCAGAGGTTGAGCAGGCTGGTCTTGCCGCAGCCGCTGGGCCCGACCAGCGAGACGAATTCGCCCTCGGCCACCTGCAGCGCAATGTTGTCCAGCACCTGCGTGCGGCCGTCGAAGCTCAGGTGCAGGCCGTCGGCGGCAATGGCCTGCGGCGGCAGCTGCGATCCATTGGAAGTCATGGCGCGCCCCCCCTTCACTGCGCCAGCAGGGGCGCGGTGTCGATCAGCCGGCTGATCTGCCCCGTGCGCTGCAGGTAGCGCGCGGCATGCTGCAGGGCCTTGGGGTCCACCGCAAACTGCATGGAAGGAATGGCGTTGCGCAGCGCCACTTCCAGGATCCGTTCGCCGCCGGTCGTGTTGATGCGGAAGCTGTCCTGCGCGACTTTGAGCAATGCATCGAAATGGGCCGGTTCGCGGGCATAGTCGGCCGCCTCGTTCATGGCGCGGCGCAAGCCCTCCACGGCCGGGGCGTTCTTGCGCAGGAAGTCGGCGCGCACCACCTGCAGCACGCCGGCGCCGTTGGTGTCCACCACATCGGCCGGACCCTGGCCCCTGCGCGGATCGACGACGATGCGGCAGGCCTGGCTGACCTCGCAAAAGCCGTCCATGGGCGAGAACAGCATCAGGCCATCGACCTGCCTTTGCGCAATCGCCGGAAAGGCGGTGTTGGGCGATCCCACGGCGACGATGGTGACGTCGTCCGCCTTCATGCCGGCGCCCTGCAGCAGGCTCACGAGCTGGAATTCGGCCGCGCTGCCGCGCGCCGTCACGCCGATGCGCCGGCCCTTGAAGTCCTGCATCACGGCGGGATAGCCCTGGGCGGCATGCGCCATGGGCAGGGCCGCCGATGCCATGAGGAAGAACGTCGGCGCGCTGGCGCCGCTGCCGATCACCTTGAGGTCGGCGCCCTTGTTGACCGCCTGGAGCAGCACCTCGGGCGGCGTAAACGCCACTTCGAGGTCACCGGCCAGCAAGGTCTGCAGCGCCAGCGGCGCCTGCGGGATGGGGCGCAGTTCGCAGCGTATGCCGTGCTTCTCGCACAGTCCCCGCGCGTTGGCCACGCGCACCAGGAAATTGCCGATGCCGGGGTAGTCCTGGATGCGCAGCGTGGGCGTCTGTGCCAGGGCTGCCTGGGTCGAGAGCAGGGCGAACACGAAGGCGGATACCAGGGCGAGCGTGGTGCGGATCATGGGGCGGGCTCCATACGTGTGGGTATGGGGCCGATTACAAGGACGGTGCTATGCGCCAATTGCCGCGAAAGGGACAATGATCGGGTGAACACCAAGCTCGGTTCCCCCAACACCTCTTTGGCGCAGGCGCGCAGCGAGCGCTATCGCGTGGACCTGCTGGCCGAATTGCCGGCCGCATCGGCACGCGGGCTGCGGGCCATAGGCTCCAGGCGCCGCTACCGCGATGGACAGTTCGTGCAAAAGCGCGGCGATGCGGCCGACCATGCGCTGGTGCTGCTGTCAGGGCGCTTTCGTGTCGTGGCCTTCACCGTGGGCGGCACCGAGCGCATGACGCGCTGGCTGGAGGCCGGGGAGATCACCGGCATCAGCTCGGTGCTGGGCAATGCGCCCGTGCCCGTGGACCTGGTGGCCGATGGCGATGTCGAGGTGCTGGTCCTGCCGCGCCAGCCGCTGCTGGACTTCCTGGAGCGCGATGCGCCCGCATGCCTGGCTGTGGCGCGCCTGCTGAGCCTGCGCGTGAACGGGCTGCTGGACACCATCTTCATCAGTTCGGAGGACACGCTGCATGCCCGGGTCTGGGCCACCTTGCAGGTGCTGGCGGCAGAGAACGGCCAGCCCCTGCCCGGCGGCCGCACCCTGCTGCGCATATCGCAGGGTGATCTGTCGCATGTGGTGGGCGCCTCGCGCCAGCGCGTGAACGAGGAGCTGCGCAAGCTGCAGGCGGGCGGCAGCGTGCGTCTGGGCTATCGGTGGATCGAGGTGCTGGGCTGAGGCAGCTGCAGGCTCAGGTCCCGCCCACGTAGGGGTTGCTCTTGCGCTCGCGGCCGAAGCTGCTTTCGGGGCCGTGGCCCGGGATGAACACGGTCTGGTCGCCCATGGGCCACAGGCGCTGGACGATGCTGTCGATCAGCTGCTGGTGGTTGCCCTGGGGAAAGTCGGTGCGGCCGATGCTGCCCGCGAACAGCACGTCGCCCACGAAGGCGCGGTCGATCTGTGGCGCATGGAACACCACGTGGCCGGGCGTATGGCCGGGGCAGTGGCGCACCTGCAGCGTTTCCTGGCCGACGCTCACCGTGTCGCCATCGTGCAGCCAGCGCGTGGGCGTGAAGGGGTCCGAATGCGGGAAGCCGAACATGGCGCCCTGCTGGGGCAGGGCATCGATCCAGAACTGGTCTCCGGGATGGGGGCCGATGATGGGCAGCTGCTGTGCATCGGCCAGCTCGCGCGTGCCGCCCGCGTGGTCTATGTGGGCGTGCGTGAGCCAGATGGCCTTGAGCGCCAGGCCCAGGCGATCTATCTCCCAGCCGATCTGCTCCAGGTCGCCGCCCGGGTCGATGACGGCGGCTTCCATGGTCTGGTCGCACCAGACCAGCGAGCAGTTCTGCTGGAAGGCGGTGACGGGGATGGTGTGGTACTGGAGCATGGGCGGCGTGGGTGCTTCTGGCGAAAGCGCCCATTATTCCCGCTCCTTCCCCTGATGGCAGCGCAGGGCCTCCCCCGCTTGCGCCGTCAGGTGGTCGGTTGGCCGCATTGCCCGCAGAACCGCGCACCGGCCGGATGGCTGGCGCTGCAGCTCCTGCAGGCCTGCGGCAGCACCGCGCCGCCGCACTGCGGGCAAAAGCGCGAGCTGGAGGCAATCGATGCATGGCAACCGGGGCAGACCGCCGCCACGGCCGCAGGCGGGTATGCGCCGCCGGCGTGATGCCCGCCGATATGGACGCCGATATTGCCGCCGTGATGGCCGCCGCGCGCGTGTTGTCCGAACAGTCTTTGCAAGAGTCCCATGGTGCCTTCCTTCGCACTGCGCGGCTGCGCCGCTGCAGTCGCTCAAAGGTGCATTGGGACACGGCAGCGGTGCGCCGGGTCGTGGATGGCGATCATTTAATGTGGCTGTCATTTCGCGGCAATCCGGCGTCTTGTGACGGACAGGCGACATCCTCGCGGGCAGACCCCGTGGCTGCCGCCACGCGGCCGTGATACAAGCTAGCCGTGCCGCCAAGCCAGCCTGCCGTCATGCAGGCGCGCAAGGATTTTTTCGAGGATGGGCCGGGCCGCCGCCTGCGCAATGCAGCGCAGGGCGGGTACCGGCATCACGCGAGGGAGAACCGGTATGTTGATTGGCGTGCCTGCCGAGACCATGGCAGGAGAAACCCGGGTGGCCGCGACCCCCGAGACCGTCAAGAAGCTGCGTGCGCAAGGCCATGTGCTGCGCGTGCAGTCGGGAGCGGGAGTGGCGGCCAGCGTGCCCGATGCCTTGTTCGAGGCAGCGGGCGCCGAGATCGTCGATGCGGCAGGCGCCCTGGGCGCCGATCTTGTGCTCAAGGTGCGCATTCCTTCGGAGGATGAGCTGCCCCTGGTCCGCAAGGGCGCAACGCTGGTCGGCATGCTGGACCCCTTCCAGCCCGCAGGCCTGCAGCGCCTGGCCGATGCGGGCATCACGGCCTATGCGCTGGAGGCGGCTCCGCGCACCACGCGTGCGCAGAGCATGGACGTGCTGTCCAGCCAGGCCAACATCGCCGGCTACAAGGCCGTGATGATTGCGGCCAACCAGTACCAGCGCTTCTTTCCCATGCTGATGACGGCGGCCGGCACGGTGAAGGCCGCGCGCGTCGTGGTGCTGGGCGTGGGCGTGGCCGGCCTGCAGGCCATTGCCACGGCCAAGCGCCTGGGCGCCGTGATCGAGGCCAGCGATGTGCGGCCCAGCGTGCGCGAGCAGGTCGAGTCGCTGGGCGCGAAGTTCATCGATGTGCCCTACGAGACGGCCGAGGAAAAGGAGGCCGCCGAAGGCGTGGGCGGCTACGCCCGCCCCATGCCGCAAAGCTGGCTGGACCGGCAAAAGGCCGAGGTCGCCAAGCGCGTGGCCCAGGCCGACGTGGTCATCACCACGGCGCTGATCCCGGGCCGGCCCGCGCCCGTGCTGGTCACGGCCGAGATGGTGCAGGCCATGAAGCCAGGCGCCGTCATCGTGGACCTGGCGGCCGAGCGCGGCGGCAACTGCCCGCTGACCCAGGCCGGCATGACCGTGGTCACGCATGGCGTGACCATCGTGGGCCTGACCAACCTGGCGGCGCTGGTGGCGGCCGATGCCTCGGCCCTGTATGCACGCAACGTGCTCGATTTTCTCAAGCTCATCATCAACAAGGATGGCGCCCTGCATGTGGACATGGAGGACGACATCGTGGCCGCGTGCCTGATGGCCCATGAAGGCCAACTCGCAGCACAGCGGAGGAAATGACATGGAAGCCGTATCCCCCACCATCATCCATCTCATCATCTTCGTGCTGGCCATCTACGTGGGCTACCACGTGGTGTGGACCGTCACCCCCGCGCTGCACACGCCGCTGATGGCGGTGACCAATGCCATCTCGGCCATCGTCATCGTCGGCGCCATGCTGGCGGCGGCGCTCACGGAAACGGGCCTGGGCAAGACCATGGGCGTGCTGGCCGTGGCGCTGGCCGCGGTCAACGTGTTCGGCGGCTTCCTGGTCACGCGGCGCATGCTGGAGATGTTCCGCAAGAAAGAGCGCAAGAGCGCTCCGGCCAAGGACGGCAAGGATGCCAAGGCGGAGGGCCAGTCATGAGCATGAACCTCGTCACGTTGCTCTACCTGGTGGCCAGCGTCTGCTTCATCCAGGCGCTCAAGGGGCTGTCGCATCCCACCACGTCCATACGGGGCAACCTGTTCGGCATGGCCGGCATGGTGATCGCCGTGCTGACCACGGCGGCGCTCATCGTGCAGCTGGCCGGCGGCAATGCATTGGGGCTGGGCTGGGTGCTGCTGGGCCTGCTGGTCGGCGGCACGGCCGGTGCCGTCATGGCCCAGCGCGTGGAGATGACCAAGATGCCCGAGCTGGTGGCCTTCATGCACAGCATGATCGGCCTGGCGGCGGTGTTCATCGCCGTGGCCGCCGTGGCCGAGCCCTGGGCCTTTGCCATCACGGCCAAGGGCGGCGCCATCCCGGGCGGCAACCGCGTGGAGCTGGCGCTGGGCGCCTTCATCGGCGCCGTGACCTTCACGGGCTCGGTGATCGCCTTCGGCAAGCTCAGCGGCAAGTACAAGTTCCGCCTGTTCCAGGGCGCGCCCGTGCAGTTCAAGGGCCAGCATGCACTCAACGCCGTGCTGGGGCTGGCGGCGGCCTTCTTCGTCTTCGGCTTCTGGCACAGCCAAAGCTGGATGGACATCGTGCTGGTCATCGCCCTGGGCCTGCTGCTGGGCGTGCTGCTGATCATTCCCATCGGCGGCGCGGACATGCCGGTGGTCGTGTCCATGCTCAACAGCTACTCGGGCTGGGCGGCGGCGGGCATCGGCTTCTCGCTGAACAACAGCATGCTGATCATTGCGGGATCGCTGGTGGGCAGCTCGGGCGCCATCCTGAGCTACATCATGTGCAAGGCCATGAACCGCTCGTTCTTCAGCGTGATCCTGGGCGGCTTCGGCGGCGAGGCCACCAGCGCGGCCGCAGGCTCCCAGCAGCAGCGCAACGTCAAGAGCGGCAGCGCCGACGATGCGGCCTTCGTCCTGGGCAATGCCGAGACCGTGGTCATCGTGCCCGGCTACGGCCTGGCCGTGGCGCGTGCCCAGCACGCGGTCAAGGAGCTGGCCGACAAACTCACCGAGCACGGTGTGACGGTGAAGTACGCCATCCACCCGGTGGCGGGCCGCATGCCGGGCCACATGAACGTGCTGCTGGCCGAGGCCGAGGTCCCCTACGACCAGGTCTTCGAGATGGAGGACATCAACAGCGAGTTCGGCCAGGCCGACGTGGCCATCATCCTGGGCGCCAACGACGTGGTGAACCCCGCCGCGCACGTCAAGGGCAGCCCCATCTACGGCATGCCCATCCTGGAGGCCTACAAGGCCAAGACGGTGATCGTGAACAAGCGCTCCATGGCGGCCGGCTATGCGGGCCTGGACAATGAGCTTTTCTACATGGACAAGACCATGATGGTCTTCGGCGACGCCAAGAAGGTGGTGGAGGACATGGGCAAGGCGCTGGAGTGAGGCATGCGCCCGGGCTGAAGTCCGAGGAGGGCAGGGCCCAAGCCCTGGCCTCCTTGAAAACGATCTTGGGTCAGCCCCCGGACCGGGTCAGCAATTCGTCCAGCGCATCGGCGATGGCTTGGCCTTCATGCTCCAGTGAGGCCACCACTTCACCCAATTGATCCAGGGCGACTGAAACCATGTCCAGGGCATGCAGGACGACCGGCACGCCTTCAATGACAAACACAGGATTCATCCTCGCACCCACGGTTGGAGTGCCGTGCGGCAGCAGATTCTGCCGAACCAGTGGAACCACGACGCGACGGCGGTAGCGGTCAAACAGCGAGGACTGGACCACGACGACGTAGGGAATCGAGTCGCGCAAGGCTCCCTTGTTGCGATGAACGTCGAATTGCGCCACTAGAGCGTCGAGTGCTCGTCTGCGAACGAACCCACCGCGATGTTGACCGCGTTCCAGTCGCTGGCGCAGGCGTCGGCAAGCCGTTGGCGCTCACGCTGTGCGCCCTCCTGCCTGGCAACGTATTCGGCCAGCAGGGATTCCATGGTGGCCGAGAGATTGTCGGTATAGGCCTTGGCCTGCGTCACCAGATCTGCATTGATCGTGAGATGGATTGGCCGCTTGGCGCTGGAGACAGCAATGGATTTCATCTCGGAACCCTCAGATAAAGATCATGCGCACAGTGTCTGTATGAGAGCGCGACGAGTCAAACCGCCGCGACCCAAGGCCCTGCTTGAACGTCTCACAGCTTCATGTCGTAGCCGATGGTCACCGGCGCATGGTCCGAGAACTTCACATCCTTGTAGATGTTCTCGGTGCGGGCCAGCGCGGCGGTAGCGGGGGTGGCCAGGTGGTAGTCCAGGCGCCATCCCACGTTGTTGGCGTAGGCCTGGCCGCGGTTGCTCCACCATGTGTAGCAGGTGTCGGTGGTGTCGGGCTGGAGCAGGCGATAAACGTCCACCAGGCCGCCAGTCGGCTCAGTTTTGTTCAACAATTTTGTCATCCACTCGCGTTCCTCGGGCGTGAAACCGCTGTTTTTCTGGTTGCTGCGCCAGTTCTTGAGGTCGATCTGCTGGTGGGCGATGTTGATGTCGCCGCAGAGGATGAACTCGCGTTCGCCCTTCATGCGCATCAGGTGGGCGTGCATTTCGGCCAGGAAGCGGAACTTGGCCGTCTGGCGCAGTTCGCCGGAGCTGCCGCTGGGAAAGTAGGCGCTGATGATGGACAGCTTGCGCGATGGCGTGTCGAAGCGCGCCTCCACGTAGCGGCCTTCGGCGTCGAATTCGTGCGAGCCGAAGCCGACCACGACGTCGCTGGGCTCGTGGCGGCTGTAGACGCCCACGCCCGAGTAGCCCTTTTTCTCGGCGTAGTGGAAGTGGCCGCGCAGGCCGGCCAGCAGCTCGAAGCGTCCGGTCATGTCGGCGGCCTGGGCCTTGATTTCCTGCACGCAAATACAATCCGGCGCAGTGGCCTCGATCCAGGCTTCGACGCCCTTGGTCGAGGCCGAGCGGATGCCGTTGAGGTTGAGGCTGGTCAATTTGAACAAGGATGAATCCATGGTGGTGAGTAATCTGCAGGCCGATGACGCAGGCCGTCTGGCGCAGGAATTTGTGCAATTCGCCGTTGACGCAGGGGTGCTGCGTTTCGGCGAGTTCAAGACCAAGGCCGGGCGCATGAGCCCGTACTTCTTCAATGCCGGCCTGTTCGATGACGGCGGCAAGATGGGCCGTCTCGCCGAATTCTATGCAAAAGCCATTGCGGCCAGCGGCATCGAGTTCGACATGATCTTCGGCCCGGCCTACAAGGGTATCCCGCTGGCGGCCACCGTGGCGGTGGAGCTGGCCCGCATGGGCATCAACAAGCCCTTTGCGTACAACCGCAAGGAAGCCAAGGACCACGGCGAGGGCGGCACCCTGGTGGGCGCGCCGCTCAAGGGCCGCGTGCTGATCGTGGACGACGTGATGAGCGCCGGCACGGCCGCGCGCGAGTCCATCGCCATCATCCGCGCCGCCGGTGCCACGCCGCATGCCGTGGCCATCGCGCTGGACCGCCAGGAAATGGCCACGGAAAATGGCCAGGACGTGCCCCACAGCGCCGTGCAGTACGTGCGCAACCAGCTGGGCATGCAGGTCTGCACTATTGCAAAACTGGCAGACTTATTGCTTTATCTTGAGATTCAAGGTGGCAGCGCAGGCAGCGGCCACCATGAGCGCGTGCTGGCCTACCGCCAGCGTTATGGAGTCAACGACAAGGGGTGAGCGGTTGATGAAGCGGGCGATGCATGCACGATCCTTGCTGTGTGCCATGGGCTTGGCCACGCTGGGCTGCGCCGTGCTCGCCCAGGATATGCCCCTGGGGCCGGGCATCTATTCATGCACCGACGCCCGTGGCCGCCGCCTGACGGCCGACCGCCCGATTGCCGAATGCGTGGACCGCGACCAGCGCGTGCTGGGCAACTCCGGCGTGGAGCTGCGCCGCGTGGGCCCCACGCTGACCGACAACGAACGCGCCGAGCTGGACGCCCAGCGCCGCCGCGACCAGGCAGAACAGCGCCGCATGCGCGAGGAGCGCTCGCGCGACAAGGCGTTGATCACGCGCTACCCCAACCAGGCCGCCCACGATGCCGAGCGTGCCGAGGCCATCTCCCAGGTCGATCAGGTCATCTCCGTGGCGCGCCAGCGCCAGCAGGAACTGCAGACGCGGCGCACGGCCCTGAATGCCGAGATGGAGTTCTACAGGAAAGACCCCGCCAAGGCGCCGGCATCGCTGCGCCGCCAGCTCGACGAGAACACGGCCTCGCAGGAGGAGCAGCAGCGCTTCGTCCAGCAGCAGGACCAGGAAAAGCGCCGCATCCAGGAGCGCTTCGATGCCGAGCTGCAGCAGCTGCGCCAGCTGTGGGCTGCGAGCGCACGCCGCTGAGGCTGGCCCAACGCCGCGCCCGCCGCCGCGTTCTTTCTCCTTCCTGCCCCTCCTTTCCTTCCTCCTTCTCGTTGCACGCTTGCTGAGTCGAATTCGTCCTGCATGCGGCGCCCGCATGCAGGGCTAGGCTTTGCGCATCGAGTCTGCGGGCTGACATCAAGGGAGGCAGCATGACGGTGTGGCGTTGGTTGATGGCCTTGCTGCTGTGGGCAGCCGGGGCCTGGCTGTCCTGGGGCGGCGCCCAGCTCCTGCTGGCCGGCGGCAGCGGCTACTACGTGATCGCCGGCCTGCTGCTGGTGGTGGGGTGGGGCGTGGCGCGCCGTTCGGCCATGGCGCTGTGGCTGTTTGCGCTGTGGCTGCTGGGCACCGCGCTGTGGGCGGTCTGGGAGATAGGGCTGGACTGGTGGCCGCTGGCGGGGCGCCTGGGGCTGCCCTGGTTGATGGGCCTGCTGCTGGTGCTGCCCTGGTCGGTGCGTGCGCTGCGCCATGAGCCCGACATGGGCCAGAACCGGGGCCTGGCCCCGGCCCATGCGGCGCTGGCGCTGGTGGTGCTGGGCACGGCCATTCTTGCGGGCCTGTCATTCGGGCGCCAGCGCGATGCCCATGAAACCCAGGGCCAGTTTGCGGGGGCGGCCGCCGCTGCGTCGGACCTGCCGGCCGACGGCCAGGTCACGGCCGTGCAGAACATGTCCATGGTGGCCTCCGATGCCGGCGGCCTGCGCAGCCCGCCGGTGCTGCAGGGCGATGCCACCGATGCCGTGCCCGATGGCGAATGGCATGCCTACGGCCGCACCGGAGCGGGCCAGCGCTATTCGCCGCTGCGCCAGATCGGCCCGCACAACGTGCGGCTGCTGCAATTGGCCTGGGAGTTCCGCACGGGCGATGTGCGCGGCAAGCCCGGCGATCCCGAAGAAACCACGTTCGAGGTCACGCCGCTGAAGATCGGCGAGCGCCTGTTCCTGTGCACGCCCCACCAGTCGGTGATTGCGCTCGATGCCACCACGGGCAAGCAGCTGTGGCGGCGCGACCTGCCCATGCCCAAGGGGCTGGCGCTGCAGCACCTGACCTGCCGGGGCCTGTCCTACCAGTCGGCGCAGGCGGCCGCGCAGTTCGATGCGGCGGCGGGGCAGACGCATTCGGCGGTGGCGCCGGCTGCAAGGAAGGCCGGCGCACAGGCGGTACAGGCGGTACAGGCTGATCCGGCTTCCTCGGTCTCCCCGGCCCCTTCCTCCGATGATGGCCGCTGTACCGCCAAGCTGTTCATGGCCACGGCCGACGGCAAGGTGGTCGCCCTCAATCCCGCCGACGGCCAGACCTGCGGCAACGTGGCGGGCGGCCAGGGCCAGATCGACCTCTGGCAGGGCATGCCCGAGCGCAAGCCGGGCTCGTACTACTCGACCTCGCCGGTGGTGGTGGCGCGCGACCGCATCATCGTGGGCGGCACGGTGTTGGACAACCATTCCACGCGCGAGCCCTCGGGCGTGATCCGCGCCTTCGACATCCGCTCGGGCGCGCTGCTGTGGGCCTGGGACCCGGGGCGGCCAGCGACCAGCACGCCGCTGCCCGAAGGGCAGACCTATGTGCCCAGCTCGCCCAACAGCTGGTCCATCTCCAGCGTGGACGAGACGCTGGGCCTCGTCTTCGTGCCCATGGGCAATGCGCCGCCCGACCAATGGGGCGGGAGACGCAGCGCCGAGGCCGAGCGGTATTCGTCCTCCGTGGTGGCGCTGGACATCGCCACGGGCGCCGTGCGCTGGGTGTTTCAGACCGTGCACCACGATCTCTGGGACTACGACGTACCCTCGCAGCCCAGCCTGATCGACCTGGAGATCGGCGGCCACAGCGTGCCCGCCCTGGTGCAGCCCACCAAGCAGGGCGAGCTGTTCGTGCTGGACCGGCGCACGGGCCAGCCGCTGCTGCCCGTCACCGAGGTGGCTGCGCCGCAGGGCGCGGCACGCGGCGACCGCACGGCGCCCACGCAGCCGCATTCGCAGCTGAGCTTCAATCCCCCGGCCCTGACCGAACGCGACATGTGGGGTGCCACGCCCTTCGAGCAGCTGTGGTGCCGGCTGGCCTTCCACCGGCTGCGCTACGAGGGGCGCTTCACGCCGCCCTCGGAGCAGGGCTCGCTGATCTATCCGGGCAACTTCGGCGTCTTCAACTGGGGCGGCGTGGCCGTGGATCCGCGCCGGCAGGTGGCGTTTGCCACGCCCACGCGGCTGGCCTTCGTCTCCACCCTGGTGCCGCGTGCGGACGATACCTCGCTGCTGGTGCAGGATGGCGGCCCGCCCAAGGACGGCCTGCCCGCGCTCAACGAAAACTTCGGCGCACCGTTTGCGGTGCGGCTCAAGCCCTTTGTCTCGCCGCTGGGCATTCCCTGCCAGGCGCCGCCCTGGGGCTTTGTGGCGGGTGCCGACCTGCGCACGGGCCAGATCGTCTGGCAGCGCCGCAACGGCACGCCGCGCGACCTGAGCCCGCTGCCGCTGGGCTTTCGCATGGGCGTGCCCGGCATTGGCGGCCCGGTGGTGACCGCTGGCGGCGTGGCCTTCTACTCGGGGGCTCTGGACAACTATGTACGCGCCTACGACGTGGACAGCGGCCGCCAGCTCTGGCAGGACCGCCTGCCTGCTGGCGGCCAGGCCACGCCCATGACC
The DNA here is from genome assembly GCF_018320755.1 of Delftia sp. PE138. Taxonomy (NCBI): domain Bacteria; kingdom Pseudomonadati; phylum Pseudomonadota; class Betaproteobacteria; order Burkholderiales; family Comamonadaceae; genus Delftia; species Delftia sp. PE138. The sequence continues at coordinate 49,091 of NZ_JABEPN010000013.1, read as the reverse complement.
TACCTGGGCACGGACCAGCGCCAGTACCTGGTGGTGGTGGCGGGTGGCCATGGTTCGACCGGCACCAAGGCTGGCGACAGCGTGCGTGCCTATGTGCTGCCCAAGGAGGTGGCGGCGCCCTGAGCGCTCAGCGCCGTGGGGGTCTGCGCCGGCTCATGCCGATCCGGCCCGGCCCAGCATGCGCAGCACGCGCGTGACCAGCAGCGCGGCCACCCAGGCCAGTCCGCCGATCAGCAGCGGCAGGCGCAGCAGCGCGCCTTGCTGGGCGAACAGCATCAGCGCGTCTGCCTTCCACAGCGCGGCATAGCCCGTGTACAGGCCGTAGGCCAGCCAGGCCAGGGCGCCCAGGGCGAACAGGGCCGCCATGCGCCGGGCGCTGCGGCCATCGCGCGAATCCGCGGGCAGGGCGCGCGTGCCGTGCCAGACCCAGCCGATGGAGGCGAGCACCAGCAAGGCACTGGCTGCCACGGACAGCTGCAGCCAGGTATGGGGGGAGAGTGAGGACATCAAAAGGAAACTGCGCGCCGGCAAAGTGCCGGCCGCAGCGAGTGTAGCGGCGCAGTGCCCTGCGTGGTTTCGGTGCTCAGGCCGGCTGCCAGACGGTGGCGCCGTGGCCCTGGCCGCCGCTGCCGGGGACGGAATGGATGCCCAGCACGGCTGCATGGCGCTGCAGCAGGGCGTCGAACTGCTCGATGCTTTCCGCCGTGGCCGGGGCGTCGTCGTATTCGCTGGCCACCTGGTCCGTGGTGAAGGAGCTGGCGCCGAACTTCTGGACGATGTTGCGCAGCTTGTCGAGGTTGGGGCTGGAGGATGGTGTCATGGCAACTCCTTGGGGTCATGGACGCCTGCTGCGCCGCAGGCCTGTGGGCCAGTGTAGCCCCGGGGCCTGGAGCGGCCATCCGGGGCATCCCCGCAAAGCGGCGTAGGACTTGGAACCCGCCGTCAGCCGCCCGTGGCCACGGGGCCGGCGCTCAGCACTTCGGCCAGCGGCTTGCGCGGCGTGGGCACCTCGCGCTCGCGCAGATCGTCGGGCAGGGCGGCTGCATCGCCGCGCCAGCCCACGGCGATCACCACCTCGGGCTCCAGGTGCTCGGGCAGGCGCAGCACCTCGCGTGCGGCGTCGGCCGAGAAGCCGCCCATGGCGTGCGTGGCCAGGCCCATGGCGTGGGCTTCCAGCGCCAGGTAGCCCCAGGCGCAGCCTGCGTCGAAGCTGTGCTTGCCGGGCGAGGCCTGGCGGTCGGACATCAGCACGATCAGCGCGCCCGCCTCCAGGCACCAGCGGCGGTTGAACTCGTTGGGAATGGTGCTGAAGGCCTGCCAGTTCGCATCGCCGCGCAGCGCATAGGCAAAGTGCCAGGGCTGCTTGTTGCTGGCCGAAGGCGCCCAGCGCGCGGCGTCGGCCAGCTGCTCGACCTGGGCCTGGCTCAGTGCCTCCGGCTTGAAGGCGCGCGGCGACATGCGGCCCAGGAATTGCGGATGGATGGGGGTGGTGGTGTTGCGTGTCATGCGGATAGGCGGCAAGCAGAAAGGAAAGCGGCAACGATAGCGCAAGGCCTCAGGGCTGGCGCTGTGCCTGGCCATGCTGCTGGCTGATTACGCGCAGGTGGCGCTCCATGCGGATGAAGACCAGCACCATCACCACCAGCACGAGGAATGACATCAGCATGCTCCAGAAGGCCGTCTCCACGGCGCCGAAGCGCTCCTTCCAGGAGCTGCTGCCGTGGCTGTCCTCGCCGCGCAGCGCGCGCGCCGCATTGTCCAGGGACAGCGTGTAGTTCAGCAGCACCGTGGACAGGATCTGCTGGGCCGTCTGCGCCTGCAGCCGCGGCTCCAGGGCAGCATTGCCGAAGACCTGCTCCAGCGCGGCGGGCAGGCCCTGCACATAGGCCGCATAGGCGCCCTTGCCGTGTTCCAGCTCGGCGGCCTGGGCACGCTCGTGGATGGCGGCGGCGGTATCCACGGGATCGACCATCCAGCTGTCTTCCTCGTCGGCGGAGGCGGCTGCGGCAGCCGCTGCATCGGCAGCCGCTGCATCGGCCGCCGCATCCACGGCCCCGGCATCGCCTTCGCGCTGGCCGCGCTCCTGGATGTGGCGCTGCACATCGGCCTCGGACGGCAGGGCGTCGCCTTGCAGCAGCGGGTGCAGCGGTGCCAGGCCCCGGGCCTGGTGGTCCCGCTCGGTGCGCTCGCGCCGCGCAGGATCCTTGTTCACGAAGGCGCGCACCAGGGCGTCGGCCTTCTGGAAGGCGGGGCGCAGCGCCGGATCGGCCAGGCGCTTTTCCATGGCGGGTTCGCCGCCGCCCGCGCCCAGGTCGCGGCTGGTTTCGTCCACGACGAACTGCAGGTCGGGCCTGGCGTCCTTCCAGTTCAATTCCTGGGCCACGGCCTGGGGCGCCTCGGCCTTGCCGGGCCTGAAGCTCTCCCAGGTCCACAGTGCCATGCCCACCAGCACGAGCAGGGAGAACACCAGCAGCACCACGCGCACCACCTGCACCAGCAGGTCCTCGATCCTGCGCAGCATGTTTGTAATCATCGGATTCCTCGGTTGGTTCGTAAAACAAGGGCGCGTCCGGACCGCCTGCAGGCCTGTTCTGTTGCTATTGATTTGAAAGCACCGGACGCAGACGCGCGAATTCTAGGAAGGCTGCCGCGCACGCGCGCACCGGTTCTCAATGTTTTACATTTCGCGCCAAACTCGAAGTGTGCATGTGCTCCCGTGGCATGCGCCGTCCTGCAATGGGTGTCTGCCGGATGGCGGGATGTTCATGGCCGCAGGGCGCATGGTTCTCCCGCTTGCGGGCGCGCTGGCTTTGGGCCTACCGGCTGTAGCGGCTTCCCGAATCCGCTGTAATGCTCGCTTTGATTTCTGACTGACTAGAGAGGGCTCGCCCATGACCAAAACGTCGCTGGATAAATCGAAGATCAAGTTCCTGCTGCTCGAAGGCATCCATCCTTCCGCACTCGAAGTGCTGCGCAATGCGGGCTACACCAATGTGGAGACCGTGACGGGCGCGCTGGAAGGCGAGGAGCTCAAGCGCAAGATCGCCGACGTGCACTTCGTCGGCATCCGTTCGCGCACGCAGCTGACGGCCGACGTGTTCGCCGCCGCGCAAAAGCTCGTGGCCGTGGGCTGCTTTTGCATCGGCACCAACCAGGTGGACCTGGACGCGGCGCGCGAGCGTGGCGTGGTGGTCTTCAACGCGCCTTACTCCAACACGCGCTCGGTGGCCGAGCTGGTGCTGGCCGAAGCCATCCTGCTGCTGCGCGGCGTGCCTGCCAAGAACGCCTCCGCCCACCGCGGCGGCTGGCTCAAGAGCGCCGAGAACTCCTACGAAATCCGCGGCAAGACGCTGGGCATCGTGGGCTACGGCTCCATCGGCACCCAGCTGTCGGTGATGGCCGAGTCGGTGGGCATGCAGGTGCTCTTCCATGACGTGTCCACCAAGCTGCCGCTGGGCAATGCGCGCCAGGCCGCATCGCTGGCCGATCTGCTGGCCGGCAGCGACATCGTCACCCTGCACGTGCCCGAGCTGCCCTCCACCCAGTGGATGATCGGCGCCAAGGAAATCGCGGCCATGAAGCCCGGCGCCATCCTGATCAATGCCTCGCGCGGCACCGTGGTGGAAATCGAGCCGCTGGCCGAGGCCCTGAAGGCCGGCAAGCTGCTGGGCGCCGCCATCGACGTGTTCCCCACCGAGCCGCGCAGCAACAAGGATGAATTCGTCTCGCCCCTGCGCGGCCTGGACAACGTCATCCTGACACCGCACGTGGGCGGCTCCACCATGGAGGCCCAGGCCAACATCGGCCTGGAAGTGGCCGAGAAGCTGGTCAAGTACAGCGACAACGGCACCACCACCTCGGCGGTGAACTTCCCCGAAGTGGCCCTGCCCGCCCACCCCGGCCAGAACCGCATCCTGCACGTGCACCACAACCAGCCCGGCGTGCTGTCGGCCATCAACCAGGTGTTTGCCGAGAACGGCATCAACATTGCCGGCCAGTACCTGCGCACCGACGAGAAGGTGGGCTATGTGGTGATCGACCTGGCAGCCCAGTCCTCGGGCCTGGCGGTCGAGAAACTGACCCAGGTTCCCGGCACCATCCGCTGCCGCGTGCTGTTCTGATGGCCAGGTTTCAGGATGCTGCGCTTGGGCGCACTTCCTGAAACTGGCGCATTGCCGGCTCGCCCTATCTGCCCGGCTGCAGCAGAAGCCGCATCAGGTCCGTGCGCGTGATCAGGCCGGTCAGCCGGCCTTCGCGCATCACGGGAATGCAGGGCACGCTGTGCCGGGCCAGGGCGTTGAGCAACTGGCCCACGGGCGTGTCTTCGTCCACGCTGAGTTCAGGCGCATGAACCAGCTGGGGCAGCTCCGACAGACGGGGCACGGCCCGGTTCTTGCCGGGCAGGCGCTGGCCCAGCCAGTTCAACAAAGAAGGTTTTGCCGCAGATTCGGCCGGGCGCACGGGGCTCATCCACAGCCACTCGTACAGCTCGGCACGGGAGACCGTACCGGCCAGGCCGCCATCGGCGTCCAGCACCGGCAGGCTCTTGGCCGGGTGCGCGCGAAAGCGTGCGGCCACGGCGTGCACGTCGTCGTCCAAGGAGCAGCTCACGGGATCGCGCGTCATCAGCTGGGCGCAGCGCACGCCGCCCAGGCGGTGCTCGATGGCGGTTTCCTCGGCGGCGGCCAGCAGCTCGGCCAGGTCGTCGGCTTCCAGGTTGTTTTCCTGGCCGAAGCGCAGCAGCAGCGCCTCCAGATCGGCATGGGACAGGCCCAGGCGCGAGGCATGGCGATGGGCCGAATCGGCGGGCGAGGCCTTGGGCGCCGTGTCGGCATGGTGGGGATAGCGCCGGCCCGTGGCGCGGTGGAGCGCCGTGGCCGCCAGGACCAGCGCCAGCGTCAGCGCGCCCACGGGCACGAAGGGCAGCATCCAGCCGGCGGCCAGCGAGGCCTTGGCATTGAGCACCGTCAGCAGGGCCATGGCGCCACCCGGCGGATGCAGCGAGCGCGTCAGCAGCATGCAGCCTATGGCGCCACCCACGGCCAGCGCAGGCGCCAGCTGGGGCGGGCACCACTGCAGCACGAACAGGGCCCAGAGCGCCGACACCGTATTGCCCACCACGCAGGACCAGGGCTGGGCCAGTGGGCTGGTGGGCACGGCGAACAGCAGCACGGCCGTGGCGCCCAGCGGCGCGAACAGGCGCAGGGGAAGATCCCAGGTGCCCGCATGCGCCAGCCAGACCAGGGCCGTGGCCAGCCCCATGCCCACGATGGAGCCCATGGCCACGCGCCACATGTCCGCAGGCGCGGGGCGCGGCACCACCGGCCCCCATGCTTTTCTGTTCCAGCCCATGGCCTTGTTGTCTTGTTGTCTTTGCCTGCGCGGCCCCGGGGCAGGGCTGCAAAAGCGCGTCATTTTAGGAAGGGACGCCGCTCTTGCTGGCAGCATGGGCTTTGCACTGCCTTGGTGCAAACCCGGAAGATTCAGTCCACCACGGACTGGTACACGCCCTCGCGCATCACCCAGCGGTAGGCAATGCGCTGGGCCATGGACTGCATCATGAGGATGGCGAACAGGTCCTCCTGCGGATCGATCCAGAAGAAGGTGCCGTAGATGCCGCTCCATGAAAAGTCGCCCACGCTGCCCGGCAGCGGGTTGAGGCCCGGCGCCGTGCGCACCGCAAACCCCAGGCCGAAGCCCTGGCCCACCTCGGGCGAGGGCAGCTGGGCGCCGAAATACGCCATGTCCGGCCCCATGCGCACGCTGGCGGGCAGGTGGTTGGAGGTCATCAGCTCCACGGTCTTGCGCGAGACCAGGCGCACGCCGTCCAGCGTGCCGCCGTTGCGCCAGAACAGGCACAGCCGCGCGTAGTCGGCCATGGTCGAGACCATGCCGCCGCCGCCCGACTCGAACACCATGGCGCGCGTGACCGGGGGGATGGGCGGCATCTGTTTCTGCGGCCCTTCGGGCTGGGGCCGCGCGGCGCGTGCGATCTCGCTGTCGGGCGCATGAAAGCCCGTGTCGGCCATGCCCAGCGGCCCGGTGATGTGCTCGCGCACGAAGGCGGCCAGCGTCTGGCCGCTGACCACCTCGACCACGCGGCCCAGCACGTCGGTGGACATGCCGTATTCCCAGGTCTCGCCGGGCTGGGCCACCAGCGGCAGCTGCGCGAGCCTGGTGATGAACTGCGCATTGGTGAACTTGCCGCTGAACAGGCCCGCATCCAGGTACATCTTCTTGACGGGGTGCTCGGTGCCGGCGAATCCATAGGGAATGCCGGAGGTGTGGCGCAGCAGGTCCTGCAGCGTGATGGGCCGCGCCAGCGGCGCGCGCTCCAGGCCCACGCGCAGCGCGGCCAGCTCGGGCAGGTACTGCTCCACGGGCTCGATGATGGACAGCCGCCCCTGCTCGGCCAGCATCATGATGGCCAGCGAGGTGATGGGCTTGCTCATGGAGGCGATGCGGAAGATGGCATCGGGCCGCATGGCCGTGCCGGCCTCGGGGTCCAGCAGGCCGAAGCTCTCCAGGTAGGCCAGCTTGCCGCGCCGCGCCACCAGGGCCACGGCGCCCGGGATCTCGCCGGTGTCCACGCCGCGCTGCAGCCGGGCCGACAGGCGTGCCAGGCGCGCGCCGCCCAGGCCTACGGCTTCAGGGGAGTCGGCCCAGGGCAGGCCGGGGATGTGCAGGCGGTCGGTGCTGGTGGTCATGCTGTCTCCTCAGGTGCGATGGCAGGGATTCTGGAGACATGCAGGCGCAGGCGCTGTTCGGTGCGGGACAGCCGGCGCGGAGCGTGCACACGAAAAAAAGCCCGCCACGGTGGGCGGGCCTGGTGGGCCGGGTGGACCGGGCGTGTGGTCAGACCAGCTTGGCCTTGAGCAGCTCGTTGACCTGCGCCGGGTTGGCCTTGCCCTTGGAAGCCTTCATGACCTGGCCGACCAGGGCGTTGAAGGCCTTGTCCTTGCCTGCGCGGTACTGCTCCACGTTGGCCGGATTGGCGGCGATCACCTCGTCGATGATCTTCTCCAGCGCGCCCGTGTCGTTCATCTGCTTGAGGCCCTTGGCCTCGATGATGGCGTCCACGTCCTGGCCCTCACCTGTCCACAGCGCCTCGAACACCTGCTTGGCGGCGTTGTTGGAGATGGTGCCGTCGCCGATGCGCGCGATCAGCGCGGCCAGCTGGGCGCTGGAGACCTTGGCGGCCTCCATGCCGATTTCCTCGGTGTTCAGGCGGCGCGAGATCTCGCCCATGATCCAGTTGCTGGCCAGCTTGGGCGCATTGCAGGCCCGGGCCGTGTCCTCGAAGTAGGCGGCCATGGCCTGGCTTTGCGTCAGCGTGGTGGCGTCGTACTCGGGCAGGCCGTATTGCTCGACAAAGCGCGCGGCCATGGCGCGCGGCAGCTCGGGCATGTCGGCCCTGACCTGTTCCACCCACTCGGGCGCGACCACCAGCGGCGGCAGGTCGGGGTCGGGGAAGTAGCGGTAGTCGGCCGCGTCTTCCTTGGTGCGCATGGAGCGCGTCTTGCCCGTGTCGGGGTCGAACAGCACGGTGGCCTGCTGGATGCGGCGGCCGTCCTCGATTTCCTCGATCTGCCAGCGGATCTCGTAGTCGATGGCCAGCTGCATGTTCTTGAAGCTGTTGAGGTTCTTGATCTCGCGGCGCGTGCCCAGCGGCTGGCCGGGCTTGCGCACGGAGACGTTGGCGTCGCAGCGGAAGCTCCCTTCCTGCATGTTGCCGTCGCAGATGCCGATCCAGGTGACGATCTGGTGCAGCGTCTTGGCGTAGGCCACGGCTTCTTCCGTGCTGCGGATGTCGGGCTCGGTCACGATCTCCAGCAGCGGCGTGCCGGCGCGGTTCAGATCGATGCCCGACTGGCCGATGAAGTCCTCGTGCAGCGACTTGCCGGCATCTTCCTCCAGGTGGGCGCGCACCAGGCGGATGGTCTTCTTCTCGTCGCCGAGGAAGAAGGACACCTCGCCGCCCTGGACCACGGGAATCTCGAACTGCGAGATCTGGTAGCCCTTGGGCAGGTCGGGATAGAAGTAGTTCTTGCGCGCGAAGATGCTGCGCGGCGCAATGTGCGAGCCCAGCGCCAGGCCGAGGCGGATGGCGCACTCGACGGCCTTTTTGTTCATCACCGGCAGCGTGCCGGGCAGCGCCATGTCCACGGCGCAGGCCTGGGTGTTGGGCTCGGCGCCGAAGGCGGTGCTGGCGCGGCTGAAGATCTTGGACTGGGTGGCCAGCTGGGCGTGGGTCTCGAAGCCGATGACGACTTCATAGCCCTGGATGAGTTTCGCGGTCATGGGGTCTCAGATGCCCTTCGGAGCTTGAAGGTGGAAATCGGTGGCCTGCTGGAAGCGGTGGGCGGCGTTGAGCAACTGGCCTTCCTTGAAGTAGTTGCCGATCAGCTGCAGGCCCACGGGCATGCCGGCCTCGCCAAAGCCTGCGGGCACGCTCATGCCGGGCAGGCCGGCCAGCGATGCGGGCAGCGTGAAGATATCGGCCAGGTAGTTGGCCAGCGGGTCGCTCTTTCCGCCCAGCTGCCAGGCCACGGTGGGCGCGGCGGGGCCGGCGATCACGTCGCACTGCTGGAAGGCGGCCTGGAAGTCGTCGGCGATCATGCGGCGGATCTTCTGCGCCTGCAGGTAGTAGGCGTCGTAGTAGCCCTCGGACAGCACGTAGGCGCCGATCATGATGCGGCGCTTGACCTCGTCGCCGAAGCCTTCGGCGCGGGTCTTCTTGTACATGTCCACCAGGTCCGTGTAGTCCTTGGCGCGGTGGCCGAACTTCACTCCGTCGAAGCGCGAGAGGTTGGACGATGCCTCGGCCGGGGCCAGGATGTAGTACACGGGAATCGACAGCTCGGTGCGCGGCAGCGAGATCGGCACCAGGCGGGCGCCCAGCTTCTCGTATTCCTTGAGCGCGCCATCCACGGCGGCGCGCACGTCGGCCGACAGGCCTTCGCCGAAGAACTCGGCGGGGATGCCGATGCGCAGGCCTTCGATGCTGTCGTTCAGGCGGGCCGTGAAGTCTTCGGCGGGCACGTCCAGGCTGGTGGAGTCGCGGTCCAGGTCGGGGCCGCACATCTCGGACAGCAGCAGGGCGCAGTCCTCGGCGCTCTTGCCCATGGGACCGGCCTGGTCCAGGCTGGAGGCGAAGGCGATCATGCCGTAGCGGCTGGCGCGGCCATAGGTGGGCTTGATGCCCGTGATGCCGCAAAACGATGCGGGCTGGCGGATGGAGCCGCCCGTGTCGGTGCCGGTGACGGCGGGCGCCAGGCCGGCGGCCACGGCCACGGCCGAGCCGCCCGAGGAGCCGCCGGGCACGCGGTCCAGGTTCCAGGGATTGCGCACGGGCGCGGGTGCGTCGAAGCCCACGGGCGCGACGGCCGAGTTCTCGTTGGCCGAGCCCATGGCGAATTCGTCGCAGTTGAGCTTGCCCAGCGTCACGGCGCCGGCCTCGGCCAGGCGGGTGACCACGGTGGCGTCGAAGGGCGAGCGATAGCCGGCCAGCATCTTGCTGGAGGCCGTGGTCGGGAAGTCGCGCGTGACGAAGATGTCCTTGTGCGCAATGGGCACGCCAGCCAGGCGACCGCCCTTGCCTTGGGCAATCAGGGCGTCGGCAGCGCGGGCCTGGGCCAGGGTGGCCTCTTCGTCGATGCTGACGAAGGCGCCCAGGTTCTGGTGCGCCTGGGCGCGGGCCAGGAAATGCTGGGCGGCTTCGACGGCGCCGAGCTTGCGCTCGCGCAGCAGGGCCGACAGGGCCGACACGCCGAGCGTGTGCATATCAGTGGTTTGCTGGGTCATGTATGGGATGCGGAAAACGGGGACGGATGCCAGGGGACAGGAAGCAGGGCGAGCGACGCCCGGCGCTCACTCGATCACCTTGGGGACCAGGAACAGGCCGCGCTCGACGGCCGGGGCGCTGCGCTGATTGGCGTCGCGCTGGTCGGGCTCGCTGGCAATGTCCTCGCGCAGGCGCAGGGCAATGTCCTGGATGGCGGCGACCGGATGTGACAGCGGGCTGACGCCCGAAGTATCCACAGCCTGCATCTTCTCCACGATGCCGAAAAAATCATTGAGCTGGCCTAGCATGCGCTCACTCTCTGCGGAAGAGAGCTCGAGCCGTGCGAGGTTCGCGATGCGTGCGATGTCTTGTGCGTTCAGTGCCATAGGAATTTTGAAGGGGGCAACGGGATGTAAACCCGCATTTCAAGCCCCGGCAGTACAAGTTATTCACAGGGGATACGGTATTATCTCGGCTTTGCCGCAAGACCCTCTCCGAGCTGGTCATTGTGCGAAAAGCCAACCCCATCCAGACTCCCTAACTTTCATCCCGGCGATGGCAGGCCGACGAGCATGCCGTGCCTGAGAGGACTCTCGTAATGTTCGGAGCTTTCCGTCGGTATTTCTCCACCGACCTTGCCATTGATCTTGGCACAGCCAACACCCTGATTTTCGCCCGCGACAAGGGCATTGTTCTGGACGAACCCTCCGTTGTCGCCATCCGCCACGAAGGCGGCCCGCATGGCAAGAAGGTGATCCAGGCGGTGGGCCGTGAAGCCAAGGCCATGCTGGGCAAGGTGCCCGGCAACATCGAGGCCATCCGCCCGATGAAGGATGGCGTGATTGCCGACTTCGTCATCACCGAGCAGATGATCAAGCAGTTCATCAAGATGGTGCATCCGCGCTCGGTGCTCACGCCCAGCCCGCGCATCATCATCTGCGTGCCCTGCGGCTCCACCCAGGTCGAGCGCCGCGCCATCAAGGACGCGGCCGAGGCGGCAGGCGCCACCTCCGTCTACCTGATCGAGGAACCCATGGCCGCCGGCATCGGTGCCGGCCTGCCGGTGTCCGAGGCCTCGGGCTCCATGGTGGTGGACATCGGTGGCGGTACCACCGAAGTCGGCGTGATCTCGCTGGGCGGCATGGTCTACAAGGGCTCCGTGCGCGTGGGCGGCGACAAGTTCGACGAAGCCATCATCAGCTACATCCGCCGCAACTACGGCATGCTGATCGGCGAGCCCACGGCCGAATCCATCAAGAAGAACATCGGCTCGGCCTTCCCCGGCTCCGAAGTCAAGGAGATGGAAGTCAAGGGCCGCAACCTCTCCGAAGGCGTGCCGCGCAGCTTCACCATCTCGTCCAACGAGGTGCTCGAAGCCCTGACCGACCCGCTCAACCAGATCGTCAGCGCCGTCAAGAACGCGCTGGAGCAGACCCCGCCCGAGCTGGGCGCCGACATTGCCGAGCGCGGCATGATGCTGACCGGCGGCGGCGCGCTGCTGCGCGACCTGGACCGCCTGCTGGCCGAAGAGACGGGCCTGCCCGTGCTCGTGGCCGAGGAACCGCTGACCTGTGTGGTGCGCGGCTGCGGCATGGCGCTGGAGACCATGGACCGCCAGGGCAGTATCTTCACCAGCGACTGACGCGGCGCAGGCCGGGGCCCGTTGTCGCGGGCCCGGGCGGCAGCCGACCGACTGCAACGTTTTTCTTCTCCCTTCCGTGGTGACCTGCATGCTTGCCCTGCCTTCCTTCGCACCGGGCCCGGCCCGTGCTTTCCAGGCCGCAGCAAGTGCGGCAGGGCAGGCCCTGCCGCGCGGGAGGGGCGCATGAATCCCAACACCCTGGACCACTCGGCGCCCTCGCTGTTCAAGCGGCGGCCCTCGCGCGTCTCCCAACTGGCCATCTACAGCGCATTGGCGCTGTTTCTGATGGTGGCCGACGCGCGTTTCAGGATCACCGACCCCGTGCGCGTGGCCGTGTCCACCGTGCTGTACCCCGTGCAGTGGGTGATGCTCAAGCCGGTGGAGGCCGTGCACGACGCCAGCCGCTACCTGGGCTCGCTGGACGAGGCCCAGGCCCGGGAGCAGGGCGCGCGCAAGGAACTGGTGGCCATGGCCCAGCGTGCCTCGCTGGCCGACGAACTGATCCAGGAAAACGACCATCTGCGCGAGCTGCTGCAGCTGCGCGACCGCCTGACCACGCCCGGCACGGCGGCCGAAGTGGTCTACGACAGCCCCGACCTCTATACCCGCCGTGTGGTCATCGACCGAGGCCAGGTGGACGGCATCGCCCAGGGCTCGCCCGTGCTCGATGAAAAGGGCGTGGTCGGCCAGGTCACGCGCGTGTATCCGCTGCGTTCCGAGGTCACCCTGCTCATCGACCGCGACCAGGCCATTCCCGTCTTCAACCCGCGCACCGGTGCACGCAGCGTGGCCTATGGCGACCCGTCGCCGCTGCGCACCGGCGGCATCGAGCTGCGCTTCATGCCCAGCAATGCCGATGTGCAGGAAGGCGACCTGCTGACCACCAGCGGCGTCGACGGCCTGTACCCGCCGGGCCTGCCCGTGGCCAAGGTGGTCTCGGTGGAGCGCCGCGCGGACTCGGCCTTCTCCCGCATCTACTGCGAACCCGTGGGCCGCGTGCAGGGCGTGCGCCACGTGGTGGTGCTCAAGCCGCTGGACCGCGCCACGCATCCCGAGGCGGAAGGCGCTGCCGAACCCCTGCGCGCCGGCAAGGGCAAGGAAAAAGACAAGTCCAAGGATGGCAAGGGCAAGGAAGCCTCCAAGGACGGTGGCAAGGCCGGCAAGACAGATGCGCCGGCCACGCCTGCAGCACCCGCTGCTCCCGCCGCACCCGCCTCCGCCAGGAAGGAGCCCGCATGATCATGCCGCGCGGCCAGCAGCTGCTGCTGCCGGTCAATCCCCTGTTCATCGTCGTCAGCCTGCTGGCGGCGCTGGCACTCAACATGCTGCCGCTGGGACGCCAGGCCTGGCAACCCGACCTGCTCATGGTGCTGCTGGCCTTCTGGGCATTGAACCAGCCCCAGCGCGTGGGCATGGGCGTGGCCTTCCTGCTGGGCCTGTGCATGGACGTGGACCGCTCCTCCCTGCTGGGCCAGCATGCGCTGGCCTATGCGCTGCTGGTGTTCGCGGCCGGCGCCATGGGCCGGCGCCTGTCGTGGTTCTCCACGCCCGTGCAGGCGCTGCACCTGCTGCCGCTGTTTGCCGTGGTGCACGGCCTGCAGGTGCTGCTGCGCATGGTGGCCGGTGGCATCATGCCCGGCCCGCTGGTGGTCGTCGCGCCTTTGATCGAGGCCCTGCTGTGGCCCCTGGTCAGCGGCCTGCTGCTGGCGCCTCAGCGCCGCCCGCCGGACAGTGACGAGAACCGTCCCCTGTGAGGCTTGACGCGTGATGGAAATCCGCAATACAGAAGCCGAGCTGCAGCGATTCAGGCTGCGCGCATGGGTGATGAGCGTGGTGGTGCTGCTGGCCTTCGGGCTGGTGGTGGCGCGCTTGCTGGTGCTGCAGGTGCAGCGCCATGAGGAGCTGTCCGAGCGCGCCGAAAGCAACCGCACGGCCGTGGTGCCCATCGTGCCCAACCGGGGCCAGATCCTGGACCGCAACGGCGTGGTGCTGGCCACCAACTACTCGGCCTACACGCTGGAGATCATGCCCTCGCGCGCGGGCAACCTTGAAGAGACCATTGACAGCCTGGCCGAGATCGTCGAGATCACGCCGCGCGACCGGCGCAAGTTCAAGCGCCTGGTGGACGACTCCCGCAGCTTCGACTCCCTGCCCATCCGCACGCGCCTGACCGATGACGAGGTCGCGCGCTTTGCCGCGCAGCGCTACCGCTTCCCGGGCGTGGACATCAAGGCGCGGCTGTTCCGCACCTATCCCATGCAGGACACGGCCAGCCATGTCATCGGCTACATCGGCCGCATCAACCAGCGCGAGAAAGAGGCGCTGGAAGACTCCGACGACGCCGCCAACTACCGTGGCACCGACGTCATCGGCAAGCTGGGCGTGGAGCAGAGCTACGAAACCGACCTCCACGGCCAGACCGGCTGGGAGGAAATGGAAACCTCGGCCGGCGGACATGCCGTGCGCAAGCTCGGCAGCCGCCCCGCCACGCCCGGCGACAGCCTGGTGCTGTCGCTGGACATCAAGCTGCAGCGCATGGTGGAGGAGCTGTACGGCGACCGCCGCGGCGCCCTGGTGGCCATCGATCCGCGCAGCGGTGAAGTGCTGGCCATGGTCAGCCGTCCCACCTTCGACCTGAACCTCTTCGTCGATGGCATCGACCAGGAGAGCTGGACCACGCTCAACGAATCCATCAACCGCCCGCTGCTCAACCGCGCGCTGCGGGGCACCTATCCGCCGGGCTCCACCTACAAGCCCTTCATGGCGATTGCCGCGCTGGAGTCGGGCAAGCGCCGCCCGGACACCACCATCATGGACAACGGCAGCTGGACCTTCGGCGGCCACACCTTCCGCTCGGGCCACCCCAACGGGCCGACCAACCTGCGCCGCTCCATCATCAAGTCGTCCAACGTGTACTACTACATGCTGGCCAACGACATGGGCGTGGACATGATCCACGACTACATGAAGCCGCTGGGCTTCGGCCAGCTCACCGGCATCGATGTGCGCGGCGAGGCGCGCGGCGTGCTGCCCAGCACCGAGTGGAAGCGCAACACCTACAAGCGGCCCGAGCAGAAGAAGTGGTACGCGGGCGAGACCATCTCGCTGGGCATCGGCCAGGGCTACAACAACTTCACCATCCTGCAGCTGGCCAATGCCATGTCCACGCTGGCGGCCAAGGGCGTCAAGCACCGCCCCCACCTGGCCGTGGGCCGTGTCGATGCCGTCACGCAGCAGTTCTCGGCCATCAACAAGGACCCAGGCACCAGCATGGGCTACAAGCCCGAGAACGTGGAGGCCGTGCGCGCCGCCGTGGCCGCCGTGACGGTGGAGGGCACCTCGCGCGGCATCTTCGGCAACGCGCCCTACACCTCCACCGGCAAGACCGGCACGGCCCAGGCCGTGGGCGTGCGCCAGAACGAGAAGTACAACGCGGCACGCCTGTCCGAGTTCCAGCGCGACCACTCGCTGTACATCGCCTACGCGCCGGCCGACAACCCCACCATTGCCGTCGCTGCCATCGTGGAGAACGCCGGCTTCGGTGCCGCTGCCGCCGCACCGCTGGCGCGCCGCGTGTTCGACTACTGGCTGCTGGGCCGCTACCCCAGCGTGGAGGACATGGCCGCCATGCGCAAGGGCCAGGCCGGCGTGCCCATAGGCACCCCGCGCCGCGTCTCCGAAATCACGCTGGATGCGGAAACCGTGAACCTGCCCGGCCTGCCGCGCTATGAGCCGCCCGAGGCGCCGGTCCCCGTGCCCGCAGGCCGCCCGGCGGTGCTGTCGCCGCCTTCGGCTGCCGAGCTGGAGGATTGAGGCACGCTTGTGTGCCGCTGCAAGCGGGTCTGAGCCCTGCGCGGCAGATTCAGTGCTGCCAGGGATCGATGACCGTGACCCCGCAGTCCGCAAAGTCCCGCACATTGCGGGTGGCAAGGCTGGCTCCCCTTGAGCGGGCGATGGCCGCAATCATGGCGTCGAACTGGCTGATGGGTCTGCCGGACTGCCTTCGGGCCGCAGCGATCTGCGCATAAGCGTCAGCGGCACCGTTGTCGAACTCCAGGACGCGGCCTGCCATATCGATGTCCAAGATGGCCTGCACTGCAGCCAGCAACCCATGCTTGCGCTGTCCCTGCGGCAACAGCAGGACGCCGTACAGCAATTCGCCGCGCGTGATGGCTGTGGTGAGCAAACTGGAGCGGGGCTGGCTGGCCAGCCATTCCATGGCGCGCCTGTCGGGATCGGGGCGCAGAGCCTCGGACAGGACGTTGGTGTCGAGAATGATCACCGGCTGGCACCCAGCGGATTGCGAATGGGCTCGCGCTGCGCAAGCACCAGTTCAACGCCGCCCAGGGGCTCGACCCGGGCCCGGATGGAGTCGAACAGTGAATGCCCCTCCGCCGCATTGGCTGCGAGTGCCGCGCGCAAGATGTTGCGGGCCTCTTCTTCCATGGAGTGGCCGTGCAGGTCCGCCTGCAGACGCAGCCGGGCCTGCAGGTCTTCATCCAGATCGTGGATCGTCATGGTAGTCATGGCCAGGCTCCTTTCAGGTCAATGACGCATGGTAGTCATGGACACGCAAGGCGACAACGGCATGCCCCCTGCGCATGAGGGCACGCAAGGCGACGAATCAGGGCTTCGGCCTCAATGCCCCATGCGCCCGATGAACGCCGCGATCCGCTCGCTGGCCGGGTTGCCGAAGAATTCGGCCGGTGGCGCCTCGTGGGCGATGCAGCCCTGGTCGAAGAACATCACGCGGTCGGCGACCTCGCGGGCGAAGCCCATTTCGTGGGTGACCACGATCATGGTCATGCCGCCGCGTGCCAGCTCGCGCATCACGTCCAGCACCTCCTGGACCATCTCCGGGTCCAGCGCGCTGGTGGGCTCGTCGAACAGCATCACCTGCGGCTCCATGGCCAGGGCGCGTGCAATGGCCACGCGCTGCTGCTGGCCGCCCGACAGCTGCCACGGGTACTTGTGGGCGTGGGCCTGCATGCCCACGCGCTCCAGCAGGGCCATGGCCTTGGCATTGGCCTGGGCGCGCGGCGTTTTGTGGATGCGGCGCGGCGCCAGGGTCACGTTGTCCAGCACCGTCATGTGGCCGAACAGGTTGAACTGCTGGAACACCATGCCCACTTCGCAGCGCTGCTTTTGCAGCGTGGCTTCGTTGTCGGTGACTTCGACGCCGTCGATGGTGATGCGCCCGCCATCATGCGGCTCCAGCCGGTTGATGGCGCGCAGCAGCGTGGACTTGCCCGAGCCCGAGGCGCCGATGATCACCGTCACCTCGCCCGTGCAGAACTGCGTGGAAACGCCCTTGAGCACCTGGTGGCTGCCGAAGGACTTGGTGACCTTGTCGGCCACGATGTAGGGCATGCCCCGTGCCAGCTTGTCGGCGCTCATTTGTGGCGGCCCTCCACGTCGAAGCGGTACTCCACGGCAGCCGTGACCTGGGTCACCAGCGTGGTCAGCACCAGGTAGGTCACGCCCACGGTGACCAGGGTCTCCACGGGCTGGAAGGTGGCCGACTGGATGCGGTTGCCCACATTGGTCAGCTCCACCACGCCGATGGCGTACGCCAGCGACGAATCCTTGAGCAGGGCCACGAAGTTGCTCACCAGCGGCGGCAGCGAGATCTTGAAGGCCTGCGGGAACACCACGTCCATGAAGACGCGGCTGCGCGGCAGGCCCAGCGCGCGTGCGGCCTCGGCCTGGCCGCGCGGCACGGCCTGCAGGCCGGCACGCACGGCTTCGGCGTTGTAGGCGCCCACGTTCAGCGCCAGCGCAATGCAGGCGGCCGCGAAGTCGGGCAGGTTCAGGCCCGGGATCAGCACCGGCAGCGCGAAGTAGATGAACAGGATCTGCACCAGCAGCGGCGTGCCGCGGATCGCCCAGACGTAAAAGCCTGCAGCCCAGCGCAGGGCGGCCGTGCGTGAGGTGCGCGCCAGCGCGGCGGCGATGCCCAGCACCAGGCCGGCGGCGCCGCTGGCCAGCGTCAGGTACAGCGTGGTGCGCGCGCCTTCGGCGAAGGTGTCGGCATTGGAGCCTATGGGCTCGGGCAGCAGGGACAGCAGTTGCCCCAGCAGCGAAACCACGAGCACCATCAGCAGCAGGGCCGTGACCAGGGTGGCGTTGCTGCGCTGCGAGCGGCTCCAGTGGGCGGGCCAGAGGACGGTAAGCATAGGTGGGCTAGAAACAAAAAGGCGCCCTGCAAGTGGGCGCCGGTCGGGCAGATCTGCCCGGGGCCTCAGTCAGGGCAGCGGATGTCTTCGTGGAAGTATTTCTGCGACAGCTTGGCGTAGCTGCCGTCGGCCAGGGCGTCCTTGAAGGCCTTGTTCCAGGCATCGGCCAGCGACTTGTTGTCCTTGGCCACGGCGGCGGCAATGCGCTCGACCAGCAGCAACTCGCCCTGCTTGAGCTGGGCATTGGGGTTCTTCTGCTGCAGTTCCTTGGCAATGAAGCGCTCGGTCACCCAGGCGTCCACCCGCTTGGACAGCAGCGCATTGCGCGCGGCCTCGTTCGTGGGGAAGTTGACCAGGCGCTTGATGCCGGGCAGGTTCTTCTCCATGTACTGCATATAGGTGGTGCCGGTCTGCACCGACACCGTCTTGCCCGCCAGGTCCTTGCCCGAGCGGATGGCCGGGTCCAGCGACATCACGATGGCGCCAGAGCAGTAATGGGGCTGGGTGAAGGTCACGGCCTTCTCGCGCTCGGGCGTGATGCCGTGCGAGGAAATCACCAGATCCCAGCGGTCCTGCTGCAGGCCGGTCAGCAGGGCGTCGAAGCTGATGGTCTTCCACTCGTACTTCACGCCCATCTTGCCGGCCAGCATCTGTGCCAGCTCGACCTCGAACCCGGTCAGCTGCTTGCCCTCGAAATGGGCAAAGGGCGCGTAATAGCCTTCGGTGGCCAGGCGCAACGTGCCTTCCTTCTGGATGGCGTCGAAGGGGCGGGCCTGAACGCCTGCGGCGGTCCACAGGGCCAGCGCGGCGGCGGCGATGACGGTAATGCGTTTCATGGAAGCTCCAGGAGGGCTGTCGCTCAGGACCTGACCCCGGCGCCGCAGCATGAAGAAAGCGCCAAGGCACGCATCAGTGCATGGGCCATGGACGGCGGGGCCGGTTTTTTGCGGCTGGTCGGCTGGTCGGGTACGGCCGCTGGCAGGGGTGCGACATGCACCAGCCGCCGCAGCTCAAGGCGAAAAGTCGGCAATTATAGAAGGTTGCCGTCGCCAACGCCGATGGCAGGTGTTGCGAACGCCGCTGGCCCGTGCTCAGGCGATGAAGGCGTCGTAGCCGGTCTTGAGGATCAGCAGGCTCACCACGCCGATGAAAATGCCGCGCACAAAGCCCGTTCCATGGCGCAGGGCCATGTGCGTGCCCAGCATGGCGCCCAGCACATTGGCCACCGCCATGGGCACGGCCAGGTGCCACCAGATATGGCCCTTGAGCGCGAACAGCGCCAGCGCAGCCAGGTTGGTGGCCATGTTCAGCAGCTTGGCCGAGGCCGATGCGTTCAGGAAGTCATAGCCCATCAGCCGCACGAACAGGAACACGAAGAAGCTGCCCGTGCCGGGGCCGAAGAAACCGTCATAGAAGCCAATCACCAGGCCGATGGCGCAGGCGATCAGCGTCTCGGCGCGGCCCGAATAGTGCGGCGTGTGGTGGCGGCCCATGTCCTTGCGCGCCAGCGTGTAAACCAGCACGCCCAGCAGCACCAGCGGCAGCAGCCGGCGCAGGAAATCGGGGGAGATCTGCGTGACGGCCCAGGCGCCCGCAAAAGAGCCCGCCATGCCCACGCAGGCCGCCGGCATCATCGCGCGCCAGGGCAACTGCACCTTGCGGCCGTACTGCCAGGTGGACATGGCCGTGCCCCAGACCGAGGCGCTCTTGTTGGTGCCCAGCAGCGTGGCCGGTGGTGCGGTGGGGAAGGTGGCGAACAGCGCGGGCAGCAGGATGAGGCCTCCGCCGCCCACGATGGCGTCCACGAAGCCGGCCAGCATCGAGGCCAGCGAGACGATGATCCATTCCATAGGGCGGCGATTGTCGCACCGCCACGGTGCCGCATCAGGCTGGCCGCAGGCATAAAAAAAGCGCCGGACTTGCCGGCGCTCTGGGAAATGCATCTTGGGATGCTATTTATGAATGTTGATCTGGTTGTGTACGAGTTGTCTCCTCGGCCCCTCTTGTGCAGCACTGTGGTACCGCGAGAGTGGATGGACTTTAATGGCCGCACCTGGGTGGTGCATCGGGGATTTCCCGCAGTTGCCGCGAAAGTGCGGGATTGCACCAGCAAGGGGCTGGGACGATGATTGCCGGTTGCCGGACGTTCAGCGCATGCGCAGCACCAGCTTGCCGAAAGCACCCCGCTCCAGATGCTCCAGGGCTGCCGGCAGATCGGCCAGCGCGTATTCGCTGTCGATCACAGGTTGCAGCTTCAGCCAGTCCACGGCACGCACCAGATCCTGCAGCGCACGCCGGTGTGCCACGCCGATGCCCTGAACGGTGGCGCGTCCCAGCAGCAGCGGATAGACCGAGCCGCGCAGCTCGTCGCCCTGCAGATTGCCGATCACCGACACGCGGCCTCCCTGTGCCAGGGCCGATAGCGAGCGGCCGAAGTTATCCCCCCCGGCCAGTTCCAGCACATGGTCGGCGCCGCGTCCTCCCGTGAGGGCGCGCACCTCGGCGGCCCAGTCCGGCGTGCGGTGGCGGTGGATGCCGTGGTCTGCACCCAGCTGCGCAGCCCGCGCCAGCTTGTCGTCGCTGCCCGAAACCACCACCACGCGCGCACCCTGGGCATGGGCGATCTGCATGGCGAACAGCGCCACGCCGCCCGTGCCCATGATGACCACGGTGTCCCCGGGCCGCGTGGGCGCGGACTCGGCCAGCGCGAACCAGGCGGTTGCGCCCGCGCACGTCAGGGTGCTGGCCTGCGCAAAGTTCAGCTGACGGGGCGCGGCGACCAGGTTGTCTTCGCCCAGCACCACGTATTCCGACAGCATGCCCGGCCCGGGCGAGCCCAGCGGCAGGCTGGTGCGCGGCTGCACGCCGTCCTGCCAGCCGCAGAAGAAGGTGCTGATCACGGCGTCGCCAACCGCGAACTCCGCGACGCCCGGGCCGATGGCGGCCACCTCGCCAGCCATGTCCGAGCCGGGCACCAGGGGCAGGGCCGGCCCCATGCCCATGCCGTCGCGCAGGATCAGCAGATCGCGGTAGTTCAGCGATGCCGCATGCACACGCACCAGTACCTGGCCCTGCCCGGGCTCGGGAATGGGGACTTGCACCAGCTGCAGGTTTTCATGGCCCAGGGCGGGCAGTTGCCATTGCTGCATGAATGGGGAAGACGCAGGCGCGGTCATGGAAGGCGGTCCTTTCGAGGCAGATATCAAACAGGACTTCAGTCTATTGATTCCTCAATAATTGCATTGATTCAATTGAGGCTATGGTTTGTAGAATTTATGGAACCAATTGCAAATGACAGGCTGGCAGGCGTCAGCGCTTTCGTCGCCTCGGCCGAGGCCGGCAGCTTCGCCCAGGCGGCCGAGCGCCTGGGCCTTACGCGCTCGGCTGTTGGCAAGGCCGTGGCGCGGCTGGAAGAGCGCCTGGGCGCGCGGCTGTTCGTGCGCACCACGCGCAGCCTGGGGCTGACCGAGGACGGTCAGATGTTCTACGAGCGCTGCGCGCAGGCGCTGGAGGACCTGGATGCCGCCCGGCACATGCTGGAAGCCGGGCGGCGGGAAGTGGTGGGCCGGCTGCGCATCAGCGCACCCGTGGTCTTCGGCCGCCACCACGTGGCTCCCTTGCTGCTGGAGCTGGCGCAGCTGCATCCGCGCCTGCGCATCGAGGCCAGCTTCACCGACCGCCAGCTGGACTTCGCCGATGACGGCATCGACCTGGCCATACGCAGCGGGGAACTGTCTGACAGCGACTGGCTGGTTGCGCGGCGCCTTGGCATGCAAACCATGGTGCTGTGCGCATCACCCGCCTATCTGCAGGCCCATGGCGCGCCGCGCAGCGTGGCCGACCTGGCCGGGCATCGCTGTATTGCCTATATGCGCAGCGGCCGCGCCGCCCCCTGGAGGCTGGCCGGTGAGGATGGATCGCTGGCCGCGCCCGTGCTGGAGCCGGCGCTGGGCTTTGACGACATAGAAACCATCGCCACGGCCACGCTGCAGGGCGCGGGCCTGGCCCACATGCCGCTGTGGCGGGTGCGCAGCGCGCTGGACAGCGGGGCGCTGGTGCGCCTGCTGCCCGACGTGCCGGCCGCGCGCATTCCCCTGCATGTGCTGTGGCCGCGCACGCGCTTTCTGCCCTACCGGCTGCGCGTGACCATCGATGCGCTGTTGGCGGCGATTCCGCCGCTGCTGCAGGAGCCGTCCTAGGCGGCCAGCGCAACGGCCGGTTCCGTGCTCTGCCGTGCCGGCTCCTGGCCCCGGCCCTGCCTGTCCGCAAGAATCCAGCCGGCGGCCTTCTCCGCCATCATCAGCGTCGGGCTGTTGGTGTTGCCGCTGGTGATGCGCGGCATGGCGCCTGCATCGATCACGCGCAGGCCCTGTACGCCGCGCACGCGCAGGCGGCTGTCGAGCACAGCCATGGGGTCGTCGGCGCGGCCCATCTTCGTGGTTCCCACGGGGTGGAAGATGGTGGTGGCAATGTCGCCGGCCAGGCGGGCCAGGTCCTCGTCGCTCTGGTATTGCACGCCGGGCTTCCATTCCTCGGGGGCAAAGCGCGCCAGCGCGCTCTGGCTGACGATGCGCCGCGTCACGCGCAGGCTGTCGGCGGCCACCTGCCGGTCCTCGGGCGTGGACAGGTAGTGCGGCGCAATGGCAGGCGCCTGGCGGAAGTCCCCGCTGCGGATGCGTACCGTGCCCCGGCTGGTGGGGTTGAGGTTGCAGACGCTGGCCGTGAAGGCCGGAAAACCGTGCAGCGGCTCGCCGAAGGCGTCCAGCGACAGCGGCTGCACGTGGTACTGGATATTGGGGTGCGCCTGCTGGGGGCTGCTGCGCGTGAAGGCGCCCAGCTGCGAGGGCGCCATGCTCATGGGGCCGCTGCGGCGCAGCAGGTACTCCAGGCCGATGCCGGCCTTGCCCCACAGCGAATTGGCCATGGTGTTGAGCGTGCGCGCGCCCTTGATCTTGTAGACCGAGCGGATCTGCAGATGGTCCTGCAGGTTCTCGCCCACGCCGGGCAGGTCGTGGCGCACGGCGATGCCGTGGCCTTGCAGCAGCGCCCCCGGGCCTATGCCCGACAGCTGCAGGATCTGCGGGGAGTTCACGGCGCCCGCGCACAGCAGGACCTCCTGGCTGGCCTGCACATCGACCATTTCCGAGCCGGTCCAGACCTGTGCGCCGCTGCAGCGCAGGCCGCCGGCGGGCAGCGGCTCGAACAGCAGCCGGCTGACCTGGGCATGGGTCCACAGCTCGAAGTTGGGGCGGCCATAGCAGGTGGGCCGCAGGAAGGCCTTGGCGGTGTTCCAGCGCAGGCCGCCCTTTTGGTTGACCTCGAAGTAGCCCACCCCCTCGTTGCTGCCGCCGTTGAAGTCCTCGGTGGCCGGAATGCCGGCCTGCTGGGCGGCTTCGGCAAAGGCGTCCAGGATGTCCCAGCGCAGGCGCTGCCGCTCCACGCGCCATTCGCCGCTGCCGCCTGTGCCCGTGCCGCCGTGCAGGGCGCGAAAGCGCGCATCGGCGTTGCCCCCTGCGTCCAGCCGCCAATGGCTTTCATGCTGGCGAAAGGCCGGCAGCACCTGGTCCCAGCGCCAGGCGTCGTCGCCGGTCAGCTCGGCCCAGCCGTCGTAGTCGCGGGCCTGGCCGCGCATGTAGATCATGCCGTTGATGCTGGAGCAGCCGCCCAGCGTCTTGCCGCGCGGATAGCGCAGGCTGCGGCCGTTGAGCCCTTCGTCGGGTTCGGTCTGGTAGAGCCAGTCGGTGCGCGGATTGCCGATGCAGTACAGGTAGCCCACGGGGATGTGGATCCAGTGGTAGTCGTCCTTGGCGCCCGCCTCGATCAGCAGCACGCGGCTGCGGCCGTCGCGCGAGAGCCTGTTGGCCAGGAGGGCGCCTGCCGTGCCGGCGCCGATGACGATGTAGTCGAAGGTGGTATTGCTCATGGAGATGGGCGGGCGTCCGCTGCGGGCCGGAACGTCCTTGCGAGCCGGGGTTGGTGCTTCGGCCCATTGTGCGGACGGCATGCGCACTGTCGAGAGGGAAAGCGCGCTGGACTCCTTTTTTCGCAGCAGCGCATGCAGCAGCGATGGCCGTCCCGCTGGTTTTTTGATAAAAATTGCACGCGTAGGGCAAAGCCGTCGCGCACACGGCGTTGCGGGGCAATCTGCGGGCCGCGCCGCTCGGTTATCCTGCGGTCTTGGCGGGCGTGCCACCGTGCCTGCCCGCGCGCCTCGGCCTCGCCTTCGCAACCCCCAAGGACTTCCTGCACTTGTCTGCCCTCAACAATCCCCCCCAATGCAGCCTGCGCCGTGACAACGACGGCCAATGGGCGTTGCTGACCGGCTCCTGGGGCGCGGCCGAGCTGGGCCGGCGGGCGCAATGGCGCAGGCTGCGTGCACAGCTGGCCGACGCCAAGGGCGATGACCTGGGCTGGAACCTGCAAGGGCTGGACTGGCTGGACCACGTGGGCGCGCAACTGCTGTGGAACCACTGGGGCCGTCGCCTGCCCGCGCGCCTGGCGGCCAGCGACGCGCAGCGCGCCATGCTCGACCGCGTGGCCCGTTTTTCCAAGGAGCCTGCACCGCCGGCCCCGCGCCTGAGCCTGCTGGAGCACATCGACAGCCTGGGCTGCCTGGTCATCAACGCCTGTGGCCATTTCGCACAGCTGACGCGGCTCATCGGCCAGTTGCTGATCGACCTGGTGCGCTTTGCGCGTGCCCCGCACCGGGGCCCCTGGCGCGACATTTCCGGCCACCTCTACTCCATGGGCGCCACGGCCCTGCCCATCACGGCCCTGGTGGGCTTTCTGATCGGCGTGGTGCTGGCCTACCTGATGGCGCTGCAGCTGCGCCAGTTCGGGGCGGAATCCTTCATCGTCAACATCCTGGGCATCTCGCTGATCCGCGAGCTGGGCCCGCTGCTGGCGGCCATCTTGGTGGCGGGCCGCACGGGCTCGGCCATCACCGCCCAGATCGGCGTGATGCGCGTCACCGAAGAGCTGGACGCCATGCAGGTCATGGGCATACCGCACGGCTTTCGCCTGGTGCTGCCGCGTGCGCTGGCGCTGGCCATTGCCATGCCGCTGGTCTCGCTGTGGACCACGCTGGCCGCGCTGGCCGGCGGCATGCTGGCAGCCGACCTGACCATGGGCGTCACGGGCGCCTACTTTGCCGAGGCGCTGCCTGCCGCCGTGAAGATCGGCAACCTCTGGATCGCCATGGGCAAGTCCGTGGTCTTCGGCGCCCTCATCGCCCTGATCGGCTGCCACTGGGGCCTGCGCGTGGAGCCCAATACGCAGAGCCTGGGCAAGGGCACGACGGCCTCGGTGGTGTCGGCCATCACCATGGTCATCGTGGTGGATGCGATCTTCGCAATCCTTTTCAAAGATGTCGGAATCTGATGGCCATGGACACCGAAACCTCCTCCACGCCCGCAGCCGACGAGCCCATCGTGCGCATCGCCGGGCTGTGGAGCGTGTTCGGCGAAGGCGAGAACGCCTTTGCCGTGCACCAGGACCTGGACCTGGATGTGCAGCGCGGCGAGATGCTGTCCATCGTCGGCGGCTCGGGCACGGGCAAGACCGTGCTGCTGCGCCAGATGCTGGGGCTGCTGGAGCCCACCAAGGGCCGTGTCGAAGTGCTGGGCCGCCCGGCCAGCGAAATGGGCCGCGAGGGCGCTGCCAGCCGCGTGGGCATGCTGTTCCAGCACGGGGCGCTGTACTCGGCCTTCAGCGTGCTGGACAACGTGGCCTTCGCGCTGCGCGAGCAGGGCACGCTGCCCGACGAACTGGTGCGCGACGCGGCCCTGGTCAAGCTGCAGATGGTGGGCCTCAAGCCCGAGCATGCCTCGCGCATGCCGGCCGATCTCTCGGGCGGCATGATCAAGCGCGTGGCGCTGGCGCGGGCGCTGATCATGGACCCGCCCCTGCTGCTGCTCGACGAGCCCACGGCCGGCCTGGACCCCACCAGCTCCGACGAATTCTGCGAACTGCTGCGCGAGCTGCGTGCCGAGCTGGGCCTGACCGTCATCATGGTCACGCACGATCTGGACACGCTGTTCGCCCTGTCCTCGCGCGTGGCCGTGCTGGCCGAGAAGAAGGTGCTGGTCAGCGGCCCGCCGCGCGAGGTGGCTGAGTTCAAGCATCCGTTCATCGAGCATTTCTTCCAGGGCGAGCGCGGCAGGCGCGCGATGAGCACGGTATGAGAAGCCCCCCTGAGTCGCTTCGCGCCTTCCCCCCTCTCGCCTTGCGGGGGGGGACGACACCCTCGCGGCGGGGCGGCCCTTGCCCGGTGTCCCTCGCCTTCGGGCACGCCGGTTTTGAAGGCCTCGCCCTGAGTTGTGAATTGTCTGGGGGCCGCGGCCCCATGCCTTGTTTGCTGGGCTAACGTTATGGACCATTGATATGGAAAACAAATCACATGCCATGGCGGCCGGCATTTTCGTGCTGGTCGTGGCGGCCCTGCTGGCGGGGCTGGCGATCTGGCTGACGCGCGATACGCGGCAGTACAACGAGTACGAGCTGTCCACCAAGGATGGCATCAGCGGCCTGCAGGCCCAGGCGGCCGTGCGCTACAAGGGCGTGGCCGTGGGCAAGGTCACGCGGATCGGGTTCGATCCGCAGACCAATGGCAATGTGCTGATCCGCATCGCCATCGGTGTGAACACGCCCATCACGCCCACCACGTTCGCCGTGCTGGGCTACCAGGGCGTCACGGGCCTAGCCCATGTGCAGCTCGATGATGCGGACCAGCCCCAGCCCCAACTGCCCCCGGGCCCCAGCGGCCTGCCGCGCCTGCCGCTGCGCTCTTCGCCGCTGAGCATGCTGGCCGACCAGGGGCAGGTGCTGCTGGAGCGCGCCGATGAAATCTCGCGCCGCCTCAGCGACATGCTGGACACCGACAACCAAAAGCGCGTGAGCCAGGCGCTGGAGAACATTGCGGCCGCTGCCGCAGGCGTGCAGCAGCTCACGCAGAACCTGGACCGCACGCTGTCCACCCAGGTGCCGCAGCTCGCCGCCGACGCCCACAACACCCTGCAGTCGCTGGAGAAGGCCAGCAACGGAGCCGCCGCCGTGGCGTCCGAGCTGCAGCAGACCGTGCGCCGCGTGAACGCGCAGGACGGGCCGCTGGAGCAGATCGCCCAGAGCACGCGCGCACTGACCCGCATGGCCGATTCGCTGGGCCGCAGCACGGTGCCGCACGCCAACCGAGCGGCCGATGATGTCTCGCGCGCCGCGCGCCAGATGGGCACGGCCGCCAGCCGCTTCAGCGACAACCCGCAGGCCGTGATCTACGGGCCGGGCCAGGCCCGTCCTGGGCCGGGCGAGCCCGGCTTCGTCGCCCCGTCTGCAGCCACCCAGCCCTGACCGAGGAACCCGCATGTCCCCATCTCGCAAGACCGCCGTGGCCAGCGCTGGACTGGCCGCCGCCCTGATCCTGCTGGCCGGCTGCTCGGCCCTGCCGCAGCCCCCCGCCCAGCCCGCGCGCTATGACTTCGGCCTGGCGCCGCTGTCCACCCCCGCGCAGTCCGCCACATCCGCCGCCCCGCAGGCGCGTACGCCACTGGCGCTGGCCGATGTGGAGGCCCCCGCCCTGTCCGACGGCAGCACGGCCATGTTCTACCGCCTGGCCTATGCCAACGGCCAGGAACTGCGCCCCTACCAGCTGGCGCGCTGGAGCCAGCCTCCTGCACTGCTGCTGCAGCAGCGCCTGCGCAGCCAGCTGGGCCTGCAGCGCCCCGTGCTGGCCAGCAGCGAAAGCGTGGCCCAGCCGCGCCTGCAAGGCGCCGTGCCCACGCTGCTGCGCGTGGACATCGAAGAGTTCAGCCAGGTCTTTGACGCGCCCGGCTCCAGTGCCGGCGTGGTGCGCCTGCGCGCCACCCTGGTCGAGCAAAGCGGTGCCGTGGACCGCCTGCTCGGACAGAAGGTGTTCGAGGTGCGCAGTCCTGCAGCTTCGGGCGATGCGGCGGGCGGCGCCCAGGCCCTGGCCAAGGCCACGGATGCGGCCATTGCGCAGATCGATGCGTGGCTGGGGCAGCAGGGGCACTGAGCTGCTGCTGGATTTCCAGCCCATCCATTCTCTTGAGAACGGCTGGTGGGTGCATTGCATCCGCTGGCCGTTTTTTGTTTTCGGCAACTGGCTCTGCAAGCAAGTGGACTTTTTCTGCCCCTGCCGGATGGTTGCTTTTCGAGGCCGGGTCTCGGCCCGGCAGCCGACTGCCCTTTTCTTGATTCGCCAAGAAAGGTCAGATCACGAAGCAAGCCTGTCCTTCGGCAGGCTTGCAACCCCGCAACCGCCACGGCGCAGGCGCGGACATACGGGGAAAAGGCCGGGTACTCAGGGCAGGGGCGGGCCGCGCCTGACCCAGCGCTTCCCGCGCGTCCGTCAGGGGCTGTAGTCCCGATCCCACCGTCTCGGCTGCCCCTGGGACGACCGTCAACACTAGGTCCAGACTACGGCGCGCGGCGCGCAGGTTTTTTACAGTGAAACCGTCGCTGATGCAGATCGCGGCTTTGAAAAAACAAGGCCTGATTGCACGGCACGACTTCAACATCACTGAAAGGAACAAGCCATGAATGAAGACCGCATCAAGGGCAACTGGAAGCAATTCACCGGCAAGATCCGTGAGCAATGGGGCAAGCTCACCGATGACGATCTGGACGTGATCGCCGGCAAGCGCGAGCAATTCCTGGGCAAGCTGCAGGAGCGCCAGGGCCTGGCCCGCGACGCTGCCGAAAAGCAGCTGACCGACTGGCAAAAGCGCAACCCCGACTTCCGCTTCGAAGACTGACGAGGGTGGACTGCGGATGGGCTGGTCGCCCTGGCCGGCGCCCCCATCCGCTCCTCGACAGCCGGCATGCCCCCAGGGCATGCACCCAAGGCCCGCCGCCGCAGGCACCAAGGGCCACCTCAGTACAAATACAAGGAGTTCCATCATGCAAACACCGCAACGCTTTCGCCACATGCTGTCCGCCGTCGCCCTGGGCCTGATGGCCTCCGGCGCCATGGCCATGACCAATGCCGAGCACACGGCCGCCAAGAACCAGATCGAGGCCGACTACAAGGCTGCCAAGGAACAGTGCAAGCCGCTCAAGGACAACGCCAAGGACGTCTGCGAGAAGCAGGCCAAGGGCCAGGAAAACGTCGCCAAGGCTGAACTGGAATCGCGCCGCAATCCTTCGCCCAAGAACAGCGAAAAGGCACTCAAGGCCAAGGCTGATGCGGACTACGACATCGCCAAGGAAAAGTGCGATGACCTCAAGGGCGACGCCAAGGATGTCTGCGTGAAGGATGCCAAGGCTGCTCATGTGCGTGCCGTCGAAGCCGCCAAGGTGAACAAGGCCCAGGCCGAACCTGCCGCCAACTCTGCCGCCAAGGCCGCCAACGTGGCCGAGACCCGCAAGGACGCTGCCGAGGAAACCCGCGAAGCCGACTACAAGGCTGCCAAGGCCCGTTGCGACACCATGAGCGGTGACGCCAAGGATGCCTGCGTGGCGGATGCCAAGCGTAAATATGGACAGTAAGCTCCCCCTGAGCGGCTGACGCCGCTTCCCCCTCTCTACCCGCTTCGCGGGGGAGGGGGACGACCCCCTCGCCGCGAGGCGGCTCTTGCTTGGCGTCCCTGATGTTGGGGCGCGCCAGTTTTATCCGCCTTGACCAAGCCCCGCTCGCGGGGCTTTGCTGTTTTCGGGTTGGCTGATGTGGGTCAAACGGGTTGGGCGGTGCTGTTCCTAAGCTGCAGTCTTTCACGATGAAGGCAGGAGAAGCGTATGGCCGTGCTGGAATGGAGCGGAGCGCTGGCATTGGAGTTGCCGGCCATGGACGAGGTGCACCAGGAGTTCGTGCTGCTGCTGGCCGAGGTGGAGGCGGCCGATGATGCGCAGCTGTGCGTGCGCTGGGATGAGCTGATCGCGCATACGCAGGTGCATTTCGACCAGGAAGACCGCTGGATGCAGTCCACGCGGTTCACCAGCACCAACTGCCACAGCCTGCAGCACAAGGTGGTGCTGCAGGTGATGCGCGAGGGGGCGGCCAAGGCGGCAGCGGGGGATCTGGCCGTGATCCGCAGCATGGCGGGCGAGCTGGCGGCCTGGTTCGTGCACCATGCGCAGACCATGGATGCGGCGCTGGCCCTGCATCTGCGCAGCGCGGGCTTCGATCCCGCCACGGGCTCGCTGGCCCACCCCGAGGCCTTGCCCGAGCAGCCCATCACGGGCTGCGGCGGTGCCTGCGACGGCAGCGCCGACCGCGCGCGGGCCGTGCCGGCCTGATCCGGCGGGCCTTCAATCGGCCAGCCAGCCCGCTCAGGGCACGATCGCGGGCGAGGCCAGGATGGGGAAGATCTTCACCAGCCCGCCCGCCATCACCTCTACGGCCAGGGCCGCGAGGATCAGGCCCATGAGCCGCGTCATCACGTTGATGCCGGTCTTGCCCAGCACGCGCGCAATCGGGTCGGCCAGCGAAAAGCAGACCATCACCACCAGCGCCACCACCACGCCATAGCCCACCAGCGCCAGGTGCTGCCAGATGGTGCGTGCCTGGTCGGCATAGATCACCACGGTGGACATGGAGGCCGGCCCTGTCAGCAGCGGAATCGTCAGCGGCACCACGGCAATGCTGTTGCCCATGGCGGCCTTTTCCGCGCCTGCCGCCAGCGTGGGCGCGTTGGGCCGTTCCTCGGCCGGGCGGGCGTTGAGCATGTTCATCGCGCTGATCAGCAGCAGCAGGCCTCCGCCCACCTGGAAGCTCTGCAGCGAGATGTTGAAGAAGTCCAGCACCTGCAGCCCGATGATGGCGCAGGCCGCGATCACGCAGAACGAGGCCAGCGCCGCCGTGCGAATGGTCTGCTGGCGCTGCTGGGCGCTGAATCCCTCGGTGTAGTGGATGAAGAAGGGGACGATGGCCAGCGGGTTGATGATGGCCACCAAAGTGATCAGCGGTTTGAGGTCCATGGTTGCCTTGGAGCTAGAGGTTGCCGCCCGAGATATCGACCAGGCTGCCCGTGGTGTAGTGCGAGCCGTCGGACATCAGCCAGAGGATGGCGTCGGCCACCTCCTCGGCCCTGCCGCCGCGCTGCATGGGCACGTTGGGCGCCACGCGCTCGACGCGGTCGGGCTGTCCGCCGCTGGCGTGGATGTCGGTCTCTATCAAGCCGGGCCGCACGGCGTTCACGCGTATGCCCTGGGCGGCGACTTCCTTGGCCAGGCCCAGCGTCATCACGTCCAACGCGCCCTTGGCGGCCGCATAGTCCACGTACTGGCCCGGTGCGCCCAGCCGCGAAGCGATGCTGGAGACGTTCACGATGGCGCCTCCCCTTCCGCCATGGCGGGTGCTCATGCGCCGCACGGCCTCGCGCGCGCAGATGAAGCTGCCGATGGTATTGACGCGGAACATGCGCTCCAGCCGCTGCACGCTCATCTCGGCCACGGTCTGCGCGCGGTCCACCACACCGGCGTTGTTGACCAGGGCATCCAGCCGGCCGAACTGCGCATCCACCGCACCGAACAGGGCCAGCACCTCGGCTTCGTCGCCCACATCGGCCTGCACGGCCAGCGCGCGGGTGCCGGCCAGTTGCACGTCGGCCACCACGGCCTCGGCCGCATCGCGCTGGTGCTGGTAGCTGATCACCACGTCCCAGCCCCGGTGCGCTGCCATGCGTGCCGTTGCGGCGCCTATGCCGCGGCTGCCGCCGGTGATGAGCACGACTTTTCGTTCCATCGAATGTCTCCTGTGAAAGAATTGCCGCACGGGCCGGCCCGCCGCCATTACAGCATTGCGGGGCGCGTCCGCCCACCGGGAAATCACAACAGGTTCTCAGACAGAAAGGAACGCGGACATGGGCAGTTTTGTGCAGTTGACTTCATTGGATGGCACGTCTTCGCCGGCCTGGGTGGCCCGCCCCGACGTGCCCGCGCGCGGTGCCATCGTCGTGCTGCAGGAGATCTTCGGCGTCAACGCCCATATCCGCGCCGTGACCGACCGGCTTGCGGCGCGGGGCTATGTGGCCGTGGCGCCGTCACTGTTCACGCGTGTGGAGCCGGGTGTGGACCTGGGCTACGGCGACGCCGACCGTGCCAAGGGCATGGCGCTGAAATCCGCCGCCGAGGCGCTGCCCCAGCCCGGCGTGCTGCCCGAGATCGAGGCCGCCATCGCCCATGCCGCCACGCTGGTGCCCGGCGGCAAGGTGGGCATCGTGGGGTTTTGCTGGGGCGGCCTGTGGGCCTGGCGCGCGGCCTGCAACCTGCCCAGCCTGTCGGCTGCAGCCTGCTACTACGGCGGCGGCATGACCACGCCGCTGGAGATGGGCCGCGAGCCGCTGTGCCCCGTCATCGCCCACTTCGGCCGGCGCGATGCGCACATTCCCGTGGACGCCGTGCAGGCCTTCGCCCAGGCGCAAAAGCATGTGCAGGTGCACCTGTACGACGCAGACCACGGCTTCAACTGCGACCAGCGCAGCGCCTACGACGAGGCCAGCGCCCTGCAGGCGCGCGATCGCACGCTGGCCTTCTTCGACCAGCACCTGGCCTGATCAACCCCCGGGGTCCGGATCACATGCCGGCCCCGGCGTCGCCTTGCGCGCCTGCACGGTCTGCAGCGTGCCCCGCAGCGCGCGCTGCTGTGCGGTCAGGAAGCTCATCAGTCCGCCCAGGTCGCTCAGTTGTTGGTCTGGGCCGGCCATGCAGCACAGGTCGATCACCAGGCCCATCTGGTGCATGCAGTCCTTGAGGCGATAGACCTCGTATTCGGAAATGGGGTAGTACAGGCTGGTCTCTTCCCTCGGCACTTGCGGGGAAGAGAAGAAAGGCGGGGAGGCGTGTGCTCCGCTGAGTGCATCGAGGTCAGACATGGCGGCTCCTTTGGCATGAACTGGCACCCCCTTGCGGAGGTCCCGCACAGCCCCGCCAAAAACGGAACCGTGCCCGGCGCAGCACCGGGAAGATGAAAAGCCGCTGCCTCATCAAAAGGCGTGCGGCTGCTGCGCCTACGTTGTTCCGGGCCGCCAAGCCCGTATCCCCCGAGGGGATCGCGAAATGGTACTTCAAATGCGCGCCCTGCCGCGCTCTGAAGCCAGCTTCAGCCCTGGGGTTGCTGCGCGTGCAGCCCCATGTGGTACAGCCCCCAGGGCGCCTGCGCAAAACGTTCCTTGAGCGGCTTGCCTGCCAGATCGGCAATGCGGTCGGCGTCATACATGGCCCATTGCGGGCCCAGGCCGCCCAGGCCCAGGCGCCGGCCGTCCATGTGCGTGGCCAGCAGCATGCGCCATTGCAAGGCCTGCGCCAGCGGCAGCTGGGCGCGGTAGCCGTCGATGGCCTGCAGGGTGATCCACTGGCCCTTGGCCGCTGCGGCGGCGCTGTCCACGCCGGCCGCCTGCAGCACGGTGGCCAGCAGCGGGCCGCGCAGCCGGTGGGGCTGGCCGTCGTATTCGATATGGGGCGTGATCTCCACCGTGGGCAGGCGCTCCAGCGCACCGGCCCCTGTGGTCCAGGCCGAGTCGAAGGCCAGGCCATGGTTTTTCAGCAGCAGGTCGGCCACCGGGTCCAGCGGCCCCCGGTTGCCGCGCACGCCGGGGCCGCTGATGGTGAGCACGGCGGCTTCGGTGCTTTTCCCGGGGGCGGCGGGGGCGGCCAGGGCGCTTTCGCACAGGGCCAGGCCGGTGGCTGCGCTGGCGGCCAGCAGGCTGCGGCGTGAAAGCGGGCTCCGGCTTGCGGATGCGGTCATGGGGAACTCCTGGAGGTGCGTGGCGATGTGCCAGCGCCGATTTTCCGTGAAGTGCCCATCCTGCGCGACAACGCCGCGCCCGCTGCGGTCAGCAGGCTCAGCAGCGCAATCCCCCCGGCGCCCAGCGCTGGAATGGGCGCTGCAGATGGTGCGGGGGCCGCCGTGACGGTCACGGTGTTGCTGTCCGAGCCGGAGGTATTGCCATCACCGGGCACATAGCGCGCCTGCACCGTGGCCGTGCCCGGTGGCAGCCGGGGCACGCTGCAGCTGGCCTGCCCGCCGGTCACCGCAACGCTGGCGCACAGCACCTGCGTTCCGTTCAAGAAATCCACCGTGCCGCTGGCGCCGGCAGGCAGCGTGACCTGGGCGCTGAAAGTCACGCTCTGGCCATGGCCTGGCGCAGCGGGGGAGGCCGACAGGTGGGCGCTGGTGGCTGCCGGGCCGATCACCACGGTCACGGCTGCGGGTTCGGTGGTGGCGCCGTTGGCATCGGTGGCGGTCAGCGTGAAGCTGTAGCTGCCTGCCGCCTGCGTGGCTGGAGCCGAAAGGGTGCCGGCGGCCTGGCTGAAGCCTGCGGGCAAACCGCCCACGCTGTAGCTGAACGGCCCCACGCCGCCGCTGGTCACGGGCGCCAGCGGCTGGCTGTAGGCCGTGCCGTAGGTGCCGGAGGGCAGGCTTGCCGTGACGCTGAAGGCCGTGAAGCTGGCCTGCACGCTCCTGGCTGCATCGATGGTGACGCTGCACGTGGACGTGCTGCCGCTGCAGGCATCACCCCAGGTGGCAAAGGCATGGCCAGGGTCGGGTGTGGCGGCCAGGGTCACCAGGGTGGGCGCGCCTTCGAAGTAGCCATAGCCGGCCTGGCACAGGCCGCCTGGGCGGCCGCAGTCCTGTATGGCACCCGTGGCTGCAGGCGGGGAGGCCTGCGCCGATACGCCGCCCGCGCCGCTGGCCAGCACGGTCAATGCCGCCTGGAAGACGTTCGCCTCCACGGCGCCGATGTCGCACCGCGCACCCTGGGGCCTGACCACGCCGCGCTGGTCCGTGCCGGGTGCGGCAGTGCAGGCCACCCCGTCCAGTGCCGGGCTGCCGGTGGTGTTCAACATGGTCTGGGTGGGGCCGCCGTGGCTGGCCAGGGGGCCGAGCTGCGGGTTGCCCGTGGTGAAGGCCAGGGCGCTGATGTCGGCATTGTTCAGGGCCTGCGCCAGGCCCAGCAGATTGTTGCTGCCGCTGGCATCGCTGGTGCCGCCATTGCGCAGGTCCAGCACCACGTCCCTGCCAGCGGGCTGTTTGGTGGCCGGCTCGAACACGCTGCCCTGGACAATGCTGGCCTGCATCTCCAGCGAGGCGCCGCTGCGGGTGCAACGGGTGTTGCCACCCGCACTGCAGGCGGCCTGGGAATCGCCCAGGCTGTAGATGGCGCCGCCTTGCGCGGCCGGGTTGTCGTCGCCATTGGCCTGCACGGTATTGCCGGCCAGGGTGGAGAAACGGATGGTGAGTACGCCGTTGTAGTTGAAAACGGCGCCACCCAGGCCGGCGCCGCCGCCGCTGCTGTTGCCCAGCCCGCCGTGTGCACCGTTGCCAGCCAGGGTGACCTGGTTCAGCGTCAAGGTGCCTGCGTTGTTGAAAATGGCCCCTCCCATGCCGCCTGCGCCACCGCCAGCGTCGAAGGGGCCGCCCCCACCGTTGCCGGCGCCGAAGCCGCCACCGCTGCCACGACGGCCACCACCACCGCCAAATCCGCCACCGCCGGAGCCGCCGCCGCCACCACCGAAGCCGCCGTTCTTGCCGCTGGCGCTGCCACTGCCACCGCCCAGGCCGCCATCGTTCGGGCCGCCAGCGTTCGGCCCTCCCCCCGGGGACAAAGTCCCATCCTCGCCCACGCCGGCACCTGCAAAGGAGTTCAAGGAAAGCCTGCCTCCTTGCCCCCCTTGTGCGTGATTGCGCGTGAGCGTGCTGCGTTCGATGGTGAGCTGGCCCCGATTGAAGATGGCACCGCCCGCACCCAGCGCGCCGCCGCCAAAGCGGCTGGAGCCGCCTGTGGCCTGCCCCCCGGCCAGGGCCAGGCCGCGCAGGACCAGGCCACCCTGCGCATCGATGTCGAACAGCCGGAAACCGGGTGCGGTACCGAGGCGCTGCACGCTCACGCCCTGGGGCGTCAGGCCATTGGCGGTGGCATCGATGGTGATGTGCTTGCCGCTGATGAAGAAGGCGCTGGGGCCGAACTGCGAGACGTAGCCGGGCCAGCTGGCCAGCGGCAGGCAGGTGGCGCCGGCGGCCTGCCCGGTGTCCAGGCAGTTGGTAAAGCGGGTCAGCGAGATGGTCTGCCCATTCAGGGCCGCGCCGAAGACGATGGTGTCGCCATCGGCGGCATGGTTGATGGCATCGCGCAGGGTGTCGCAGTTGCGGTCGCCTGCGGCAGGCGAGCATTGCGCACGAGACAGCGGCTCGGTGTCTGCAATCTCGCCGGCGGTGGTGACGGTGAGTGTGGCGGCCTGGGCCGCGGCGCCGGCAAGGGCCAGTGCCAACCCGACCGTCAGGCCCGGCAATGTCCGGACCCAGGGGCTCGGCGTGGGTATGGGTGGTACGTCGGCTGCAGCAGACGGGTGGATGATGGACATGGCGGACCCCCTCGGTAGGCACAGCATCTCGGTGATGTGCTGAAGAGGGCAAATCTATGGGGTGTCCGGCTTTCTGTATGTCCCCCGTTCGGGCGACATGGCCGATGAGAGGGGCGGGGCCGCCATGCCGCTCATGTCGCCCATGTCGCCTATCCGGGCGACATGACAGCGGTCTTGTTCCATGTGAACATGCGGGCCTCGCCACGCACTCCACCTCCATGGACACGCACACAGACCCTTCCTCTGCCGCCGCGACGGGTGGCTCCACACCCATCCGCGTGGCCGTGGTGGAGGACGACGCCGCCTGCCGCCACGCCCTGGTGGGCGTGATCAATGCCGCGAAGGACATGGCCCTGTGCTGGGCGGCAGCCAGCCGCGCGGAGGCCCTGCACCAGCTTGGCAGGGCCGATGGGGCCGGTGCCATGGACGTGATGCTGGTGGACCTGGGCCTGCCCGACGGCAGCGGCCTGGAGGTGATTGCTGCCGTGCGTGCCCGCCATGCCGGGGCGGCGGTGATGGTCAGCACCATCTTTGGCGACGAGCAGCATGTGCTGGCCGCCATCGAGGCCGGCGCCATGGGCTATCTGCTCAAGGACCTGGCCGCCGACGCGGTGCTGGAGGAAGTGCGCAGCCTGCACGCGGGCGGCAGCCCCATCAATCCCATGGTGGCGCGCAAGCTGCTGCTGCGCCAGCAGCGGGCCGGGGCGGTGGCAGGGCTGGAACGGCCTGTGGAGCCGCAGGCCGCCGCGCAGGCGCTGTCTGCGCGCGAGCTGGAGGTGCTGCGCCTGGTGGCGCGCGGCCATACGCTGGACGAGGTGGCGCGCCAGCTGGGCGTGTCGCGCCACACGGTGCGCACCTTCGTGCGGCGCATCTACGGCAAGCTGCAGGTGTCCAGCCGCACCCAGATGATGCATGTGGCCTTGCAGCGGGGCTGGCTGGCCGAGGGGCGGCAATGAGCGCCGCGAGGGTGGGCAGATGACGCAGCCGCTGCTGCGGGGGAGGGTCTTGCTGGTTTCGGCGGGGCTGGTGGCGCTGGCGATGCTGCTGGCGGGGGCGTTCGGGCTGCGTGGCCCCGCCGCAGGCGAAGCGGTGCAACTGCGCCAGGCGCAGCTGTGGCGGTCGGACAGCCCGCACTGGGCGCCGCCTGCGGCGCTTGCGTCGGCCGACGACGCGGTGCTGGATGCATCGACGCCGTGGAGCGATGTGGACCTGCCCTATGGGGGCGACAGGGCCGTGTCGGGCAGCGGCGACCTGGCAGCGGCGCCGCCCGAGGTGCGCTGGTTCCGCGCCGTGGTGCCGCCCGAGGCGCTGGCGCCCACGCCGCAGGGCGCGCGCCTGTATATCCCGCGCTGGCAGACGGTGGGCACGGTGGCGGTGTATGTGGACGGGGCGCTGGCCTGGCAGACGCGCGGCAGCCGGGTGTGGAACAGTTTCAACCGGCCGGTGTGGCTGGACCTGGGCGGGCTGGCGCAGCCGGGCAGGCCGCTGC
Source organism: Delftia sp. PE138 (assembly GCF_018320755.1). Taxonomy (NCBI): domain Bacteria; kingdom Pseudomonadati; phylum Pseudomonadota; class Betaproteobacteria; order Burkholderiales; family Comamonadaceae; genus Delftia; species Delftia sp. PE138. Next base: position 11,685 of record NZ_JABEPN010000013.1, on the reverse strand, counting down.
AGGTGCATGTGCGCATGGCCAGCCAGCAGGGCGTGGGCGGGGCGCTGTCCAGCCTGTGGGCGGGGCCGGCCGAGTCGCTGCGCCTGTCCTGGCGGCTGCGCAGCCTGCTCCAGGCCGATCTGGTGGTCTACACGGCGGGCTCCTACCTGGTGCTGGGCCTGTTCGCGCTGGCGCTGTGGACGCTGCAGCGGCGGCGCGGGGATGTGGTGTTCCTGCTGTTCTTCCTGATGTCGCTGTGCCAGTTGCTGGGCTCGCTGCAGTTCATGGTGGACGGCGAGGGGCTGGCCCTGTCGGACGGCTGGTTCTCCTGGCTGACGCTGGCCGGCCTCATGGGCGCCACGGTGGCGGCCTTCCATTTCCTGTGCCTGATGCAGCGCAGGCGCCGGCCCTGGCTGGCCCGGGTGCTGCAGGGCTATGTGGGCACGGTGCTGCTGGTGGCGGTGCCGCTGTGGGGGCCGGCGCACGAGACCATCCTGCCGCTGCTGCGGCTGCTGATGGTGCCGCCGGAGATCCTGGTGCTGTGCATGGCCGTGGCGGGCGCCTGGCGCATGCGCGATGGCGGCAGCACCATGCTGGCCGTGTGGATGCTGCTGTCGTTTCCCATCGGCTTCCATGACCTGGCGCTGCAAAGCTACCTGATCAGCATAGAGAGCATCTACCTCACGCCCTATGTGTACCTGGGGCTGTTCACGCTGTTCCTGCTGGTGGCCTACCGGCGCTATAACGGTGCGCTTGCCGTGGCCGAGAACGCCAACCTGCATCTGGCGGAACGGCTCAAGGCCCAGGAGGCGGAGCTGGCCCAGGCCCATGAGCGCCTGCTGGCCGTGGAGCGCGAGCAGACGCTGATGCAGGAGCGCCAGCGCCTGATGCGCGAGATGCACGACGGCGTGGGCTCCTCGCTGATGAGCGCGCTGCGCGTGGTGGAGTTCAACCAGGCCGGCACGGTGGACCTGGTGCAACTGCTGCAGGAGTGCATCGATGACCTGAAGCTGTCCATCGATTCGCTGGAGCCGCTGGACTGCGACCTGCTGGCGCTGCTGGCCGGGCTGCGCTATCGGCTGGGGCCGCGCCTGGAGGGGGCGGGGCTGCGGCTGCACTGGGAGGTGAGCGACCTGCCCGCGCTGCCCTGGCTGGACGCGCAGGCCGCCCTGCATGTGCTGCGCATCCTGCAGGAGGTGCTGACCAACATCATCAAGCACAGCGGCGCGCGCGAGATCACGGTGCGCACGGCCCAGGCCCCGCTGGACGGCCGGGCCGGCGTGCAGGTGCTGGTGGAGGACGACGGCCACCCCTTCGACCGCGCCCGGGCACCCACCGAGGGCCGCAAGGGACTGGTGAACATGCGCACACGCGCGCTGGCGCTGCAGGCGCGGCTGGACTGGGCGCCGCTGGCCGGCGGCAATCGCTTCACGCTGTGGATGCCGCTGGAGCGGGCGGGGCCCTAGCCCTGCGCCGTGCGCGCCATGTAGCGCTTGCGCCAGAAGAACATGGTCAGGCCCACGGCAATCGCCATCATCGAGCCCATGGCCCACCAGAAGCCGTCCTGCTTGTGCACCAGGGGGATGAACTCGAAGTTCATGCCGAAGATGCCGGCAATCAGGTTCAGCGGCAGGAACACGGCCGTCAGCGCGGTCAGCGTGCGCATGATGTCGTTGGTGCGGTTGCTCTGCACCGAAAAATGCATCTGCACCACGGTCTCGGTGCTTTGCTCCAGCCGCCGCACGTGGTGGACCACGCGCTCTATGTGTTCCAGCACGTCGCGGCTGCGCACCTTGAGCAGGTCCAGCTCGCGCAGCGCCGCCGCGCCCTCGGGAGGTGCCCAGGTCTCCAGCGCGTCCGTCCAGTCCTGCACGGCAGCGCGCTGGTCTTCGCAGACTTCGTCCAGCTCATGCAGGGCCAGCCGTGCGTCCAGCAGCGCCCCCCAGTTGGCAAAGCGCGTGCGCGGGCGCAGCAGCTCGGTCTGCCAGTGGTCCAGCTGGCGCGACAGTTCGCGGCGCAGGTCCAGGAAGCCGTCCACGATGAGGTTGACCACGCGCAGCATGAGGTCGGCCGGGCTGGCCGGCAGCCGCGTGCCGGAGGTGGGGTTCAGCCGTCCCTCGCGCGGGTCATTGGGCACGGCGGCCAGCAGCCGCGCGGCATAGGCGTCGCGCACGGTGCAGTCGTCGGGGTGCACGGACAGCAGCACCTGATCGAACATGGCAAAGCCCACGGGGCTGGTGTCGATGTTGCGCAGCACGGGCGGACCTGTGCGGCGCACGGGAGGTGAGGGGGGCAGCGCCTGCGCCGCAGGCGAAGAGGCCGTGCCGGCCTGCGGGGCGGCACGTGCCTGCCCGCTGGCCAGGCGGCGAAACACCAGCAGGTCGTACTGCGAGGTGTAGTCGTAGCGCGAGGGCAGCTGGGCGTTGAGCAGGTCCGAGACATGCAGGTCCACCAGCTGCTGGCCCGACAGCAGCTGCAGCGTGCGCTGCACCTCGGCCAGCCGCTCCTGCAAGGTGGCGCGGGTGCAGGAGATCCAGACGAATCCCTGCGCGGGCGCCTGGTCGGGCAGGGCGGCCAGTTCGGTGGCGCCGCCCGGCTGCAGGTGGAAGATGCGCATGTTCCTGGCGTTCCCGGCTGGGGGAGCGGCTCCCGTGCCCGTGGGCGGCGTCACCGGCGGCATGCGTTCAGCCGCGCAGCTTGCGCGCGGCGTCGATGGCGAAGTAGGTCAGGATGCCGTCGGCACCCGCGCGCTTGAAGGCCAGCAGCGATTCCATCATCACCTGGTCATGGTCCAGCCAGCCGTTGGCGGCGGCGGCCTTGAGCATGGCGTACTCGCCGCTGACCTGGTAGGCGAAGGTGGGCACGCCGAACTCGTCCTTGACGCGGCGCACCACGTCCAGGTACGGCATGCCGGGCTTGACCATGACCATGTCGGCGCCTTCGGCCAGGTCCTGGGCGACTTCGCGCAGGGCCTCGTCGGTGTTGGCGGGGTCCATCTGGTAGACGTTCTTGTCGGCCTTGCCCAGCGCGCCGCGCGTGCCCACGGCATCGCGGAACGGGCCGTAGAAGGCGCTGGCGTACTTGGCGCTGTAGGCCATGATGCGGGTGTGGATGTGGCCGTGGGCCTCCAGCGCCTCGCGGATGGCGCCGATGCGGCCGTCCATCATGTCGCTGGGCGCCACCATGTCCACGCCGGCCTCGGCATGGGTGAGGGCCTGGCCCACCAGGACCTGCACGGTCTCGTCGTTGATGATGTAGCCGGACTCGTCGAGGATGCCGTCCTGGCCGTGGCTGGTGTAGGGGTCCAGGGCCACGTCGGTCATGACGCCCAGTTGCGGGAACTCCTTCTTGAGCGCACGCACCACGCGCGGGATCAGGCCGTCGGGGTTGAGCGCCTCCTTGCCGTCGGGCGTCTTCAGCGAGGTCTCGATGGCGGGGAACAGCGCCAGGAACGGGATCTCCAGCTGCACGCACTGCTCTGCCACGGGCAGCAGCAGGTCCAGGCTCAGGCGGTCCACGCCGGGCATGGAGGGCACGGCCTCGCGCTGGTTCGTGCCTTCGTGCACGAACACGGGGTAGATGAAGTCATGGGCCGTGAGCACGTTCTCGCGCACCAGATTGCGCGTGAAGGCATCGCGGCGCAGGCGGCGAGGGCGGTTGTGCGGGAAGGGGGTGGGGCTGGACAGATGCATGCCGAAAATTGTGCCCCATTCCCGCCGCAGGCCCCGCAACCCCGGCGACGACGCCGGCACGCGGGACTCGGCTTTTGCGCCTGCGCAGCCTGGCGCACCCCTGTACGCACGTACACTGCCCGCATGCTGTGGGTCAAAGCCTTTCATATCGTTTTCGTGGCAAGCTGGTTCGCGGGCCTGTTCTATCTGCCTCGCATCTTCGTCAATGTGGCCATGGTCACGCCCGGCTCGGTGGCCGAGCGCGAGCGCCTGCTGCTCATGGCACGCAAGCTGCTGCGCTTCACCACGCTGCTGGCCGTGCCCGCATTGGGCCTGGGCCTGTGGCTGTACCTGGGCTACGGCATCGGCAAGGGGCCGGGCAACGGCTGGATGCATGCCAAGCTGGCCGGCGTGCTGCTGGTCATCGGCTACCACCATGCCTGCGGGCGCCTGCTGCGCAAGCTGATCGACAACCGGGACCAGCACAGCCACCGCTGGTTCCGCTTCTTCAACGAGGTGCCGGTGCTGCTGCTGGCGGCCATCGTCATCCTGGTGGTCGTCAAACCTTTCTGAGAAACCGTTCCAACGAAGAGGGAGGCAGGGCGTGGTGCAAAGGACTTCGGCCTGGCCGCTGGCACTGGTCTATGCGGTGCTCATCGTTTTCGCCAGCCTGTTTCCCTTCGATGGCTGGCGTGCCCAGGGCATTGATCCGCTGGTCTTCCTGACGGCAAAGATCCCGCCGCCGTACTGGACCTGGTTCGACGTCAATACCAATATCGTCGGCTACGCGCCGCTGGGCTTTTTCCTGGCGCTGGCCCTGGTGCGCAGCGGCAGCCCGCGCGCGGCCGTGCCGCTGGCGGCGCTGGCAGGCACCCTGCTGTCGCTGTCCATGGAGTTCCTGCAGATCTACCTGCCGCGGCGCGTTCCCTCCAACCTGGATCTGGTGCTCAATGTGGGCGGCACCTTGTTGGGCGCGCTGGTGGCGCTGCTGCTGGAGCGCCTGGGCGCCCTGGCGCGCTGGAGCGCCTTTCGCACCCATTGGCTGGGCGAGGATGGCGGCGGCGCCATGGTGCTGCTGGCGCTGTGGCCATGGGCGCTGCTCTTTCCCGCTGCCGTGCCCTTCGGTTTGGGCCAGGTGCTGGAGCGGCTGGAGCAGGGCCTGCTGGACCTGCTCGAAGGCACGCCCTTTCTCATGTGGCTGCCGCTGCGCGAGTCGGCCCTGACGCCGCTATCGCCCGTGACCGAGATGCTGTGCGTGATGCTGGGCCTGTGGGTGCCCTGCCTGCTGGCCTATTGCGTGATGCGCCACATGGGCCGGCGCGCCGTGCTGGCGGGCTCGGCCATCGTGATCGGCATCGCGGTCTCGGCGATGTCGGCTGCGCTGAGCTGGGGGCCTGCCCATGCCTGGGAGTGGGTGGACCTGCCGGTGCGCATGGGCGTATGGGGGGGCGTGGGCCTGGCCATGGTGGCCCTGCCGCTGCCGCGCCGCGCCTGTGCAGCCCTGCTGATGCTGGTGCTGGTGCTGCAACTGAGCATCCTGAACCAGGCGCCCACCAGTGCCTATTTCTCCGAGACGCTGCAGGCCTGGGAGCAGGGGCGTTTCATCCGCTTCTACGGGCTGGGGCAGTGGCTGGGCTGGCTGTGGCCCTATGCCACCCTGGTCTACGTGCTGCTCAGGGTGGCGCGCCGCGATGCAGGGCCGCTGCCGCCTGCACCTTCAGCGCCCCCGGCGCCTTCGGGGCAGCAGACGCAGGCCTAGAATCCGCTGCATGAGCGAAAACCCACGTCCCGGGGCCGAAGGCGGCCAGCAAGGCGCAGGCAACTACTATGCGCGCCACATCTTCTTTTGCCTCAACGAGAGGCCTGGCGGCGAGGACTGCTGTGCGCTGCACGGCGCCAAGGCAGGCTTCGACCACTGCAAGAAGCAGGTCAAGCAGCTGGGCCTGGCCGGCAAGGGCCAGGTGCGCGTGAACAAGGCCGGCTGCCTGGACCGCTGCGCGGGCGGGCCCGTGGCCGTGGTCTACCCCGAAGGCACCTGGTACACCTTCGTGGACGAGACCGATATCGACGAGATCGTCGAGTCCCATCTCAAGAACGGCCAGCCCGTGGAGCGCCTGCTGCTGCCGCCCGACGTGGGCCGCTGAGCACCGGCTGGTACTTTGGGCCTTTCCGGGCATCAGTGCTTTGTCAGCTTGGACTGGCTGCTACTACTAGGATAGCGATTGTGAATGCGCAGACCGAACGTTTGACCCTGACCGGCCTTGCCGGGGCCGTGGAGGCCCTGCGCGACGCGCCGGCCGCCGATGCGACTGCGCGCGGCGTGGCCATCATCGCCCACCCCCATCCGCTGTTTGGCGGCACCATGGACAACAAGGTGGTGCAGACCCTGGCGCGGGCCTTCGTGCAGTGCGGCTACACGGCCGTACGCTTCAACTTCCGTGGCGTGGGTGCCAGTGCCGGCGAGCACGACGCAGGCATCGGCGAGGCCGAGGACATGCTGTCCGTGGTCCGCCAGGTCGCTCCCGAAGGGCCGATCGCGCTGGCGGGCTTTTCCTTCGGCGCCTTCGTCACCAGCCATGTGCTGGCGGGCCTGTGGAATGAAGGCCGGGTGGAAAAGGCTGTGCTGGTGGGCACGGCGGCCAGCCGTTTCTCGGTGGCCCCCGTGCCGCCCGAAGCCCATGACCGGACATTGGTGGTGCACGGCGAGGCCGATGACACGGTGCCGCTGTCGGCCGTCATGGACTGGGCGCGCCCGCAGATACTGCCTGTTACCGTCGTGCCAGGGGGCGGTCATTTCTTTCACGGACAATTGCCGCTACTCAAGAGTCTCGTGGTCCGCCATTTGCGCTCACTTCCCTAGCGGCCCGCGCCGCTGCTCAATAGGCCCGCCCCAGCCGGCGGCATCTTCCGCCTTTCCTGCTTTACCTGCCCTTTAGCGAGAGTTTTCCTCATGAAGCCCATTTCCTCCACGCTGCGAGTCCTGGCACTGGCAGCGGCCATGGCGCCGGCCCTGGCGCTGGCGCAGATCACCCCGCCCCAGCCGCCCGAGATCGCGGCGCGCAACTATCTGCTGGTCGATGTCACCGCCAACCAGGTGCTGGGTGCCAAGGACATCGATGCGCCCATCGAGCAGGCCTCGCTGACCAAGCTCATGACCGGCTACCTGGTCTTCGACGCACTGCGCGCCAAGAAGATCACGCTGGAGCAGCGCCTGCCCGTCAGCGAGCGCGCCTGGAAGATGCCGGGCTCGCGCATGTTCATCGACCCCAAGATGCAGGTGCCGGTGGATGACCTGATCAAGGGCATGATCGTGCAATCCGGCAACGACGCCACCATGGCCCTGGCCGAAGGCGTGGGCGGCTCGGCCGAGAACTTCGTGCGGCTCATGAACGAGCAGGCCAAGGCGCTGGGCATGAAGAACACCAGCTACAAGAACCCCGAAGGCCTGACCGAGCCCGGCCACCTGACCACGGCGCGCGACCTGTCCATCCTCGCGCAGCGTCTGATGCAGGACTTCCCCGAGTACATGCACTACTACTCGACCAAGAAGTACTTCTACCCGGGCACGCCGGCCTCCAACGGCACCAACCGCAACTCGCTGCTGTTCCGCGACCCGACCGTGGACGGCCTCAAGACCGGCCACACCGCTGCGGCCGGCTACTGCCTGGTGGCCACGGCCAAGCGCGATCTGCCCAACGTGGGCAGCCGCCGCCTGATCTCCATCGTGCTGGGCGCCGCCAGCGAGAACGCGCGCGCCAATGAAAGCCAGAAGCTGCTGAACTGGGGCTATGCGGCCTTCGACTCGGTCAAGCTGTTCGATGCCGAGCAGGCCGTGGCCACGCCCGAGGTCTGGAAGGGCAAGGCGGGCACCGTCAAGATCGGCCGTACCACGCCCATCGTGGTCACCGTGCCGGCCGGCAGTGGCGGCAAGCTGAGCACCGAAGTCGTGCGCCAGGACCCGCTGATCGCTCCGTTCACCAAGGGCCAGGCCATGGGCACGCTCAAGGTCAAGCTGGGGGCCGACACCGTGGCCGAAGTGCCGCTGGTGGCGCTTGAAGGCGTGGAGCAGGCAGGCTTCTTCGGCCGTGCCTGGGATGCGATCCGCCTCTGGATCAAGTAAGCCCTGCGCCTGTCGCGCAGGCCCTCGCGTACCGGCTTGAAGGGGGTGCAGTTGTGCGATCTCCTGCAAGCTGGTACAGTCGAGGGCTTTTCGGAATTTCCGAAGGGATTCACGTTTTCGCTTTTCGCAAGCAATTCACGTTTAGGGACGTTTATTAATGCCAACCATTAACCAACTCGTGCGTCAGGGCCGCACGGTCGAAGTTGTCAAATCCAAGAGCCCTGCTATGGAAAACTGCCCTCAGCGCCGCGGCGTGTGCACCCGTGTGTACACCACGACGCCCAAGAAGCCTAACTCCGCTCTGCGTAAGGTTGCCAAGGTGCGCCTGACCAACGGCTTCGAGGTCATCTCCTACATCGGTGGTGAAGGCCACAACCTGCAAGAGCACAGCGTTGTGCTGGTGCGCGGCGGCCGTGTGAAGGACTTGCCCGGTGTGCGTTACCACATCGTGCGTGGCTCCCTTGACCTGCAAGGCGTCAAGGACCGCAAGCAAGCCCGTTCCAAGTACGGCGCGAAGAAGCCCAAGGCCAAGTAAGCCCTGCGTTTTTTCGAAGAAGGTGCTGTATCCCGCGTGGCGCGAGATCCAGCGTAGTGACCCCAAACGCAAGTGTTTTGCGCGGGTCGAGTAAGTGGGAGTCCTGTTGGCTCTCGCGGTGTCTGAAAAGACGCCAACTGAAGCAAGATAGAGGTAAAAAATGCCACGTCGTCGCGAAGTCCCCAAACGTGAAATCCTGCCGGATCCCAAGTTCGGCAATGTCGAGCTGTCCAAGTTCATGAACGTGATCATGGAAGGCGGCAAGAAGGCGGTCGCAGAACGCATCATCTACGGTGCCCTGGACCTGATTCAAAAGAAGCACCCTGACAAAGACCCGCTGGAAGCCTTCATCGTTGCCATCAACAACGTGAAGCCCATGGTCGAAGTGAAGTCCCGCCGCGTCGGCGGTGCCAACTACCAGGTGCCCGTCGAAGTGCGTCCCGTGCGTCGCCTGGCCCTGTCCATGCGTTGGCTGAAGGAAGCTGCACGCAAGCGCGGCGAGAAGTCCATGGCCCAGCGCCTGGCCAACGAGCTGCTCGAGGCCACCGAAGGCCGTGGCGGCGCCATGAAGCGCCGTGACGAAGTGCACCGCATGGCCGAAGCCAACAAGGCGTTCAGCCACTTCCGCTTCTAAGAGCGCTTCGCTCCTGATCAGACGGGCCGCATGCATTTTTGCCTGCGGCCTTGTCTCGATTAGGAGCATCCCCAGATAAGACTGCTGTCCGTCTGCACCATGAGGCTGGAACGGGCAGAGACTCCCTCCATACGATCAATCAAGGATCCATCATGGCTCGCAAGACCCCCATCGAGCGCTACCGCAATATCGGTATCTCCGCCCACATCGACGCCGGCAAAACCACCACCACCGAACGTATCCTGTTCTACACCGGTGTGACCCACAAGCTGGGCGAAGTGCACGACGGCGCTGCTACGACCGACTGGATGGAGCAAGAGCAAGAGCGCGGCATCACCATCACTTCCGCTGCAGTGACCTGCTTCTGGAAGGGCATGGACCTGTCCTACCCCGAGCACCGTTTCAACATCATCGACACCCCCGGCCACGTGGACTTCACCATTGAGGTGGAGCGTTCCATGCGCGTGCTGGACGGCGCCTGCATGGTGTACTGCGCCGTGGGCGGCGTGCAGCCCCAGTCGGAAACCGTGTGGCGTCAGGCCAACAAGTACAAGGTGCCTCGTCTGGCCTTCGTGAACAAGATGGACCGTACCGGTGCCAACTTCTTCAAGGTCGTCGAGCAGATGAAGCTGCGCCTGAAGGCCAACCCCGTGCCCGTCGTGATCCCGATCGGTGCCGAAGAAAACTTCAAGGGCGTGGTCGACCTCGTCAAGATGAAGGCCATCATCTGGGACGAAGCCTCGCAAGGCATGAAGTTCGAATACCACGAAATCCCCGCCGAGCTGGTGGAGACCGCCAACAAGTGGCGTGAAAACCTCGTGGAAGCGGCTGCCGAAGCCAGCGAAGACCTGATGAACAAGTACCTGGAAGAAGGTACTCTGTCCGAAGAAGACGTGAAGGCCGGCCTGCGCGCTCGTACGCTGGCTACCGAAATCCAGCCCATGCTGTGCGGTACCGCCTTCAAGAACAAGGGTGTGCAGCGCATGCTGGACGCCGTGATCGACTACCTGCCGGCGCCTGTGGACATCCCTGACGTCACCGGTACCGATCCCGAAAACGAAGAAACCAAGCTCAGCCGCAAGGCAGACGACGGCGAAAAGTTCTCGGCCCTGGCCTTCAAGCTGATGACCGACCCGTTCGTCGGCCAGCTGACCTTCGTGCGCGTGTACTCGGGCGTCCTGACCAAGGGCGACACCGTGTTCAACTCGGTCAAGGGCAAGAAGGAGCGTATCGGCCGTATCGTGCAGATGATGGCCAACGAGCGCGTGGAAGTCGAGGAAATCCGCGCCGGCGACATCGCTGCCTGCGTGGGCCTGAAGGACGTGACCACCGGCGAAACGCTGTGCGCCGTCGAAGCTCCCATCGTGCTGGAACGCATGGTCTTCCCCGAGCCCGTGATTGCACAGGCCGTGGAGCCCAAGTCCAAGGCCGACCAGGAAAAGATGGGCATCGCCCTGTCGCGCCTGGCTGCTGAAGATCCGTCCTTCCGCGTGCGCACCGATGAAGAATCGGGCCAGACCATCATCGCCGGCATGGGCGAGCTGCACCTGGAAATCATCGTTGACCGCATGAAGCGCGAATTCAACGTGGAAGCCAACGTGGGCAAGCCCCAGGTGGCCTACCGCGAAACCATTCGCCAGAAGGTTACCGATGTGGACGGCAAGTTCGTTCGCCAGTCCGGCGGCAAGGGCCAGTACGGCCACGTCGTGCTGACCCTGGAACCCCAGGAAGCCGGCAAGGGCTTCGAGTTCGTCGACGAAATCAAGGGCGGTGTGGTTCCTCGCGAATACATCCCTGCGGTCGAGAAGGGCGTGATCGAGGCGCTGACTTCCGGCGTGCTGGCCGGCTACCCCGTGGTGGACGTCAAGGTGCGCCTGACCTTCGGTTCGTACCACGATGTGGACTCGAACGAAATGGCCTTCAAGATGGCTGCCATCTTCGGCTTCAAGGAAGGCGCCAAGAAGGCCAGCCCCGTCATCCTCGAGCCCATGATGGCCGTGGAAGTCGAGACGCCTGAAGACTACGCCGGCACCGTGATGGGCGACCTGTCCTCGCGTCGCGGCATGGTCCAGGGCATGGACGACATGGCCGGCGGTGGCAAGTCCATCAAGGCTGAAGTGCCGCTGTCGGAAATGTTCGGCTACGCCACTTCGCTGCGTTCGCAGACGCAAGGCCGCGCTACGTACACGATGGAGTTCAAGCACTACGCCGAAGCTCCCCGCAACGTGGCCGAAGCCATCGTGGCTGCTCGCGCCAAGTAAGGCTTTTTGTATAATCGAAGGCTTTTGAGTCGCAGCCCCTGAAAAGGGGCTGCGATTTTTGCCGGTCTGCGATCCCATGCCGTCCTGTCACCTGTGCGGGGCGACCAAGCAATGGGATGCAGACCTTAAACATCACACAGGTTTTGCTCTTTCGGAGAAATCATGGCAAAGGAAAAATTCGAGCGGACCAAGCCCCACGTCAACGTGGGCACCATCGGTCACGTGGACCACGGCAAGACGACCCTGACGGCTGCCATCGCCACCGTTCTGTCCAAGAAGTTCGGCGGCGAAGCCAAGGCTTACGACCAGATCGACGCAGCACCTGAAGAAAAGGCCCGCGGCATCACGATCAACACCGCCCACGTCGAGTACGAAACGGCCAACCGCCACTACGCTCACGTTGACTGCCCCGGCCACGCCGACTACGTCAAGAACATGATCACCGGCGCTGCTCAGATGGACGGCGCTATCCTGGTGTGCTCGGC
>NZ_JABEPN010000012.1:0-125042 GCF_018320755.1 Delftia sp. PE138 | reverse complement strand
TTCCGATGTATTACTCACCCGTTCGCCACTCGTCAGCGTCCGAAGACCTGTTACCGTTCGACTTGCATGTGTAAGGCATGCCGCCAGCGTTCAATCTGAGCCAGGATCAAACTCTACAGTTCGATCTTGAATTTAAAGTCTTTCGACTAACTCATAAAAACGGAATTGAAGTGAACTTCACTTCTATTCTCATGAGCGTTTTTTGGCTTCAAAGAGCCGAGTTCCAAAGAACTTGGCTGTTCGCCTCAAACGCCCACGCTTATCGGCTGTATATTTTTAAGGATCGAAGCGAAGAATTTTTTCCTTGCTTCTGACTTGCTGCGATCAGCGAAGCCTTGAATTCTAGCACAGTTTTTAGCGTCGTTGCAATCAAATTTCTTCGATCTTTTCAACACCAGCGATCTGCATCGCTCTCCTCAGCAGAGCCTTGCATTGTAGCACGTTTTTTCAACAAGCCAACAAGAAGAACTTCGCCACCGCAACCAGAGCATCAGCCCCAGCCGCTTGATCAGGCCACCGAAGCAACCCTCTCATAAAAAAAGCCACCCTTGCGGGTGGCTTTTTGATTCTGGCGGAAACGGAGGGATTCGAACCCTCGATGAGGCTCTACACCCCATACTCCCTTAGCAGGGGAGCACCTTCGGCCACTCGGTCACGTTTCCGGAATGACGTTATTGTAACGTGCTTTTTTGCCGGTTTCGGCAAAACATCGATTTTATTCCGTCTTGTCGAGGCCGAAGGCGGTGTGCAGCGCGCGCACGGCCAGCTCCAGGTACTTCTCGTCGATGACGACGGAGGTCTTGATCTCGGAGGTGGAGATCATCTGGATGTTCACACCTTCCTGGCTCAGCGCACGGAACATGGTGGAGGCCACGCCCACATGGCTGCGCATGCCGATGCCGACGATGCTGACCTTGGCGATGTTGGGATTGCCGACGACTTCGGAGGCACCCAGGGCAGGCACGACCTTGTCACGCAGCAGTTCCATGGCGCGCTGGTAGTCGCCCTGGCTGACGGTGAAGCTGAAGTCGGTTTTGCCTTCCTTGCTGATGTTCTGGATGATCACATCGACTTCGATGTTGGCGTCGGCCACCGGGCCCAGGATGCCGTAGGCGATGCCGGGGGTGTCGGGCACGCCGAGAACGGAGATCTTGGCTTCGCCGCGGTTGAATGCGATGCCGGATACGACGGCCTTTTCCATTTTTTCGTCTTCCTCAAAAGTAATCAGCGTGCCGGAGGTGGACTCTTCCTCCAGGTCGATGTCCCAGGGCGTGAAGCTGGAGAGCACACGCATGGGCACCTTGTACTTGCCGGCAAATTCCACGGAGCGGATCTGCAGCACCTTGGAGCCGAGGCTGGCCATCTCCAGCATTTCCTCGAAGCTCACGGTGTTCAGGCGCTTGGCGGCCTGCACCACGCGCGGGTCGGTGGTGTAGACGCCGTCCACGTCGGTGTAGATCAGGCATTCGGCCGCCTTCAGCGCCGCAGCCACGGCCACGGCCGAGGTGTCGGAGCCGCCACGGCCGAGCGTGGTGACGTGACCGTTGGGATCAATGCCCTGGAAGCCGGTGATGATGACCACGCGGCCAGCGTCGAGTTCGGCGCGAACGCGCTTGTCATCGATGGACTCGATGCGCGCCTTGGTGAAGCTGCTGTCCGTGCGCACGGGAACCTGCCAGCCCGAGAAGCTGATGGCTTCCAGGCCTTCGGCCTGCAGCGCAATGGCCAGCAGTGCCGACGACGCCTGCTCGCCCGTGGAGGCGAGCATGTCGAGTTCACGGTAGTACGCCGTTTTGGCCGAGCTGGGAGCCAGCTCGCTGGCCAGGCCCAGCAGACGGTTGGTTTCGCCACTCATGGCGCTGGGGACGACCACCATCTGGTGACCGGCCCTAGCCCACTTGGCCACGCGCTTGGCAACGTTGCGGATGCGCTCTGTCGAGCCCATCGAGGTGCCGCCGTATTTATGAACGATCAGTGCCATTGGATATCAGGGTGACGAAACTGCTAGGCACGGCGCTGTACGACAGGGGGTGCTTGTGCAAGCCAGGTGCTCAAGAGGACTGCGCATGTAGCGAAATGTCCGCCCAGACCCGTCTTGCGCAAGCCATTTGGTTTTGGCGCGCCGCCGGTTTTCGTGCAAAGTTGGACCAAAACCTGTCAATTGTACCAATCGAGCACTGACCCCAGGCGCCGCACAAAACCCCTGCCCATCTTGAGATGGATGCGGTGGCCTCGCGTACGGCAAACGCCGACCTGAGCGAGCAGTTGATCGAGCTGCGCGGCGCTCGGGGTGGTGGCATGCACGCTGCGCAGCCAGTGGCGCAGCACATTGGCCTGGCGCGCCGGGCTCAGCGCCTGCAATGCGGCGATGCGGGGCGGGTTGCCCACCGCACCCAGGTCGGCCTGGGCCATCTCCTGCAGGAGCTCGGCCGCTTCGGCGCAATGCCGGCTGCTGCGCGCAAAGGTGGCGCGAAACTGGGGGAAGGCCTGGTGCAACGCCGGCAGCAACTGGGCGCGGATGCGATTGCGGGTGTAGCGGGCATCGGCATTGGAAGGGTCTTCCACCCACTCCTGGCCGCGCGCAGCAAGCCAGTCCCGCAATACCTGGCCAGGCAGATCAAGCAGCGGTCGATACCACGCAAGTCCCGCCCTGCTCCACTGCGCCGGCATGGCGGCCAGCCCCGCAACGCCGGCGCCGCGCGACAGCGCCAGCAGCAGCGTCTCGACCTGGTCGTCGGCATGCTGCGCCAGGGCCAGGCTGCGAACGGCAGGCATGGGCACACCGCCCTGCGCAGGCCAGGGCTCGGTGGCGGCCTTGATCAACGTGGCGTAGCGCAACTGACGCGCCGCATCCTCAGGGCTTTGGCCCGGCGCGTGGCGCGCATCCACGCGGCAGATCTTCAAGGGGACGGCATGCTGCGCACAGGTTTTTTCACACTGGAGCACAAAGGCATCGGCGGCCGACTGCAAGCCGTGGTGCACATGGATGGCGACGACCTGGCCCGGCCAGCGCTCGGCGCAGGCCAGCAGCAACGCAGTGGAGTCCGCTCCGCCGCTAAAGGCAACGGCCAGCGGCAGCGGTGGCGCAAAGCGCTGGATGGCAGCACCCAAGGCGGCGCCTGACGCGACGCCTGACTCGGCGTCTGGTGAGGTGCCCGGCAGGTTCTGCGGCAGGTCGGTGATCGGCATTTCCACAGGCTTGGATCAGGTATGCCAGGACTCAGGCCGAGTCCCGGCGCAAAAAGAAAACGGCTCCCAGGGGGAGCCGTTCAGTGTGCCAGAGCGTGGCGCTAGCCTTCAGCGATTGTCTGCCTTCGTATCGGCGAAACGGCCGTAGCTTTGCAGGCGCTCGTAGCGGCGGTCCTGCAGTTCCTTGGGCTTGAGGTCGGCCAGCTGGCGGTAGGCATCGCCCAGCGCACGCTTGAGGAAGGCGGCCATTTGCTTGGGGTCGCGGTGGGCGCCGCCCACGGGCTCGTTGACGATCTTGTCCACCAGGCCCAGGGCCTTGAGGCGGTGGGCCGTGATGCCCATGGCATCGGCCGCGTCCTGGGCCTTTTCGCCGGTCTTCCAGAGGATGGAGGCGCAGCCTTCCGGGCTGATCACGGAGTAGACGGCGTATTGCAGCATCAGCACCTGGTCGGCAACGGCAATGGCCAGTGCGCCGCCCGAGCCGCCTTCACCGATGACGGTGGTGATGATGGGGGTCTGCAGCTGGGCCATTTCGTAGATGTTGCGGCCGATGGCTTCGGACTGGCCGCGCTCCTCGGCCTCGATGCCGGGGAAAGCGCCGGGCGTGTCCACGAAAGTGAAGACCGGCAGGCCGAACTTCTCGGCCGTCTTCATGAGGCGCAGGGCCTTGCGGTAGCCCTCGGGGCGCGTCATGCCGAAGTTGCGCAGCGTGCGCTCCTTGGTGTCGCGGCCCTTCTGGTGGCCGATGACCATGCAGGACATGCCATTGAAGCGCGCCAGCCCGCCCACGATGGACTGGTCGTCGGCAAAGTGCCGGTCGCCGTGCATCTCGATGAAGTCGGTGAAGCAGTCGCGCACATAGTCCAGCGTGTAGGGACGCTCGGTATGGCGCGCGATCTTGGTGATCTGCCAGGGCGAGAGGTCGCTGTAGATGTCCTTGGTCAGCTGCAGGCTCTTTTTGCTGAGCTGCTCGATCTCTTCCGAGATGTCGACTGCGCTTTCGGTCTGCACGTAGCGCAGTTCCTCGATTTTGGATTCGAGCTCGGCAATGGGCTGCTCAAAATCCAGAAAGTTCTTTTTCGCCAACTTGTTTCTCCTTGTCCCAGCCAGGCACGGTGCATGCGTTCCGGCCGGAAAACGGGGGTTGATCGGGTGTGATCGGTTTGTCTTCAGGCGGCAGGCTGCGTCTCGAGCGAGCGCCAAATATACCAAGTCGCCACGGTGCACCACGGCTTCCAGGCCTCGGCAACCTCGCGCGCCTCGCTGCGGCTGACGGGGTCGCCTGAAAAATAGTTCTGGCTGATGCCCGAGATCAGGCCTGCATCGTCCAGCGGCAGCACATTGGGCCGCTGCAGGTAGAAGATGAGGAACATCTCGGCCGTCCACCGGCCCACGCCGCGGATGGACATGAGCTCGGCCACGATGGCTTCGTCACTCATGCCCTGCCAGTCGTCCTGGTGCAGGCGGTGCTCGGTGAAATGCATGGCCAGATCCACCAGGTAGTCCACCTTGCGGGCGGACAGGCCCACGGCGCGCATGTCGTCCACCTTGAGCTTGAGCACCAGGTCAGGCGTCATCCGCGCAGGCAGGCGTGCGAACTTGTTCCACAGCGTCTGCGCGGCCTTCATCGAGATCTGCTGGCCCACGATGGAGCGCGCCAGCGTGGCAAAGGCATCGCCACCGGGCTGCAGGGCCAGGTGGGCAAAGCGCGGGATCAGGCGCTTCATCACGCGGTCGCGGCGCACGAGCTGGCGGCAGGCCTCGGCCCAGTAGGCAGGCGCGCCTTCGGGCGGCGCGGGCAGCGATATCTTGGCCTTGGGCGTGGCGGCAGCGGCCGCTGCGGCGGCAGGCGGCGAGCCTGCGCGCGCGCCCAGCGTCACCACCGGCAGCGGGGCCGGTTGCTGTTCGGGCACGGGCAGATCGGCCACCAGCGGCAACTGCTCGAAATCCATGGTGTCCAGGGGTTTGGCGGAGGCCATCAAAGCACCTCCCCGCACCTGGCGCGGCACATCTGGCAAGGCATACGGATCAGCCCTTGGCGGCTGCCTCCCAGGTCGTGCCTGCAGGGGAGTCCTTGAGCACGATGCCCTGCTCCAGCAGGGCCTTGCGGATGCGGTCGGCCTCGGCCCAGTCCTTGGCCGCCTTGGCAGCTGCGCGTGCGGCAATCTGCGCCTCGATGGCGGCGGCATCCACATCTGCCGCTCCTGCCTGCAGGAAGGCCTGGGGGTCGCCCTGCAGCAAGCCCAGGCATCCGGCCAGGGCCTTGAGCAGGCCCGCCGTCTCGGCGCTCTTGCTGCGATTGACTTCTGCAGCCAGCTCGAACAGCACGGCCACGGCCTCGGGCGTGCCGAAGTCCTCGTCCATGGCAGCCTTGAAGCGCGCGGCAGCGGGATGATTCCAGTCGATGGCGACCTCGGCGGGGGCCACCAGGCTCAGCGCCGTGTACAGGCGCTTGAGCGCGCCGCGCGCATCGTTCAGATGCACGTCGCTGTAGTTCAGCGGGCTGCGGTAGTGGCTGCGCACGACGAAGAAGCGAACGGTCTCTGCGTCGTACTCCTTGAGCACGTCGCGGATGGTGAAGAAGTTGCCCAGCGACTTGGACATCTTCTCGTTGTCCACGTTGATGAAGCCGTTGTGCATCCAGACCTGCGAGAAAGGCTTGCCGGTCGCGCCTTCGCTCTGGGCAATCTCGTTTTCGTGGTGCGGGAACTGCAGATCGGCACCGCCACCGTGGATGTCGAAGCTCTCGCCCAGCATCTCGCAGCCCATGGCCGAGCACTCGATGTGCCAGCCCGGCCGGCCCGCGCCCCAGGGGCTGGCCCACTTGACCTCGTCGGGCTCGCTGGGCTTGGCGCTTTTCCACAGCACGAAGTCCAGCGGGTCCTGCTTGCCGTCCTGCACGGCCACGCGTTCGCCGGCCTGCAATTCGTCCAGCGACTTGCCCGACAGCTTGCCGTAGCCGGGGAACTTGCGCACGGCAAAGTTCACGTCGCCATCGCTGCCCTGGTAGGCCAGGCCCTTGTCCTGCAGGCGGCCGATCATGGACAGCATCTGCGGCACGTATTCGGTGGCGCGCGGCTCATGCGTGGGGCGTTCGATGCCCAGGGCGTCGGCGTCCTGGTGCAGCGCGTCGATCATGCGGTCGGTCAGCGAACGAATGGTCTCGCCGTTCTCCACGGCACGACGGATGATCTTGTCATCGATGTCGGTGATGTTGCGCACATAGGTCACGCGATTTCCGCTGGCCCGAAGCCAGCGCTGCACCACGTCGAAAGCGACCATGGAGCGCGCGTGTCCCAGGTGGCACAGGTCGTACACGGTCATGCCGCACACATACATGCGCACATGGCCCGGTTCGATTGGCGAAAACGCTTCCAATGCACGCGACAGCGTGTTGTAGATACGCAAACTCATGGATGTTCATCAGGGGAGAAAGGGCCGCTGCAGGGGGCGCGTCCCACGCGCCGCCGGACCCTTGGCGCCGATGCAGGCATGCTCAGCAGGGAGCAGGAGCGGCAGGCGCAGAGCCCGTGTGACCCAGCACACCCCTCAGCTACAATTCACAGCAGTATAAGCCCGCGCCGCGGGGCGTTTCCCCGAGGCCCCGAAAGCACCTACATGCCTCTACGCAACTCGTTTCGCTCCGCCCTGCGCCTCGCGGCACTGGCGGCCCTGCTCGCAACAGGCCACGCCCACGCCGACGACTATACGGAAGTGAACCAGTTGCTGCGCAACGGCAAAAGCACCCAGGCCCTGGCACGCGCCGAAGCCTATCTTGCCAAGAACGCACGCGACCCCCAGATGCGCTTTCTCAAGGCCGTGGCCCTGACCGACAGCGGCAAGACCGACGAGGCCATCGCCGCGCTGAACCAGCTCATCGAGGACTACCCCGAACTGCCCGAGCCCTACAACAACCTGGCCGTCATCTACGCAGGCCAGAACCAGCTCGACAAGGCCCGCTCCGCCCTGGAGTCGGCCGTGCGCAACAACCCCAACTACGGCGTTGCCTACGAGAATCTGGGCGACATCCACGCCCGCCTGGCCTACGAGGCCTACGGCAAGGCACAAGGCCTGGACGGCCGTGCTGCCAGCGTGCGGCCCAAGCTCAAGCTGCTGCGCGAATTGCTGGCTCCAGTCACCGGCACCAAATAGAAGACACGGCCCACACGCACGACCCCGGCGCCCAGGCACGGCGGTCTGCGCGCCATTTGGGTCTTGCCACGCCTGCGCGCACGCGCAGGAACCTGCCCGGGTTTTCCCACTCCATCCCCCAGCCCTTTGGCTTTCTCAGGAGATTTGCATGACCACACGCCGCATTGCGTCGCTTTCCCTGGCCGGCATGGCCCTGGCCGCTTCCCTTTGCACCGCCCTGCCCGCCATGGCGCAGAACGCCACACCCAAGGTGCAGCTCAAGACCAGCATGGGCGACATCGTGCTGGAGCTGAACGAGGCCAAGGCCCCCAAGACCGTGGCCAACTTCATGCAGTACGTGCGCGACAAGCACTATGACGGCACGGTGTTCCACCGCGTGATGGACGGCTTCATGATCCAGGGCGGCGGCATGGACGCCAGCCTCAAGGAAAAGCCCACGCGCGCGCCGATTCCGCTGGAAGCGGACAACGGCCTCAAGAATGACCGGGGCACCATCGCCATGGCGCGCACGGGCAATCCCAACTCGGCCACCTCGCAGTTCTTCATCAACGTGGTGAACAACGACATGCTCAACGCACCCAAGCCTGACGGACACGGCTACGCCGTCTTCGGCCGCGTGGTCCAGGGCATGGATGTGGTGGACAAAATCCGCACGGTGGCCACGGGCAACCAGGGCATGCACCAGAATGTACCCACCAAGCCGGTGACCATCCTCTCGGCCACCGAAGTCAAGTAAACCGCGCGCCGCGCCCAGCGTGGCACGCCCCTGCCCTCCACCCAACAAGGAATCGCCATGAGCAATCCCCAAGTCGAACTCCACATCGCCGACCACGGCGTCATCACCCTCGAACTCGACGCCGCCAAGGCCCCCAAGAGCACCGAGAACTTCCTGGCCTATGTGAACAAGGGCCACTACGACAACACCATCTTCCATCGCATCATCGATGGCTTCATGATCCAGGGCGGCGGCTTCGAGCCCGGCATGAAGCAAAAGGGCACCGATGCGCCCATCGAGAACGAGGCCAAGAACGGCCTGAAGAACGACAAGTACACCATCGCCATGGCCCGTACCGGCGACCCGCACTCGGCCACCGCCCAGTTCTTCATCAACGTGGCCGACAACGGCTTCCTGAACCACACCTCGCCCAGCGCCCAGGGCTGGGGCTATGCCGTGTTCGGCAAGGTGGTCAAGGGCACCGAGATCGTGGACAAGCTGCGCGGCGTGAAGACCGGCCGCAACGGCGGCCACCAGGACGTGCCCAAGGATGACGTGATCATCGAAAAGGCCGTGGCCCTGTAATCAGGCACCCTTCCGAAAGGCGGCTGCCCCCTTGGCGTGCAGCCGCCCTGTTGTCCATGCACATGGCCCACCCCTGTCCGTGCTCATGGACAACAGCCCTGCTCCAGAGCCCTCCCAAGCCTTCATGCAGCGCCCTTGCCGGGCGCGCACCCGCCCATGGCCCAGACTGCCGCACCTCGCCCTCCCTGCGTGCCGCCCATTGCGGCCGAATGGACACTGCCCGCGGCCTGGCGCACGCTGGACTTCATCTCCGACCTGCACCTGCAGGCCTGCGAGCCCGCCACCGTGCAGGCCTTTCGCCGCTACCTGCACGCCACGCAGGCCGATGCCGTCTTTCTGCTCGGTGACCTGTTCGAAGTCTGGGTGGGCGACGACGCCTTGCTGGATCCCGGCAGTTTCGAGGCCGATTGCGCCGCCACCCTGCGCGAGGCCGCCGCCCGCAGGCCGCTGTTCTTCATGCAGGGCAACCGCGACTTCCTGACCGGAGCGCAGTTCGATGCGCTGTGCGGCACGACCACGCTGGCCGACCCCACCGTGCTCGACTGCGGCGACCAGCGCATCCTGCTCAGCCATGGCGATGCCCTGTGCCTGGACGATACGGACTACCAGCGCTTTCGCGCCATGGCGCGCTCCGCCGCGTGGCAGGCGGCCTTCCTGGCGCAGCCGCTGCCGCTGCGCCGCGAGCAGGCACGCGGAATCCGGCAGGAGAGCGAATCGCGCAAACGTGAATCGGCCGGAGCGGACGCAGCCGCCCCCTCCGCCAGCCACACCGCCGCCATGCCCACCTATGCCGACCTGGATGCCGAGGCCACGCGCAGCTGGCTGCACGCCGCACGCGCCGCCACCCTGGTCCACGGACACACGCACCGCCCGGCCAACCATGAACTGGGCGATGGCCTGCGGCGTGTGGTGCTCAGCGACTGGGATTTGGCAGCCGCCGTGCCGCGCGCCGAAGTGCTGCGCTGGGAGCAGGGCCAGGGCCTGCGGCGCCTGCCGCTTTCCGAAGTACTTGAACAGGCGCCCCAACGATGAGCCTCTGGCGACAACTGGGCCACTGGGCCCGGCGGCTGGGCCGCCGCGCACGCTCCGCCGTCTCGCCGGTGCCTGAGATTCCAGCGCCACTGTGGCTGTCCACGCTGGCCGCCTACCCCTTTCTTTCCTCGCTGACGCTGGAGGAGCAATCGAAGCTGCGCGCACTGGCCGCCGTCTTCCTGCAGCGCAAGCGCTTCCACGGCGCGCACGGCCTGCAAGTGAGCGACGCCATGGCGCTGGAGATTGCCGCCCAGGCCTGCCTGCCACTGCTGCATTGGGGCGAGCCGCAGGGCGCGCTGTCCTGGTATGACGACTTTGTCGGCATCGTGGTGCACCCGGGCGATGCCGTGGCACGGCGCCAGAGCATGGACGAGGCCGGCGTCATCCACGACTACGACGAAGTGATCATGGGCGAGGCCATGCATGGCGGCCCCGTCATGCTGAGCTGGCAGGCCATCGGCGCAGGCCGCGGGCCGCATGCCAGCCACCACGGTCACGGCGGCCAGGCCGCCAACGTGGTGATCCATGAATTCGCCCACAAGATCGACATGCGCAACGGCGGCGCCGATGGCTGCCCGCCCCTGCCGCCCGGCTTCATGGGCAGCGGCTCCGCGCGCCAGGCCCGCGAGATATGGCAGGCCGCCTGGGCGCCGGCCTACGACACCTTCCGTGAGCAGATCACCATCGCCGAACGCTTTGGCGGCGAATGGCCCTGGCTGGACGGCTATGGCGCCACCGCGCCCGCCGAATTCTTCGCCGTGGCCTGCGAGGCCTTCTTCGTGGACCGCGCCCGCTTTGCCATGGAATTCCCCACGCTGGAGCCGCTGCTGGCTGCGCTCTTCAAGCCGGCCACCCGTCACCCCTGATCGGAGCAAACCTCCTTCAGGGCCTGGGCAAACAGGCGCTGCTCCTCGTACTGCCCGCCCGCCTTGCGCTCGAACAGGGTGACGGGTGGCAGGGTCCAGCCGAAACGGTGGCGCACAATGCCCACGCCCGCGATGCGCACCAGTTCCTCGGCAATGTCGGCCGGCACGATGGACACGGCCCGCTCATTGGCCGCCACCAGTTCCCCGATCACCTTGGCCGAGAGCGTTTCCACAAACGGCGGCGGCGGCTCCACGCCCGCGCGCAGAAAAAAGTCGGTGATCTGCTCGCGCATGGGCGTGCGGCGCTGGCCCAGCACCCAGTCAAGCCCCGTGAGTTCGGCCCACTGCAGAGGCCGGCGCCCCAGCCGCGTGGCCAGGCTGCGGTGGGCGATCAGGCGAGGCTCCTGCTCATAAAGCACGCTGTGCCGTATGCCGCTCATGTCCAGAACGGCCGAGGCGCGGCCAATCACGCAGTCCAGCTCATGTGCGCGCAACTTTTGCAGCAGGCGGTCGCTGGTGTCCTCATGCAGCGTGACCGTGATGCGCCGGCCTTGCGGCCGCGTCCTGCCGATGGCCTCGGCCAGCATGCGCGCAGGCAGGAAGGGGATGACACCCACCTGCAGGTGCGCCGCACGCTGCTGCCCCACGGCCTCGATGTCGTGGGCCCAATGGTCCAGGTCGGCCAGCATGCCCCGGGCGCGCGCCAGCACCAGCGCGCCCAGCTCCGTAGGCTCCATGCCACGCGCAGAACGCAGGAACAGCGGCGCGCCGAACAACGACTCCAGCTCGGCCAGGGCCTGGGTCACGGCGGGCTGGCTGGTGGCCATGCGCTCGGCCACGCGGGTCAGCGTGCCCAGCTCGCTGATGGAGCGCAGCAGCAGCAAATGCTTCATCTTCAGGCGCGTGGCCATGCGGTGGGCCAGTTGGGCAGCGGTCGATGCAGTGGGGTGTTGCGGCATGGCTTCAGGCGTGGCGCGTCATAAGCAAAACCATATTGAACAATAAAAACAAACGAATTTCTGCTTATGCATGCGTCCCAGAATTCCGGCGTCTTGCACACCCAGTACGAAAGGACCAGGCAGACCATGGATGGCATGTTTTTCATCATCGCGCTGGGCGCAGCGGCGGCCGGATTCGTGCAGGGCCTGTCGGGCTTTGCCTTCGGCATGGTGGCCATGTCGTTCTGGGCCTGGGTGCTGGAACCGCGCGATGCAGCCGTGCTCACCGTCTTCGGCTCGCTGCTGGGCCAGGTGCTGTCGGCCATCACCGTGCGGCGCGGGTTTGCGCTGGCAAAGCTGCTGCCCTTCATCCTGGGCGGTCTTGCCGGCATACCCCTGGGTGTCTTGCTGCTGCCGCACCTGGACATGGCCTGGTTCAAGGCCTTGCTGGGCGGCATGCTGGTGCTGTGGTGCCCGGTGATGCTGCTGCCGGCCCGCCTGCCCAGGCTGGCGCGCGGCGGTCGGGTGGCAGACGGCGCCGTGGGCCTGGCGGGCGGCGTGATGGGCGGACTGGGCGGCTTCACGGGCACGCTGCCCACGCTGTGGTGCACGCTGCGCGGCTACCCCAAGGATGAGCAGCGCTCGGTCATCCAGAACTTCAACCTGTCCATGCTGGCCGTGACCATGGCCACCTACCTGGGCACCGGCATGGTCGCGCGCAGCATGCTGCCGCTGTTCGCCATCGTGGCGCCGGCCATGCTCATTCCATCGCTGCTGGGCTCCAGGCTGTATATCGGCATCAGCGAGATGCGTTTCCGGCAGATCGTGCTGGGCCTGCTGTGCCTGTCCGGCGTGGCGCTGCTGGCCTCCTCGGTGCCGGTGCTGCTGCAGCGCGCGGGCTGAGCGCGCCGAACGCGCTGCCGGGAAGGCCTGGAACCAAGCCTGCCGGCTGCAGCAGATGACCAGGCAACGGCAGCAACACGTGCAGGGGCTGGGCAATGAACTGGCCGCCGCCAATAAGGATCTGCAGCGCGCGCAAGACTGGGCACTGCCCTCGAAAAAAGGCGGGGCAGGAATCGCTCCCTGCCCCGCCTTCAAGCGCCCGCCGCGTGGCGGGAACGCCTTCTTCTCCCTCGATGGCGCATCAGTACCGCGCGTCGGCCGGCTTCTTGTCCTTGGGCCAGTCCTTGTGCTTGTTGGCAAAGTCCGGGCGCGGCTGGTGGCTGAAGTACTCGGCCACGTCCACGGCCTCCTGGTCGCTGAGGCCGCCCTGGCCCAGCGGGAAATTGCCATGGAAGGCGATGGGCATGTTGCGCTTGACGAAGGCCGCTGCCGTATAGGTGCGCGCCATGCCCGCACCGATGTTGAAGGACTGGTCACCCCACAGCGGCGGATAGACCCACTGTCCCTTGGCATTCTTCACGCCTTCGCCCTCGCCGCCATGGCAGACCGCGCACTGGGCCGCATAGACCTTCTTGCCGTTGTCCACGTTGGGCACGATGGACTGGCTGATCTTGCCCACGCCCCGGCCTTCGACCTTGTCCTCGGGCTTGGTTTCGCGGCGCATCCAGTCGAAGTAGGCGACCATGGCCTTGATCTCGTCGGACTCCAGCGGCAGCGGCTTGCCGTTCATGGAGCGCAGGAAGCAGCCATTGATGCGGTCCTCCAGCGTGATGACGCGGCCCGCGCGCGGCGCATAGCCGGGGAAGAAGGCCGAGACACCGATGTAGGGCGAACCATCGGCCACCGTGCCCGCGTTCAGGTGGCAGCTGGCGCAGTTCAGCGCGTTGCCCACATTCCTGGGCAGCAGGTCGCGCGTCTCAATGTTCAGGCGGGCGCCGTAGACCAGTTGCTTCGCATTGGATTCGTCCAGCATGGCGGCCAGGCGCGGCGTCTCGAAGGGGCGTGCGCTTTCGCCCTTGGCATCGAGCTGCTTGCGCATGGATTGCACCTCCCTGGCATGGATCTCGCGCGCATCGGCACGGCCCCAGCTCTTGCGGGCGAAGTTGAGGATGTCGGCGATCTCTGCATCCTTGAGCTGTGCGAAGGCGGGCATGGTCAGCGGCCGGGCGTGGCTTTGCGTGACGGGCGCCTTCCAGCCCGCCAGCATCAGATGGATCAGCGTGGACGGGTCCTGCGACTGCAGCGAGAAATTGCCGGCCAGTGGCGGGAACACGTCCTTCACGCCGCCGCCATCGGCACGGTGGCAGTCGGCGCAGAACTGCAGATAGCCCAGGCCGCCCCGGCTGGCGTAGAGATCGGCAGGCACATCGGAAGACACTGCCGACGTGGCGGACGGCGCATGCCCGGAGGCCTGCGACGCCGGATGCGGGGCGATGACCGGCCCCGGCCCCTGGGCCACCTGCATGGGCAGGTCGTTCTTGCCTGCGGGCAGCGACTTCAGATAGATGCCGATGGCCAGCAGGTCCTCGTCACTCATGTACTGGGTGCTGTGCTGGACCACATCGACCATGTTGCCGGAGACCGTGCCGTGGCTGTTGCGCCCGGTCTTGAGCAGTTGGGCGGTCTCCTCGGGTGTCCACAGGTCGCGCAGGCTCAGTGCGCGCCAGTTCTCCACGGTCTCGCCGGCCAGGAAGTACTCGCCCTTGCGGCCCTCGCCGGTCATGGTCTTTTCCTGGAAGCCCACGCCGCGCGGCGTATGGCAGGCGCCGCAGTGGCCCAGGCCCTGCACCAGGTAGGCGCCCCGGTTCCACTGGGCAGTTTGCTGCGGTTGGGGCTGGAAGGGCTTGTCATCCAGAAACACCCAGTTCCACAGCGCCAGGCCCCAGCGCTGGTTGAAGGGAAAGCCCAGGTCGGACTCCTTGTTGGCCGCCTTCACGGGCGCCACGCCCTGCAGCAGATAGGCGTACAGGGCCTGCATGTCCTCGGCCGTCATCTTGGCGTAGGAGGGATAGGGCATGGCCGGGTACATGTTGCGGCCATCGGCCGCCACGCCCTTGCGCATGGCGCGGTCGAACTGCTCGAAGCTGTATTTGCCCATGCCCGTATCGGCGTCGGGCGAGATATTGGTGGAATAGATCTTGCCGAATGGCGTCTCCAGCGCCAGGCCACCGCCCATGGGCTGTGTTTTATTTCCGGTATGGCAGGCCACGCAATCACCGAGTCGCGCGATATAACGGCCACGGTCTACCAGGGTTCTTTGCTCGGCGGTCAGGTCCGCCGCATAGTCGGCGGGCAGGTCATCGATGATCTGCGGCATTTGCGCATGATCCACCTCGGGCGCCGGCGCCGAGATGGCGAGCTGCCATGCGGCAGCCGACAGCACGGCCACGCACAGCAGGCCTTGCTTGAGCGAGAGTTTCATCGTCTTCTATCCCGTGAAATAAATTATTATTGAAAGAGAAAATCGGATATTGACGAGATATTCCACCCAACGCATGCAACCATTGCAGCAAATATCAATCTCTTTGCGCAATATCTTCTTATATATACAAATTCTAGTGGAATCACCCTATTTTTTGATGCAAGCCGACGAAAAAGATAAGCCACTTGCGCATTTAACGCGGGCTTAATCCATCCACAGGAAAAGTGGCGGCGCAAATGGGGGCGCAGCCATGCAAAGCGGCCCCGCGAAGGGGCCGCCATGTGTACATCCCGGGGATGCCAGGTGCGTGGAAAGGCTCGGCTCAACCTGGCTGGATCATCCGGCGCGCAGCCTGCGCCACGCTGTGTGCATCCACCCCAAAGTAGCCGCGCAGCGCCGCACGCGTGTCGCTGCGGCCGAAGCCGTCCGTGCCCAGCGTGAGGAAACGGCGGCCTGCGGGCAGGAAGGCGCGCACGGTCTCGGGCACCGCGCGCACATAGTCGGTGGCGGCAATCACCGGGCCCTGCGTACCTTGCAGCAGCTGCGCGATCCAGGGCTGGCCAGGTGCCTCACCCGCCAGCATGCGCTGCTCGCAGGCCACGCCATCGCGCGCCAGCTCGCTCCAGCTGGTCACGCTGACCACGGTGGCGGCCATGCCCTCGCTGGCCAATTGCTCGGCGGCCTTGAGCACTTCGGTGAGGATGGCGCCCGATCCCAGCAAGGTGACATGCTGCGTGGCACGGTCCGCATCGCCAAAACGGCTGAACACATAGGCGCCGCGCAGCACGCCTTCGGCAGCGCCTGCGGGCAGGTCGGGCTGGGCATAGTTCTCGTTCATCAGCGTGACGTAGTAGAAGACATCGCGCTGCTCGACCAGCATCTCGCGCATGCCGGCGTCCAGTATCACGGCGAGTTCGCCGGCATGCGCAGGGTCCCAGGCCTTGCAGTTGGGAATGGTGGCCGCCACCAGATGGCTGGAGCCGTCCTGGTGCTGCAGGCCTTCTCCGCCCAGCGTGGTGCGGCCCGAGGTGGCGCCCAGCAAAAAGCCGCGCGCCCGTTGGTCGGCCGCCGCCCAGATGGCGTCGCCCACGCGCTGGAAGCCGAACATGGAGTAGTAGATGTAGAACGGAAGCATGGCCAGGCCGTGCACGCTGTAGCTGGTGGCCGCCGCCGTCCAGCTGGCAATGGCGCCGGCCTCGCTGATGCCCTCCTCCAGGATCTGGCCGTCCAGCGCCTCGCGGTAGGACAGCACCGAGCCGATGTCCTCGGGCGCGTAGCGCTGGCCCAGGCTGCTGTAGATGCCCACCTGCTTGAACAGGTTGGCCATGCCGAAGGTGCGCGCCTCGTCGGCCACGATGGGCACGATGCGCGGGCCCAGCTGCGCATCCTTGAGCAGGCTGCCCAGCATGCGCACGAAGGCCATGGTGGTGCTCATTTCCTTGCCGGCAGGCGCCAGCGCGAACTGGGCGTATCGCTCCAGCGCTGGAACAGGCACGCGGTCGCACACCGTTTCGCGGCGCGGCAGTGCGCCGCCCAGGGCCGTTCGGCGCTCGCGCAGGTACTGCATCTCGGCACTGTCATCGGCAGGCTTGTGGAAGGCCAGGCCCTTGGCCTGCTCGTCACTGAGCGGCAGGTTGAAGCGGTTGCGGAACTCGATCAGGTCGGTCTCGTCCAGCTTCTTCTGGCTGTGCGTGGTCATCTTGCCCTGCCCGGCCGAGCCCATGCCGTAGCCCTTCTTGGTATGGGCCAGGATCACCGTGGGCTGGCCGCGATGGGCGGCAGCCGCTGCATAGGCCGCATGGATCTTCACCAGATCATGGCCGCCGCGCTTCAAGCGGTCGATCTGCTCGTCCGTCAGGCCCTGGGCCAGGGCGGCGAGCTCGGGTTTCTGTCCAAAGAAATGCTCGCGGTTGTAGCGGCCGTCCTTGGCGGCGAAGGTCTGCATCTGCCCGTCCACCGTGCCGCCCAGCGTGCGTGCCAGGGTGCCGGTGATGTCGCGAGCCAACAGCCCGTCCCAGTCGCTGCCCCACAGCAGCTTGACCACGTTCCAGCCCGCGCCGGCGAACAGCCGCTCCAGCTCATCGACGATGCGGCCGTTGCCGCGCACCGGGCCGTCCAGGCGCTGCAGATTGCAGTTGACCACCCACACCAGGTTGTCCAGCCCCTCGCGCGCGGCCAGCGTGAGGGCACTCATGCTTTCGGGCTCGTCCATCTCGCCGTCGCCGAACACGCCCCAGACCTTGCGCTCCTGGCAGTCCAGCAGGCGGCGGTGCGTGAGATAGCGCATGAAGCGCGCGTGGTAGATGCTGCTGATGGGGCCTATGCCCATGGAGCCCGTCGGGAACTGCCAGAAGTCGGGCATCAGCCAGGGATGGGGATAGCTGGACAGGCCTTGCGCGCCAGCGGCCGGCGCGCTGATCTCCTGGCGATAGTGCTGCAGGTCCTGCTCGCTCAGCCGCCCTTCCAGGAAGGCGCGCGCATACACGCCGGGGGCGCTGTGCGGCTGGAAGAACACCAGGTCGCCCCGGTGCTGGCCCGGCGCCAGCCCCTCCCGGGCATGGAAGAAATGGTTGAACCCGGTCTCGAACAGGTCGGCCGCGCTGGCGTAGCTGGCGATGTGCCCGCCCAGCTCGCCATAGGCCTGGTTGGCGCGCACCACCATGGCCAGCGCATTCCAGCGCATGATGGACGCCAGCCGCTCCTCCATGGCCAGGTCGCCCGGAAACACCGGCTGCTGCTGCGCGGCCACGGTGTTCACATAGGGCGTATTCAGGTCGGGCTGCCAGCCCAGGCGCTGCTCGCGCGCCATGCGCGCCAGCTCTTCGAGCACGAAGCGCGCGCGCTGCGGCCCCTCGGCGGCGACCAGGGCCACGAAGGCCTCCCGCCATTCGGTGGTTTCCTGGGGATCGGTATCGATATCGGCCAGCGTGGCCAGCGGCGTGGGTGCGTTCATGCCCGCCACTTTAGGACTGGCGGACCGGCATGAGCAGCCGTTCATGGATAAGGAAAACGCCATATTCCAGCATTTCATGCCGGCATCTACATAAAATCCGGCACATGAAACTGGACACCATCGACTTGCGCATTCTGGCCGAGTTGCAAACGGACGGCTCGCTGTCCAACGTGGAGCTGGCGCGGCGTGTGCACCTGTCGCCCTCGCCCTGCCTGGCGCGCGTCAAGGCGCTGGAGAAGGCCGGCGTGATCGCGCGCTATGTGGCGCTGGCCAATGCGTCGGCCCTGGGGCTGGGGCTGAACGTGTTCATCAACATCAGCCTCAAGTCGCAGGCCAAGGAATCGCTGGCCGACTTCGAGCGCCGCATTGCCGAGCACGACGAGGTCATGGAGTGCTACCTGATGAGCGGCGACGCCGACTACCTGATCCGCGTGGCCCTGGCCGACATCGGTGCGCTGGAGCGCTTCATCGTGGAGCAGCTCACGCCGATTCCGGGCATAGAGAAGATCCGCTCCAGCTTCACGCTCAAGCAGGTGCGGTACAAGACCGCCCTGCCCCTGCCGGCCGCAGGCTGAGGCGGATGGAGACTGGCCTCAGCCCGCAGGCTTGGCCATCTCGCCGGTGGCGATGCGGCGGCGCAGCTCGCCCAGCACGGCCTTGAGGCGGCGCTCGTTGTCCAGCCCCACGCGCACCAGCATCTTCTGGCCGCTGGACAGGGCCTGCAGCTCCGGGTCGGCGTATTCGTAGCGCACCCAGGGCTGGACGGAGGGCACCTCGCCCTCCACTTTGGTCAGCCTGACCTGCACCGGACCCGCGGGCTCGGGCGCGGCGCGCAGATGGTCTATGACGGCAATGAGACGATCGTTGAAATAGCGGCTGGGATAGCCCAGGTCTTCATAGGCGGTCTGGAACAGGGGATACAGCCGGGCATAGAGCTTGACGGCCCCGTCCATGGGAATGGACTCGGCGAAGGCCACGAAGGCCTTGTAGCGTGCGGCGTTGGCGGGGGAGATGGCCTGTGCCTCCCCGGCCTCCGCCGCGCCCTCCACCGTGAAACGCTGCGGCG
The DNA here is from genome assembly GCF_018320755.1 of Delftia sp. PE138. Lineage (NCBI taxonomy): Bacteria > Pseudomonadati > Pseudomonadota > Betaproteobacteria > Burkholderiales > Comamonadaceae > Delftia > Delftia sp. PE138. The sequence continues at coordinate 106,221 of NZ_JABEPN010000012.1, read as the reverse complement.
CGGGGTGCACGGGCCAAAGCCGTGCAGGGGCCTGGGAGCGGGTCAGGTTGTCCACGGTGGCCACGGCGCGGCGCACAAAGCCGTCCATCTGCAGAAAGCTGCCTGCCTTGTCACGGCCCAGCAGGCCGTTGAGTGCCTGGGCGACATGGGCGTCGGAGTCCTGCAGCGCGGGCAGGCCGGGCGCGGGTGGCTCCAGCGCATCGACAGGGTTCTGGGGCTCGGTCAGCTCGGGCGCGGGGACGGGTTCAGGCTCGGCAGGCTGGGCGGGCGCCTCTGCCACTTCGGGCGGCGCCTCGGGCACGTCGGCGGGACGCCACCAGTACCACCAGGCTGCGCCCCCCACGGCGGCAGCCGCCAGTACCGCTGCGGCGATGCCGAAAGCCGATGGGCCGGAGGATCTGGCGCGGGGGCGGAAGTCTTGGGGGTCGCGTTCTGGCATGGAGGGGTCCTTTGGCTTGGGCAGGGGGCTGGCAGCACAGTTGCCGCAGGACGTGCGACAGCAAAGCACAACCGGGGTTCCCGGGCTTTCCTGACACCAGCCCCTGACTGGTGTTTATAAGCCGCCCCGCTGCCCGCGCAGGCCCTTGTGCGCGCCAGGCAACAAGGCGTTACCCGGCTTACGCGGCCAGCCTGCGCACAAGAAGGGGGCGGTGCAGCAGGCTCAGCCCTGCGTGCCCAGATCCTGGAGCCAGGCCATGGCGGCCTGCAGCTCGTCGGGGCGGATCTCATGCATGCTCGGGTATTCGTGGTAGCTCAGTTGCAGCGGCAGGCGCTGCACGTGGCTGCGAATGGCGTGGGCGCTGGTCAGCGGAATGACGTTGTCGTAGGTGCCGTGGCTGACCCAGAGCGACTTGCCGTCGAAGGCCGCGTCAGGGGCCTGGTGCGGCAAGGCCTCGGGCAGCAGGCGGCTGTGCCAGCACATGGCGGCGCGCAGCAGCGCGGGCTGGGTCAGCAGCAGGCTGAGCGCCATGATGCCGCCCTGGCTGAAGCCGCCCGCCACGGTACGCTGGGCAGGAATGCCCAGCCGCGCGCCGGCCTGCTGCACGGTCTGGGCCACCAGGGCGCGGCTGTGCTCTTCCTGCGATGCGTGGATGTGGCGCGTGCCGTTGGCATCCACCGTGAACTGGAACCAGGCATGGGCACTGGGCCCCATGGAAAACGGGGCACGCAGGCTGAGCACGTGGAACTGCGGCGGCACGAACGATGCGAGGCCGAACAGGTCCTGTTCATTGCTGCCAACGCCATGCATGAGCACCAGCAGCCAGGGCTGCTGCCCCGGTGCGGGTTGTGCGGGGCGCTCCAGCGCCAGCAGGGGCAGGTCGATCATCACGGACTCCTTGGTTTTTAAGCGATTTCCGGGACCGGGGTGGTCCCGGGCAACGCGCCATTGTGGCGCCTCGCCAAGTCCGCGGGGGCAGGAGGTTATGCCGCCTGCGCGTCCTCGAAGACCATCGCATCCATGGCCAGGATGGAGTACATGACTTCGCGGCTCAGATACCGAGGCCGCGCCGTGGCGCCGGCCGCGCCCAGGGCGAAGTACAGCGGCATGAAGTGCTCTTCGCTGGGATGGGCGCGCCGGGCCGAGGGAGCGCGTGCGCGGTAGTCCAGCAGCGCGGGCAGGTCCTGCACCTGCAGGCGCGACTCGATCCAGCGGCTGAAATCCTGCACGTAGGGCGAGGAGGCGCTGGAGCCGCCGACGGCATGGTCGTCCTGCAGGCCATCCTGGCTGCGCAGGGCCTGCACGGCGTCGTCCACCCGCACCGTGGCCTCGCCCATACCGCCCCGGAATTCGGCCAGGTTGTGCGTCATGCTGCCGGAGCCGACGATGAGCACCCCTTCATCGCGCAGCGCCGCCAGGGCCGCGCCCAGCGCATGGGTTTCGGCCGGCCCGGCCGAGGCGGGAAGGGACAGCTGGACCACGGGCAGGTCGGCATCGGGCAGCAAATGCATCAGCGGCACCCAGGCGCCGTGGTCGAAGGGCCGCTGCGCGTTGGCGGTGGAGGCAATGCCTGCGGCCTGCAGGCGCTCCATGACTTCCTGCGCCAGCTGGGGCGCGCCGGGGGCCGGGTACTGCAGTTCGTAGAGCGCGGGCGGGAAGCCGCCGAAGTCGTGCCAGGTGGAGGGCGTGGCTCCGGTCATGACTTCCACGCCATGCGACATCCAGTGCGGCGACATGACGACCACGCCGCGCAGCGGGCCGTGGGCCTGGCGCAGCGCCCTGCCCCATTGCGCGAGCACGGGGCCTGTTTCACCCGGCTCCAGCGCGAACATGGGCGAGCCATGGGAGACGTAGAGCACGGGCAGCCGAGTGCCGGCCGAAGCGGCTATGGAGGAGGCGCCGGAATCGAGGGAAGCGTGAAAATCTTGCATTCCCCTAATGTAGGGACGCAAGCGGGCCGCGCCAAGCCGCCAAAGGCGGCACACATTGTTGCGCTGGCCGGCTCAATCGTCGCGCGGGCGGCCCCGCAGGGCCTTGGTGGCGCTGTGCCGGCTCTTGCTGTCCAGGCGCCGCCGCTGCGATCCCAGCGTGGGCCGGGTGGCGCGGCGAAGAATGGGTTCGGGATAGGCGGCGGCCACCAGCGCGTTGAGCCGCTGCAGCGCGGCGCGCAGGTTCTGCTCCTGCGTGCGGTATTGCTGGGCCTTGATGACGACCACGCCCTCGTTGGTGATGCGGCCGTCGCGCAGGGCCAGCAGGCGCTGCTGCACGGCCTCGGGCAGGCGCGAGGCGCGCACGTCGAAGCGCAGGTGCACGGCGCTGGAGACCTTGTTCACGTTCTGGCCGCCCGCGCCCTGGGCGCGCATGGCGGTCCACTGCACCTCGTGCAGCTCGATGGGGCGCATGCGCTCAGGCATCCAGCGTAGCGGCCAATGCCGCCACAAAGGCATCGGGACGCTCATGCATGACCCAGTGGCCTGCGCCGGGCACCAGGGCCAGCCCCCGGAAGTCGCGCGCATGGCGTGCAAAGGCCTGGGCCAGCTCCTGCATCATCGGTCCCGGGTAGAGCGCGTCGTGCTCGCCATAGATGGCCCATACGGGGCCGTCCACGGCCTGCAGGGCGCGGGCCAGCACATCGGTGTGCGAGAGGCGGCGGCGTGGAAGGCGGTCGCGCTCCACATTGAGCACATGCAGGGCCAGCGTGTCCTCGTCGATGAGGCTGGCGTCATGCAGCATCAGCGCCTGCAGGTTGTAGCGGTGGGCCACGGCCTGCGCCTCGGGCGTGGCCAGGTGGCGCCAGCCCTTGAGCCGCACGGCCAGGCCCTTGCCCACGCCCATGCCGGGCGCCCCGGCCAGCACCAGGCGCCGGGCCAGCGTGCCGTCGGCAGCCGCCAGCATGCCGGCCGTCATGCCGCCAAAAGAGAAGCCGACCAGATCGCACAGCGGGGCGGCGGGCGCTCCGCCATCGGCCAGCAGTTGCCGCAGGCCCTGGCGCAGCGGCTCGACCAGGGTGTCGGCATCCTGGCCGCCTGGCACCCCATCGGAATCGCCAAAGCCCGGCAGGTCCGGTATCCACAGCTGGCGGCCCTGGGCCAGCAGAGCGTCCATGCAGCGCAGCCAGTGCGTCCAGCTGCCGCTGCCGCCGTGCAGCATGACCACCGGCAGCACGCCCGCGCGCGCCTCGCCCCAGACATGCCAGACCATGTGGCCGTCTTCGGGCCGCGCGGCAGACAGCGGCGTGGTCAGGCGCCGCGCACGGGCGCGCAGGCGCTCTATGGCGACAGGCGTGTTCACCACTGGGCCACGGCGTCGATGGCCAGGCCGTAGCCGGCCACACCAAAGCCGCACATCACGGCGCGCGCCGCAGCCGACAGGTAGGAGTGGTGGCGGAAGCTCTCGCGCGCATGCACGTTGCTGATGTGCAGCTCCACCAGCGGCACGCCCGTGCCCTTGACGGCATCCAGCAGGGCCACGCTGGTGTGGGTGTACGCGGCGGCGTTGAAGATCAGGCCGGCCAGGCGGCCTTCGGCGTGCACGCGGCCGGCCTCGTGGATCCAGTCCACCAGCTCGCCTTCGTGGTTGCTCTGGCGGAACTCCAGGGCCAGACCGTAGCGCGCACAGGCGGCTTCGCACAGCGCACGCACATCGGCCAGGGTCTGGGAGCCATAGATGGCGGGTTCACGCAGGCCCAGCAGGTTCAGGTTCGGGCCATTGAGGACATAGACGGTTTTCACGGCGGGGACACTCCAGGTTTCCAACGGGCTGGATTATGCGGGCCATCCCGGGCCCGGCCGCAACGCTGGCACCACGGAAAAAGCCGCCCCGGAGGGCGGCACAAGTCAATCCAGCCCGGTCCGGCTCAACGGCGCCAGTGACCGTGACCGTGACCATGGCCATGACCATGGCGGTATCCGCCACGGTAGCCGCCGCGATAGCCGTACCCATAGCCGGGAACGACCACGACGGGCGGCGCACGGTAGACGGCGCGCGGCGCGTAGTAGACCGGAGGCGGGGGAGCGTAGTAGATGGGCTGGGGCGGCGCCACATAGACGGGGGCCGGCGCCACATAGACGGGCGGGCCATACATGCCCGGCGAATTCAGGCTGATGGACCAGTGCACATCGCCCCGGGCCTGGGCGGCGCCCGAAGCCACCAGGGCGGCCAATGCGAGGCCGGCTGCTGCTGCTCTTGCAACCCACGGGGAAGCTGTCGTTGTCATGGTGTCTCTCCTCGAAGTTGGACAGGCGTGGCAGGCATTGCCGCTGGTGCCGCCTTCCCGCACTTTGGCACAGGGGGACGGCATACGCCCTGCATTCTCAACGCGCGACAGGGGTCTACGGATGGCAGGCTTTTATACAAGTTTGTTTCCAAATGCCTCAACCCTTGGCTGGCGCGGCTGTCCGAAAGCCGTCCGGAGCGGGTCGGCAGGCGCGCGCCTACAATGCTGCGATGAGCTCTGCTGACGCCTCCCCCATCTCCAAAGATCCGGTCAAACCGAGTAACTTTCTGCGCCAAATCATCGAGGCCGACCTGGCCAACGGTACCTACGCCCAGCGCCGCTGGGGTGGAAGCCCCGGTGATGGCGACCACCACAACCAGGGCCAGGTGGACGTGGCGAAGATCCGCACACGCTTCCCGCCCGAGCCCAACGGCTACCTGCACGTGGGCCACGCCAAGGCCATCTGCCTGAACTTCGGCCTGGCGCGCGACTACCAAGGCGCCTGCCACCTGCGCTTCGACGACACCAATCCCGAGAAGGAAGACCAGGAGTACGTGGACAGCATCATCGATGCCGTCCATTGGCTGGGCTTCGGCTGGAAGGAAGCCGACGGTCACGAGAACCTGTACTTCGCCAGCAACTACTTCGACTTCATGTACCGCGCGGCCGAGTACCTGATCGAGCAGGGCCTGGCCTATGTGGACGAGCAAAGCGCCGACGACATGAAGGCCAACCGCGGCGATTTCTCGCGCCCCGGCGTGGACAGCCCGTTCCGCAGCCGCACCGTGGCCGAGAACCTGGCGCGCTTTCGCGAAATGCGCGACGGCAAGCTGCCCGATGGCGCTGCCGTGCTGCGCGCAAAGATCGACATGGCATCGCCCAACATCAATCTGCGCGATCCCGCCATCTACCGCGTGCGCCATGCCGAGCACCACAACACCGGCAACCAGTGGTGCATCTACCCGATGTACACCTTCGCCCATCCCATCGAGGACGCGCTGGAGCACATCACCCACAGCATCTGCACGCTGGAGTTCGAGGACCAGCGCCCGTTCTACGACTGGCTGCTGGACCACCTGCGCGCAGGCGGCCTGATCGCTGCCCCGCAGCCGCGCCAGTACGAGTTCTCGCGCCTGCACCTGACCTATGTGATCACCAGCAAGCGCAAGCTCAAGCACCTGGTGGACAACGGCATCGTCAGCGGCTGGGACGATCCGCGCATGCCCACCATCGTCGGCCTGCGCCGCCGTGGCTACACGCCGCAGAGCATCCAGGCCTTCTGCGAGCGCATCGGCGTGACCAAGGACTACGCCTGGATCGACTACTCCACGCTGGAAGGCTGCCTGCGCGAAGACCTGGAAAACCAGGCCCATCGCGGCATGGTGGCTCTGGACCCGCTGAAGCTGGAGCTGACCAACTGGGCCGAGGTCTTCGGCAGCGCCGAGCACCTGGAAGCCTGCGAGCTGCCCGCCCTGCCCCACGCCGCCGAAGGCCAGCAGGTGCCGGTGCGCCGCTTCACGCTGGGCCGCGAGGTGTGGATCGAGCGCGAGGACTTCGCCGAAGTGCCGCCCAAGGGCTACAAGCGCCTTTTCCCCGGCAACAAGGTGCGCCTGAAGGGCGGCTACGTGATCGAGTGCACGGGCTGCGAGAAGGATGCCGAGGGCAACGTCACCAAGGTGCTGGCCACCGTGGTGCCCGACACCAAGAGCGGCACGCCGGGCGCCGACAGCGTCAAGGTCAAGGCCGCCATCACCTGGGTGGGCGCGGCCGACGGCGTGCAGGCCGAAGTGCGCCTGTACGACCGCCTGTTCACCGACCCGCAGCCCGATGCGGGCGGCAAGGACTTCCTGGCCCTGCTCAACCCGGACAGCCTCAAGGTCGTGACGGCCTACGTGGAGCCGTCGCTGGCCCAGGCACAGCCTGACGACAAGTTCCAGTTCGAGCGCTTCGGCTACTTCGTGGCCGACCGCAAGGACCACGCACCGGGCAAGCCCGTGTTCAACCGCGCAACGGGTCTCAAGGACTCCTGGGGCAAGTAGGCGCACGGCCCGCTGGCGGGCACCTGCACCGCTCCCCCGAAGATGGCCCACCATCCTGCTTTGCAGGGGTGGGCCATCGCACATCGGCGCTTTTGCAGTGACCATGGCCTCAGCACAATTCCAGGCCATGAACCAAGCCTTGCCACAGGCGGCTTCCGCCGCCAAGTTCGACACCTCCCGCGCGGCCGAGTACGAGACGCAAAGCCGCATCGCCCTGGCCGGTTACGACGCCTGCCACGAGCTGGCCGCCTGCCTGCTGGCAGCCAGCCTGGATGCCGGGCCGAAGTCCGTGCTGATTGGCGGCGCCGGTGGCACGGGCCAGGAAATCCTGGCCACGGCGCGGCTCAGGCCGCAGTGGACATTCACGGCCGCCGACCCTTCGGCCCCCATGCTGGACCAGACCATGGACCGCATCGCAGCCGCCGGCCTGTCGGCCCAGGTGCGTGCAGCACCCTGTGCGGTGGAGGACCTGCCCGCCGGCACGGTGTTCGACGCGGCCACGCTGATCGGCGTGCTGCACCACATTCCTGACGATGCGGACAAGCTCAGGCTGCTGCAGGCCCTGTCGGCCAGGCTGGCGCCGGGCGCGCCCTTCATCCTGGCCTGCAATCGCCATCGCTACGACAGCGAGCCGCTGTTTCTCGAAGCCTGGGCCATGCGCTGGCGCATGGCAGGCGCGGACGAGGCCGCCGTCCATGCGAAACTCGGCAAGATCAGGCAGGGCGCGGTTCCACCCGCCTCGGAAGAGGCAGTGGAGCAGATGCTGGCCCAGGCCGGCTTCGTTCAGGCCAAGCGCTTTTTCTCCAGCCTGTTCTGGTGTGCGTGGATTGCCGCCAAGGCCTGATCGCCCCGAGCCGATCGTTCTTTCTCCGCCTTCCTTTCTTTGATTTGCCTTTCAGCATGAACTTCTCCGCACGCCTTCAGCAACTGCCCACCGTCACCCACCTCGCCGCGCTCCAGCTGGCCGATGCCCAGGGCCAGGTCGTGGCCACCATCGAGAACAAGCCCGGCCAGACAGGCTCGCTGGCCGTGTACCACGCGCTGGCCGCCCTCTACGGCGGCAGCATCACGCCGGCCGCCGCCGAACTGGGCCTGGAGTGGTATGCCGAGCACACGCAGGACGCCATCGCCTTCCCCGGCAAGCACCCCAACATCGACCGCCTGCTGGCCTGGTCCAAGGGTGCCGAGAGCTACCAGGCCCGCCTGCTCGCGGCTTGATCGCGGCCTGATTCCGCCTGGGTAAACACCGCGTCACAGAAGTTGCGCGGACTGGGGGCATCGGCTGACACGCCGGTGTCAACGCAGCGTGCACTTTGGCGTTCAAATGACATGTGCCTTGCCGCTTCGGCGCGCAAGGCGTTCCTGCCCAGGAGAACGCAATGCTGCAATCCGCCGTGCCCAGAGCACGCACCATGGCCCCCTCAGCTTCCCACGCCGGCGCCCTGCGCCTGAGCGTGCTGGGCCTGGCCGCCGCCCTGGCGCTGAGCGCCTGCAACGAATCCCAGGACAAGCCCCCGCAGGCCGCCAGCGCGCCGCTGCCGCCTGCCACCGAAAGCGCCCAGCCCGTCGCCACGCCCGTGGCCTATGTGCCGCCGTCGGCCGAGACGCTCTACCAGATGGTGGCGCCCATTGCGCTGTACCCCGACAAGCTCGTGGCCCAGGTGCTGGCCGCCTCCACCTATCCCGACCAGGTCGGCGCCGCCGAGGTCTGGCTGGGGCAGAACCCGGGCCTCAAGCCCCAGGAGCTGCAGGACGCCGTCAACGGCCAGGACTGGGACCCGTCGGTCAAGTCCCTGGCCCAGTTTCCCAACGTGCTGGCGCAGCTGTCTTCCAACATTCCCTGGACCACGGCCCTGGGCAGGGCCTACTACAACGATCCGGCCGACGTGATGAACGCCATCCAGGTAATGCGCCAGCGCGCCTACAAGGCCGGTACGCTCAAGGACTCCAGCCGGCTCAAGGTGGCCGTGGCCGCGGCCGATGCCCCGCCGCGCGATCCCCAGCCAGCGCCCCAGGACATGGGCGAGCCCCTGTCGTCCATGCTGCCGGTGCCGGTGATCGATGCGCCCGCGCAGTTCATCGAGATCACTCCCGCCCAGCCCGACACCGTCTACGTGCCGCAGTACGACCCGGGTGTGGTGTATGGCGAGCCGCTGCCGGTGTATGGCGGCTACCGCCCCATCGTGGCGCCGCAGCCCGTCTACGTGGGCAGTTCGGCCGCGCCCGTGGTGGCGGGGCTGATCGGCTTTGGCGCAGGCGTGATCCTCGCCGAGTCCGTGGACCGTCGCCCCTGGGGCTGGAACTCCTGGGGCATGCGCTGGGGCGAGCCCGGCTACCGCTGGCACCGCAACGAGCCGCCGCCACCGCCCTCGCGCCGGCCAGCCGTGATCTACAACAACAACACCTATGTGACACGCTCGACCACGGTGGTGCAGAACATCCGCAACACGCAGATCAACAACGGTGGCAACGTCACCCACATCGCGAACAACCCGCACGTCGAGCCCCGCCCTGCCGGCAACCCGCCCAACCCGCCACAGGGCGGCGATCCGCGCCCGGGCGGCATGGCTGCGGCGGCCCTGGCCGGCGCCGCCGGCATGGCAGGCGCGGCCGCCGCAGCGCAAGGCGGCATGCCGCAGCGGCTGGGCCTGAGGCCACCGCAGGGCGGCCCGCCGGCGTCCTCCCAAGGCATGCTGCCGCCCGGCGCCACGCAAGGATCTGCCCGGCATGACGGCGCCGATCGCGGCCGCCCGGGCCTGCGGCCCGATGACCGGCCGCAGGCAGCGTTGCAGCCCAGGATGAACCCGGTGCCGGCCTCGCAGCCGGGCCAGTTCGGCAAGTGGCCGCAGGCTCCGCATTCGACCCAGGCTGCAGGGGTGCAGCGCCCGCCAGCCGCCCTGCCCGCTGCCGCCATGCGGGGCGAGCGGGGCCGCGATTCCCGCGTGCCTTCGTGGTCGTCTGCCGCCGCGCAGCAGGGCATGCGGCAGCAGGACCGGCAGGACCGCGACCGTTCCATGGCCGATGCCGCGCGCATGCGCCAGCAGCAGCAACAGCAGATGGAGATGCAGACCGCCCGCCTGCGTGGCGAGGAGCAGTCGCGGCAGCAACAGCAACAGCAACAGCAACAACGGCAGCAACAACAGGCCCAGCGCCAGGCACAGATGCAGATGCAGGTGCAGGCCAGGGACCAGGCCCGCGAACAGGCGCAGATGCAGGCCCGCCAGCAGCAGTTGCAGCAACAACAGCAACAGCAACAAGCCCGTGCGCAGGAGCAGATGCAGGCCAGAATGCAGGCCCAACAACAGGCGCAGCAGCAAGCGCAACGACAGGCCCAGATGCAGGAGCGTCAGGCGCAGCAGCAACGCATGCAGCTCCAGCAGGCACAGCAGGCCCAGGCGCGCGCCCAGCAGCAGCAGGCCCGCGCGCAGCAGGAGCAGCGCCAACAGCAGCAGCGCATGGCCAACGCATCCCGCCCGCAGGAACGGCGCGGCGGACGTGACGAACGCCGGGACCGCTGAACGGCCCGGCAGAGGTTTGGCTTGGCGCACGCTTGGCGGACAATGGGGCGATCGATAACGGCCCCATGCCGGCGCCAAGCCCGCCGCTTCATCCATGCAGATACCGACGACGAATCCCCGCTCCCGCCGACTGTTCGTGCAATCCCTGTGCGCCTCGGGCGCGGGCCTGATCCTTCCCTCCTGGGCCGCCAAGGCCGCAGCGCCCTCCAGCGAATCCCCCTGGCCCCATGACAGCCGCGTGCCCGGCGGCGTGGCCCGTCTGTCGCTGGGGCCCGCATCCCAGCGGCCCCAGGTACTGGCCGGCGACGTGCCCGTGCTGGTGGTGGGCGACATGATCGAATGGACGGCCGTGGTCGGCATTGCGCTGTCGGCCGCACCTGGCACCCACAGCGTGACCGTGAAGGGCGAAGGCGCAGCGCGCTCCCTGGCCTACGAGGTGCGTGACAAGAAGTACACCGAGCAGCGCCTGAAGGTCTCGCCCAAGACCGTGGACCTGTCGCCCGAGGACGATGCGCGCTACCAGCGTGAGCGCGCCCACCAGCAGACCATCATGGCGCTGTTCACCGAGCCGCCCGCACGCCCCGGCGACCTGCGCATGCGCCAGCCCGTGCCGGGCCGGCGCAGCAGCAGCTTCGGCCTGCGCCGCGTGTTCAACGGCCAGCCGCGCAATCCGCACAGCGGCATGGACATCGCGGCAGCCACGGGCACCAACGTCGTCGCGCCGCTGCCGGGCAAGGTGGTGGACGTGGGCGACTATTTCTTCAACGGCGGCACCGTGTGGCTGGACCACGGCGGCGGCCTGCTGAGCATGTACTGCCACCTGAGCAGCGTGCAGTGCAAGCTGGGCGATCAGCTGGACACGGGAGAGGCCTTCTGCAAGGTCGGCGCCACGGGCCGCGTCACCGGCCCGCACCTGCACTGGGGCGTGATGCTCAACCGCAGCATGGTGGATCCGGCGCTGTTCCTGGCGGCGTGAACGGAGCTGTGGCGCCCGCCGGCGTCAGTGGTCGGCCGAGGGAATGGTGTTCTGCGGCGCCACCGGCGTGGGCACGGCGATGGAGTCGCGGTCCTGCGCCAGGTAGCGCGAGACCAGCTCGAAGAAGCTGTCGTAGAAGCCGCTCTTGGCAATCGTCTCGCTTCCCACCTTGACCATGGAGTCGCTGCCCGAGGAGAACGGCAGCGACACGGACCCCAGCGCACCCACGCCCAGGCTGGCCGAGTTGGCGCTCTTCTTCAGGGTGTAGCGGTCCTGCAGCGCCGTGACAAAGCCGATGCTGACCTGGCCGTCGGCGGTCTCCGGCACGCAGACCACGCGGATGTTCATCTGCAGGTTCAGCTCCGGGTCGGGCTGGAAGCTCTTGCTGCCTTCTATGAGTTCGGCCGTGCGCGCCATGGCGATGTAGCCCTGGCTCAGCAGCGCGCGGCGCGCGGCCTCGCAGGTCTGGGCCGGCGAGGCATCGAACATGCGCGAGAAGGTCTCGGTGGAGCCGAAGCTCTCCTGCACCGGCACATGCTGGGGAATCGTCGAGCCGCAGCCCGCCAGCACCATGATGACGGCCAAAGCCCCTGCGCAGCGCATGCCACGCACCCTGTTTGCTGCACTCCAACGTCGATACACGAACCTGCTCCTTGCTCCGGTGCCGCTGCCTGCGGATGGCATGGCGGCTGGCCGCCTATTCTCACCCGAGCGCAATGCAATGGCCGGCAACTTTGCAGCAATCGGTTTTTCCGTCTGCATCAAATAGATGCAAACGAATGTGAATAGCGCCCCGTTCTGACAAGCGCCGCCGCGCATCTGCGTTATGGTGCCCCGGTTCGGCCAGGGCCGGTGCGGCTCATGCCGCACCCGGGCTGCCCAAGCCTGCCGCCGCTGCGCCTGTACCTGTACCCATCAACCAAGGAACTCAACATGAAGCCAAGCTGGACCTGGTGCCTGCCCGTGATCGTCACCATGGGGCTCGGCGCCTGCAGCCATATCGACAAGGGCGGCAACGCCGAAGACGGCGCCAAGCCCCAGGTGTCGGCTCCTGCCGGCCCGCCCGGTGACGCCCAATCGCTGACCGCCTACCACTGGAGTCTTCGCCAGGCCTTCACGCCCCAGGGCACCGAGGACCAGAGCTGGTTCCTGACGGCCGCCTCGCGCAAGCGGCCCCTGCAACTGGAGTTCGCCGACCAGCGCCTGGCCGTCAAGAACCTGTGCAACGTGGTGACCACGGGCTACCGCACCGAAGGCAACCGCATCGCCACCCAGCGCGCCGCCAGCACGCTGATGGCCTGCGATGACGACCAGCTGATGGCGCTGGAGCAAAAGGTGGCCCGCATCCTGCCCACGGCCAAGCAATGGTCCGTGCAACTGGGCGAAGGCAAGCAGCCTGCGCGCCTGACGCTCACCTTCATCGACGGCACGCGCTGGCAGCTCGACGGCTCGCCCACGGCCCAGACCCAGTACGGCAGCGCAGGCGAACGCATCTTCCTGGAAGTGGCGCCCCAGCGCACGGCCTGCAACCACCCGCTGATCAAGGACTTCCAGTGCCTGCGCGTGCGCGAGATCCGCTACGGCGACAACGGCGTGAAGACCTCCACCGGCGAGTGGGAGAACTTCTACAGCGAGATCGAGGGCTACAAGCACGAGCCCGGCATCCGCAACGTGCTGCGCATCCAGCGCTACAAGCGCCAGAACGTGCCGGCCGACGCATCGGCCTACGCCTATGTGCTGGACATGGTGGTCGAGAGCGAGCGCGTGGGCCGCTGAGCGCGCCTGCTGCCCCACAGCCCTGAAGGCCTGCACTGCGCAGGCCTTTTTTGTGGGCTGCGCCTCACAGCACCGGACTGAGCATCGCCAGCAGGTTGTTCCAGATGCGCCGGCCCCAGGGCCAGGCGTGGACCTGGGCGGCGGTGATGCGGTCGGACTGGCGGATGTAGTCGGCCTGGCGCCGGCGGATGGCCTGGGTCACGGCCTCGTCCTGCAGCAGCACATTGTTCTCGAAGTTCAGGTCGAAGCTGCGCAGGTCAAGGTTGGTGGAGCCCAGCAAAGCCACCTGCCCGTCCACGCACAGGGTCTTGGCATGCAGCAGGCCGGGGCGGAATTCATGGAGCATGACACCGGCACGCAGCAGGTAGCGGTAGGTGCTGCGGCTGGCCGCGCCCACGATCCACGAATCGTTGCGCGCGGGCAGGATGAGACTGACCTGCACGCCGCGCCAGGCGGCGGCGCACAGGGCCTCGAGCACCGTGGCGTCGGGAATGAAGTAAGGGGTGGAGATCACGACCTCGCGCCGTGCGCTGGCCAGCAGCGTGGACACGAGCTGCGAGGTGGAGCGGGGCCGCTCGGCCGGGCCTTCGGCAATGACGACGGCGGCAAAGCCGCCTGCAGGCCGGTCGGGCAGACCGTTTGCGGACCGGACAGCCAACGGCATGGGAGGAACCTGGGCGACGCTGCGTGCCTGCGCCCAGTCGCTGGCGAACACCTGCTGCATCTGCGCCACCACAGGACCCTGCATGCGCAGCATGACATCGACCCAGGGCGCATAGCGGGCCTTGACGGCAAAGGCTTCATCCGCGCAGTTCTGGCTGCCGCAGTAGGTGATGCGCTGGTCGATCACGGTGATCTTGCGGTGGTTGCGCAGGTCCAGGCGGCTGGTGAACATCACGCGGATCGGATGGCTGGTGGGCAGGGCCACGGCCAGTTGCACGCCCGCCTGGGCCATCTGCTGCCAGAGGTCGGTGCGCAGCAGCGCGCGCGAGCCCAGGCCGTCCACCATGGCGCGGCAGACCACGCCACGCCGTGCCGCGCGCACCAGCGCCTGGGCCACGGCCGTGCCCGTGTGATCAGCCAGCCAGATGTAGTACAGCACGTTGATTTCATGCTGGGCGGCGTCCATGTCGGCCAGCATGCGGGCGCGGGCCTCGGCGCCATCGGCCATGAGCTGCGCGGTGTGGCCCGGCTGCGCGGCAAAGCGGTTGATGGAGGCCGCATAGCCGAAGGCAGCCTGCCACTGCGGGGCGATGCCCGCTATCGGCACGGCGGCGCCGTGGTCCATGGCAGCGCCTGCGGCGAAGTCCTGCACCTTGCGGTACCGGGCCCGGCCGCGGCGGCGCAGCGTGACTTCGCCAAACAGGTAGTACAGCGCGCAACTGACGTAGGGCAGCAGCACGATGACGGTGAGCCAGCCCATGCGAACGTCGGGGCGCACATCGTCACGCAAAAGGATGCGCAGGCCGAAACCCGCGATGAGCAGCAGATGCAATGCGACAAGCAGCCAGGTCATGCGGCCAGCATAGCGGCGGCATTGCGGACCTGTTTCTCAGGCGCGCAATGTTTCACGGGGGCACGGGCCTTGATCTGCGGCGGGCGGCTACCCCCCCGGCCATGGATACAGGAACAGAATTCCACGAAAAACCTGAATCATGACGAAAGTACACGCACACATCCCACGAAACTTTTCCGTTGGATGAAGAAAATGACGGTGGCGTGACGGTTATGCCCAGCGACTGTGGGCCTGCCTGTGGACAAGCTTCGGGACAACCCGTGTTTGCGGCGCCAGCCTTGGCTTTGCCGGTGGCGCTCAAAAAACAGGCATGTTGCGCCGCCGCCGCAATGTTTCACGCAGCACCGGCAGGGTTCTCAGCGAAAGCGGAAACGGCCTTCGACGAACATGGAGGACCGGTGGCCGCCCTCGCTGGCCGGATCGGCAAAGGACCAGAAGGCCTGCACCGTTCCCTGCGCCGTGTCTATGACTTGGCTGACGGTGAAACCGGTTTTCTCGATCCAGTTGAGGAAGTGCAGGCTGTCGCTGACCTGCAGGTAGCTGAGCCGTTCGCAGCCGTCGGACACATGGCCCAGGGAATCGACCACATGCCAGACCATCTGGCCCTGCGGCGTGTACCGCACATCAGCCTTGCTATCGGGGAAATCGATGACCGCTTCGCGCCCGATCAAGGTGCCGGCGTATTGCATGGACAACATGGACATGGTGTGTTGCTCCTCTGATGCGGGGTTCTGGCCTGACCCGTGATGGCATGTTCACGCGCCGCGTCCCCGGTGTTTGTGGGAGCAGGCCGCATGCCTTCGTCGGCAGCATGGCGCAGGCGGTTCGGCCTGCAGGGCGGCGGCATTTCGCAGATACTGCGCGTGCTCTGCCACGGACTTCCGATCTTGCCCTCCTCCCCGCTTCCCCCCACTTCGGCCGACAGCCCCGCTGCCGGCCTGCGCAACAGCGCCTTCGTCCCTTTCGTCATGGCGCGCATGCTGTCCATGTTCGCCCAGCAGATGCAGGCCGTGGTCGTCGCCTGGCAGGTCTACGACCTGACGCGCGACCCCATGTCCCTGGCCTATGTGGGACTGGCCCAGTTCCTGCCCATGCTGGCGCTGCTGATTCCGGCAGGCGACCTCAGCGACCGCATGAGCCGCAAGCGCCTGCTGTCAGGCAGCTGGGCCGTGGCGGCGCTGTGCTCCCTGCTGCTGCTGTGGCTGTCCTGGCACGAGGGCGCTGCCGCGCACGATGTGCACTGGATCTACGCCGTGCTGGTGCTGTTCGGCTGCAGCCGCGCCTTCACGGGGCCGGCCCTGCAAAGCCTGCTGCCGCAAATCGTGCCGCGCGAGCAACTGGCCCAGGCGCTGGCCACCAACAGCATGCTGATGCGCACGGCCGCCATCGCGGCGCCCGTGCTGGGCGGCCTGCTCTACGCCTGGGGCGGCGCCGTGCTGACCTATGCGGTCTGCGGCGTGTCCCTGGTGCTGGCCGTGCTGCTGCTGGGCACGGTGCCCGTGCGCTATGCCGAAGCCATGGCGCCGGCCGGCGGCTCGCTGTGGCTGCGCTTTGGCGAAGGCATCCACTTCATCCGCACGCGCCCCATCATCCTGGGCACGATTTCGCTGGACCTGTTCGCCGTGCTGCTGGGCGGCGTGGTGGCCCTGCTTCCCGTGTACGCGCACGAGGTGCTCAAGGTCGGGCCCGAAGGCCTGGGCCTGCTGCGCTCGTCCATGACCGTGGGCGAGGTGGCCATGGGCCTGTGGCTGTCGGCCCGCCCCATACAGCGCCATGTGGGCCGCGTGATGTTCGCCGCCGTGGCCATCTTCGGCGTGGCCAATCTGGTGTTTGCGCTGTCGCACTGGTTCTGGCTGTCCATGGCGGCGCTGATGCTGGCTGGTGCGGCCGACATGGTGAGCGTGTACATCCGCTCGGCCCTGGTGCAGTTTTCCACGCCCGACTCCATGCGCGGGCGCGTGAACGCGGTGAACATGCTGTTCATCGGCTCGTCCAACGAACTGGGCGAGTTCCGTGCCGGCACCAGCGCCGCCTGGCTGGGCGCGGTGCCCGCTGCCGTGGTGGGCAGCCTGTGCACGCTGGGCGTGGTCGGCAGCTGGATGACCCTGTTCAAGCCGCTGCGCGACGTGGACCGGCTGGAAGACGCGGCCCGCGTGGGCCAGGGCTAAAGCAGCTCGGCCCGCAGCTGCTGCGCAGTTTTGGGCGACAGCAGGCCGGGCGCCACGTCAAAGACGGTCCTGCAGCCCGTCTGCCCCGATTGCTGCAGCCGGTGCACGGCGCGCGCATAGGCCACGAGCACGCTGGCCGTGAACTCCGGGTTGCTGTCCAGCTGCAGCCGGTATTCGATGGAATGGCGCAGCCCATCGGAGCTGCTGCCGCTGCGGATGACGAAGCCGCCATGCGGCATGGCCGCATGGTCACGGGCCAGCTCCTGCGCGCTGATGAAGTGCACCGTGGTGTCGTACTCGTCGAAGTAATGCGGCATGCCGGTGATGGCCTGGCGCACGCCGTCGGCATCGGCCCCATGCTCCAGCACCACAAAGCACTCGCGCCGGTGCCGCTCGCGCGCAGACAGTTCGGGCCGCACGCCGCTGCGCACGCGCTGCACGGCCTCGTCCACGGGAATGGTGTACTGCACGCCGCCGGCCACGCCGGGAATGCGGCGGATGGCGTCGGAGTGCCCCTGGCTCAGGCCCTTGCCCCAGAAGGTGTAGGTGGCGCCATCGGGCAGCAGGGCCTCGCCCATGAGGCGCTGCAGGGAGAACATGCCCGGGTCCCAGCCGGCCGAGATCAGCGCCGTGGTGCCCGCCGCGCGGGCCGCCGCGTCGACCAGCTCGAAATGCCCGGGAATGCGCGCATGCGTGTCAAAGCTGTCCACCAGGCTGAAATGCGCGGCCAGCGCGGGGGACTGCTGCGGCAGGTCGTCCTTGGAGCCGCCGCACAGCACCAGCACGTCGATGCCTGCGCGATGGGCCAGCAGGCTGTCCATGCCGTGCACGGGCGTGCCGGGCTGCAGCGGACGCAGTTGCGCCGGATCACGGCGGGAGTAGATGCCGGCCAGCACCATGTCGGGGTTGCGGGCAATAGCCGCCTCCACGCCACGGCCCAGGTTGCCGTGGCCGACGATGGCGATGCGGATGGGAGCGGTGCTGCGATGGTCCATGCGGTGCGGTGCCTTTGCGATGAGGTTCAAAAACTGCGGCTCGAAAATGAGGTTCATGCGCCAGCGCAGAACCAGGCGCGATCTTGCATCGCCACGGAGCCGCCAGTCGTGCACTGCCGGGCAGCACTGCGTTGCCCTGCGCGGGGGTACTGAGCGGCGATGTTGGGCAGGGGCCTTGGGAGAGGGTCGTGGGCCGTGGTGGACAGCAGCGCCTACACTCACGCCCTCATGTCCCAGCCCTCATCCCCCATCGCCCAGCCGCTGCCCTCGGAGTGCGGCGACGCACCGCTGCACATCCTCTGGCGCGACGAGCACCTGGTGGCGGTCTACAAGCCCGCAGGCTGGCTGGTGCACCGCACGGGACTGGACGCGCACGAGACGCGCTTCGTGCTGCAGACCCTGCGCGACCAGCTGGGCTGCCATGTGCACCCTGCGCACCGGCTGGACAAGGGCACCTGCGGCGTGCTGGTGATGGCCCTGCATGCCCAGGCCGCGCAGCGGCTGGGCCAGGCGTTTGCCGGGCAGCAAGTGCGCAAGCAATACCTGGCGCTGGTGCGCGGCTGGCTGCCCGATGCGGTGGAGGTGGACCATGCCCTCCGACCCGACGATGCGCCCGAGGACGCGCCAGCCCAGCCCGCACGGACTTCGCTGCGCTGCCTGGCGCGCCTGGAATGGCCCGAGGCCTTTGATCCGCGCCATGCGGCCACGCGGATCTCGCTGGTCCAGGCGCTGCCTGCCACGGGCCGCCGCCACCAGATACGCCGCCATCTCAAGCATGTGGCCCATCCCATCATTGGCGACGCCACGCACGGCAAGGGGCCGCTGAACCGCTGGTGGGCCGAGCGCCTGGGCCTGCAGCGGCTGTGGCTGCATGCCCATGCGCTGGAGCTGGCGCACCCGATGACGGGCGAGCCGCTGAGCTTCGAGGCCGACTGGAGCCGGCTGGGCCATGTGCCCGATGTGCAGCAATGGCGCGCGCTGTGCGCCCTGCCCGGCTGGCAGGCCTGTGCGGGCCTGCCGGCGACGGCCGGGCTGGATCAGGCAGCTTCGGCAGGCGCGCCCGTTTCAGGCTGCTCCATCAGCGGCGCGGCCACGTAGGCGTAGTCGGCCGAGGCATCGGCCTTGAGCACGCCCGACAGCAGCTCCACCAGGCGCTCGTTGCCCATCTTGAAGCCGCAGGCCTGGGCATGGCCGCCGCCGCCGAAGCTTTCGGCCAGCGCAATGCAGTTGAACTCCGAGCGCGATCGCAGCCCGACCTTCACGCCCTTGGTGCTGGCATGCCACATCAGCGCGAAGCTGCCGCTCTGGCGCGCCAGCAGGTCGCCGACCTGGCTGTGGAACATGCCGGGGCAGTTGACCATCAGGCCCTGCATGCCGTTGAAGACCAGGGGCTGGGCGGACTCGGAAATGTCGGCGCACAGCTTCTGGAATTTCTCGTCCATGGCGCCGCCGCGTGCCATGAAGGCAGCTTCCTGCTCGGGCGTGAAGGCCGCGATCTCGGCCCAGCGCTCGAAGCTGCGCGGCTCCATGTCCAGCGCCGCGAGAAAGCCCGCGCTCTCGGCGAATTCCCACTTCCAGATGTCGCGGTCCTCGATGAAGCGGATCAGGCCCGGCACGGGCTTGTCGGCCTGGAAGAACTCCCAGGCCAGGCGCGCGCCGGACTTGTTCATGTCGAAGTGCACGACGCCGCAGCGGCACTGGTAGCCGGTGAGCTTTTCGGCAGCGCTCTTGTGGTGGTCCAGCACCACGAGCTTGGACACGCGCGACTCGATCTCGGCCATCAGTTCGGGCTCGAAGGCGAAGTCCAGCACGTAGACCGCGCGGCCGGCCAGCTCGCCCAGGTCGTCGGCCTTCTGGATCTCGCCATGGTCCAGCCCGCGGAATTCGGCCTGCCCGCCGTAGAACAGCCAGGCCGCCAGCGCTGCGCCATAGCCGTCCGGGCAGCGGCGGCCGTGGTACAGGATCAGGGGCTGGGGATCGTCATGCTCGGGGCGCACGAACAATTGCAGGGGCAGGATGGTGTTTTTCATGATGGGGGCGATTGTCGGTCCTGGCGCCATTCCCCTGCATCTGCGCCAACCCCCGGGCCAGGGCATTGCGCGGGCAGCTATCAAAGAACGTAGCGCAAAGCCGCGGCAGCACAAGGCCTATCGGCGCGGCAGACGGCATAGGCAAACCCCAGGACCTATCATGTCCGCCTTGTCATTGAATTGCTGCGACCGCCTGCGGACCCGCTTGGCGTGCAGGCCGTCGCGGCCCCTGTATGCGATCCACACCCGACATCACCCCCCATCTCGGCTCCCTGCTGAAGTTCCGCCACGACCTGCATGCCTACCCCGAGCTGCGCTACGAGGAGCACCGCACCGGCGACAAGGTGGCGGCCTATCTCCAGGCGCTGGGGCTGCAGGTGCATCGCGGGCTGGGCCGGACCGGCGTGGTGGCAAGCATCCACGGCCGGGGGCGCAGCGCCGCCAACCCGGGCCGCAGCCTCGGCATCCGTGCCGACATGGATGCGCTGCCGGTGACGGAACTCAATGCTTTCGGCCATGCCAGCCAGAACCCGGGCTGCATGCATGCCTGCGGCCATGACGGCCATACCACCATGCTGCTGGGTGCGGCCACGCTGCTGGCGCAGCAGCCCGATTTCGATGGCACGGTGCACCTGATCTTCCAGCCCGCCGAGGAAGGCGGCGCAGGCGCCAAGGCCATGATGGACGATGGCCTGTTCGAGCGATTCCCCTGCGAGGCCGTGTTCGCGCTGCACAACTGGCCTGCCCTGCCTGCCGGCGAAATGGCGGTGCGCGTGGGGCCCATCATGGCGTCCACGCTGCGCTTCGAGATCCGCGTGCACGGCAAGGGCGGGCACGCTGCCATGCCCCACACCACGCTGGACCCGATTCCCGTGGCCTGCGCCATCGTCGGCCAGCTGCAGACCCTGGTGTCGCGCAGCACCGATCCGCTGGACAGCGCCGTGCTCACCGTGGGCAAAATCACCAGCGGCACGGTGGAAAACATCATTCCCGACGAGGCCAGCATCTTCGGCACGGTGCGCGCCCTCAGGACCGAGACGCAGCAGATGTTCATCGAAGGCATGCAGCGCATCAGCGAGCATGTGGCGGCCGCCCATCTGTGCCGCGCCGAGTTCATCCTCAAGCCCGGCTACCCCAACACCACCAACCACGCGCACGAGGCCCGCTTCATGGCCGATGTGATGCGCGAGGCGGTGGGCGAGGACCGCACCCACGCCGACATCCTGCCGGCCATGACGGCCGAGGACTTCGGCTTCATGCTCGAGGCCGTGCCCGGCGCCTATGGCTGGATAGGCAACGGTCCCGCCACGGGCCAGCCCGGCGTGGGCCTGCACAATCCCGGCTACGACTTCAACGACGACAACCTGGGACGTGGCGCACGCTTTTGGGATCTGCTGGCGCGCCGCTGGCTGGAGCAGCCCGCTAACCAGGCCAGGGACTGAGACAGGCCGCGCCAGGGCCGCGACCCTGGCGTGCCTACGGCCTCACACGCCGGCCGCCCCCACTTGAAGATCCACCCACTCGGCGGCAGGCAGCGGCCGGCCGTAGTGGTAGCCCTGGAACAGCACATCCTGGTTCCAGGCGCGCAGGGTGCCAGCCTGCTCCTCGGTCTCCACGCCTTCGGCCACCACGCGCAGGTGCAGGCGACGGGCCATGAGCAAAATGGCTTCGACCATGGCGGCATTGCCGGGCGAGGCATGGCAGTCCTGCACAAAAGACTTGTCGATCTTGAGTTCACGGAACGGCAGCCGCTGCAGATAGGCCAGCGATGAATAGCCGGTGCCGAAGTCGTCCAGCCCCATCTCCACGCCCAGCAGCTGCAGCTCGGTCATGCGCTCGCGCGCCTCGTCCACGTCGCGCATGACCACGCTTTCCGTGACCTCCAGCGTCAGCCGGCGCGGGTCGGCGCCGGTGGTGGCCAGGATGCGCTTGAGCTTGTTCACCACATCGGGCTGGCGGAACTGCCGCCAGCTGACGTTGACCGACAGCCGCCAGCCGTGCTGCACGAATTCGGGCCGCACCAGCATGCGGCAGGCCTGCTCCAGCATCCAGTCTCCCAGCTGCACGATCAGGTCCGACTCCTCTGCCACGGCAATGAAGTCGCCGGGCTCGACCATGCCCAGGCGCGGATGGTTCCAGCGCACCAGCACCTCGGCGCCCACGCAGCGCCCCATGCGGTCCACCTGGGACTGCAGGTAGGGCTGCAGCTCGCCGGCAGGGATGGCGCGGCGCAGGTCTTTTTCGATGCGAAAGCGCTTGCCCACGGCCTCGGCCATGTCGGGCTGGAAGATGACGACCTGGCCCAGACCGGCCTGCTTGGCCTGGTGCAGGGCCACGCCGGCGCGGCGCAGCACGTCATGGCCGCCGCTGTCGGTGCGCGAGGCGGCAAAGCTGGCCGCGCCAATGCTGCAGCTGGCCTGCACTTCCTCGCCGGTTTCCTCCAGCCACAGCGGCCGCTCCAGCGCGTCCTGCAGCACCTGGGCCAGGGCGCGCATGTGCTGGTCGACCTCGGCGGCCTCGTGGCCTGCCTTCTCCAGCAGCACGGCGAATTCGTCGGCGCCCATGCGGGCCAGCAGCACGCCGTCGGGCAGGGCATCGGCCAGGCGCAGCGCCAGCGCGCCCAGCAGCGCGTCGCCGCGCACCGTGCCGCGCACATCGTTGAAGGCCGTGAAGCGGTCCATGTCCAGCAGCAGCAGGCCGTGGCGCGGCTCGCCCCCCTTGCCGCCCTCGCGGAACTCGCGCGCCAGCGCGCGCAGCCGCTGGGTCAGCGACAGGCGGTTGGGCAGGCCGGTGAGCGCATCGAAATGCGCCAGCGCATGGATCTGGCGCTCCGCGCGCATGCGCTCGGACAGGTCCTGCTTGAGTTCCACGTAGTTGACGATGCTGCCGTCCGAGGCCCGTATCGGCGCCACGAGCACGGCCTCGGGCAGGTCCTCGCCCTGGCGCGTGCGGTTGGTCATCTGGCCACGCCACAGCGCGCCCCGGCCCAGCTGGTGCAGCGCCTCTTCCCAGGCCGGAGCATCCAGCCCCATGGTGGAGTAGCGGTGCGTGGGCTGGCCCAGGACTTCGTTGCGCGCAAAGCCCGTGCGCTGCAAAAAGGCCTCGTTCACATAGACGATGTTCTGGTGCACGTCGGTGATGACGATGCTCTCGGGGTTCTGCTCCACGGCGCGGTAGAACTTGCGCAGATCGTCCTGGTGCTGCTCCAGCGCGCCCAGTGTGTCCTGCAGCTCCTGGGCGCGGCGGATCAGGCTGCGCCGCGCCATCAGCGTGACCGTGCCCGTCAGCCCCAGCATGCCCACGAAGTAGAGCATGGAGAACACGGGCGAGGTCTCGCGCTGGCCGATCCAGTCAACGCCTTCCCGGCCCGCCACCCAGAAACCGGCCATGGTCAGCACGGACAGGACCAGCATGACCAGCGTGGTGCGCACGCCCAGCACCCAGGCGCACATGACCAGCAGGGCAGGAAAGGCCAGCACCGAGCCGCTTTGCACGCCGCCCGTGGCGGCCACCACGGTCACGGCCGCCGTCCAGGTGCCCCAGACAAGCACATTGGAGGCCAGCCGCCAGTGCCGGCGCCAGCCCAGCAGCACGGCACCGAAGCTCACGCCTGCGGCAACCAGGTTCAGCCGCACGCTGAGCCAGGGAACGGGGTCCTGCATCAGCAGCGCCATGGCCAGCATCACGGTGAGGCTGGTGATCCATATGCTGCCCACCAGGACCACCCTGCGCAAGGACAAATGGGTTTCCGCCTCGACTCGATGACGCCGCATGAAAAAGCCCCAACAGAGAAAGAACACTCAACATGCTAGCGGTCGGCGCCGCCTGCGGCTGTGGTGGTTGTGCCACCGCCCCGGTCGGACGCGCTCTTGCACCAAACAGGGTATGCGGGCGCCGGTTCAGGGCGCGCTTTTGCGCTCGCGCGGCGGCCGCTTGCGCGCCTTGACGGCGTCCTTGCGCGCCTGGCGCTCGGCATCGCGCTGCTGGCCCACGGCCAGCCATTGCGCGTACTCCTCGGGCGTCTCCAGCGTGATGCGGCCCAGGACCGCTGCGCGGAAATCCGTGAGCACCAGCTCGGCCGCCTTTTGCACATTGACACGTCCGCCGCCCATCATGGCGCCGCGGCGCCGGCCGATGGCGTCCAGCAGCTCGTCGTCGTGCAGGGCGGCGATGCGTTCGTTGTCCAGGCCCAGCTTGTAGCGCGCCTCCAGCATGTCCGCGTAGTTCTTCTGCAGATAGCCCAGCAGCTCCAGCGCCACCAGTTCCTCGTCATAGGCGTTGCGGCCGACGGCGCCGCTGGCGGCCAGGTTGTAGCCGCTTTGCTCGACGATGATGCGCGGCCACAGCATGCCGGGCGTGTCCCAGAGGTAGAAGTCGTCGGCCAGCACGATGCGCTGCTCCAGCTTGGTGATGCCGGCCTCGTCCCCCGTTTTGGCCTGCCGCTTGCCGCTCATGGAGTTGATCAGCGTGGACTTGCCCACGTTGGGGATGCCGCAGATCAGCACGCGCATGGGCCTGGCCATGCCGCCACGGTTCGGCGCCAGCAGCTTGCAGGCCTCGATCAGCCGGCGCGTGGGCGCGGGCTCGGAGGCGTCCAGCGCAATGGCGCGCGTGTCGCTCTGGGCGTTGTACCAGTCCAGCCACAGCGGCGTGCGCGCGGCATCGGCCAGGTCCTGCTTGTTGAGCACCTGCAGGCGCGGCTTGTGGCCCGTCAGCTCCTGCAGCAACGGGTTGCTGCTCGACCCCGGCAGGCGCGCATCCAGCACTTCGATGACCACATCGATTTCCTTGACGCGCTCGGTGATCACCTTGCGCGTGAGATTCATGTGACCGGGGAACCACTGTATGGCCATGGGATTACTTTCTGGGAAACGGGGGGACTGGCAGGGGCGCAAGGATAATTCATGGCTTGCGCAGACAGGATGCAACAACGCGCGGCGCCCCGGCGCAACCCGCAGACTTCCATTTTTTCTTGCGCAAGCCGCAATTGTCCCCCGCTTTTACGCCCAGCCTCACTGCCCATGTCCTTGCCCGATACCCCCTCGTCCCGCTCCGCCTCGCGCAAGGCAGACATCGAACTGCTGATCAAGGGCGTGACCTGCGCCGTGATCGGGCTGGTGATTCTGCTGGCGCCACAGTTCATGGCGCCCGGGGGCATCGTGCAGATGATGGCCCAGTCGTACCTGGTCGGCTGGTTCGCCCTGCTGCTGGGCACGGCCTTCATCGTGCTGTTTGCGGTGCGCCGCAGCAAGGCGCGGCGCTGAGCATGGTGCAGGGGTCGCTGGAGCAGGCGCTGTCGCAGATCCAGCTGTGGCAGCAGCGCGCCCAGGCCGCAGGCATTGCACTGCGCCCTGCGCCGCCCCAGCCCACGAGCTGCTGCGGCCGCGGCTGCAACGGCTGCGTCTGGGAGGGCTTCTACGACGCCGTGCTGTTCTGGTGCGAGGACGCAGGCCAGGCGCTGGGCGCCGGGCGGGGTTGAAGCGCGCTCAGCGCAGGTTCTCCGGCGCCATGTAGCGCAGGCGCCATTCCTCGAACGACAGCGTGTCCGCGGCCTCGATGTCGCGCTGCTCCTGCACGGACTGCGCCGACCATTGCTCGAAGCGCTGCTGCTGCGCCTGGCTCCAGGGCAGGGCCAGCAGCGAGTCGCGGGCCTGCTCGGACCGGGCCAGCGTGAAGTTCGCAAAGCTGTTGCCGTATGCGCCCGTCAGCTCGCCCAGCACATGGGCCGACGGCGTGCGCTCGGGGTGCTCCAGGCGCTCCAGCGCCTGGGCCAGGGCGGCGCTGTAGTCCTGCGTGCCGTGGGTGCTGTCCAGCGCCTGGGCGTAGGGTCGGCACTGGTCCAGCACTTCATGGGCCCAGTCGCGCAGCGGCACTTCTCGGCCGGCGCGCACCAGTTGCAGGCCCGGCTCGCGGCCGCGCTCGGCCGTCAGGTGCTGGTTGTGCTTGAGTTCCGCGATCTCGTCCGGCGTATCCGGCGGGCTGTCGGCGTTCAGGCAGTGCAGCAGGAACACGTCCAGCATGCGCATGGTGGGCGCGGCAATGCCCACGTCCTCGAAGGGATCGAGGTCCATCAGGCGCACTTCCACATACTCCACGCCGCGCTCGCGCAGCGCGTGCAGCGGGCGCTCGCCGCGGCTGACGGTGCGCTTGGGGCGGATGGTGCCGTAGAACTCGTTTTCGATCTGCAGCAGGCCCGTGCCCAGCTGGTTGTAGTCGCCGCCCGGGTTGCGCACTCCCAGCATCTCGTAGGCGGGATAGGGCTGGGTCAGCGCGTCGTACAGCGAATTCGCATAGCCTTCCAGGCCGTTGTAGCTGACGTTGATGCTGGCCTGCGCATCGCTCTGGTAGCCCAGGCGTCCCATGCGCAGCGAGGTGGCGTGGGGCAGGTACAGCGCCTGGCCCGTATTGCCCAGCGGCTGCAGCCGGTGCTCGCGCCCCTCGACGAAACAGGGACACAGCGCGGGCGACGCGCCATACAGGTACAGCAGCACGAAGGCATGGCGCCGGAAATTGCGGATGAGCGAGAAATACTGGTCGCTGGTCACGCCGGGCAGCGACCAGTTGTAGTGGATGCCCGAAATCGTCTGCATGCGCCGGCCATAGCGGTGGCCCAGCCCCATGCGGTACACGCTCTTGGAGCGGCCCGAGTGCGAGGAGCCGTAGCGCGCCAGCGGAATCGTCTCGTCCGTGGGCAGCTGGCAGGGCATGCTGGACGACCACAGCATCTCGCCACCCGCATCGCGCAGGCTGCGCAGCACGAACTGGTGGATCTGCACCAGTTCGTCCAGGCATTCCTGCACGCCCAGCCGCGCGCCGGTGATCAGCTCGATCTGCGATTCGCTGTAGTCGGTGGTGATGTGCGGATGCGTGAGCGCCGAGCCCAGCGCCAGGGGATGCGGCGTCAGTGCCAGGCTGCCGGAAGGCAGCACGCGCAGGCCCTCCTTTTCTATGCCACGGCGTATGCCCTTGAGCCGCTCAGGACCGGGAACCGCCATGGATGCCTGCGATGTTTTCATTCTTGTTTACCGATTCGTTGATGGGCATCGGCCCACACGGAAACCACCAGGATTCCCGGCGGACCCGACCCGGACGCCGAATGATAGAGAAACGGCAGGAAACGCGATGGCGCCTGTCCGCTTAACCACGCGTTTTGGCCTGTTGCCCCGCATGGGATCGCCGCGAGCGAAAGGAATATGTCAGAGTTTCGCCCTCCCGGCCGGCGCTGCCTTGATACCGGGCAAGGGACGGCCGGCCAGCGGCGAAACCTCTGGCCGGCCCCTGGTCATCGACGGGCTGCATCCATGGCCTTGCCCACTTCCAGCGTGCCCTGGGCGGCGCCGCTGGCGGGCACCTGTTCGCCGCTGCGGTCCAGCACCTGGGCCAGCTGCGCGGCCAGCTGTTCCGGCACCTGCTCGCCCTGGCCCAGGTAAACGCCTTCGGTCAGCGTGATGAAGGCGGCCTCGAAGCCGCCCGCGCCTGCGCACAGCGTGGTGCGTGTGGGCGCACTTTCGTGGGCCAGCACCAGCATGGCGGGCACCACGGCCTCGGGCTTGAGGGCGGCCAGCACGGCCTCGGGCATCAGGCCTTCCGTCATGCGGGTGGCCGCCGTGGGTGCCAATGCATTCACATGGATGCCGTGCTTGGCGCCTTCGATGGCCAGGGTCTGCATGAGGCCGACCTGGGCCAGCTTGGCCGCGCCATAGTTGGCCTGGCCGAAGTTGCCGTACAGGCCCGTGGACGAGGTGGTCATCACGATGCGCCCGTAGTTCTGCGCCTGCATGTGCGGCCACACGGCCTTGCAGCAATGCGCGGCGCCCATCAGGTGCACTTCCACCACCAGGCGGAAGTCGTCCATGCCCATCTTGGCAAAGCTCTTGTCGCGCAGGATGCCGGCGTTGTTGACCAGGATGTCCACGCGGCCCCAGGCATCGACGGCCTGCTGCACCATGGCCTGCACGGCCTCGAAATCGGTGACCGATGCACCGTTGGCCAGCGCCTGGCCGCCCGCCGCGCGGATCTCGTCCACCACAGCCTGGGCCGCCGTGGCCGAACCGCCGCTGCCATCGACCGCGCCGCCCAGATCATTGACCAGCACCTTGGCGCCGCGCGCCGCCAGCGCCAGCGCATGCAGGCGCCCCAGGCCGCCGCCGGCCCCCGTCACGATGGCCACGCGGCCTTCAAACTCAATCGCCATGGAGATGCTCCCTTTGTGTCGTTGGATGCCGGTTGCGCCCTCCGGATGGCAGGGCACCGGCCACCCAGCAATGTAGACGGACGCCGGCCGCATTCCGGTTGCCGAAGCGACTGCGGCAGGCCCGCCGGCCTTGTCCCCATCATTTCGTGACAAGCCTGTGGAAAACCATGTGCAGGCTCGGGACTGGCTGGTTAAGTAATTGTTTTTATTCGATTTTTTCGTTTTGCCTATTTTTTGATCAAATCCACAAGTCGTGTGCCCGACTTATCCCGCCTCACCCTGAACAATCTTGTGAACAACTTTCACAGCGGGCGGGATAAGACACGCAAGTCATTGATTCAAAAGAGAAACAGGAGGATCGCTTAAAAAATAGGCAGAAGACCCCGTATTTTCGGGCCACGTCCCGCTTATCCACCGCGCAACCTGCATGTACGCATTTACCCCCATTCGTACTGGACAAGCATGTGGACAAGCCGCCAAAAATGCCGAATTCGCAACATAAGTCATTGATTTGACAAACAAGCCAGCCAATTGCTCAAAAAACAGGCAAACCTGTGCGTCGCAGCCGGACGCGTTCAAACGCCTTGCGACCCGCTCCCCTCACAGGCCTCATCACGCGCATGCGCTGCAAGCGCCCCGCAGACGGCACCGGCAACCAGGGGAAAGACATAGACGCCGAGGGATTTGGGAAACGGCGTGCCGGAGGTCGCTGAAAAGCATGCAGCCAGCGCGGCGACACCGCTCACCGCACCCAGCACGGCGCCGAACTCCCTGGTGCTCAGTACCTGGAGCAGGCCCCTGAGAGGCCAGCCGACCACATAGATCACCCCCGCCAAAGCGGCAGGAACAGCACCTATGCCATAGCCGAACACGACGAGCAGCCAGTTCACCGGCAGGACCGGCGCACCGTCCGCGCCCACAAGCATCACGGTCAGCACGCCCACACCGGGACCGACCAGCAGGAAAACGAGCACAGGCAGGAGGTAGGGCTTGATATGCATGGCGCCAAGCCTAGCGCACCGCTGACCGCTGCCCGGGAGACCCACCTCAACCCGGCCCCTGGTGCCAGACATTGCCTGATATAGGCCCGATACAGAGCCCGATACAGGGTACAAACACCCTTCGCCCCACAGAATTGCAGCCCCCCCCCCTTGATAACCATGAGCCAGGATTCCCCCGCCTCCTCCCCTTTTGCCCCGCCCTTCTTCACCGCCCACCTCACGCCCAGCGGCCTGCAGGTCGATGCCTGGGCCGACCAGCCGCTGTTGCACTCGCTGGAGCAGGGCGGCGTGGACTGGCCCAGTTCCTGCCGCAACGGCACCTGCCGCACCTGCATCGGGCAGCTGGTGTCGGGCAGCGTGCGCTACGAGATCGAATGGCCGGGCGTGACGCGCGAGGAGCGGGCCGAGGGCTGCGTGCTGCCCTGCATCGCCTATCCCGAAGGCGATGTGGTGCTGCAGGACCCCGGCCCCTGAATCCGGCCAAAGCCCGCGCCGCCTGCGGCCGATGGCCGCTGGAATAGAATGTGCGCTTTCGCAAGGTCATTCCGGGTCATGCCGATTGCCGACAGCGGCTGCGCCGCGCCACACGTTCTTTGGAAGCCCACTTCTGACGCCTGCCAGGCCGAGGGAGCCGGCGCGTGTGCCGCGCCCCGTCCGCACGACCCGGCTCCTCCAGAAGGCACTCCATGAACAACTCCACGTCCCCCGTGCCCATCTCGCCGGTGGAAGACATCATTGCCGACATGCGCGCGGGCCGCATGGTCATCCTCGTCGATGAGGAAGATCGCGAGAACGAAGGCGACCTGGTGCTGGCCGCCGACCATGTCACCCCCGAGGCGATCAACTTCATGGCGCGCTTCGGCCGCGGCCTGATCTGCCTGACGCTCACGCGCGAGCGCTGCGAATACCTGAAGCTGCCGCCCATGGCCGCGCGCAACGGCACCGTGTACAGCACGGCCTTCACCGTCTCCATCGAAGCGGCCGAGGGCGTGACCACCGGCATCTCCGCCGCCGACCGCGCCCGTACCGTGCAGGCCGCCGTGGCCAAGGACTCCAAGCCCACGGACCTGGTCCAGCCGGGCCACATCTTCCCGCTGCAGGCCGTCGACGGCGGCGTGCTCATGCGCGCCGGTCACACCGAGGCCGGCTGCGACTTCGCCGCCCTGGCCGGCTGCAGCCCCGCCGCCGTGATCTGCGAGATCATGAAGGACGACGGCACCATGGCCCGCCTGCCCGACCTGCAGCTGTTCGCGGCCGATCACGGCCTGAAGATCGGCACCATTGCCGACCTGATCCAGTACCGCAGCCGCAACGAAACTCTGCTCAGCAAGGTCGGCGAGCGCCCGCTGCAGACGGCGCATGGCGAGTTCATCGCCCATGCCTTCCGCGACCTGCCCAGCCAGTCCGTGCACCTGGCCCTGGTCAAGGGCCAGTGGGATGCCGACACGCCCGTGCCCGTGCGCGTGCATGAGCCGCTGTCCGTGCTGGACGCGCTGGAGACCGGCCGCACCCTGCATTCCTGGAGCCTGGACACCAGCCTCGAATACATCGCCCGCCAGGGCCACGGCGTGGCCGTGCTGCTCAACTGCGGCGAAAGCGGCGACCAGCTGCTGGCCCAGTTCGACGGCAGCGCACGCGCCGCCCAGGCGCCCGAGCGCGGCCGCATGGACCTGCGCACCTATGGCGTGGGCGCGCAGATCCTGCGCGAGTGCGGCGTGCAGCGCATGCAGCTCATGGGCCAGCCGCGCCGCCTGCCCAGCATGGCCGGCTACGGCCTCGAAATCAGCGGCTACATCCCCAAGGAATAAGAAATGTTGAACGCAGAAAAGGGCCAGGCCCTGAATCTTGATGGTGCGCAACTGCGCATTGGCATCGTGCAGGCCCGCTTCAATGAAAGCATCACCAACAGCCTGACCCAGGCCTGCCGCGAAGAGCTGCTGGCCCTGGGCGTGCAGGCCGGAAACATCGACCACGTCACCGTGCCCGGCGCCCTCGAAGTGCCCGTGGCGCTGCAGGCGATGGCCGAGTCCGACCGCTACGACGCCCTGGTGGCGCTGGGCTGCATCATCCGTGGGGAGACATACCACTTCGAGCTGGTGGCCAACGAATCGGGCGCGGGTGTCACGCGCCTGGCCCTGGACTACCAGCTGCCGATCGCCAACGCGATCATCACCACCGAGAACACCGAGCAGGCCATTGCACGCCAGACCGAAAAGGGACGCGACGCGGCCCGGGTCGCCGTGGAAATGGCCAACCTGCTCCAAACCATTGACCGACCATGAGCGACGAACACTCCACACCGGCCTCCGCACGCCCTCCCCGCCAGAGCCGCACCGGCCTGACCAGCACCGGCGCGCGCAAGGCCGCCTCCAAGTCCAACCGCAGCCGCGCGCGTGAATTCGCGCTGCAGGCCCTGTACCAGCACCTGGTGGGTGGCAACGACGTGGAGGCCATCGACCGCTTCACGCGCGACCTGTCGGGCTTTCACAAGGCCGACTCGGTGCACTACGACGCGCTGCTGCGCGGCTGCATCAACTCCCAGGCGGACCTGGACGCACTGATCGCCCCCAAGCTGGACCGCACCATGGCCGAGATCTCGCCCATCGAGCACGCCAGCATGTGGATAGGCGTCTATGAATTCCAGCACTGCATGGACGTGCCCTGGCGCGTGGTGCTCAACGAGTGCATCGAGCTGGCCAAGGAATTCGGCGGCACCGACGGCCACAAGTACGTGAACGCCGTGCTCAACGGCCTGGCGCCCACGCTGCGCGCCGATGAGGTGGCACACGACCGCGCCGCAAAGAGCAGCGCAGCGCCTGCTGCACCGGCCGCGCCTGCGGCCGACGACGCGGCCGGCCAGGCCGGCTGAAGCGCGTCCTGCCACGCGCCTGCATCCACCGGGGCACAGGCCCCGCCGCATCCGGCCGTCCCTGGCCCGCCCGCGCCTGCCGGGCGCGGGCGCCTCTTTCAGGATTTCACCCGTCATGAAGTTTTCGACCCGCGCCGACCGCATTGAGCCCTTTTACGTGATGGAGATCGCCAAGGCGGCGCAGGAGATGGCGCGCGGCTGCGCGGACAGCGACACGCCGATGATCTTCCTGAACATCGGCGAGCCCGACTTCACCGCGCCCCCGCTGGTGCAGGAGGCTGCGGCCCGTGCCGTGCAGGACGGCGCCACGCAGTACACGCCGGCCCTGGGCCTGCCCCAGCTGCGCGAGCGCATCAGCCACTGGTATGCGCAGCGCTTCGGCGTGGATGTGCCGGCGCGACGCATCGTGGTCACGGCCGGCGCCTCGGCCGCGCTGCAGCTGGCCTGCCTGGCGACCATCGACGCGGGCGACGAAATCCTCATGCCCGACCCCAGCTATCCCTGCAACCGCCACTTCGTGAGCGCAGCCGAAGGCCGGGCCGTGATGGTGCCGACCACGGCGGCCGAGCGCTACCAGCTGAGCGCCGACAAGGTCGAGGCCGCCTGGAACGCGCACACGCGCGGCGTGCTGCTGGCCTCGCCCTCCAACCCCACCGGCACCTCGATTGCGCCGGCCGAGCTGCGCCGCATCCTCGACGTGGTGCGCGCCAGGGGCGGGCTGACCATCATCGACGAGATCTACCTGGGCCTTTCGTACGATGCGGCTTTCGGCCAGACCGCGCTGGCGCTGGGCGAGGACGTGATCAGCATCAACAGCTTCAGCAAGTACTTCAACATGACGGGCTGGCGCCTGGGCTGGATGGTGGTGCCCGAGGCCATGGTGCCCGTGGTCGAGCGCGTGGCGCAGAACCTCTTCATCTGCGCCAGCACCGTCTCGCAGCGCGCCGCCCTGGCCTGCTTCGAGCCCGAGTCCATTGCCGAGTACGAACGCCGCCGCGCCGAGTTCAAGGCCCGGCGCGACTTCTTCATCCCCGCGCTCGAGGCCCTGGGCCTGCCCGTGCCCGTACAGCCCGACGGCGCCTTCTACGCCTGGGCCGACTGCCGTGCCGCTGCCGCCAGGCTCGGCGTCCAGGGCAGCTGGGACTTTGCCTACGCCGTCATGGAGCGCGCCCACCTGGCCATCACGCCGGGCCGCGACTTCGGCACGTTCGAGACCGCCGACTTCGTGCGCTTTTCGACGGCCAACTCCATGGAACAGCTGCAGGAGGCCGTGCGCCGCCTGCAGCGCCTGCTGGCCTGAGGGCCGCCGCACATGGCCTTCGAATTTCCCATCCGCGTCTACTGGGAGGACACCGATGCCGGAGGCATCGTGTTCTACGCCAACTACCTCAAGTTCTTCGAGCGCGCCCGCACCGAGTGGCTGCGCGCCCTGGGCATAGGCCAGCAGCAGCTGCGGGAACAAACGGGCGGCATGTTTGTCGTAACCCAGGCCCAGCTGCAATACCTGCGGGCGGCCCGGCTCGATGACCAACTCCTTGTTACCGCCGAGCTGCAAAGCAGTGGCCGCGCTTCGCTGACAATACGCCAGCAGGCGCTGCTGGCATCCGCCGGCGATGGCAATGCGCCGCCGCCCCTGTTGTGCGAAGGCACGATCCGCATTGGATGGGTGGATGGCTCGACCATGCGCCCCGCAAGAATTCCGAACCGCATCCTGGAGCAACTCTCATGAACTCCCATGACATGTCCATACTCAGCCTCGTGCTGCAGGCCAGCTGGGTCGTGCAGCTGGTCATGCTGATCCTTGTGGGCGCCTCGGTGGCCAGCTGGGCCACCATCTTCCGCAAGTCGCAGACCTTGAAGCGCGTGCGCACGCTCAACGACGGCTTCGAGCAGGACTTCTGGTCGGGCACCAGCCTCAACGACCTCTATGCCTCGGCGGCCCACCACGCCAAGCAGGGCGGCCCCATGGAACGCATCTTCGCCAGCGGCATGCGCGAGTACCAGAAGCTGCGCGAGCGCCGCATCGCCGATGTGAACCAGTTGATGGACGGCACCCGCCGCGCCATGCGCGCCAGCTTCCAGCGCGAGATGGACGAGGTCGAGTCGGGCCTGTCCTTCCTGGGCACCGTGGGTTCGGTCTCTCCCTACGTGGGCCTGTTCGGCACCGTCTGGGGCGTGATGCACGCCTTCACCGGCTTTGCCAACATGGAGCAGATCACGCTGGCCACCGTGGCCCCCGGCATTGCCGAGGCGCTGGTGGCCACGGCCATGGGCCTGTTCGCCGCCATCCCGGCCGTCACGGCCTACAACCGCTACGCCCACCAGATCGACCGCGTGGCCAGCCAGCAGGAAACCTTCATCGAAGAGTTCTCCAACATCCTGCAGCGCAACGTGGGTGCGACCGGCTCCAGCACCCCGTCCGGCCATTGAAGTCGCGCACAGTTTGCAAGGAGTGAGCACATGCCCGCAGTAGCCTCGCGCGGCGGCCGCAGCCGCCGCACCGTCAACGAGATCAACATGGTGCCCTTCATCGACGTGATGCTGGTGCTGCTCATCATCTTCATGGTGACGGCGCCCATGCTCACGCCGGGCTCCATCAACGTGCCCAGCGCCGGCAAGGCCGCGCGCACGCCCCCGAAACGCGCCGACGTGATGATCGACAAGGACGGCGGCATCCGCATCAAGGCCGGCAGCACCGACAAGACCGTCACGATCCAGGAACTGGGCGCGGTCGCCAGGAGCTGGCAGGACCAGCAAAGCGACGACAGCGCCGTGCTGATCTCGGCCGACAAGAAGCTGCCCTTCGAGACCGTGATGGCCGCCATGTCGGCCCTGCAATCGGCCGGCGTCAAGCGCGTGGCCTTCGGCGTCAAGTCCTCCCAGTAAGCAGCGCCGCCCGCCTTCGACTCCATGCCCAACCTGCAAGACCACGACCAGTTCGCACCGCCGCGCACGCGCGGCCGCACCCGTTCGTGGGCCATGGCCGTGGCCGCGCACGGGCTGCTCGTGGCCGCCATGCTGTGGACCGTGCGCCCCCCGAAGCAGGCCGACGAGCCCATGGTCGAGGCCGAGTTCTGGTCCACGGCCGCGCCGGCCCCTGCCCTGCCCGTGCCCGCGCCTCCCCCGCCACCTGCGCCCGAGCCCGTTCCCCAGCCGCCACCGCCGCCGCCCGCGCCGGTGATTGCGCCGCCCCCACCTCCCAAGCCGCAGGCCGTGGACGACGACCGCGAGGCCGAGATCGCGCTGGAGAAGAAGCGCAAGATCGAGCAGCAAAAGAAGGAGCGCGCCGAACAGGCCGCCCGCGAGCAGCGCGAGAAGGAACGCCAGGAGCGCCTGGACAAGGAAAAGGCCGAGAAGGCGGCCAAGGACAAGGCCGAGCGCGAGAAGGCGGAAAAAGCCGAGAAGGACCGCCGCGACAAGCTCGAGCAGCAGAAAAAGGACAAGGCCGAGCAGGACCGCAAGGAACGCCTGGAGCAGCAAAAGAAGGACAAGGCCGAAAAGGAAAAGGCGGACAAGGAAAAAGCTGCCAAGGACAAGGCCGAGCGCGAGAAAGCCGAGAAGGCGGAGAAAGAAAAGGCCGAAAAGGCCGCCAAGGCAGAAGCCGAGAAGAAGGCCGCCGAGGACAAGCGCAAGAAGGAACAGGCCGCCAAGGAAGCGCGCGAGGCCAAGGAAGCCGAGGCACGCCGCCTGGAGAACATCCGCCGCATGCAGGGCCTGGCCGGCAGCGGCGGCTCGGCCGGCGAAGGCGCCGGTGGCAGCAAGAGCGGCGGCTCGGGCAGCTCGGCCGGAGGCCCCTCGGCCGGCTATGGCGCCAAGGTGGCCGCGCGCGTCAAACCCAACATCGTCTACCCGGACGCCATCAGCGGCAACCCGCGTGCCGAGGTGCGCGTGCGCACCGCACCCGATGGCACCATCACCGGCGCCACCATCGCCAAGTCCAGCGGCAACAAGGCCTGGGACGACGCCGTCATCCGCGCGCTGCAAAAGACCGAGACGCTGCCGCGCGACATCGATGGCCGCGTTCCTTCGGACCTGGTCATCGGCTTCCGCCCGCAGGACTGAACGGACACGGGCCCTTCATCAAAAAGCCCCGCCGGTACCTGCCGGTGGGGCTTTTTCCATCTTGCGTTGTATGCAATCCGCCACGCGCCTGCGACTTCGCTTGCGGCACCGGCCGCTTGTCCCTAGCATCCCCGTCTTTGCCGCATTCGCGGCCCCCGTCCACCATCGCAAAGGAGAGAACCCATGTCCCATTCGACACGTCCCTTTGCAGTCGTGCACGCTTGAAGCCCTAGCGCCTCCAGGCCACGCTGCAGACCTGATTCCCGGCCCCGCAAGAGGCCCGGCTTTCGGCTGCGCGTGCGCTTTTCCTGATGCCTGTCCATCGAGCTTGCGGCGACTGCCCATTGCGCATTCCGCATCTGCCGGAATGTGCCCCAAGCACTCGATCGAAAGCCATTCATGGGCAATTCCATAGTATTCCGTGGCGCAAACGCGGCACCCGCAATCACTCAAGCCAGAGACACCGAGGAAGGGCCGCCCCGCACCGAGGGTGTCGTCTCCCCCCGCGAAGCGAGAGGGGGGAAGGCGCGCAGCGACTCAGGGGGGCCGGACATCCATCTTCAGGTGTTCGCCAACCGCGGCGTCTGGATTGAAGACACCGCCATCCAACAACTTCAAACGACGGCCCGCAACCTGGCCGGCATGCGCGCAGCCGTGGGCCTGCCGGACCTGCACCCGGGCCGGGGCTACCCGGTAGGGGCAGCCTTCTTTTCCGTGGGCCGCTTCTACCCGGCCCTGGTCGGCGGCGACATCGGCTGCGGCATGTCGCTGTACAGCACGGAGCTGGCGGCGCACAAGACCTCGGCCCCCAAGCTGGAAAAGGCGGTGGGCAACATCGACGGCCCCCTGCCCCAGGAACTGCTGGACGCCGTGGACATGCAGCAGCTGGAGCACATCGCCCAGGCCAGCGGCGTGGCCGACCTGGCGTATCTGCAGGACAGCCTGGGCACCATTGGCGGCGGCAACCACTTTGCCGAACTGCAGGTGGTGGACACGCTGTACGAGGACGGCGCGCTCGACAGGAAGCGCGTGCACCTCATGGTGCACAGCGGCTCGCGCGGGCTGGGCGGCGCCATCCTGCGCGCCCATGTGGAGGCCTTCAGCCACGACGGCCTGGCCGCCAGCAGCGATGCCGCCACGCAGTACCTGCGCCAGCACGCGGCCGCCATCGCCTTCGCCCAACTGAACCGCGCCAGCATTGCGGCACGCCTGCTGCGCGCCCTGCGCACGCGCGGCCAGGCCCTGCTGGACATCACCCACAACCACGTGATCGCCCACCACTGGCGCGGCGAAGACGGCTTTTTGCACCGCAAGGGCGCCACGCCGGCCGACCAGGGTCTGGTGGTGATCCCGGGTTCGCGCGGCGACTACAGCTACCTTGTGCGGCCCGTGGCCGGGCGTGACGAGGCACTGCACTCGCTGGCGCACGGCGCGGGCCGCAAGTGGGCACGTACCGATTGCATGGGCCGCCTGCGCCCGCGCTTCACGCTGGACGAACTGCTGCGCACAAAATTCGGCAGCGCCGTGGTCTGCGCCGACCGCGAACTGGTCTACGAGGAGGCCCCCCAGGCCTACAAGGACGTGGACTCCGTCGTCGCCAGCCTGCAGGAAGCCGGCCTGGTGCAGCTGGTGGCGCGGCTGCGCCCCCTGCTGACCTACAAGAAGGGAGCCATGCAATGCTGCTGATCCAGCTGACCGCATCCCACGGCCCCGCCGAGTGCGAGCATGCCGTGCGCCTGACCCTGCGCGAGCTGCTGCGCGACTGCGCCGCCAGCGGCATCACCGTGGACGTGCTGGAAGAAACGCCCACGCCGGCCGGCTACAAGTCCGTGCTGCTGCGCTGCGAGGGCGACACCGGCCTGCTTCACGGCACGCTGGGCGCCTGGCTGGGCACCATCCAGTGGGTCTTCGACAGTCCCCTGCGCCCCCACCACCCGCGCAGGAACTGGTTCGTGGCCGTGCAACAGTGCGAGCCGCCCCGGCAATTGCCGGCCGATGGAGAGATCGTCTTCCAGGCCTGCAAGGCCTCGGGCAAGGGCGGCCAGCATGTCAACACCACGGACTCCGCCGTCCATGCCCTGCATGTGCCCAGCGGGATCTCGGTGAAGGTCATGAGCGAGCGCAGCCAGCACGCCAACAAGCGGCTGGCGCGCGAGCTGCTGGCCCTGAAGCTGGCGCGCCTCAACGCGCAGGGCGAGGGCCAGGCCCGGCGCACGCGCAGCCAGCTGCACTGGGAGGTGGAGCGCGGCAGCCCCGTGAAGGTGTTCCGCGCCTGAACGCCCCGGGGCTAGCCCCTGGCGCACATGTAGATGCCCAGGGCCAGCAGGCCCAACATCAGCACGCGCTTGAAGACCTGGGGCGACAGCGACTGGCGCAGCCGCTCGCCCCAGGCCATGCCGGCCAGGGCGGGCAGCAGCATCAGCGCGGAAA
Organism: Delftia sp. PE138; assembly: GCF_018320755.1. Classification (NCBI taxonomy): domain Bacteria; kingdom Pseudomonadati; phylum Pseudomonadota; class Betaproteobacteria; order Burkholderiales; family Comamonadaceae; genus Delftia; species Delftia sp. PE138. Next base: position 67,992 of record NZ_JABEPN010000012.1, on the reverse strand, counting down.
CCAGGGCCGTGGCCCCCCAGCCCGTCCAGGACGAAGCGGCATGGCCCGGCCCCTGCGCCAGCGCCATGCCCGCGCCCAGCGCCAGCGTGGACACCGTGAAGCACAGGCCCATGGCCTGCATCAGCGCCTGCCGGCCCAGCGCCAGCGATTGCAAAAAGGCCACGGCCGGCACCACGAACACGCCGGTCAGCGCCGTGATCCCGCCCGTCAACAGACCACACAACAGGCCCAGCCAGGCCTGATGCCTCATCGGCAACTGCAGGCCCGGCCCCCACAGGCCCCAAAGGGCATACACAGCCAAGGCCACGCCCAGCGCCGTGCGCGCCACGGCGGCCTCGCCCACCGGGCCCCACCACAGCATGCCGCCCACCGTGCCCGCGACAATGCCCAGCTGCATCCAGCCCAGGCGCCGCAGCAGCGGCCGCAGCGATGGCATGGGCCGCATCTGCACCACATTGGTCACCAGGGACGGCAGCAGCAGCCAGGCCGCCGCCTGCCCGGCCGGCATGAACAGCGCCAGCAGCGCCATGGACACCGTGGGCAGGCCCAGGCCCACCACCCCCTTGACGACACCGGCCAGCCCGAACACGGCCACCGCCGCCGCCAGCACCCACCACGCATCCCACATCACGGCCACCCTGCACTTTCCACCGACTTGGCTCAGGCCCTTCCTGAACCTCATGGCGCCATGCTCGTGCACCGACAAAGGGATCACAATCGGGAATCTTCAAACCAAGGCTCAGGCATGGCCTGATCCTTCAGCACCACAGGCCATGCGATTCGACCTCACCGACCTGCAGCTGTTCGTCCACATCCTCGACTGCGGCACGCTCACCGCGGCGGCCGGGCGCTCGCACATGACGCTGGCCTCGGCCAGCGAGCGCGTGCGCGGCATGGAGGCGCAACTGGGCTGCGCCCTGCTCGCTCGCCAGGCGCGCGGCGTACGGCCCACGGCGGCCGGCCACACGCTGGGCCAGCATGCGCGCAGCGTGCTGGCCCAGATGCAGCGCCTGCGCGGCGACATGGCCGAATACGGCGCGGGGCTGGCCGGCCATGTGCGCGTCTGCGGCAACACCTCGGCCGTGGGCGAGCACCTGCCGCTGGCCGTGGCGGGCTTTCTGCGCAGCCACCCGCGCGTGGCGCTGGAGCTGCAGGAATGCGGCAGCGCCGAAGTGCTGGACCGGCTGCGCCAGGGCCTGTGCGACATCGGCGTGGCCAGCGATGCGCAGGACACCACCGGCCTGCAGGCCACGCCCTGGCGCCCCGACCCGCTGGTGGCCGTGCTGCCGCGCGGCCACCGCCTGGCCCGGCGCACGCGCCTGGCCTTGCAGGAGCTGCTGGCCGAAGACTGGGTGGGCCTGCCGCACGATGCCGCCCTGCAGATGCTGGTGCGCCAGCAGGCCGCCTTGCTGGGGGGGCCGTCGGAAGGGCAGTTGCGCTGGCGTGCCCAGCTGCAGCACCTGGACAGCATCTGCCAGCTGGTGGGCCAGGGCGTGGGCGTGGCCGTCATGCCGGCGGCAGCCGCGCAGCGCCTGGCCCCGGCCAGCGGCGCCCGCGCCGTGCCCTTGAGCGATGCCTGGGCCCGGCGCCAGCTGCTGCTGTGCACCGTCCGGGAAGACCAGTTGCCCGCCCATGCCAGGCAGTTGCTGGAGCATCTGCAAGGGCTTGGCTCGCCTGAGCCTTAGCGAACCATGTTGGAAAGCGCTATGCAGGACAATACGGGGATCATGACCCTCAAAGCCCCCGAACTGCTGCTGCCGGCCGGCTCGCTCGACAAGATGCGCGCGGCCTACGACTTTGGCGCCGACGCCATCTACGCCGGGCAACCCCGCTACAGCCTGCGCGCACGCAACAACGAATTCCGCCTCGAACAGATCGCCCAGGGCATCTCCGAGGCGCATGCGCGGGGCAAGAAATTCTTCGTCACCAGCAACCTGATCGCCCACAACGACAAGGTGCGCACCTATATCCGCGACATCGAGCCCGTGATCGAGTGCAAGCCCGACGCGCTGATCATGGCCGACCCCGGCCTGATCATGATGGTCAAGGAAAAGTGGCCCGAGACCGAGGTCCATCTCTCGGTACAGGCCAACACCACCAACTGGGCCACGGTGAAGTTCTGGCAGAAGGCCGGCGTCTCGCGCATCATCCTGTCGCGCGAGCTGTCGCTGGACGAGATCGAGAAGATCCGCCAGGAATGCCCGGACATGGAGATCGAGGTCTTCGTGCACGGCGCGCTGTGCATCGCCTACTCGGGCCGCTGCCTGCTGTCGGGCTACTTCAACCGGCGCGATCCCAACCAGGGCACCTGCACCAATGCCTGCCGCTGGGACTACAAGACGCATGACGCGGCCGTGGACCCCAATACCGGCGAGGCCCTGGCCCAGACCATGGAGCAGGACTTCAGCTTCGAGAAGGCCCGCGAGGAAGCCGACAGCCAGTTCACCAGCACCTGCGGCGACGGCGCGCGCCACCCCAAGGCCGAGCAGGTCTACCTGCTGGAGGAAAAGGGCCGCCCCGGCGAGCTGATGCCCATCATGGAAGACGAGCACGGCACCTACATCATGAACTCCAAGGACCTGCGCGCCGTGGAGCATGTGGAGCGCCTGGTGAAGATCGGCGTGGACTCGCTCAAGATCGAGGGCCGCACCAAGAGCCTGTACTACGTGGCCCGCACGGCCCAGGTCTACCGCCGCGCCATCGACGATGCCGTGGCCGGCCGCCCCTTCAACCCGCACCTGATCACCGAACTCGAAGGCCTGGCCAACCGGGGCTACACGGGCGGCCTGCTGGAGCGCCGTCCCTCGCAGGACTACCAGAACTACGAGACCGGCCACTCGGTGCTGCAGCGCAGCCACTTCGTGGGCGAAGTGCGCAGCTATGCCGACGGCATGGCGGAGGTGGAGACCAAGAACCGCTTCTCGGTGGGCGACACGCTGGAGATCATCCACCCCCAGGGCAACCGCCAGGTGCTGCTGGAGAAGATGTTCAACCTCGACGGCGAGCCCGTGCAGGTGGCCCAGGGCAACCCGGTGCGCGTGCGCATCCCCCTGGAAGGCCCGGTTGAAGGCGCGCTGATCTCGCGCCTGCTCTGAGGGCGGGCTTCGCCCCTGCTTCCAGTTTTTCTTCTTGGCGGCCGTCCAGGTCCATTGCCGCAATGGCCTGGAGCGGGCGCCTTTTTCTTTCATTCCTCATTTCTGCACTGCCATGGACATCGTCGTCAACGAAGAACTCAAGGCCTACATCGACCCGCTGACCCCCGATGAACTCGACGCGCTGGAGCGCAGCATCCTGGCCGAGGGCTGCCGCGATGCGCTCGTGCTCTGGAACGACCTGCTCATCGACGGCCACAACCGCTACGCCATCTGCCAAAAGCACGGCCTGCCCTTCAACACCATCCAGGCCACGCAGTTCAAGAACATGGATGACGTGCACCTGTGGATGATCGACCAGCACCTGGGCCGCCGCAGCGTGTCCGACTTCCAGCGCGGCGTGCTGGCGCTGCGCAAGCGCGAGATCATTGCGGCCCGCCGCTCGGCCGCTGCCGCCGCCGTGATGGCGGCCAAGGCCGAGGCGCCGGCCCAGCCCGAAGGCGAAGCGCCCTGGGAAGGCGAGACCGACCCCGTGGTCGCCGCCGCCCTGGCCAGCGTGGCCAAGGTGCCCGATGAGGCCCTGGACACGCGCGAGGCCCTGGCCCGCGTGGCCCGCCTGTCCAGCAGCCAGGTCAAGCTGATCGAGACCATCCAGCAAAAGGCCGCGCCCGAAGTGGTGGCCGCCGTGCGCTCGGGCGACATCTCGCTGAGCACCGCCGCCGTGGTCGCCAGCCTGCCCGTGGATGAGCAGCAGGCCGTGGCCGCCGCCGGCGCCGACGAACTCAAGCAGGCCGCCAAGCGCGTGCGCGATGCCAAGAAAAAGCCCAAGGCCGCCAAGCCCGAAGCCGAAGCGGCCGACGGCGAAGGTGCGGCCGTGACCGCCTCGCCCGAGGAACTGCAGCAGCGCGTGAACGAACTCGAAGCCGAGAACGAGCGCCTGCGCCAGCAGATCAAGGCGCTGCAGGAACTGCTGGCCGAACAGGGCTGATCCCCGGGCCGCGACCTCCCCAGGCATGACGCGCTACCAGGAACTGGCCGACGATATCGAGGCCTCCATCGCCGCAGGCGTGCTGCGCGCGGGCGACAAGCTGCCCTCCGTGCGTCACACCAGCGAGCGGCGCGGCGTCAGCGCCTCCACGGTGTTCCAGGCCTACTACCTGCTGGAGGCACGCGGCCTGGTGCGCGCGCGCGAGCGCTCGGGCTACTTCGTCGCGGCGCGGCCGCACAGCGCCCCGCCCGAGCCCACGCAGCTGTCGGCCCCCCCGGGCGAGCGCTTTGCCGTGGTCGATGTGAGCGAGCGGGTGTTCGAGGTTCTGGAATCGTCCATGGACCGCGATGTCGTGCCGCTGGGCTCGGCCTTTCCCTCGCCGCGCCTGTTCCCGCTGCAGCGCCTGGGCCAGGCCCTGGCCCGCGCCGCGCGCCAGGCCGATCCGCGCAGCGCCATCGACGACCTCACGCCCGGCAGCATGGCATTGCGACGCCAGATCGCGCGGCGCTACCTGGCCGACGGTCTGGCACTGTCACCGTCCGACCTGGTCATCACCAATGGCGCGCTGGAGGCACTGAACCTGTGTCTGGCCGCCGTCACGCGGCCCGGTGGCGCCGTGGTCATCGAATCGCCCTGCTTCTATGGCGCGCTGCAGGCTCTGGAGCGCATGGGGCTGTCCGCCATCGAGGTGCCCACGCATCCCGGCGAAGGCATGGACCTGGCCGCGCTGGAGACCGCCGTGCAGCGTCACCGGCCCCAGGCCATCTGGTTGATGACCAGCTTCCAGAATCCGCTGGGCAGCCTGATGCCCGAGGCGCGCAAGAAGGCCCTGGTGGAACTGGCCACGCGCCACCAGCTGCCGCTGATCGAGGACGATGTCTACGGCGAGCTGTACTTTGGCGAACACCGCCCGCCACCGGCCAAGGCCTTCGACACCGAGGGCTGGGTGCTGCACTGCGCCTCGTTCTCCAAGTGCCTGGCGCCCGGCTGGCGCGTGGGCTGGACCGCTCCGGGCCGCTTCACGCGCGCCGTGGCGCGGCAAAAGCTCACCACCACGCTGGCCACCAATGCCCCCAGCCAGCAGGCGCTGGCCGACTACCTGGAAAGCGGTGGCGTGGACCGTCACCTGCGCCGCCTGCGCCAGAGCCTGGCCCTGCAGCGGGACCACATGGCATCGGCCATTGCCCGCCACTTTCCGCAAGGCACGCGGGCCACGCGGCCCGAGGGCGGCTACTTCATGTGGATAGAGCTGCCGCCGTACTGCGATGCGCTGGCCCTGCACCGCGCAGCGCTGGCGCGCGGCATCAGCGTGGCGCCGGGGCCGATCTTCTCGGCCTCGCAGGCCTTCGGCCACTGCCTGCGGCTGAACTACGGCCATGACTGGAGCGACGAGACCGGGCAGGCCCTGGCCACGCTGGGCGAGCTGGCCCGCGCAATGCAGTCCCTTCCCGCAGCAAAAGCAGCAGGGTAAGCGCCCGCTGCGCTGGCGGCACCTGCTGCGCTGTAGCGCCCGGGCAACGCGACCCCGCGCAGCTGCTGCCAGCCTGGTGCCGGCTGGATGATTCTCATTTAGACTCGCGCACCGAACCGGCATTGCCGCCATGCATGCTGACCGGTCCTTGTCTCCTGCTTCCGCCTCGCCCGCCGCCACGCGTCCTGCAGCCTGCCAGCCGACCCTTCAGCGCTGCACCATTCCCAGAGGCACAAAGGAAGTTTTCCATGGTTTCCAGCAATCACTGCGCCACGCTCACACGCTGCGCGGCCGCTGTCGCCGCCGCCCTGCTGTCGCTGCAGGCGTCGGCACAGGCACCATCCACCACCACCGCACCCGAGGCCGGCCTGTCCACCATCACCGTCACGGGCAACTGGCTGGACAACCCCAGCGAGGAAAAAGTGCTGGACCATGCCGGCGCGCGCACCATCGTCGAGCGGGCGCGCATCGAGGAAACCGGCTCCTCCAGCCTGCGCGACGTGCTGCGCCTGGTGCCCGGCGTGCAGGTGCAGGACAGCAACGGCACGGGCGGCAGCGATGTGTCCCTGAACATCGGCGTGCGCGGCCTGACGGCACGCCTGTCGCCGCGCTCGTATGTGCTGATGGACGGCGTGCCCGTCTCCTACGCGCCCTACGGCCAGCCCCAGCTGTCGCTGGCGCCCGTCTCGCTGGGCAACCTGGAGTCGGTGGACGTGATCCGCGGCGCGGGCTCGGTGCGCTACGGCCCCCAGAACGTGGGCGGCATCATCAACTTCGTCACGCGCGCCATTCCCAAGACCTTCGCGGCCGAGGCCTCGGTGGGCACCGAGTTCTACAGCCACGGCGGCAATGCCAAGACCACGCCCAGCCTCTTCGTGGGCGGCACCAGCGAATCCGGCCTGGGCCTGGCCCTGCTGTACTCGGGCACGCATGGCGACGGCTGGCGCGCAGGCAATGACAAGACCGATATCGACGACATCCTGCTCAAGGGCGCCTACCGCATCTCGGCCCAGGACGACATCGCCGTGTCGCTGCACCACTTCGAGGGCTCGGGCCGCATGCCCGGCGGCCTGACCACGGCGCAGTACGCGGCCGACCCGTTCCAGTCCACGCGCTCCTACGACAGCTTCGACGGCCGCCGCACCGATGCCTCGTTCAAGTACAACCACAAGGACGGGCGCAACAACTTCGAGGTGCTGGGCTACTACGTGGACTCGTTCCGCGGCAGCCACATCGAGCAGGACAACGCCAACCAGCGCCGCCTGACGGCCGCGCCGCGCAGCTACCACTACTTCGGCATCGAGCCGCGCTACTCGCGCCTGTTCGAGACCGGCTCCGTGGTGCAGGAAGTCAGCGTGGGCTACCGCTACCTCAAGGAAAGCAGTTCCGAGGTCGCGCTGCGCACCGCCTACTACAACCCCGCCACCATGGCCAACGCCATGGCCCTGCCGATCACGCCCTACCAGACCAGCCAGGGCGGCACCACGGCCCATGCCTTCTACATCGATGACCGCATCGACATCGGCAACTGGACCATCACGCCCGGCGTGCGCTACGAACGCATCAACTCGTTCAACAACGTCAGCAACCTGGGCGCCGACGGCAGCACCGTCACCAGCCAGCTGTTCCCCAAGGCCGAGGCACGCGAGCTCCTGCCCACGCTGTCCGTGCTCTACCGCATGAATGCGCAGTGGTCGCTGTTCGCCAACGCGGGCAAGTCCTTCGGACCGCAGCAGTATGCGCAGCTGGCCCAGACCGAGCGCGGCCTGCATCCCGAATCGGCCAAGACCTATGAGGTGGGCACGCACTACAACAGCCCGGCGCTGAACGCCGAGCTGACGCTGTTCAACATCGACTTCGACAAGGAACTGCTGCTGACCCGCGTGGGCGTGGACGGCATCTGGACCGACCTGGGCGCCACGCGCCACCGCGGCATCGAGTCCTCGCTGCGCTACGACCTGGGCCAGTGGAATGCCGCGCTCAAGGGGCTGACGGCGGGTGTGTCCTATACCTATACCGAGGCCGTCTCGCGCGCCGGCGATTTCGCGGGGCGCGACCTGCCGCTGTACTCGCGCCACACGGGCCAGCTGTGGGCGCGCTATGCGCTGGGGCAGTGGACGCTGAATGCGGACCTGGCCGCGCAATCGAAGCAGCGCTCTCCGGGGTCGGGCACGCAGTATGTGACGCAGGAAGATGCTGCGGGGCGGCTGGGCGATATTCCCGGGTTTGCAACCGTGGGCCTGCGTGCGGGCTATGACTTTGGCAAGTCGCTGAGCAATCTGCGGGTGGCCGTGGGGGTCAAGAATCTGTTTGATCGCAGGTACTACACGCGGTCTACGGACAACAACGGGGGCAAGTATGTGGGGATGCCTCGGACGTTGTATGTGCAGGGGACGTTGCCGTTCTGAGGCTTTGGTTTACGTGGGTCTGTTTTTGACCCTGCCGGGTGGTATTTTTCTGAGGCCGGGTCTCGGCCCGGCGGCCGACTGCCCTTTCTTGATTCGCCAAGAAAGGTCAGATCAAAGCAGGCGACCCGAATGTCCGCGACCCTCCGCTTCGCTGCGGGCAACCTGCGCTGACATACGGGGAGTGGGGAGTGGGCATGGAGCGGGCCGTCGCTTCGCTCGGCCCATTTTGTTCTTTTTAGCCTTCCGCTGTGAATCCCACGCGCTTGACGATGGGGCCCCATTTGGCGAGTTCGGACTGCAGCAGCGCGGCCAGTTCGGCGGGGGTGGAGGATTGGGCGTCCAGGCCGAAGGTAGCCAGGCTGTCCACCACGTCGGGCGTGGCCAGGGCCTTGCGCATGTGGCCGTTCAGGCGCTGCACGGTCTCGGCGGGGGTCTTGGCTGGCACGAAGAAGGCGAACCATTCGCTGTGCGCCATGTCCTTGTAGCCCTGCTCCACCAGCGTGGGCACCTGGGGTGCGAAGCGGCTGCGCTTGGCGCCGCTGACGCCCAGGATGCGCATCTTGCCGCCGGCCAGGTGCTGCAGCATGTCGCCCACGGGGCCGCAGACGGCGGAGACGTTGCCGCCCAGCATGTCCAGCAGCGCCGGCTGGGTGCCGCGGTAGCCGGCGTGCTTGAAGTCCACACCGGCATGCTGGCCCAGCAGGGCGCCGATGAAGTGCGGCGTGGAGCCGGGCGCAGGCGAGCCGAAGTTGGCGCCTGCGGGGTTGGCCTTGGCCCAGGCGAAGAATTCGGGCACGGTGGTCACGCTGGCGGGCACGGCGGGGCCGACGGCAAAGCCGAAGTCGAAGATGCAGCCCACGGTGACTGGCGCCAGGTCGGCCACCGGGTCATAGGGCAGCTTCTTGTAGATGTGCGGGTAGATGGACAGCATGGACGTGGGCGTCTGCAGCAGGGTGGCACCGTCTGCGGGCCGGCCCTTGACGTAGCTGATGGCGATCTGCCCGCCCGCGCCCGTGCGGTTCTCCACCACGGCGGTCTTGGCATAGCCCGACAGCTTGGTGCCCACGCGGCGGCAGATGGCGTCAGAGGTGCCTCCGGCCGCGAAGCCGGTGATGATGTTCAGGGTCTCGATGGGGCCCTGGGCCTGCGCCCAGGCCTGCTGGCCCAGGCTGGCCAGCAGCGCACCCGCTCCAGCGGTGCCCAGCCATTGGCGGCGGTCGATGTTCATGCGTATGTCTCCGGTTGAAATTGAAACTCTGAAAAAAACAGTGGGGGAACAGCGGGGGAAATGCGTGCCAGCCCGGCGGCTTCAACTGTCGTCGCGCAGCCAGACCACTTGGCCCGAATGCGTGACCGCTCCCTGGTGGGCCGGGCGCACGGTGAGCGCGTATTTTTCCAGCACGCCGCCCAGCGGCGGCATCTGGCGGCGCGCGGCGGCTGATTGTTCCAGACGTTCGGCCAGTTCGGCCTCGCCGATTTCCACCGTGATGCTGCGCGCATCGGCGCGGGCGTCGATGGCGATGAGGTCGCCGTCGCGCAGTGCGGCAATGGGGCCGTTGTCGGCGGCCTCGGGGCCTGCGTAGCCGATGCACAGGCCGCGCGTGGCGCCGGAGAAGCGCCCATCGGTCAGCAGGGCCACCTTGTCGCCCATGCCCTGGCCATAGAGCAGCGCCGTGATGCCCAGCATCTCGCGCATGCCGGGGCTGCCGCGCGGGCCTTCGTTGCGGATGACGATGACATCGCCGGCCGCGTACTGCATGGCCTGCACGGCGGCCTGGGCCTGTTCCTCGGACTCGAAGACGCGCGCCGGGCCCCGGTGCACCAGGGTCTTGAGGCCGGCCGTCTTCAGCAACGCGCCATCGGGGCAGAGGTTGCCCTTGAGCACGGTCAGGCCACCGTCGCGCGTGATGGGGTTGCCGGGCGTGCGCACCACCTCGCCATCGGGCGGCGCGGCATCGGCCAGTTCTTCGGCCAGGGTGCGGCCCGTGAAGGTGAGCGCATCGCCGTGGACAAAGCCCTGCTCCATCAGCGTGCGCAGGATCACGCCGGCACCGCCGATGTAGTACACGTCGCGCGCCAGGAAGCGCCCGCCGGGGCGCAGGTCGGCGATCAGCGGCGTGCGCGCGAAGATTTCGGCCACGTCGTCCAGGTGGAAGCGGATGCCGGCCTCGTGCGCGATGGCCGGCAGGTGCAGGGCGGCATTGGTCGATCCGCCCGTGGCGCTGACCACGGCGCAGGCATTCTCCAGCGCCCGGCGCGTGATGATGTCGCGCGGCAGCGGGCCGCCGCCTTCGGCGCTGGCCCACACGGCCTGCATGAGCTGGCGCGCGGCGCGGCGCATCAGCGGTGCGCGCTCGCTGAACACGGCAGGCACCATGCTGGAGCCGATGGGCGCCAGGCCCAGCGCCTCGCTCACCATGCCCATGGTGTTGGCCGTGAACTGGCCAGCGCAGGCGCCGGCCGTGGGCAGGCAGGCGCGGCTCATGGCCTCCAGGTCCTGCGCCGTGGCGGTGCCGGCCAGCACCTGGCCGATGGTCTCGTAGGTATCGACCACATTCAGGTCGCGCCCGTGCACGCCGGGCGCCTGTCCCGGCAGGGCCGAGCCGCCATGCACGAAGACGCTGGGCACATTGCAGCGCACCATGCCCATCATCAGCCCCGGCAGGTTCTTGTCGCAGGCGCCGATGGCGAAGATGCCATCCCACTGGTGGCCGCGCACCGAAGCCTCCACGCTGTCGGCGATCAGCTCGCGCGAGACCAGCGAGAACCGCATGCCCGAATGCGCCATGGTCAGCCCGTCGCTGACCGACACCACCGGGCATTCATGCGGCGTACCGCCCCCGGCATAGATGCCGGTCTTGGCATGCTGGGCCTGGTCGCGCAGGTTGAGGTTGCAGGGGCTCATCTCCCCGCCCGTGTGGAACACGCCGATGTGCGGGCGCTCTATGTCTTCGTCGTCCTGGCCCAGGGCATGCAGGAAGCTGCGCGTGGTGGCACGGATGGTGCCGGAGCGGATCAGGGCGGAGCGAAAGGACGTGGGCGTGGGCGTGGCCGCTGCCGGGCTGCTGCCGGTGGTGCTGGTGATGCCGGCTGTGGTGGTGGAGGCGGCCAGCGATGCGGAGGCGCTGGACTCGGAAAAGACGTTGTCGGGGGAGGCAGGTTTCTTGTTCATACGCGGGACGGAAAACAGCCGCCCACCATAGCGGGGTCTGCGGATTTCCCTATGAGCATTTACACCAGATCGTGTCGCCCGGGAGTCGCCCGCATACCACCCTTGTGTCGCCCCGGCTCAGAGGATGGCCTGAAGGCCTTTGTCGGCGATGACGTTGAGCAGCTTGAGCGCCGGTCCGGCGGGACGGGTTTCGCCCTGCTCCCATTTGCGCACCGTGGAAGCCGTGGTGTGCAAATGCAGCGCAAACACCGGTTGGCTGAACTTCAAAGTCTCGCGCAGCTGTTTGATGTCGGCCGCCTCGAACTCCCGCACCGGGGGAGGACAGATCGCGTCGAACTCGCGCATCGTCACCTTGTCGATGGCGCCCGCTTCGTACAGCGCAGCCAGATCGCCGCGCAGGGATTCAATGATCTTGCTCACAATGCACCTCCAACAAAACGCCTGACTGCAAGGCCGCCGACAAGGCCTGGGTGGACAGGTCCAGAAACAGCTTGCCTGCAAACCTCAAAGCCCTCTGTTCTTCCTGTGTGATGTTCGCCTTGTCGTTCTTGGTGAAACCATGCAGGAAGATGTATCGGTTGCCGATTCGTGCCGACAACAGCGTTCGATAACCCCCACTCTTGCCCGCGCCTGGACGCGCCACCCGCTTCTTGTAGAGAAAGCCCCCCAGGTCCGCGTCGATCAGCCCTCTTTCCATCTCCCTGACCGCCTTGCACAGCGCGGTATCGGGCAGTTTCTCGCTCGCCTGCCATCGGGAAAAGTCCTTGCGCTTGAGAACGCGCGCCATGCCAGCCTCCCAACTATACCCGTTACGGGTATGTATTTCACCTTCATACATATCACCACAGGGTAGAGCCTGCGAATTTGAAGTGCTGCCTCGTGCCTGCCTCATTCAAGCCCCTGTCGTTTCTCCTTGGCCTGACTGCCAGCCCGCTTGTCCGCCTTGTCGGGAAGACACGATAAAAAAAGGCCCCGGAACAAACTTCCGGGGCCTCAAAACCGATGCCAGCCCGCGCTGCAGCGGACCAGGCATCGTGCACAACAACTGCGCTGTACTCGTGAATCAATCCATCCAACTGGCCCTTCAGCGCGGCACCAGGAACGTGCTGTGCGCCTGCTTGGAAAGCGCCGGATCGCCCACCGCCGTGGCCGTGATCTCCACGCCGTGCGAGCCAGGGCCGGCCGCGCCATAGGGCGCCTGCAGCCGCACCACGACCCAGCGGTCCTGGGCCGCGCCCACGTCCACCTCGGTCTCCGAAGCCACGCGCAGGCCTTCGATGCCCGAGGCCGACAGCACATAGCGCTGGTCCTGCTCCGTGGCATTGCCGATCTGCACGCGGTAGATGTTCTCGATCTGGCCGCCGGCCACGATGCGCGACAGCGTGCCCCGGTCGCGCACCACGTCCACCTTCAGCGGCGTGCGCAGCGCCAGGCTGGCCACCATGGCCGTGGAGATGGCCACCAGCGCCGTGCCGTAGATGAGCACGCGCGGGCGGAAGATGCGGCGCACCAGCTCGCTCTGGCGCCAGCCCCGGGCCACGCCGTTCTGCGTGGACAGGCGGATCAGCCCGCGCGGGTAGTGCATGCGGTCCATGACGCTGTTGCAGGCGTCGATGCACAGGCCGCAGCCGATGCACTCGTACTGCAGGCCGTCGCGTATGTCGATGCCCACCGGGCAGACCTGCACGCACAGCGTGCAGTCGATGCAGTCGCCCAGGCCCTGGGCCCGGTAGTCCACGCCCTTGTGGCGCGGGCCGCGCGATTCGCCGCGTGCGGTGTCGTAGGTGACGACCAGGGTGTCCTTGTCGAACATGGCGCTCTGGAAGCGCGCATAGGGGCACATGTGCTTGCAGACCTGCTCGCGCAGGAAGCCCGCGTTGCCGTAGGTGGCCAGCGCATAGAACAGCACCCAGAAGATCTGCCACGCGCCGGTCAGCGCCAGCACCTCGGGCAGCAGGCTGCGGATGGGCACGAAGTAGCCCACGAAGGTCAGCCCCGTCCACAGCGCAATCAGCAGCCACAGCGCATGCTTGCCGCCACGCCGCGCGATCTTCTCCGGACCCCAGCCGCTGGCATCCAGGCGCAGGCGTGCGCTGCGGTCGCCTTCCAGCCGGCGCTCCACCCACATGAACAGCTCGGTGTAGACCGTCTGCGGGCAGGAAAATCCGCACCACAGCCTCCCCGCCACCGTGGTGAACAGGAACAGCGCCAGCGCCGAGACGATGAGCAGCACGGCCAGGTAGATGAAATCCTGCGGATACAGCAGCCAGCCGAAGATGTAGAAGCGCCGCTGCTCCAGGTCGAACAGCAGGGCCTGCCGGCCGTGGATCTGCAGCCAGGGTATGCCGTAGAAGAACAGCTGCGTGAGCCAGACCATGGCCCAGCGCCAGTTGGCGAAGCGCCCCGAGATGGAGCGCGGCTGGATCTTGCGGCGTGACTCGAACAGCGGGGAATCCGCGCTGGCGTCGGCGATGGGAATCACCTTGCGCGGCGCGGGCCGCGGCCGGGTGGCTGCGGCGGTTTCATCGGGAAGCGGTTTCGGTCGTTCTGACATGCGGGGCCTTCGCCCCGGCCGGTGCGCCCGTGATGCGGGCTTGTCATGAATTGCCGGGGACTGCCTGGACTATGCCCAGCGCCCTGCTCCGCGGGTAGCAGCAGATGCGGTGAATTCGACCGTATCAGATGGAGCTTCAGGCCTGGGGAGCACGAAGACGCGGCACCGCCAGCCGCAACCCCCACGCCACCAGGCACAGCCCCAGCAGCGACGTCAGCGTGCCGATGCGCACATCGGCCTGGAGCACGCCCCAGCGGCTGAAGATCTCCGTCCAGTCATGGTCGCCGCCGCCCACCAGCGGCAGGACCTGGGCGCGCGCGTCCTTCATGTAGCGGGCCACGTTCATCAGGTTCTCGCCCAGCCACATCAGCGAGGCGATCCAGCCCGTGCGCTGGCCCTGCCTGCGGAAATGGCGCATGAACAGGGCGGGGAACAGCAACTGGAACAGCGTGCCGCCGTAGACCGAGAGATGCTGCGAGAACAGGGCCACCAGCGGGTGCCCGGCCTCGTGCAGCGCGAGGTTGGCGTTGTCCAGCAGCATCAGCCAGCGGTCCTCGCTGAAGAAGTGGCCCCAGATGATCCAGGCGCCGAAAGCCGTCAGCGCGATGGCGGCAGGGCGTGTGACCGGCGTCCATTCGACCGGGTCGTCGAAATCGTCGAGGTCGGCGCCGCGCTTCATGGCGCCAGCAACGCCGTTGCGTTCAAAGGGCATGCCAGCGGCTTGGCGGGGTACATGCGAGGTCGGCAAAAAGGGGCAGGCGCAGGATGCATGGCGGCAGTGTTCCGGAGAGTGGGAGGAAGATAGCAGGTTGCACCGGCACCGGGCTGCCGCGTTGCAATCCATCCCGGACAGGTTCTGGCAAAGTCGGGCATCCGCATCTTCAAGCCAAGGAACATCCACACCATGAACCTGCGCCCCCTATTGCATGAGCTTGTCCGCCAGCATGGCCTGGACCGCAAGGCCGCCGTGCAGCTGTTTGCACTGGCGGGATTCGGGCATGAACCGGCCGCCCTCAGAACCCGCCTGTGGCCCGTGGTGGCCTTGCTGGGCGCGGCGCTGGTCGGGCTGGGCATCGTGCTGTGGATTGCCGCCAATTGGGAGAGCATGGGCCGCATGCAGCGCTTTGCCCTGCTGCAGGGCTTCGTGCTCGTGATGTGTCTTGGCGCGGCATGGCGCGCGGCGGCGCGCGTGCCGCTGTCGGTGCTGGCGCTGCTGGGCACGGGTGCGCTGTTCGCCTTTTTCGGGCAGACCTACCAGACGGGAGCAGACCCCTGGCAGCTGTTTGCGCTGTGGGCAGCGCTGACCCTGCCGCTGGCCCTGGCGGCCCGCAGCGATGGCGTCTGGGTGCCCTGGGTGGTGGTTGCCATGACGGGCATTGCGCTGTGGGCGCAGGCCCATACGCCGCAGTTCTGGGAGGTGGAGTCGCGCGACCTGGGCGTGCATGCCGTGGCCCTGGGCGCCGCCCTTGCCGTCACCGCGGTCATGGCACCGGCCCTGCGGCGCTTCACGGGCGCGGGGCTGTGGGCCTTGCGCGGCGCGGGCGCACTGGCGCTGGCGATGATCACCTCCACCGCCATCAGCGGGCTGTTCCACAGCACGGTGGCGCCGCAGTACCCGCTGGGGCTGGTGCTGCTGGCAGGCGCGGCGGCGCTGGCGGGCCTGCGCAGGCATTTCGACATCTTCCTGCTCAGCGGTGCGGCGCTGGGCCTGAACGTGCTGCTGGTGTGCGGCCTGGTCTACCTGCTGCTGGAGAAACTGGGGGCGGACTTCACGGGCATGCTGCTGCTCGTCGGCCTGGGCGCTGCGTGCCTGCTGGCGGCCACGGTGAGCCTGGTGCTTCGAATGTCCCGCAACGCGGAAGGAGGCCTTCAATGAGCCACGAACACGACACCCTGCTGCGCCAGGCCGTGGACCAGGGCATCCTGCCGCCTGCCGCCTTGCAGGACCGCCGCCCTGCCGCCAACGACCGCCATTGGGCGGTGGTGCTGCTCACGGCGCTGGGCGCCTGGCTGGCCCTTCTTCCCTTGCTGATTCTGTTTGCGTTTGCCCTGTCCGACTGGATAGAGCGCGGCGCCGGCACCTATGTGATCGGCGCCATGATGCTGGCCGCAGCCGTGGCCGTGCTGCGCGCCGAGGAGCTGCCCGTCTTCCTGGAGCAGCTGGCCCTGCCTGCCATGCTGACCGGCGCCGGCCTGCTGGGCTTTGGCCTGGCGCGCGACCTGTCGGGGCAGGCTGCGGCCGCGATAGGCCTGGCCATTGCGCTGGCCTGCACGGCCGCCATTGCAAGGCCCTGGCTGCGCGTGCTGCTGGGCGCCGCCTGCGCGCTGCTGTTTTGCACCATGCTCTGGCCGGACAACGATCCATCCACCCTGTACGCAGGCCTGCCGACCTGGGTCATCGTGCATGCGGCGCTGCTGCTCTGGATGCTGCTGCTGGCAGCCCAGTGGCGCGCGCTGGGGCAGTCTGCGGCACAGACCCGCATGGCGGCGGCGCTGGAGCCCTTTGCCACGGGCTGGCTGCTGGCGGTGCTGGCTGGCCTGGCCTTTCTGTCCGGCAGGAGCTTCATGGTGGCCGGCGTGCTGGGCGGCGGCCTGGCGGGCGAGCTGGCGCAGGAAGCCGCCCCGAACATCTCCATGGGCGTTCTGACGCAGGCCGGCTCGGCCGTGCTGGCCCTGGCAGCCGCCTGGTTCGCCCAGCGCGCATGGCCCACGCTGCGGCAGCCGCGCGCCGCCGTGGCTGCCGTGGTGCTGGCCGTGCTGAGTGCCTTTCTGCCCTGGCTGGGCGCCTGCCTGCTGGCGCTGGCGGTGACCGGCACCAGCGGCCGCTGGCGGCAGGCCGCAGCGGCCGCCCTGGCTGCGGCCTGGATCGTGGGCAGCTTCTACTACCAGCTGGCCTGGCCACTGGCCACCAAGGCCCTGGTGCTGGCCGGCTGCGGCGCCTTGCTGGGCCTGCTGGCCTGGGCAGGGCCGCGCGCCGCAGTCCTGCCGGGCAGCGCGGAGACCGCCGCCGCATCGGGCGCCGCGCCCCTGCAGCGCTGGGCGCCGTGGCTGGTGGTGCTGACGGCGGCCTGCACGCTGGCGGTGGCCAATATCGGCATTGCGCAGAAGGAGCGCACCATCGCCCAGGGCCGCAAGGTGTTCGTGGAATTGGCGCCGGTGGACCCGCGCTCTCTGATGCAGGGCGACTACATGCGCCTGAACTTCCGCCTGCCTTCCGAGGACAGGGACGTGGAGAAAGAGAACCTGCGCAGCGGACGCCTCTACGCCATCGGCAAGCTCGATGAGCAGGGCGTGGTGCAGTGGCTGCGCACCGGCACGGCCAGCGAGCCGCTGGCGCCCGGCGAGCAGCGCTTTGAACTCACCCCGCGCGGCGGCCGGTGGACGCTGGTGACCGATGCCTGGTACTTCCGCGAAGGCGATGGCCAGCGCTGGGAGCAAGCCCGCTACGGCGAGTTCCGCGTGGAGCCCGACGGGCGTGCGCTGCTGGTGGGCATGGCTGACGCGCAACTGCGCCCCATCGTCCCCTGAGTGCACCACGCAAATCACTCGAAAATGTCGCCTTCGGCCAGCGGCGCATGCCGGTAGCTGGCCGGCGTGCGGCTGAGCTTGACGGGCGCGCCCAGGCCCCGGTAGCCGCCCTCCATCTCCACCACCATCTCGCGGTGCAGGGTATGCGGGTGGTTGAGCGCCGCGTCCACGCCCAGCACGGGCGCGGCGGGCACGCCGATGGCCATCAGCGCATCGGCCAGGGCGGGGCCGTCGCAGGACTGCAGGGCCTGCTCCAGCAGCGGCTTGAGCGCATCGCGGTGGTGCGAGCGCTGGCCGGCCGTGGCAAAGCGCTCGTCGGCCACCAGTTGCGGGCATCCCAGATGCTCGCACAGCAGGCGGAACTGGCGGTCGTTGCCCACGGCCAGGAAGACCGGCGTGGTGCCCGTGGCAAAGCTGTCGTAGGGATAGATGTTGGGATGGGCGTTGCCCGAGCGCCCCGGCGTCCTGCCGCTCATGAACCAGTTGCCCGCATGCGGGTGCAGCAGCGAGATGCCGCTGTCGTACAGCGAGACATCGACCAGCTGGCCCAGGCCGCTGCGCTGGCGCTCCTGCAGCGCCAGCAGCACGCCGATGACGCCGTTCATGCCCGTGACCATGTCCACCACGGGCAGGCCCACGCGCAGCGGATCGCCGCCGGCCTCGCCGTTGACGCTCATCAGCCCCGTCATGGCCTGGATGGCCGCGTCATAGCCGGGCCAGGCGCCCAGCGGACCATCGGCGCCGAAGCCGCTGACGCGGCACCAGATGAGGCGCGGAAAGCGCTCGCGCAGCTGCTCCCAGCCAATGCCCCATTTCTCCATGGTGCCGATCTTGAAGTTCTCCACCACCACGTCGGCCTGCTCCATCAGCGCCAGCACGGCCTGCTGGCCTTCGGGCAGGGACAGGTCCAGGAACTGCAGCCGCTTGTTGCGGTTCAGGCCCCGGTAGTAGGAGGACACTCCGTCCTGGAACGGCGGCCCCCAGGCGCGCGTATCGTCGCCCTGCGGCGGCTCCACCTTGAGCACGTCGGCGCCGTGGTCGCCCAGGATCTGGCCGCACAGCGGGCCACCAAGAATGCGGGAGAGGTCGAGGACACGGATGCCCTGGAGGGCACCATTGGCTCTGCTCATAAAGTTTCTTTCTTCATTGGCACAAGGTGCAAGACTGGCGTGTTTCAAGCCACTGGGGCGCCCAGCAAGGGCCGCCCCGCAGCGAAGGCGCCGTCCCACTCCCGCGTGCGAGAGAGGGGGAAGCGGCGTAGCCGCTCAGGGGGTGTTCTTCATCTATTCAATCCAGTTTGGCGCCGGAGGCGTCGACCACGGCCTTCCACTTGGTCACTTCCTGAGCGATGAAGCTAGACAGCCCCGCTGGCGACAGATCCGATGCCGGCTCCAGCCCCTGGTCGGCAAAGGTCTTGCGGATGCGCTCGCTGCCCAGGGCCTTGCGGAAGGCCGCGTTCAGCGTCTCGATGCGGTCGGCCGGGGTGCCGGCCGGTGCCACCACGCCGAAGAACACGCTCACGTCGTAGCCGGGCAGGCCCTGCTCGGCGATGGTGGGAATATCGGGCATGGCCTGGGAGCGCTTTTCCGTGGCCACGCCAATGGCCTTGAACTTGCCGGCCTTGATGTAGGGCATGGCGGTGAGGATGTCGGTGAAGGTCATGTTCACCTGCCCCGCCAGCAGGTCGTTGAGCGCCGGGCCCGTGCCCTTGTACGGGATGTGCTGCAGCGAGGTGCCGGCCATCTTGTTGAACAGCACGCCGGCCAGGTGCGAGGAGGCACCGTTGCCCGAGGACGCATAGTCCAGGCTGCCCGGCTTGGCCTTGTCCTGCGCGATCAGCTCCTGCACGGTGGTGGCCTTGGTGGTCGGGTTGACCACCAGCACATTGGGCAGGTGGCCCACGCGGATGATGGGCGCGAAGCTGGTCTGCGGGTCGTAGTTGATCTTGCGGTACAGGTGCTTGTTGATGGCCAGCGGCCCCGAGGTGCCGAACATGATGGTGTAGCCGTCGGGCCTGGCGCGGGCCACGAAGTCGGCGCCGATGTTGCCGCCTGCGCCGGCCTTGTTCTCCACGATCACGCTCTGGCCCAGCGTCTCGGTCAGCGCCGTGGCCAGCACGCGTGCCATGGCGTCCGTGGGCCCGCCGGGCGGGAAGGGAACGACGAAGCTGATGGGCCGCTCGGGAAAGCGCTCGGCCAGTGCGGCGGCCGGCAGCGCGGCGGTGGCGGCGAGCGCACAGGCGCACAGGAATCGGCGTTTCTGGAAGGACGGCTTCGGGTCAGTGCAAGGCATGGTGTTTGTCTCCGGTACTTGTGCGGTCATCCCTGTGGACGGGATGTGTGTTCTGGGTCGGTGCGGTCGATGGGCTCAGCGTGTCCAGCCTTCGGGCAGGTCGCCTGCCGCCAGCGGGTCGCGCGGCAGCACGCGGTGCAGCAGCACCAGCTGGGCCCAGCGCATGCGCTCGGCGCTGCCGGTGCACGAGGCCTCCCAGGCCATGGCCGTGGCCGTGAAGCAGTGGTACAGGCCCGAGGCGGCGGCGCGCGCCAGGCGGTCACCGCCCTCCTCGGCCGCGCGCAGGGCCAGGGCCGCAGCCTTGTCCATGCTGGCCGACAGCGCGGCCTTGAATTCCGTGGCCGCCTCGGTCTGGGCCAGCAGCTGGGCCGCGTGGTCGCGCAGCACGGGCAGCGAGCCTTCGCGCTTGATGGCGCGGATCACGTCCAGCGCCACGATGTTGCTGGTGCCTTCCCAGATCGATCCCAGGTGGGAGTCGCGCACCAGGCGCGGATCGCTCCACTCCTCGATGTAGCCGCAGCCGCCGCGCACTTCCATGGCGTCGCCCGTGACCTTGCGCGCGTCGCGGCAGGCGCGGAACTTGATCATGGGCGTGAGGATGCGCAGCAGCGCGTAGGCGCCGTCTTCGCCTGCGTCCGAACGCTGCAGCGCCTGGGCCGTCTGCAGCACCATGGTGCGGGCCTGCTCGGAGTAGATGCGCAGCTTGTCGAGCTGGCGCTGCATCAGCGGCATGTCCTGCAGGGCCTTGCCGAAGGCGCGGCGCTCGCGCGCCACGTACTCGGCCTCGGCCACGGCACGGCGCATCAGCCCGGCCGAGCGCACGCCGTTGGACAGGCGCGAGTTGTTGACCATGTCGGCCATCTGCACGAAGCCCCGGCCCTGCTCGCCCACCAGGTAGGCGACGGCGCCGTCGAGCACGATCTCGCCGCTGGCCATGGAGCGCGTGCCCAGCTTGTGCTTGAGCCGCACGATGCGGTAATGGTTGGCCGAGCCGTCGTCCAGCCGGCGCGGCAGCAGGAACAGCGAGATGCCCTTCATGCCCGCCGGCGCGCCCTCCACGCGCGCCAGCACCATGGCGAAGTCGGCATCGGGGTTGGAGCAGAACCACTTGTCGCCCGACAGGCGCCAGCTGCCGTCGGCGGCCGGGCGGGCCAGCGTCTGGGTGTTGGAGATGTCCGAGCCGGCCGCCTGCTCGGTCATGAACATGGCGCCCTGGGCCTGGTCCTCGAAGCGCAGCTGCGTCATGCGCGGCCAGTACTTCTCGACCAGGGCCGGCTCGCCGTACTTGCGCAGCGTGCGCGCCAGCGAGTCCGTCATGGACAGCGGGCAGCACAGGCCGAACTCGGCCTGCACGAACAGATAGGTCAGCGCGTACTTGGCCAGCGGCGGCAGCTTGCCATCCCAGCCCAGCACGCCCGTGCGGTGCGACATGACGGCCAGGCCGAACTCGCCGTAGGCCACGCGCTCCATCTCCACATAGGCCGGATGCTTGACGATGCGCTGCGCATCGCGCCCCGTGCGGTCGCGGTGCTCCAGCTCGGGCGGATTGCGGTCGGCGGTCAGCGCCCATTCATCGATCTCGCGGCCGGCCAGCGCGCCCATGCGCTCCAGATGGGGCTGCAGGTGCGCGTTCACCTCGGGCGGCAGGTACAGCGCCAGCAGGGGCTGCAACTGCGAATCGGTGGTGTACAGGTTGCTGCCGTGGCGGTCGGGCACGGCCTGGAAAGCCTGGGCGGGGGAAGACTGCATGGCGGCCAGCGCCTGCGGTTCGGGGTTCATGGTCTGTCTCCTGTGCGGGAACCTGGCCCGGGCGCATGGGCTCCGGGTCTTGGGGATGCCCCCATTCTTGGAAACAGTCCTATTCGAGTCAAATATCGATAACGTATTGATCAATAGTCAAACCGGATAGAACGCCATGGAGCTGAGACAACTGAGGTACTTTCTGGTGCTGGCCGAGGAGCTGCACTTCAGCCGCGCAGCCCAGCGCCTGTCCATCTCCCAGCCGCCGCTGAGCGTGGCCATCCGCCAGCTGGAGGAAGAATTGGGCGCCCAGCTTTTCGAGCGCACCAGCAAGGAGGTGCGGCTCACGGCCGCCGGCAAGCACCTGCGCGTGCAGGCCCAGGACATCATGGAACAGGCCCAGCGCGTGCGCCAGGACATGCGCGCCATCGCCGACGGCGTGCAGGGCCGCATCCGGCTGGGCTTTGTGGGTTCGGCCATCTACCGCGGGCTGCCCGAGGCGCTGGAGAGCTTTCGCGCCCGGCACCCGCTGGTGCGCATCGACATGCTGGAGCTCAACAGCGCAGAGCAGATCGCCTCCCTGCAGCAGGAGCGGCTGGACCTGGGCCTGCTGCACGCCACGCGCCCCGCGCCAGGCCTGCAATCACACACCCTGGTGAGCGAGCCGTTCATGGCCTGCCTGCCGGACAGCCACGCGCTGGCCGGACTGCGCAAGCTGCAGGTGCGCCAGCTGGCGGGCGAACGCATGGTGCTGTTCTCGCGCCAGGTCTCGCCCGACTACCACCAGCAGATATGGCAGATCTGCCAGAGCGAAGGCTTCACGCCCGACCTGCACCATGAGGTGAGGCACTGGCTGTCCGTGCTGTCCATGGTTTCGCTGCGTCAGGGCGTGTCCCTGGTGCCGGCCTGCCTGCAGCGCGTGGGCTTTCCGGGGCTGGCCTTCGTGCCCATCCAGGGCCGGCACCCGCAGTCGCAGATGCAGGCCATGTGGCACCCGGGCCATGTGCAGCCCCTGGTCGAATCGCTGCTGGCCCATCTGCGCGACAGCGTGGGCAGGCTGGGGCAGCAGCCATAAACGCCACACCCTTGCTCAGTTCACTCTGTCCAAAACTGGCGTGACCCAGAAGCGAGGGACACCGAGCAAGGGCCGCCCCGCTGCCAGGATGTCGTCCCCCTTGCAGGGAGAAGCCGCATAGCGGCTCAGGGGGTTTCCAACTTCATTCCAGGAGCTGCCTGAGAACGTACGGCAGGATGCCGCCGTGCTTGTAATAGTCCACCTCGATGGGCGTGTCGATGCGCAGCTTGACCACCACGGTCTGCTTGCTGCCATCGGCACGCGTGATCACCAGCTGGGCCTCGCTTTGCGGTGCCAGGTCGGCGGCGGGAATCACCTCCACGAACTCCTCGCCCGTCAGGCCCAGGGTCTGCCAGCTGTCCGTGCCCAGGAACTGCAGCGGCAGCACGCCCATGCCGACCAGGTTGGAACGGTGGATGCGCTCGAAGCTGCGCGCCACCACGGCCTTGATGCCCAGCAGCTGCGTGCCCTTGGCGGCCCAGTCGCGGCTCGATCCCGTGCCGTATTCCTCGCCCGCGAAGATCACGGTGGCACGGCCTTCGGCCTGGTACTTCATGGCCGCGTCGTAGATGGACATCTTGGTGACCTGGCCCGTGCCGTCGCGGTACAGCGTCAGGCCGCCCTCCTCGCGCGAGCCATCGGCCTGCGCCGGAATCATCAGGTTCTTGATGCGCACGTTGGCAAAGGTGCCGCGCATCATCACCTCATGGTTGCCGCGCCGCGAGCCGTAGCTGTTGAAGTCGGCCTTTTGCACGCCGTGGGCCAGCAGCCACTGGCCTGCGGGCGAGCTTTCCTTGATGGAGCCGGCCGGCGAGATGTGGTCGGTGGTGATGGAGTCGCCGAACAGCGCCATCACGCGCGCGCCGTGCACCACGTAGGGGTTGGAGCCTTCGGCGCCGGCAGCACCGGCGGCAGGCGCGTCCAGCTCAAGCCGGAAGCCGTCGAAGAACGGCGGCTCGGCAATGTAGGTGCTCTCGGGCCAGGTATAGGTGGCGCCCGTCACGCCGTGGATCTTTTCCCAGAGCTTGCCGGGCTCGGAGCGCACCTTCTCGTAGTTCTCGCGGAAGGCCTTGCCGTTCATGGCGTACTTCATCAGCGCATGGATCTCTTCGCTGGTCGGCCAGATGTCGCCCAGGTAGATGTCACGGCCGTTCTTGCCCTGGCCCACGGGCTCGGTCATCAGGTCGCGGCGCACCGTGCCGGCAATGGCATAGGCCACGACCAGGGGCGGGCTGGCCAGGAAGTTGGCCTTGATGTTGGGGTGGATGCGCGCCTCGAAGTTGCGGTTGCCCGACAGCACGGCCGCGCAGACCAGGTCGTTGCTGGTGATGGCCTCGTTGAGCTCCGGCGTGAGGTCGCCCGCGTTGCCGATGCAGGTGGTGCAGCCGTAGCCGGCCAGCGCAAAGCCCAGCTTTTCCAGGTAGGGCAGCAGGCCGGCTTCGGTCAAATACTCGGTCACCACGCGCGAGCCCGGCGCCAGAGAGGTCTTGATGTGCGGCTGCACCGTGAGCCCGGCCTTCACCGCCTTCTTGGCCAGCAGGCCGGCGGCCAGCATCACGCTGGGGTTGGAGGTGTTGGTGCAGCTGGTGATGGCGGCAATCAGCACGTCGCCGTTGGCGATGCTCAGGCGCTTGGGCGGCGTGGGGGCATCGACCGGCGCCTCGCTGTGGGCGGCCTCCAGCTTGGGCTTGTTGGCCTCCATCTCGGCCAGCGAGCGCTGCGCGCCGGGCGGATGGGCCGGCGTCTCGGGAGCCACCTCGCCCTCGCCGCCACCGCCTACGGGAAAGCTCCGGCCCAGCCGTTCGATCGGCTGGTTGAACCCGTTGTGCGCCGCAGGGGCACTGAACAGCTCATCGAACTTGGACGACACATTGCCCAGCTCGATGCGGTCCTGCGGGCGCTTGGGTCCGGCCAGGCTGGGCGCCACCGTACCCAGGTCCAGGCGCACCACATGCGAGTAGTCGATCTCGCCGGCGGCCGGCACGCCGAACAGTTCCTGTGCGCGGAAATAGCCCTCGAAGGCCTCGATCTCGGCCTTGCTGCGGCCCGTGCCCTTGAAGTAGTCGATGGTCTTTTCATCGACGGGGAAAAAGCCCATGGTGGCGCCGTACTCGGGCGCCATGTTGCCGATGGTGGCGCGGTCGGGCAGCGCCAGGGTGCGCGTGCCTTCGCCGAAGAACTCCACGAACTTGCCCACCACCTTCTCGCGGCGCAGGATCTCGGTCACCGACAGCACCAGATCGGTGGCCGTCACGCCCTCGCGCAGCTGGCCCGACAGCTCGAAGCCCACCACATCGGGCGTGAGGAAGTACACGGGCTGGCCCAGCATGGCGGCCTCGGCCTCGATGCCGCCCACGCCCCAGCCCACGACGCCGATGCCGTTGATCATGGTCGTGTGGCTGTCCGTGCCCACCAGGGTGTCGGGGTAATGCACGCCGTCCTTGGTCTTGTGCACGCCGCGCGCCAGGTACTCCAGGTTCACCTGGTGGACGATGCCGAAGCCCGGCGGCACCACGCCGAAGGTGTCGAAGGCCTGCATGCCCCACTTCATGAACTGGTAGCGCTCCTTGTTGCGCTGGAACTCCAGCTTCATGTTCAGGTCCAGCGCCTTCTTGGTGCCGAAGTAGTCCACCATGATGGAGTGGTCCACCACCAGGTCCACGGGCACCAGCGGCTCGATGGATTTGGGCTTCTTGCCCAGCCTGGCGGCCGTGCTGCGCATGGCGGCCAGGTCGGCCAGCAGCGGCACGCCCGTGAAATCCTGCAGCACCACGCGCGATACCACGAAGGGGATCTCGTCCACGCGCTCGGCCTGGGGCTTCCAGTTCGCCAGTTGCTCCACATGCTCGCGCGTCACCTTGTTGCCATCGCAGTTGCGCAGCACGGACTCCAGCACGATGCGCAGCGACACGGGCAATCGCCGGACCTGTGGATATTGCCTTGCCAGCTCAGGCAGGGAGAAGAACTTGCCCTTCTTGCCCCCCGCCGCAGCAAAGGTCTTGAGGGTGTTTTCATATTCGTGGCGCATCGTGAGACTCCTGGATGAAACTCTGGGAAGGC
This sequence comes from Delftia sp. PE138, assembly GCF_018320755.1. NCBI lineage: Bacteria > Pseudomonadati > Pseudomonadota > Betaproteobacteria > Burkholderiales > Comamonadaceae > Delftia > Delftia sp. PE138. The sequence goes on along the minus strand of NZ_JABEPN010000012.1, from coordinate 42,612 downwards.
ACATGCGCGCCGCCTTTTTCCGGGCTGCTGGGCATGTACCAAGACTCTGATTTCCATTGTGCCCAGAAGTGCCCGCGGATGCTGTGGTCCATTGGCGATAGTCACACGCGGACAACGCTGTCCGCGCGGAAAAAGCGGCAGGCTTTCACGGGGCTGTCATCGAACCGGCCAGCGAAGCCCTGCTGCGCCACAACCCCGCGCACTGCAGATCGCCCAGCGCCACGCCGATGGCCGCCTGGCCCAGCACCCATGCCCAGCCTGTGGGCGCAGGCTCCAGCACGCCGCTGTACAGCACAACCCCGCAGGCCAGGGCCCAGCCGAAGTTGCCGAACACGGCAATGGCCACCAGCCCCCGGCTGCGCGGCATGCGGCACGCGCCCCAGCCAGCCACGCAGGCCCAGGCCAGCAAGAAGCACCCCGTGCCCAGCAGCAGCGCCTGCGGCAACCCCGTGACAACGGCCAGCGGCTGCGCAAAGGCCAGTTGCACCGCACCCGCGGCAGCGCAGCAGATGGCGTCGGCCCACAGAGTGCGGGGCAGGAAACGGACATGGGAAAACATCGGCATCAGCACTTCTTGTGGATTGCCGGGCATGCACCTCGCAAGCCGGCCCCGCCGATGCTCCGCCGCCACCGCCCCCCGAGTCCATGACCTGCCAGGTCATGCCAGCCCCGCTGGAGCAACTCCAGTCGCTATGCCACAATCCGCACCAGCCCCCTGTCACGGGGCCGGTGCTTGAAAACACCTTTTCCAAGACTAGCGGTGCAGCCTCCCCGTCAGCGAGGCTTTGTCACGTCTGAATCCTGTATTCGTGGGCGCTTGCCCACGTCTGTGCGATTTCGGGCGGGATGGGGCTCACCGCAAGGCTGCCCGCACGACTAGTCTCGTGTTTTCAACATCCCGCCCACCTGCCTGCGCTTGAAAACGCAACCCGGTGGTCTCAAGCCTCGACTAGGAGCACGGAAGCATGCGCAACGTTTGCCTTGCCACGGCCTCTCTCAACCTTGCACGGAGAGCCGAGCCATGACCCCCAGACCCCCACCAAGCGCCGAGCATTTCACCCAGGTCGTGACCGAGGTGGACCGCCTGGTGCAGCAAGGCTGTGCCGAGATCTCGGCACTCTCCCGCATGGCCCTGCTGTGGCTGGAAACGCCCGAGACCAGCAACCGCCTGGACGTGCTCGCCAGCGCCCTGCGCACCATCCGCAACAGCGACGACATGCTGGCCAGCGAAACCAGCGGCGAAGTCGTCGCCGTGGGCTGCTCCCACCACGTCAAAAGCAGCGCAGCCCCCTGAACCCGGCCGAGCGCAGCAAAGGACCGCACCAGCCCCCCCCGTATGCCAGCGCCTGCGTCGGGCCGCCTTCTTAGATCTGACCTTTCTTGGCGAATCAAGAAAGGGCCGTCGGCTGCCGGGCCGAGACCCGGCCTCGAAAAACAACGGCCCGGCAGGGTCAAAACAAGCCCGCTGTAGTCATGACATGGCAACACGCGCACCGCCAGCCACATCGCGCGTGCGCAGCAACCCAGTCCACTGCAACTCAGCCAACACCACAACCACCAACGCCTGAGCCAACACCCACGCCACCCCCCAGGCAGACAACCCCAACCCACCAAACGCCAACAGCGCAACACAGCCCACAGCCCACCCGAAATTCCCCACAACCACCAGCCCGATCAACCGCCGCGGCACAGGCGAGCGCGCCGCCATCCACGCAGCCAGCAGCGCATAGCCCAGCAAAAACCAGCCTGTGGACTGCAGCAGCGCCAGAGGCAACCCCGTCACATCCGACAGCGGCTGCCCCGCCACCAGTTGCAAGGCGCCCGAGGCGGCGCAGGAAGCAGCATCGGCCCACATCACGCGGGGCAGGAAACGGGGGGAAGCGAACATCGACATGGCGAACTCCTTGAGAGCAACAGGCACACACCGTGCATGCCATGGACTGCATGGTCCGCCGCAGGCTGCACAGGGTCGATAACCTCGCAGGTCATGGCCGCCACGCCGGCCCCGCCGCTACGATGCGGACCATGACCTCCACCGCCCATCCACCGTCCGCGCGCTCGCCCTTCGGCGACCATCTGCGCCACTGGCGCCAGCACCGCCGCCTGAGCCAGCAGGGCCTGGCACTGGAGGCCGAGATCTCCACGCGCCACCTGAGCTATGTGGAAACCGGCCGCGCCCAGCCCAGCCGCGAGATGGTGCTGCGCCTGGTGGAGCGCCTGGGCGTGCCGCTGCGCGAGCGCAACGCGCTGCTGGTGGCCGCAGGCTATGCGCCCATGTACCAGGCCCGGCCGCTGGACCACCCGGATCTGGCCGCCGCGCGCCAGGCCGTGGACCTGGTGCTCAAGGGCCACGAACCCAATCCCGCCCTGGCCGTGGACCGTCACTGGAACCTGGTGGCCGCCAACGCCATCGTGCCGCTGCTGCTGGCCGGCGTGGCGCCCTGGCTGCTGGAGCCGCCCGTCAATGTGCTGCGCCTGAGCCTGCACCCCGAAGGCCTGGGCCCGCGCCTGGCCAATGCAGCCCATTGGCGCGCGCATCTGCTGCACCGCCTGCAGCAGCAGATTGCCGCCACGTCGGATGCGCAGTTGCAGGCGCTGCACGACGAGATTGCCGCCTACCCGTTCAAGGAAGATGAAGCGGACTCACCACATGGCGCAGCACCTGCCAGCCACATCGCCGTGCCCTTCGCGCTGGACACCGACCATGGCCGGCTGAACTTCATCAGCACCATCACCATCTTCGGCACGCCGGTGGATGTGACGCTGCAGGAGCTGGCCGTGGAGTCGTTCTTTCCGGCGGATGCGCAGACGCAGGAGGTGCTGGGGCGGTTGAGGCAGGCTGCGTAAACCGGAAAGTACAGAGCCAGAAAGCAGCAAAGCCCGCCGAAGCGGGCTTTGCTCATGGAGCCGGATCAGGCCGGACTCAGGCGCTCACGCCCTTGGCCACATCCGCGTACTCTTCGATCTGGTCGAAGTTCATGTAGCGGTAGACGCTGGACTTGTCGGCATCGATCACGCCCATTTCCTTGAGGTATTCCTCCTTGGTGGGCAGCTTGCCCAGGCGCGATGCGATGGCGGCCAGCTCGGCCGAGCCCAGGAACACGTTGGTGTTCTTGCCCAGGCGGTTGGGGAAGTTGCGGGTCGAGGTGGAGATCACCGTCGCGCCTTCGCGGACCTGGGCCTGGTTGCCCATGCACAGCGAGCAGCCCGGCATTTCGGTGCGGGCACCGGCCGTGCCGAAGGCGGCGTAGTGGCCTTCCTTGATCAGCTCGTTCTGGTCCATCTTGGTGGGCGGAGCCACCCACAGCTTGACGGGGATGTCGCGCTGGCCGCCCAGCAGCTTGGCTGCTGCGCGGAAGTGGCCGATGTTGGTCATGCACGAACCGATGAAGGCTTCATCGATCTTGGTGCCGGCCACTTCGGACAGGAACTTGGCGTCATCGGGATCGTTGGGGCAGCAGACGATGGGTTCCTTGATGTCGGCCAGGTCGATCTCGAACACGGCAGCGTATTCGGCGTCCTTGTCGGCTTCGAGCAGGTCGGGCTTGGCCAGCCAGGCTTCGACCTTCTCGATGCGGCGCTGCAGCGTCTTGGCGTCGGCGTAGCCGTCGGCGATCATGTTCTTCATCAGAACGATGTTCGAGGTCAGGTACTCCTTGATCGGCTCGGGGTTGAGCTTGATCGTGCAGCCGGCAGCCGAGCGCTCGGCCGAGGCGTCGGACAGCTCGAAGGCCTGTTCCACCTTCAGGTCGGGCAGACCTTCGATTTCCAGGATGCGGCCCGAGAAGATGTTCTTCTTGCCGGCCTTGGCCACGGTCAGCGCGCCTGCCTTGATGGCGTACAGGGGAATGGCATGCACCAGGTCACGCAGGGTGACGCCAGGCTGCATTTCGCCCTTGAAGCGCACGAGCACGGACTCGGGCATGTCCAGGGGCATCACGCCCGTGGCGGCGCCGAAGGCCACCAGGCCGGAACCTGCGGGGAAGGAGATGCCGATGGGGAAGCGCGTGTGCGAGTCGCCGCCCGTGCCCACGGTGTCGGGCAGCAGCAGGCGGTTGAGCCAGGAGTGGATCACGCCGTCACCGGGACGCAGGGCCACGCCGCCGCGGTTGCTGATGAAGGCAGGCAGCTCGCGGTGGGTCTTGACGTCCACGGGCTTGGGGTAGGCGGCCGTGTGGCAGAAGGACTGCATGACCATGTCGGCCGAGAAGCCCAGGCAGGCCAGGTCCTTGAGCTCGTCGCGGGTCATAGGGCCGGTGGTGTCCTGCGAACCCACGGTGGTCATGCGCGGCTCGCAGTAGGTACCGGGGCGCACGCCCTGGCCTTCCGGCAGGCCGACGGCGCGGCCGACCATCTTCTGGGCCAGCGTGAAGCCGGCGTTCGAAGCAGCGGGCGCCTGGGGCAGGCGGAACACGGTAGAGGCAGACAGGCCCAGGAATTCGCGGGCCTTGGCGGTCAGCGAACGGCCGATGATCAGGTTGATGCGGCCGCCGGCGCGCACTTCGTCGAACAGCACGTCGCTCTTGAGCTGGAACTCGGCGACGGTCTCGCCGTTCTTGACCAGCTTGCCGTCATAGGGCAGCACGTCGATGACGTCGCCCATCTCCAGCTTGGAGACGTCCACTTCGATGGGCAGCGAGCCGGAGTCTTCCTGCGTGTTGAAGAAGATGGGGGCGATCTTGCCGCCCAGGGTCACGCCGCCGAAGCGCTTGTTGGGCACGAAGGGGATGTCCTGGCCCGTGGCCCAGACGATGGAGTTGGTGGCCGACTTGCGCGAGGAGCCGGTGCCGACCACGTCGCCCACGTAGGCGACCAGGTGACCCTTCTTCTTGAGGTCGTCGATGAACTGCATCGGGCCGCGCTTGCCGTCTTCCTCGGGCTTGAAGGCCGCGTCGGGACGGGTGTTCTTGAGCATGGCCAGGTAGTGCAGCGGGATGTCCGGACGGCTCCAGGCATCGGGTGCAGGCGACAGGTCGTCGGTGTTGGTCTCGCCGGGCACCTTGAAGACGGTGACGGTGATCTTCTTGTCCACTTCGGGGCGCGAGGTGAACCACTCGGCGTCAGCCCAGCTCTGCATGACTTCCTGGGCCTTGGCGTTGCCGGCCTTGGCCTTGGTGGCCACGTCGTTGAAGAAGTCGAACATCAGCAGCGTCTTCTTCAGCGCATCGGCAGCGACGCCGGCGACTTCGGCGTCGTCCAGCAGCTCGATCAGGGGGTGCACGTTGTAGCCGCCCACCATGGTGCCCAGCAGCTCGGTGGCCTTGGCCTTGGAGATGAGAGCCACCTGGATGTCACCGTGGGCCACGGCTGCCAGGAAGCTGGCCTTGACCTTGGCGGCATCGTCCACGCCCGGAGGAACGCGGTGCGTGAGCAGGTCGAGCAGGAAGGCGTCCTCGCCAGCGGGCGGGTTCTTGATCAGCTCGATCAGTTCGGCAACCTGCTTGGCATCCAGCGGCAGCGGGGGGATACCGAGCGCGGCGCGTTCCGCCACGTGGTCACGGTAGGCTTTCAACATGATTCTCTCTCCATGGTTTTCTAAAGTGGGGCTGCTTGCGGGACGCTCAGGTCCGGGCCTGGATTACTGGCCGGCGGGCTTGGGTGCTTCCAGCAGGCTGGGAGGCGGGTTCTTCTTGATGGCCTCGGCCACCTGAAGCTGGTCAGGGCTCATGCATTCGTCGGCCAGGCGCTGGCCGACCTTCTGGTTCATGAGCATGGACTTGTTGGCGATCTGCAGCCAGACGGCGCCGGCATGCTTGTCTTCCAGGCGCACGGTGCCGGTCGAGGTCTTGACGGGCGCCATGTGGTACTTGAAGCCCTTGCCGTCGATGTTGAAGTAGCCGGGGTTGGACTGGTCGGCCGTCACATTGACGAAGGCGCCCAGCTCGCAGGGAATGCGGCCGGTGTGCACGCGCTCCGAGATGGCCAGGTCTTCGGCGGACAGCGGCTGCTGGGCAGCAGCTGCCACGGCCGCCGCACCGCCGACTGCGGCAGCGCCGGCAGCGGCCTTGGCCGCGGTGGCCTTCTTGGCGGGAGCCTTCTTGACCGCAGGCTTGGCGGCGGCCTTGGCCGGAGCCTTCTTGGCAGGTTCGGCGGCGCTGGCGCCCAGGCCCATGGCCAGCAAGGGGGCTGCGATCAGGATGGAGGCGATAGCTGTCTTCATACGTTGGGCTCCTGCAAATTCCCGGTGTGGGCTAAGCAAGTGATTCTGATGCAAACCAGGGCTGCACCTGCGGGGGCAGCGCCTGGCCGGTCTGGTGGGCACGTGTGAGCAACTGCCAGAAGTAGCGGTAGCTCGCCCGGTCATGTAATACACCATCCACGCTGACGGGCGCCCAGTCGGCGGCCCCGGCGGCGGTAAGTATTTGTGCGGCCTGCGCCACTTCGTCGGCCTGGGGCGCGAACGCGGCGAGGATGGGACGGATCTGGTCCGGGTGGATGCTCCACATGCGGGTATAGCCGAGCCGCCGTGACGCCTGTGTGGCAGCGGCCTGCAGCGCCTGTGGATTCCTGAACTCGGTGACCACGCAGTGCGAAGGCACCTTTCCGTGCGCGTGGCAGGCAGCTGCGATCTCCAGCTTGGCACGCACGACCAGCGGATGGTCGAACTGGCCGGCCGAGCCCATGGCCGAGGCGGGAATCGCGCCGCCATGGGCCGAGACGAAGTCCATCAGGCCGAAGGAAATGCTCTGCACGCGCGGGTGTGCGGCGATGTCGAAGGCACGGTGCACGGCGGCGGGCGACTCGATGAGCACATGCAGCGGCAGTTCGCGGCAGCCCAGTCGGCCCAGATGCCGCTCGGCCAGCAGCACGTCATCCACGCTTTCCACCTTGGGCAGCATGAGGTGGCACAGGCGGTCGCCGGCCTCGCCGACGATGATGTCCAGGTCCTGCGCGAAGCTGGCGTGGTCCACGGCATGCACGCGCGCAGCCACGCGGGCGCCGGGCGCGGCATCACGCGCCAGCGAGGCCACCAGGCGCGCATGGGCGGCCTCCTGGCCCACGGGGGCGCCGTCCTCGCAGTCCAGCGTGACGTCGAACACGCAGGTGCCGAACTCGGCCATCATCTCGGCCTGCAGCTGCAGGCTCTTGCGCATGCGCACTTCCACGCCGCTGTAGTGGTCGCAGACGGGCAGGTGCAGGGCACCGCCCTGCGCATCGAGCAGCACCTGGGCCGGGTGTGCGCGAGAGGGTGTGGACGTGGCGGCGGTCATGGCTTGCGCTGGGCGACGATGAACAGGCGGGGGAAGGCCAGCAGGCGCCGGCCGTCGGCGCGCACGCCGTAGGCGGCGTCCACGCGGTTTTCGTATTCGGTGAGGAAGTCGGCCTGCAGGGCTTCGGGCAGGCCTTCGACGAAGGGCTTGAGGCCGGTGCCGCGCAGCCACTGGACGATGGCTCCGGCCGAGTCCATGGGATGCTGGTAGACGGTGTGCCAGACATCGACGGCGCCAGCCTCGACGCCGGCCTGCTCCTGCGGGCCGGCCAACAGGTCGTAGTAGCTGCGGATGGGCAGGATGTCGGCCCGCACCTTGGCGGCATCGCCGATGTAGGCGGCAAACTTGGGCAGGCTGGCGATCTCGCGCATCACGCGGTGCGTGGCTTCCTGCCGGTTGTCGGGCATCTGTATCGCCAGCACGCCCCCTGGCGCCAGTTGGGCGAACAGGCGGGGTATCAGCGTTTCATGCTCCCCCACCCACTGGAGGGAGGCATTGGCATAAATCAGGTCGGGAGCGCTCTCGCCGGGGGCGGGCGTCCAGGAAGCAATGTCGGCCAGCGCGAAGCGGGCCTCAGGCAGATGCTGGCGCGCGGTGGCCAGCATCGCCTGGGAGTTGTCTATGCCGGTGATCGTGGCACCGGCATAGCGCTGTGCAAGCAGCTCGGTGGAATTGCCCGGCCCGCATCCCAGGTCCACCACATGGCGGGCCTGGGCCAAGGGCACACGCGCCAGCAGCTCGGCTGCGGGGCGCGTACGCTCATTGGCGAAACGCAGGTAAAGCGCGGGATTCCAGTCGAGCATGGCTTGCCGGCGGCTTACAGCAGGTGCTTGACGCCGTCCTGTTCGCCTTGCAGCTCGGCCAGGGTCTTGTCGATGCACTCTTGCGAGAAGGCGTCGATTTCCAGGCCTTCGACGATCTTGTACTCGCCGTTCTCCGTGGTGACCGGGAAGCCGAAGACGATGCCGGCGGGGATGCCGTATTCGCCGTTGGAGGGCACGCCCATGGTGACCCATTCGCCGCCCGAGCCCAGGGCCCAGTCGCGCATGTGGTCGATGGCAGCGTTGGCAGCCGAGGCAGCCGAGGACAGGCCGCGCGCTGCAATGATGGCGGCGCCACGCTTGCCGACGGTGGGCAGGAACACGTCCTTGTTCCAGGCCTGGTCGTTGATCTTGGCCTTGACGCTTTCACCGTTGACGGTGGCGAAACGGTAGTCGGCGTACATCGTGGGCGAGTGGTTGCCCCAGACGGTCAGCTTGCGGATGTCGCCCACCTTGAAGCCGGCCTTGGCAGCCAGCTGCGATGCAGCGCGGTTGTGGTCCAGGCGCAGCATGGCGGTGAAGTTCTTGGCCGGCAGGTCCGGAGCCGACTTCATGGCGATGTAGGCGTTGGTGTTGGCGGGGTTGCCGACGACCAGCACCTTCACGTTGCGCGAGGCCACGGCGTTCAGCGCCTTGCCCTGGGCCGTGAAGATCTGTGCGTTGGCAGCCAGCAGGTCGGCACGTTCCATGCCGGGGCCGCGGGGACGCGCGCCGACCAGCAGGGCGTAGTCGGTGTCCTTGAAGGCTTGCAGGGGGTCGGAGTGGGCTTCGATGCCGGCCAGCAGGGGGAAGGCGCAGTCTTCGAGTTCCATGATCACGCCCTTGAGCGCGTTCTGGGCCTTCTCGTCGGGAATCTCCAGCAGTTGCAGAATGACGGGCTGGTCCTTACCCAGCATTTCGCCGGAGGCGATGCGAAACAGCAGGGCGTAACCAATTTGACCGGCGGCACCGGTGACGGCGACACGAACGGGCTTCTTGCTCATGATGAAACTCCAGGGATGGGGAAAAAATCAGGTGTTATCGGCGCCAGGTCGCACCAGCGTCAGAAACCAGCAGCCCGTGCTCCGCAAACAACGCGAAAGTGTACTCCCGATTTCGGAGCCCGGTCAATTTGTCTTATGTCTTATATAAGATATGATCGACGTCTGTTTCCAAGTCTTTCATCTGCGTCGCCGGGAGCCTCCCCACCCCGAACTTTCCCATGCCAGCCCTGCCTCCCCTCGCCTCTGAAACCGCCGCTGCCACCATCGGCGCGGGCGCATCGACCCCGGCCTTCAGCCCGCTGTACCAGCAGATCAAGGGACTGATACTGCAAAGCCTTGAAGCAGGCGAATGGCGGCCCGGCGAGCTGATCCCCAGCGAGATGGAGCTGGCGGCGCGCTTTCGCGTGAGCCAGGGCACGGTGCGCAAGGCCATCGACGAGTTGGCCGCGGAGAACCTGGTGATGCGCCGCCAGGGCAAGGGCACCTTCGTGGCCACCCACGCGGCCCAGCATGTGCAGTACCGCTTCCTCAAGCTGCAGCCCGACGCCGGCGACCAGCAGGGCGAGGGCCGTGCCGAGCGCCGCATCATCGACTGCCGGCGCCTGCGCGCATCGGCCGACGTGGCGCGCGGCCTGGCGCTGCGCAGCGGCGATGCCGTGATGCACGTGCGCCGCGTGCTGTCGTTCTCCGCAATCCCGACCATTTTGGAAGACATCTGGCTGCCGGGCCACGCCTTCAAGGGCCTGACCGCCGAGCAGATGTCCGCCTACCAGGGCCCCACCTACGCCATGTTCGAGCTGGACTACGGCGTGCGCATGGTGCGCGCCGACGAAAAGATCCGCGCCGTCCTGCCCGAGGCCGAACAGGCCCTGCTGCTGGACGTGCCCAGCACCACGCCCCTGCTGAGCGTGGAGCGCACCGCTTACACATACAACGATGTTCCCATGGAGTTACGCCGTGGCCTGTACCGCACCGACACCCATCACTACCGCAACGCGTTGAGCTGAACGATCCGTTCCCCAGAGAAGCGGGCGAAAATACGCAATTCCCAGCAAAGCTGTTTTTATTGCATTGCAATAGAATTTTGCATCGCCGCCCCTGAGCGATTACGAAGCAGTTACATCCACGAAAGTACCCTGCCATGACTGAGCAAGCCAAAAAGCGGCCAGAGTTCCGCAACATCAACTTCTTCAAGGACCTCCCCACCTACCGGTTGCCGCCGGCCGGCATCGTGTCCATCCTGCACCGCATCAGCGGCCTGCTGATGTTCATCCTGCTGCCTTTCATCCTGTGGATGATGGACATGTCGCTGACCTCGGAGATCTCCTTCGACGGCTTCACCTCGGTTTTCGCGGGTCCCTTCGGATGGTTCCTCAAGCTCGTGTGCCTGGCATTGATCTGGGCCTACCTGCACCACTTCTGCGCCGGCCTGCGCCACCTGTTCATGGACGTGAACCACCATGCGGTCAACAAGCAGTTCGGCAAGACCTCCGCCCTGGTGGTGCTAGTGCTGAGCGTGGGCCTGACCCTGATCCTGGGCGCCAAGCTGTTCGGCCTGTACTGATAGACGATCTCCCCCTCACGATAAGGAAAAAGAACCATGTCCGTGAATTACGGCTCCAAGCGCACCGTGGTCGGTGCGCACTACGGCATCCGCGACTGGATGGTGCAGCGCGTCACCGGCGTGCTGATGGCACTGTTCACCATCGTGCTGCTGGCCAAGCTGATCTTCAGCACCGGCTCCGTCGGCTATGACCTGTGGGCCGGCATCTTTGCCCCGCAGTGGATGAAGTTCCTGACCTTCGCCGTGATCGTCTCGCTGGCCTGGCACGTCTGGGTCGGCGTGCGCGACATCTGGATGGACTACGTCAAGCCCGTGGGCCTGCGCCTGGTGCTGAACGTTTTCACCCTGGTCTGGCTGGTCGGCTGCGCCGGCTGGGGCATCCAGATCCTGTGGCGTATCTGATAGAGACGCGGTCTCCACGATTGAAGGTTAAGAATGAGCTACTCCAAAGCAAACATCACCAAGCGCAAGTTTGACGTCGTCATCGTCGGCGCTGGCGGCTCCGGCCTGCGTGCCGCGCTGGAACTGTCGCGCGCCGGCCTGTCCGTGGCCTCGCTGTCCAAGGTCTTCCCCACGCGCTCGCACACCGTGGCCGCGCAAGGCGGCGTGTCCGCTTCGCTGGGCAACATGAGCGAGGACAACTGGCACTACCACTTCTACGACACCATCAAAGGCTCCGACTGGCTCGGCGACCAGGATGCGATCGAGTTCATGTGCCGCGAAGCGCCCAACGTCGTGATCGAGCTGGAACACTTCGGCATGCCGTTCGACCGCAACCCCGACGGCACCATCTACCAGCGCCCCTTCGGCGGCCACACGGCCAACTACGGTGAAAAGCCCGTGCAGCGCGCCTGCGCCGCGGCCGACCGTACCGGCCACGCCATGCTGCACACGCTGTACCAGCAGAACGTCAAGTCCAAGACCAACTTCTTCGTGGAGTGGATGGCGCTGGACCTGATCCGCAACACCCAGGGCGACGTGGTCGGCGTGACCGCCATCGAACTGGAAACCGGCGACCTGTACGAGCTGCACGCCAAGGCCGTGCTGCTGGCCACGGGTGGCGCTGGCCGCATCTTCCAGGCATCGACCAATGCCTTCATCAACACCGGCGACGGCCTGGGCATGGCTGCACGCGCAGGCATCCCGCTGCAGGACATGGAGTTCTGGCAGTTCCACCCCACCGGCGTGGCCGGCGCGGGCGTGCTGCTGACCGAAGGCTGCCGTGGCGAAGGCGCCATCCTGCTCAACAGCGAAGGCGAACGCTTCATGGAGCGCTACGCTCCCACGCTGAAGGATCTGGCACCGCGTGACTTCGTGTCCCGCTCCATGGACCAGGAAATCAAGGAAGGCCGTGGCTGTGGTCCCAACAAGGACTACATCCTGATGAAGCTGGACCACCTGGGCGCCGACACCATCCGCAAGCGCCTGCCTTCGGTGGAAGAGATCGGCCACAACTTCGCCAACGTGGACATCACCAAGGAACCGATTCCCGTGGTGCCCACCATCCACTACCAGATGGGCGGCATTCCCACCAACATCAACGGCCAGGTCGTGGTGTGGGACGGCCAGCAGAACAACGTGGTCAATGGCCTGTATGCCGTGGGCGAATGCTCGTGCGTGTCGGTGCACGGCGCCAACCGCCTGGGCACGAACTCGCTGCTGGACCTGCTGGTCTTCGGCAAGTCGGCCGGCAAGCACATCGTGCAGTTCGTCAACGGCTTCGGCGACCACAAGCCCGTGCCGGCCGATGGCTCCGAGCGCACGCTCACGCGCCTGAACCAGCTCGACGACTCCAAGGAAGGCACCTACGCCCAGGACCTGGCTGGCGACATCCGCGCCACGATGCAGCAGCATGCCGGCGTGTTCCGCACGCAAAAGAGCATGGACGAAGGCGAAGTCAAGATCAACGCCATCCGCGAACGCGTGGGCTCCGTGACTCTCAAGGACAAGTCCAAGGTCTGGAACACCGCCCGCATGGAAGCGCTGGAAGTGGACAACCTGATCGAAGTGGCCCAGGCCACCATGATCTCGGCCGCTGCCCGCCACGAATGCCGCGGCGCCCACACCGTGTACGACTACGAGCATCCTGCCGACCACGCCGAGTTCCCGCTGGGCCGCAATGACAAGGAATGGCTCAAGCACACCCTGTGGTACAGCGCCACCAACAGCCTGGACTACAAGCCCGTGAACCTGAAGCCCCTCACGGTGGACAGCGTGCCGCCCAAGGTCCGCACGTTCTAATCCAGCAGCCCACGAGAGAACAGACAAATGAAGCGCACTTTCAAGATCTACCGCTACGACCCGGACAAGGATGCCAAGCCCTACATGCAGACCGTCGAGGTCGAGCTGGACGGCCACGAGCGCATGCTGCTGGACGCCCTGGTCAAGCTCAAGGAGATGGACCCCTCCATCTCGTTCCGCCGCTCCTGCCGCGAAGGCGTGTGCGGCTCGGACGCGATGAACATCAATGGCAAGAACGGCCTGGCCTGCCTGACGAACATGAAGACCCTGCAGGGCGACATCGTTCTCAAGCCCCTGCCCGGCCTGCCCGTGATCCGCGACCTGATCGTGGACATGACGCAGTTCTTCAAGCAGTACCACTCGATCAAGCCGTACCTGCAGAACGACAGCTTCGCGTCTCCCACCAAGGAACGCCTGCAGTCGCCTGAAGAGCGCGAAGAGCTCAACGGCCTGTACGAGTGCATTCTGTGCGCCAGCTGCTCCACCAGCTGCCCCAGCTTCTGGTGGAACCCCGACAAGTTCGTGGGCCCGGCCGGCCTGCTGCAGGCCTACCGCTTCATCGCGGACAGCCGCGACGAGGCCACGGGTGACCGCCTTGACAACCTGGAAGATCCGTACCGCCTCTTCCGTTGCCACACCATCATGAACTGCGTGGACGTGTGCCCCAAGCACCTGAACCCCACGCAGGCCATTGGCAAGATCAAGGAACTGATGGTCCGTCGGGCCATCTGATGACCATGACGAATACTCTGCTCGACGAACGCGAGCGAGACCTGCTGCGCTGGCGCTGCCGGCGCGGCCTGGTCGAGAACGACCTGTTCATCGCGCAGTTCTTCGCCACCTACGGAGACCAGCTCACGCGGAGACACGCGAGCGGTCTGTCTGCCTTGATGGACCTGGCAGACAACGACCTGATGGACCTCTTCTTGCGCCGCAAGGAGCCTGAAGGTGAACTCGATACCCAAGAAATCAGGGAAGTTCTGGAACTGGTGCGCAAGCGCAAGCCCGGTTCTCTCCCGCTAGTAGGCTAGGCAATCTAGAGAAGGAAGTTTGGAAATGAAACTCGCAGACAACAAAGCAACGCTGTCTTTCAGCAACGGCGCCCCCAGCGTCGAGCTGCCCGTCTACCAGGGCAACGTCGGTCCCGACGTGGTGGACATCCGCAAGCTGTACGCGCAGACCGGCATGTTCACCTATGACCCGGGCTTCCTCTCTACCGCCTCGTGCCAGTCCGCCATCACCTACATCGATGGCGACAAGGGCGAGCTGCTGTACCGCGGCTACCCCATCGAGCAGCTGGCCAAGAACTGCGACTACCTCGAGACCTGCTACCTGCTGCTGTACGGCGAGCTGCCCAACGAGTCGCAGAAGGCCGACTTCGTCGAGCGCGTGACCAAGCACACCATGGTCAACGAGCAGATGCAGTTCTTCCTGCGTGGTTTCCGCCGTGACGCCCACCCCATGGCCGTCCTGACGGGTCTGGTCGGCGGCATGTCGGCCTTCTACCACGACAACATGGACATCAACAACGCCGAGCACCGCGACATCGCCGCGATCCGCCTGATCGCCAAGATGCCCACGCTGGTCTCCATGGCCTACAAGTACGGCATCGGTGCGCCGTACATGTACCCCAAGAACGACCTGAGCTACGCCGGCAACTTCATGCGCATGATGTTCGGCAATCCCTGCGAGGAGTTCAAGGTGAACCCCGTGGTCGAGCGCGCGCTGGACCGCATCTTCATCCTGCACGCAGACCACGAGCAAAACGCCTCCACCTCCACCGTGCGCCTGTGCGGCTCGTCGGGCACCAACCCCTTCGCCGCCATCTCGGCCGGCGTGGCCTGCCTGTGGGGCCCTGCCCACGGCGGCGCCAACGAAGCCTGCCTGAACATGCTGGAATACCTGCAGGCCAACGGCGGCGTTGCCAAGGTCGGCGAGTTCATGGAACAGGTCAAGGACAAGAACAGCGGCGTCAAGCTGATGGGCTTCGGCCACCGTGTCTACAAGAACTACGACCCCCGCGCCAAGCTCATGCAGGAAACCTGCAATGAAGTGCTGGCCGAACTGGGCCTGGAAAAGGACCCCCTGTTCGCCCTGGCCAAGGAAGTCGAGAAGATCGCCCTGGAAGACGACTACTTCGTGCAGCGCAAGCTCTACCCGAACGTGGACTTCTACTCCGGCATCGTGCAGCGCGCCATCGGCGTGCCCGTGAACCTGTTCACCGGCATCTTCGCCCTGGCCCGCACCGTGGGCTGGATCGCCCAGCTCAACGAGCAGATGGCCGACCCCGAGTACAAGATCGGCCGTCCCCGCCAGCTGTTCACGGGCTCCGTGTCCCGCGACGTCAAGCCGATCGGCCAGCGCTGATCGCAGGTCCGGGCCTCAGCGGCCCGGCACCCAAAAGCCCCATGCCTTTGCATGGGGCTTTTTTCATGGGCGAGTCCACCGTTCCAGAAGGCCGCACCAGTCCTAGGAACACCATTCTGACTATCGTGGCATGGATCTCGATTGATCATATCTACCCTAAGGTGACCGTTGACCCTCCCTGAAACGGGATGGAGGCTCAGCGCAATGCCCGCTGCCGTTCAACGCAACCCTGGGACTCACATGCTTGTCGAAATCACCAAGGACGGAATGCTCATCCATGCGCGCGTCAAGAATGCGCGCAGCCCCGCCATCGAGAGAGGAAAGCGGACCGCCGCCATCACCGGCATCGTCGTGCACCAGACCGATGCCAACACGGCCCAGTCTTCGCTCAACAGCTACAAAAACCCGAAGGCCAATGCGGCACACTTTCTCATCGACAAGGACGGCACCATCTACCAGACGGCGGCCATCTACCAGCGCACCAACCATGTGGGGCCGCTGAAGGCAAGATGCCTGCTTGTGGGGAAATGCAGGGCCAAGGACTATGAAGGAGCAGGCGTAAAGGGAATGCACCGCATCGAGATGATGAAAGCCCCTGGCGATCGCTATCCGAGCAACATGGAAGCCATAGGCATCGAGATGGTTGGCAGGGCTGTGCTGCCGAAAGGGTTCAAGCCCCCTCAGCGACGAAAGGAACTGAGTCCGGAAGGGATTCGGGGAGAATTTGGCGTCTACCCCACACCGACTGAGGCACAAAACCGTGCTCTGACATGGCTGGTTGAAGCACTGCAAGATTCCATGCAACTATCGCCCAGTGAAGTCTTCAAGCACCCTGAAGTAAGCCGGAAGAACCTGTCCGAGGCAGAAGGCGCAAACTGGGAAATGGCACCATGAGCTTCATTTTCTTTCGCACTGTGACTGTGATTTCGGCAATGGCCATGGCATCGATGCTCCATGCGGCCGATGCCAGATACCCAGTCAGGCAAGTACAGAAAATCGACATCATCGAGCCCTCAGGCGGCTCTTCTTGGGAAGACAAGAACTGGCTTGATTGCAACGATGTGATATTGACCGAAGAGGATGTGCGATATGCGCTGCAGCACATGCGCAAAATTTCAGAGAAGCACTACTTCGGTGAATATATGGAAAGAACAGGGTGTTCAGGAGGAGCGTCCGTCAAGTTCAAGAGCGGAAAAATCATCGTCATGGGAATCGAACCCACAGGACGTATTAATCTTTTCGAGGCCAACAAAAAGCTGGACCCTATTGGAGTACCTGGAAGCTTCTACGACTGCCAACCCTGCAACAAACGCAAGATGGACCTGCTGCAGGACGCCCTGGACCGCGCAACCGAACGACGGCTCAAGGAGCTGAAGAGGCAGGGACGACTTCCTCCATGAGCCGCCTCCATTCGATCTTCTGGGCACTCATTTCGGCGATGCCCGATCCCTGGACAGGCACGCGCCACCGGCCCGGCTGCAACGGCTGGCGGCCTGGTGAACAGCCTGCTGGTCGGCAGCGCCGCCTGGCCTGAGCGCCCGGGCCAAGCCCCCTGCTTCACGCAGCGGCGCGGTTTCGCCGACAATGCCCCCCCGGCCCTCGTGGCCGGGCCTTTCTTGCGCCGGGGTTCCGGCCCCAGCCATTCCTGCACACCATGAACTTTGCCTCCCTCGGCCTGAGCCCGGCGCTGGTCTCCAGCCTCCAAGACCTGGGCCTGGTCGATCCCACGCCCATACAGACCCAGTCCATCGCCCCCGTGCTTGCGGGCCGCGACCTCTGGGCCTGTGCGCCCACGGGCTCGGGCAAGACGGCCGCCTACCTGCTGCCGCTGCTGCAGCGCTGGATGGATGGCGGCAAGGCCCAGGGTGCCCAGGGCGGCTTTGTGCGCACCCTGACCACGCTGATCGTGGTGCCCACGCGCGAGCTGGCCCAGCAGGTGGGCGAGACGCTGTCCGACCTGGGCCGCGCGCTCAAGCAGCCGCCGCGCATCGGCGTGGTCTATGGCGGCGTGTCCATCAATCCGCAGATGATGATGCTGCGCGGCAGTGCCGACTTCCTGGTGGCCACGCCCGGCCGCCTGCTGGACCTGGTGGAGCACAACGCCGTGCGCCTGTCCGCCGTGCGCCATCTGGTGCTGGACGAGGCCGACCGCCTGCTGGACCTGGGCTTCCAGGAAGAGCTGCAGCGCGTGCTGGCCCTGCTGCCGAAGCAGCGCCAGACCCTGCTGTTCTCGGCCACCTATCCCGATGCCGTGCAATCGCTGGCCACAGGCCTGCTGCACGATCCCGTTCAGGCCCGCGTCGATGCCGCCGAAGGCCAGGATGCCGCCAGCCCCCAGAGCATTGCCCAGCGCGCCATTGCCGTGGACCGTGCGCGCCGCACCCAGCTGCTGCGCACACTGGTACAGGGGGAGACGGCGCCCGGCACCGACCCCGCCACGCTGGAGCGCGCCCTGGTCTTCGTGGCCACGCGGCACACGGCCGAACTGGTGGCGGAAAAGCTCTACAAGGCCGGCATCTTCGCCACGGCCTTCCATGGCGACCTGAGCCAGGGCGCACGCAAGGAAGCGCTGGCCGACTTCAAGGCCAGGCGCTGGCAGGTGATGATCACCACCGACTTGGCGGCGCGCGGCATCGATATCACCCAGTTGCCCCTGGTCGTCAACTACGACCTGCCGCGCTCGGCCACCGACTATGTGCACCGCATCGGCCGCACGGGCCGCGCGGGCGAGGACGGCACGGCCATCAGCTTTGTCACGCCGGCCGACCAGGCGCACTGGGCGCTGATCTGCAAGCGCAACCAGCTGGACCTTGAACTGGAGCAGTTGCCGGGCTTCGAGCCCACCGAGCCCGTGCCGCCGCCTCCGGTGGCGCAGGACGGCAACGGCGGCATCAAGGGCCGCCGCCCCAGCAAGAAGGACAAGCTGCGCGCCGCGGCCGCCGAAGCAGCCGAGACCGCAAAAAAGAACTGAGCGTTTCCGGTTCAGCCCGCGCCGCCTCGCCCACCAAAGCGATCCCGGTACGCCACCGGGGTAATGCCCAGGTGGCGCACGAACAGGTGGCGCAGCGCCTGCTCCGAGCCCAGGCCCACGCGCGCGGCCACGGTCTTGAGCGGCAGATGGGCCTGGCTTTCCAGCAGTTGCTTGGCCGCCTCCAGCCGCGCGCTCTCCACAAAGGCCGTGGGGCTTTGCCCGGTTTCCTGCTGGAACACGCGGCGCAGGTGCCGCTCGCTCATGTGCGCCTGCTCGGCCATCTGCGCAAGGGTCAGAGGCTCGGCCAGATGGGCCATCACCCACTGCTGCACGGCCTGCACGCCGCCGTGCTGCGCGGCCTGGGCCGCCAGCGGCACGCTGAACTGCGACTGGCCGCCGGGACGCTTGAGGTACATGACCAGGTCACGCGCCACCTCCAGCGCCAGCGCGTGGCCGAAATCCTCTTCCACCACGGCCAGGGCCAGGTCGATGCCGGCCGTCACGCCGGCCGAGGTCCACAGCTGGCGGCTGCCTTCGCCATCGCGGATCTCCTCGCGCAGGTAGATGGCATCGGCATCGACCTGCACGCGCGGATGGCGCTGGGCCAGTTGCGCCGTCACGCTCCAGTGCGTGGCCGCGCGCCGGCCGTCCAGCAAGCCCGCCTCGGCCAGGAAGAAGCTGCCCGAGCACAGCGCGATCAGCCGCTGCACGCGTGGCGCCACGCGGCCCAGCCAGGCGACCAGCTCGGCCGAGCCGCCCAGCACCTGCTCGATATGGCGCGAGCCCACGACGACCACGGTGCAGCCCATGCCTGCAGCCTCCAGCCCGGCCAGCGTGTGGGTGGCCTCCAGCGACATCAGCGTGTCCGAGCGCACGGGCCCTTGCCGCTGCGAGACCACGCGCACCTCGTAGCCGTCGCTCTGGCCGCGCGCGCGCAGGTGCACGTTGGCATAGTCGAACACCGACATGGGTCCTATGGCCTCCAGCGCCTTGAAGCCGGGGTAGACGACAAGATCGATGCGGTGGGCGCTGGCGTGGCGGTGGTCCATGGGAAACGGCGGGCTCGGAGGCGGTCAGGGTGGAAAGAATGGGGCGGACTATACGAAAAGACGCAAGCACCCACGGCCTGCAGGCCCGGCCGACGCCGGCCACACCCCTCAGATTCGGACATATCACCTGGGGCTGCGGCCATGATGCGGCCGGGCCGCCCGGCCATGGCCTACATTCAAGGCTTCGCGGAGCGCGCGCACTGCCGCTCCTGAGCCACCCCGACAGAAAGACACGCCCATGAAATCCAAAGCCGCCGTCGCCTTCAAGGCTGGAGAACCCCTGCAGATCGTCGAGATCGACGTGGCCCCCCCGAAGAAGGGCGAGGTCCTGATCAAGATCACCCACACCGGCGTCTGCCACACCGACGCGTTCACGCTGTCGGGCGACGACCCGGAAGGCATCTTCCCCGCCGTGCTCGGCCATGAAGGCGCGGGCATCGTCGTCGAGGTCGGCGAAGGCGTGACCAGCGTCAAGCCCGGCGACCACGTGATCCCGCTGTACACCGCCGAATGCGGCGAATGCCTGTTCTGCAAGAGCGGCAAGACCAACCTGTGCGTTTCCGTGCGCGCCACCCAGGGCAAGGGCGTGATGCCCGACGGCACCACGCGCTTTTCGTACAACGGCGAGCCCATCTACCACTACATGGGCTGCTCCACCTTCAGCGAATACACCGTAGTCGCCGAAGTCTCGCTGGCCAAGATCCACCCCGATGCCAACCCCGAGCAGGTCTGCCTGCTGGGCTGCGGCGTGACCACGGGCCTGGGTGCCGTCAAGAACACCGCCAAGGTCCAGGAAGGCGACACCGTGGCCGTGTTCGGCCTGGGCGGCATCGGGCTGGCCGTGATCCAGGGCGCCAAGCTGGCCAAGGCCGGCCGCATCATCGCCGTGGACACCAACCCCTCCAAGTTCGACCTGGCCCGCACCTTCGGCGCCACCGACTGCGTGAATCCCAAGGATTTCGACAAGCCCATCCAGCAGGTCATCGTCGAGATGACGGGCTGGGGCGTGGACCACAGCTTCGAATGCATCGGCAACGTCAACGTGATGCGTGCCGCCCTGGAATGCGCGCACCGCGGCTGGGGCCAGTCGGTCATCATCGGTGTGGCCGGCGCGGGCCAGGAAATCTCCACACGCCCCTTCCAGCTGGTGACGGGCCGCAAGTGGCTGGGCACGGCCTTCGGCGGCGTCAAGGGCCGCAGCGAGCTGCCCGGCATGGTCGAGCAGGCCATGAGCGGCGAGATCCAGCTGGCCCCCTTCGTCACGCACACCATGGGCCTGCCGGAGATCAACGAGGCTTTTGACCTGATGCACGAAGGCAAGTCCATCCGCTCCGTCGTCGTGTACTGAAGCTCCCCCTGAGGCGCTGCGCGCCCTCCCCCGTTGCACGGCGCCTCTCTACTCGCTACGCGAGGGAGGAGGACGGCGCCCTCGCCTGGGCAGCGCCAGTTTCATGGGCCGTTGACCGTGTATAGCGTATCAACTCCCATCTTTGAATGCTGCACGCACCGCTTGCCAAGGTGCCCGTAGCATTTTTCTTTTTTGAGGAACACCATGTCCGCACTGCCGCCCCTGGAACTCAAGAACGCCCATGCCTGCTTCGGCGGCGCACAGCGTTTCTACGAGCATTTCTCCGCCGAGATCGGCCTGAACATGAAGTTCTCGGTCTTCCTGCCGCCCAAGGCCGTGGCCGGCGAGAAGGTGCCCGCCGTGCTCTATCTGGCCGGGCTGACCTGCACCGAAGAGACCTTCATGACCAAGGCCGGCGCCCAGCGCCTGGCCGCCGAGCTGGGCATCGCCCTGATCGCGCCCGACACCAGCCCGCGCGGCGCAGGCCTGCCCGGCGAGGCCGATGCCTGGGACTTCGGCGTGGGCGCGGGCTTCTACCTGGACGCCACCACCAGGCCCTGGGCACTGCACTGGCGCATGGAAAGCTATCTGCTGGGCGAGCTGCTGCCGCTGATCGCCGCACGCCTGCCCATTGACGCGCAGCGGCTGGGCATCTTCGGCCACTCCATGGGCGGCCACGGCGCGCTCACGCTGGCGCTGCGCCATCCGGGCCGCTTCAAGAGCCTGTCGGCGTTCGCGCCCATCGCCAACCCCGTCAACTGCCCCTGGGGACAGAAAGCCTTCTCAGGCTATCTGGGCGATGACCGCAAGGCCTGGGAAGCGCATGACGCCAGCTGCCTGATGGCCGCGCAGACCCAGGCGCCCTACCCGGCCGGCATCCTCGTGGACCAGGGCCTGGCCGACAAGTTCCTGATCGAAAAGCAGCTGCTGCCCGAAGCCTTCGAGGCCGCCTGCGCCCAGGCCGGCCAGCCGCTGACGCTGCGCCGCCACGGGGGCTACGACCACGGCTACTACTTCATCCAGAGCTTCATTGATGACCATCTGCGCCATCATGCAAAGCAGTTGAGTACCCCCTGAGGCGCTTCGCGCCTTCCCCCTCTCTCGCTTCGCGGGAGGGGGACGACGCCATCGCCGCGAGGCGGCTCTTGCTCGGCGTCCCTGTTTTTTTGGCCGCGCCAGTTTCAAAGGGTGATGCGCCCAACAGGTGCAGGGCAGCTTGCCTCAACCTGGCCTATGGCCAGCGCGCATGTCCTGCGCAATACGCTCCAGTACCTGCGGCAGCTCCTTCACGCTGGCGATCACGTGGTGGGCGCCGGCTGCGCGCAGCTTGGCTTCGGCACGGGCCACGCGCTCGCGCACTTCTTCGGCGGGGGCGGCGGCCAGTTCGGCCGGGGAGTAGCCGACTTCGTTGCCGGACAGGGTCAGGCCCACGGTCCACATGCCGGCGTTGCGGCCTTCCTCGATGCCGGGCACGGTGTCGTCCACCTTCACGCAGGCACGCACGTCGCCGATGCCCAGCGCCAGCACATTGGCCAGCGCCATGAAGGGGCCGGGGCGGCCGCCTGCGGCCATTTCATCGCCGGCCACCACATGGTCGGGAGCCAGGCCGTTGGCCGCTGCCTGGGGCAGCAGCTGGTTCAGGACTTCACGCGGATAGCCCGAGCACGAGCCCACCTTCAGGCCCTGCGCGCGCAGCCAGCCCAGCAATTCAGGCGCGCCTTCGATGGGTGCCGAGAACTCGCCCACCTTGGCGATCTGCATGGGCATGAAGCGGGCGTAGATGGCATCCACGTCGGCGTCGCCAGGCTGCTGGCCGAAGGCCTTGTGCCATTGCGCGCGGATGCCCTCGTCCTGCAGCAGCTCGTGGATGTGCTGCCACTTGGACAGGCCCATGGGGCCGCGTGCCTGGGCCAGGGTGATGGTGATGCCGAAGCTGGCAAAGGCCTCGACAAAGATCTGCGTGGGCGCCAGCGAGCCGAAATCGACCAGGGTGCCGGCCCAGTCGAAGATGACGGCCTGCAGCGGCGACAGATCGGCGGCGGTGGCGGTGGAGACGGTGGTGTGGTTCATGGTGCTTTTTGACTAGGAAAGAGGTTCAAACAGAAGAGGGCCGCACGCGCCTGTTCATTCCAGCGTGCGGATGAAATTGCGCCCGCGCGGGCCGGATGCGGCCGACTGCAGCAGCTGCTGCCACTCATCCCCAGGCACGCCGTAGTGGGCGGGATCGGTGGCCACGCCCAGGCCTTCGAGGAAGTTGCGCAGGCGCTGCACGGCCAGCTCGCCCGTGGCGGCATCGAAGATGGACAGCAGGGCCGCATCGGCCTCATCGTCGGCGCCCAGGGCCATCTCCAGCACCAGCGGCAGGCTGAACGAGCAGGCAATGCCGTGGGCCACGCCATGGCGCAGCGTGATGTCGTAGGACAGCGAATGCGCCAGCGCCGTGCGGGTGTTGGAGAAGGCCAGGCCGGCCATCAGGGCGGCCTCGGCCATGCGGCTTCGCAGCGGCAGGCTGCCCAGGTCCTGCATCAGCGCGGGCAGCGTGGCCAGGGTGCGGCGCGCGGCGCCCACGGCCAAGGTGGTGGAGACGGGATTGCGGTGCCGGTTCCAGATGGACTCCAGCGCATGCGACAGCGCATCCAGCCCCGAGGCCAGCGTGGCGCCGGCCGGCAGGCTTTGCATGAGCTGCGCGTCGATGATGGCGGCCTCGGGCCAGGTCCAGTGCTGGTGCAGCGAGTGCTTGCGGCCAGCGGCCTGGTCCCAGATCGTGGCCCAGGGCGTGACCTCGCTGCCCGTGCCGGCCGTGGTGGGAATGGCGATCAGCGCCTTGTGGCCTGCGGCCGGCAGGGCCAGCCCCTGCTCCAGGGCCTGCAGCAGCTCGCCGAAACGCCGCGTGGGCGTGGCGCACATCAGCGCCTTGGCCGAGTCGATGGCGCTGCCGCCGCCCAGGGCCACGATGCACGGGACCTCGGCGTATTCGCGGTGCACGCGGTCATACAGCGGGGCCAGCCACTGCACATCGGGATTGGGCGCAATGCCGTCCACCACGCCGCGCAGCTGGCTGCCCAGCTGTTGGCGCAGCTGCTGCACCAGGCCCAGGGATTCGGCCTCGGGAAACGTCACCAGCAGGCAGTCGCGCCCGGCCAGCAGCTCGGGCAGGCGGTCCAGGCGGCCGGGGCCGGCATGGATGGCAACGGGGTTGTGATAGGTCCACACAAATCGGTCCTTTGAATGAAACGGGGGCGCCGGGAAAAGCGCAGCCCTCAATGGCGGGTGCCCTGCTGGATGCGGCGGCGCAGCCAGTGGGAGACGAGATCGGCCGCGATCACCATCACGGTGATGACCACGATGCAGGTGGCCGTCTCCTGGTAGCGGAACAGCTTGAGGCTGCCGACCAGCTCGAACCCCAGCCCGCCCGCGCCCACCATGCCCAGCACCGTGGCCGAGCGCAGATTGACCTCGAAGCGGTAGAGCACGACCGCGATCCAGGCCGTGATGGCCTGCGGTATCACGCCGAAGACGATGAGCTGCAATTGCGTGGCGCCTGCGCTGCGCAGGGCCTGCAGCGGGCCGTCGTCGATCTCTTCGATGCTCTCGGCGAAGAACTTGCCCAGCATGCCCATGCCATGCAGGGCCAGGGCCAGCACGCCGGGAAACGGCCCCAGGCCCACGGCCGAGACAAAGACCAGCGCCAGGATCAGCTCGTTGATGCTGCGCACCACGTTCAGGAACTGACGCGTGATGCGCCGCAGCCAGTGCCAGCCATGCAGGTTGCTGGCCGCGATGAAGGACAGCGGCAGCGCCAGCACCACGGACAGCAGCGTGCCCCAGATGGCGATCTGCACCGTCTCCAGCGCGGGCGCCATCAGGCGCGGCAGCATGCTCCAGTCCGGCGGCACGGAGCGCGCCACGAAGTCTGCGATCTGGGGCATGCCTGCCGCCAGTTCGCCCCAGCTCATCTGCGCGCCGCCCGCGCTCCAGTGCAGCACCCAGGCGATGGCCAGGGCCGCAGCCGCATAGCCTGTCCAGCCCAGGGTGCCGTGGGGGCGCGGCGCGGTCCATTGCCAGCGGTCGCGCGGCTCGGGGCTCCAGGAATTGGCGCTGGTCATCACAGTCCTCCTGCGGGCGCGCTGGCCCGCATCCACGAGGCATGCACCGGCGCCTGCGCATGCAGGCCGGCAGGCCCTACGGCCTGCGTGCCCGGTGGTGTGTCCGGTTCTGCGCCCTGCCCTGCTCCTTGCCCTGCAGTGGGCTGCGCATGGTAGATGGCCTGCAGCGCGGCCTCGTCCAGCGCCTGCGGCGATCCGTCAAAGACCATGCGGCCCTGGGCCAGGCCCAGCACGCGGTCGCCGAACTCCCGCGCGTAGTCCACCTGGTGCAGGTTGCAGACCACGGCAATGCCCAGCTCGCGCGTGGCATCACGCAGGTACTGCAGCACGCTGCGCGCGGTCTTGGGGTCCAGGCTGGCCACGGGCTCGTCGGCCAGGATGACCTGGGGCTGCTGGGCCAGCGCGCGGGCAATGCCCACGCGCTGCATCTGCCCGCCCGACAGCGCCTCGGTGCGCTCCAGCGCCTTGTGGGCCAGGCCCACGCGCTCCAGGCACTGGTCGGCCAGGCGGATATCGCTTTCGCGGAACAGCTGCAGCACCGAGGCCAGGGTGCCGGTCTGGCCCAGGCGCCCGGTCAGCACGTTCTTGCGCACCGACAGGCGCGGCACCAGGTTGTGGTGCTGGAAGACCATGGCCACGTGGCGAGCCAGCTCGCGCCGGCTGTGCCTGCCGCCGACCAGCATCAGGTCCATGCCGCCCACCTCCAGCGTGCCGCTGTCGGCGCGGGCCAGGCCGTTCATGCAGCGCAGCAGCGTGGACTTGCCGGCCCCCGACAGGCCCAGCATGACGACGAACTCGCCGGGCTGCACATCCAGGTCGATGCCATGCAGCACATGGTTGCTGCCATAGCTCTTGCGCAATTGGCGGATGCGGATCATTTCATGCTCCCGAGGTCCAGCTTCAGGGCCTTGGCCGTCTGGCGCACCACGTCGTAGGCCTTGTCATCCGTGGCCGCGAAGCCGTCGAGCACGCCCTGGTCACCCCAGGGCAGGTCCTTGACCTCGACCAGGGCCGCAGCCACCTTCTGCTTGGTGCCGGCGTCCAGGTTCTTGCGCCAAGTCATGGGCGACTCGGGGATGGGCTGGGAGCGCCAGACGATCTGGAAGTCCTCGCGCTTGACCAGGCCCTTGTTCACGGCGGAGTCGAAGATGCGGTCGGCCACGGCCGCCGCATCCACCTTGCCGTTGGCCACGGCCATGATGCTGGCGTCGTGCGAGCCCGAGAAGATCACGCGCGAAAAGCCCTTGTCCGCATCGAAGCCCTCGGCCATCAACCCCGCCTTGGGAAACAGGTGGCCCGACGCCGAGGTCGGGTCCACAAAGGCAAAGCTGCGGCCCTTGAGATCGGCCACGCTGGCCGGGCCTTTGTCCTTGCGGGAGATCACCATGCTGTGGTAAGCGCTCTTGCCCGTCTTCTTGGTCACGGCCACGGCAAAGGCCTCGGCGCCTGCCACCTGGTTGGCCAGCACGTACGAGAACGGGCCGAGGAAGGCGATGTCGATCTTGTTGGAGCGCAGCGCCTCGATCACGCCGTTGTAGTCATTGGCCACGAAGGGCCGCACCTTCATGCCGGTGCGGGTGGCCAGCTGGTCCATGACCTGCTGGCTGGCGCGGATCATGGCCTGCGCGTCCTCCGAGGGGATCAGGCCCACGCGCAGCTCGGCGCTCTGGGCAAAGGCGGCAGTGGTAGCGGTGGAGGCGGTGGCGGCCAGGGCCAGCACGGCGCCGGCATGGCGCAGCCAGGTCTTGCGGTTCATCTTCATGGGAGTGTTCCTTTGCATCAGGTCAGGCACATCGGCGGATCGGTGGATCCGTGAATCGCCGGTCAAATCGGCAGGCGGGTGGGTATGGCTGAATGCTAGGAGCGACATATTTCTGCCATGTGAAAGTTTCAGAATCGGTTTTGACAGCATCCATAGACAAAACCTTGAGATACCGACTTTCGTGAGCAACGCCCGCTACCGCGCCTTCATCGCCGTCGCCCACCATGGCAGCCTCAGCGCCGCCGCCCGCGCACTGGGCGTGAGCCAGCCCACCATCTCCACCCAGATCGCCACGCTGGAGCGCCAAAGCCAGATCGAGCTGTTCCACCGCCGCGGCTACCGCATGACGCTCACGGGCGCAGGCGCCAGACTGCTGCCCATGGCGCAGAAAATCATGGCGCTGGAGGCCGAGGCCGAATTCTTCCTGCGCGACTCGGGGCAGCTGCACCAGGGCGAGCTCAAGATCGGCGCCGTGGGGCCCTTCCATGTGATCGAGATGGTGGCCGCCTACCGCGCACGGCACCCGGGCATGCAGCTGTCCATCCGCATGGGCAACTCGCAGCAGGTGCTGGCCGACCTGGAACGCTACGACACCGACGTGGCCGTGCTCGCCGGCCTCTACGACCGCCCGGAGCTGCTGGCGCGCGAGTACGCGCGCCACGCCATCATCCTGTTCGCCCATGTCGCCCATCCCTTCGCGCGGCGCAGCGAAATCGCGCTGTCCGAACTGCAGGGCCAGCCTCTGCTGCTGCGCGAGCACGGCTCGACCACGCGCACCGCGCTGGAATCGGTGCTGCAGGCCGCCGGGGTGCAGCCGCGCACCGAACTGGAGATCGGCAGCCGCGAAGCCATACGCGAAGCCGTGGCGCGCGGCCTGGGACTGGGCGCCGTGTCCGAAGCCGAATTCATCCCCGACCCGCGCTTTCGCCCGCTGCGCATCGCGGGCGACCCGGCCAGCACCACCACCTATGTCTATTGCATGCGCGAGCGCAGCGACAGCCTGCTGGTGAGGTCGTTTCTGGAGGCGGTTTGAGCCTGCCGGTCCGCTCTCAGAACAGGCTGCGTTGCGGCAGCAAAAGCGACGGGTGGTAGAGGCTGCAATCGAGCCGCAGCGGCTCGCGGTTGAACCCGTACCGACGGCAGGCCAGGGCGAAGCGCTGGCGCAGCAGCTCGGCCCAGTGGCCGGTACCTTTCATGCGCTGGCCGAACTCGGCGTTGTACACGCGGCCGGCCTCGCGCTGCTCGCCCTGGATGCCGTGCAGGTCGCGCACGCGCTCCATCACGCGGCGGGCGCGGTCGGGGTAGTGCACCTGCAGCCATTGCTCGAACAGCGGCGCCACTTCCCAGGGCAGGCGCAGCACGGCATAGAAGGCGTGGCGCGCACCTGCGTCGGCGGCCGCCTCCAGCACCTTCTCCAGGTCTTCGTTGATGAAGGGAATCTGCGGTGCCAGGCTCACGCCCACGGGCACGCCCGCCTCGGTCAGCGCGCGGATGCTGCGCAGCCGGCGGTACGGCGCGGCAGCGCGCGGCTCCAGGTGGCGTGCCAGGTCGGCATCCAGCGTGGTCAGCGTGATGTGCACCGAGGCCAGGCCCTGGCGCGCCAGCGGGGCCAGCAGGTCCAGGTCACGCTCCACCCCGCTGCCCTTGGTGACGATGGAAAACGGGTGGCGCGCCTCGGCCAGCACTTCGATCAGGCGGCGCGTCAGCCCCAGCTCGCGCTCTATGGGCTGGTAGCAGTCGGTGACCGAGCCCAGCATCACGGGCGCGGCCACATGGCTGGCGCGCGACAGCTCGGCGCGCAGCAGCTCGGGCAGGTTCTGCTTGGCGATGAGCCGGGTCTCGAAGTCCAGCCCTGGCGACCAGCCCAGGTAGCTGTGCGTGGGCCGGGCATAGCAGTAGATGCAGCCATGCTCGCAGCCCCGGTAGGGATTGAGCCCCATGTGAAACGGCAGGTCGGGCGACTGGTGGCGGCTCAGCGCCGAGCGGGCCTGCTCCCAGCGCAGTTCGGTGCGCAGCGCAGCGGCCTCTTCGCCTTCGGCCGGCGCCTCAAGGCTGCCCCAGCCGTCATCGAAGGCCTCGCGCGGGTCGGTGGTGAAGCGGTGTGCCAGTTGGCTGGCTGCGCCCCGGCCCTTGATGGCGTGCAGGGGCACCCGGGCCGTGTCGTGATGAGGCGTGGGAGGACTGGAAAGCATGAAGCAACTGTATAAAAATACAGTCATACCAACAAGCACTCCCCGCATGCCTGCGGTTGCGAAGTGGGTTTTGCCGGCTTGGCAAGTGCCCGCGCCAATCCGCACCGCACCGTGCGGGTTCGCTTGGCAGAACGCGCACGGGCCTGCACAATGGCCTTATCGCACCAACTTGGTGCTTTTCTCTTTTCTTAAGATGCCTTGGCCCGGACAACCGCGTTGCCCGGGCTTTTGTCCGTTTGGGCGCCGCTGCCCTTCACTGCAGCCACGGCGCAAGCACACAAGGGAGCCAACACCATGGAGCGCAAGCCCCACATCATTCTTTCGTCCCTGGACCTGGAACGCATCGAGGCCCTGCTGGACAAGCAGCCCGCCTTTCCCGGCCGCGAGGCGCTCGAGGCCGAGCTGGACCGTGCCGACGTGCTCGAGCCCAAGGAAATGCCGCCCAACGTGGTGACCATGAATTCCACGGTGCGCTTCACGCTGCTGGAGTCGGGCAAGACCAATACGCTGACCCTGGTCTATCCCAAGGAGATGGATGGCAGCGCCGACAAGGTGTCGGTGTTCGCGCCCGTGGGCATTGCCCTGCTGGGCCTGAGCGTGGGCGACCAGTCCCGCATGCCCGGCCCCTCGGGCCAGGTCACCGTGCGCGTGGATGCCATCGAGTTCCAGCCGGAAAGCGCAGGCGAGCTGCACCGTTGAACGCCGACCGGCGTGAAGCGAAAAAGGCAGCCCACCGGCTGCCTTTGTTGTTTGTGGACTGACGCACCGCGCCTCAGCGCAGGCCCGCCACAAATGCCGCGATCAGGCCGGTGCCCACCAGGCCGGCCTGCCAGCGCAGCGCCATGTGCCAGCTGGGAACGTGGCGCTCCACGCGCTCGTACAGCAGATGGCCGGCCGCAATCGACAGCACAAAGGCCGTGCACATGCCCAGCAGGGCGGCGGGAATGGACTGCGGCCAGAAATGGCTTTCCACGGCGTTGACCAGCAGGCAGACCGAGAAGTGCACGAGAAACACCGAGTACGAAATCTTGCCCAGCCGGCGCAGCGGCGCCCAGCCTTGTGCCTGGGCAAACGCGGGGCTGCGCATGGCCGCGACCAGGGCCAGCGCCGTGGCACCGGCCAGCGCGATGCGGTCGCGCCACTGCAGTGCCAGCGCCGCCACGACCAGGGCCACGATCAGCAGGGACCAGCTCCAGGCCGTCGAGGACTTGTCCGCATGCGCGGCCCAGTAGGCCAGCATGCCCAGGCCGTAGGCGCCAAAGAAGTACGGCGCCCACACATCCCATTGCGCATCCAGATTGAAGCCCAGCAGCGAGGCCGCCACGCCGATCACCACCAGCGCCTGCGCCACGCTCAGCGTCCAGGGCCAGCAGCGCGACAGCGCCTGGCCGCCGAAGCGTCGGCGCAGCAAGGCGCCGCCCCAGCGCGTGCCGGCCAGCAGCAGCGCCGTCAGCGCAAACAGCTGGAAGTCGATGGACACGTACCAGACGCCGGCGGACAGCGACTCCTCGCCCACGATGTTCTGCAGCAGCAGCGCATGCGCCACCAGCTGCCAGAGATCGGGCTCGCCCGACACCGAGGCATGGTCGAACCAGGGCCGCACGGCCGCCGAGACGACGACGGCCACGACCAGGGCCACGGCATAGGGCACGACCAGGCGCACGAAGCGGCGCCCGATACGCGACCACGGATCGCTGTGCAGGCCGTGGCCTTGCGGCGCCATGCTGGCTGCCGCCAGGTAGCCGCCCAGCACCAGGAAGATCTGCACGGCCATGCGCGCATATTCATAGAGCCAGTCGATGAGGTCCGGCGCGGCCGGATGGGCGATATCGGACATGGGGCCGTAGAAGGCCAGGTGGTGCCAGACGATGGCGGCACAGGCCAGGCCCTTGGTGCAGTCGATCAGCGCACTGCGGCTAGCGTGGGACATGGGGCAATCTGCAATCTGCGAACGGGTCGGGAAGCGGGAGGCGCTGGGCCCGGGCCGCCTGGCCGCAAGCCCGCAAAGGCGCCATTGTGCGCCTTTTGACCGCGTCTTGCAGAAAGCTGACGCACCGCTTTCCAAGCCGCACAGGACATGCCGGCACGCGAAGGCACAATGCATGCCATGACGCAACCCAAACCTCTTCCGGCGTTGAACCGGCAGTTCGTCTCGCACTTCGGCGAGATGGGCAGCCGCTGGGGCATCAACCGCACGGTAGGCCAGATCTACGCTCTGCTGTTTCTTTCGCCCGAGCCGCTCAATGCCGACCAGATCGCCGAGACGCTGGAGTTCTCGCGCTCCAACGTGAGCATGGGGCTCAAGGAATTGCAGGCCTGGCGCCTGGTGCAGTTGCGCCACCAGCCCGGCGACCGGCGCGAGTATTTCGAGGCGCCGCAGGATGTCTGGGAAATCTTCCGCCGCCTGGCAGAGGAACGCCGCCGCCGCGAGATCGAGCCCACCCAGTCCATGCTGCGCGCCGCCATGCTGGAGGAAGTCACCACCGAAGAAGAGCGCTACGCCCAGCAGCGCATGCGCGACATGTACGAGCTGATCGACCGGCTCATGAACTGGTTTGACGACGTACAGCGCCTGTCGCCCGAGACCGCCATGCAGCTCATGGGCATGGGCACGGCCGTGACCCGGCTGCTGGACCTGAAGGACCGCATCACGGGCGGCAAGGGCCGCGCCAAGGCGGACGACACCGACGATTGAACCTGGCAAGCCTGCGTACAAAAATGAGCTCCCGAGGGAGCTCATTGTGTTTACAGCAATGCTTCATTGGCGGTAAGCGCGTGCAAAAACTGGCGTAGCCCAAAGCGAGGGACACCGAGCAAGGGCCGCCCCCGCAGCGAGGGTGTCGTCCCCCTCCCGAAGAGAGAGGGGGAAGGCGCGAAGCGCCTCAGGGGGAGCTTTATTTCTCCCGGGCCAGGAGTTCGCGGCGCGTGGCCTCGTCGTCCATCAGTTCGTACCACATCGCGTTGAGCACCGCGAAGGCGGCCGCCAGCGGCAGGCCGAGCAACCAGGCGAAGTACCACATGGTGTTGTGTCCTTTTCTTGACGTTGAATGTCGTTGCTTGATTCGGTGGATCAGTACGAGTGGCCGCGGCCCTCGATGATGGCCATCGGGTCGACCTTGCCGCGCAGCACGCTGTAGACCCAGCTGGTGTAGGCCACGATGAGGGGCACGAAGATCAGCGCGCACACCAGCATGATGAACAGCGTCACATGGCTGGACGAAGAGTCCCAGACCGTGAGGCTGTGCTGCGGGTTCAGCGACGAGGGCAGGATGAACGGGAACATGGACGCCCCCACGCTGGCGATGATGCCGGCAATGCCCAGGCCGCTGGACAGCAGGGCCAGCCACTCGCGGCGCAGCCACAGGCCCAGCGCCGCCAGCAGCGGCATCAGCAGGCCGATGGCCGGCACGGCCCAGAGCACGGGCCGGGCCTGGTAGTTGGCAAACCAGGCGCCCGCCTGCAGCGCAGCCGTCTTGAACAGCGGGTTGGACGGTCCGGTGGTGTTGACCTCGCTGGTGATGCGGTAGCCGTTGAGCGCGGCCAGCCACACGCCGGCCGCCGCGAACAGCACCGTGGTGGCGACGGCCGCCACCATGCCGAGGCGGCGCGCGCGCGCGGCCACATCGCCCTCGGTCTTGAACACCAGCCAGGACGCACCATGCATGAGCAGCATGCACAGCGAGACCAGGCCGGCCAGCAGCGCAAACGGGTTGAGCAGGCCGAAGAACGTGCCCTCGTAGTAGATGCGCATGTCGGGCGCCAGGCGGAAGGGCACGCCCTGCAGCACATTGCCCAGGGCCACACCGAAGATCAGCGCGGGCACCACGCCGGCCATGCACAGCACGGCATCCCAGCGCGCGCGCCAGGCCGGCTCCTCGCGCTTGCTGCGGAACTTGAAGGCCACGGGCCGCAGGATCAGCGCCACCAGCGCCGCGAACATGGCCAGGTAAAAGCCCGAGAACGAGACCGCGTACAGCTGCGGCCAGGCCGCAAAGATGGCGCCGCCGCCCAGGATGAGCCAGACCTGGTTGCCTTCCCAGACCGGGCCCAGAGAGTTGATGACGACGCGGCGCTCCACGTCGGTCCTGGCCGCCAGCGGCAGCAGCGCGGCAGCGCCCAGGTCAAAGCCATCGGTGACGGCAAAGGCGATGAGCAGCACGCCCAGCAGGCCCCACCACAGCAGGCGCAGGACGTCGTAGCTGATCAGTTCGTGAAGAATCATGGTGACAATCTCCCTTGGTCATTGCCCGCGGGCGAGTTTTTGCATCAGAGGGAAGTAGGTGGTCAGGTGCGGTGCGCTTTCCTCCTGCGGTCCCTTGCGGATGGCCTTCACCATGAGCTTCATCTCGATGACGAAGAGCACGGAGTAGATGGCGATGAAGCCTGCAATCGTCAGCAGCAGCGTGCCCGCGCCCAGGTTGGAGACGGCCAGCGCCGTGGGCAGCACGCCTTCGATGATCCAGGGCTGGCGGCCCACCTCGGCCACGATCCAGCCGCACTCGGCCGCGATCCAGGGCAGGGGAATGGCGATCACGGCCAGCTTGAGCATCCACAGATGGGCGTCCAGCCTGCGCCGCACCGACAGCCAGAAGAAGGCCGCCGTGAGCGCGATGAAGAACATGCCCAGCCCCACCATGATGCGGAAGGCCCAGAACAGCGGCCCCACGGCCGGCACGGTGTCCCAGGCGGCCTGGGCGATCTGCGCGTCCGTGGCCTGGCGCGGGTCGTCCACGTAGCGCTTGAGCAGCAGCGCGTAGCCCAGTTGCCCGCCCTTGTCCTCGAAGACGGCCTTGGCCTCGGCCGGCACCTGGCCCGTGGGGCCGGCGGCGCGGATGGCCTCCAGCGCGCCATAGGCCTCGATGCCGTTGCGGATGTACTGCTCGGTGCGCTGGACCAGGTCGTTGATGCCGGGGATCTCGGTGGTCAGCGAGCGCGTGCCGATCAGGCCCATGACCCAGGGAATGTGAACGGCGTAGTGCGTCTCCCGTGCGGCCTTGTCGGGAAAGCCGAAGGCCGTGAAGGCGGCCGGTGCGGGCTCGGTGTCCCACATGGCCTCGATGGCGGCCAGCTTCATCTTCTGGTGCTCCGAGGACAGGTAGCCGCTTTCATCGCCCAGCACCACCACCGACAGCGCGGCGGCCAGGCCGAACGAGGTGGCCACCGTCATGGAGCGGCGCGCCAGCTGGATGTGCCGGCCCTTGAGCAGATACCAGGCCGAAACGCCCAGCACGAAGATGGCCGCCGTCACGTAGCCTGCCGAGACCGTGTGCACGAACTTGGCCTGGGCCACGGGGTTGGTCAGCACCGCGAAGAAGTCGGTGACCTCCATGCGCATGGTCTGCGGGTTGAACGCCGCGCCCACGGGGTTTTGCATCCAGCCGTTGGCGATCAGGATCCACAGCGCCGAGAAGTTCGAGCCCAGGGCCACGCACCAGGTGGTCACCAGATGCCCCACCTTGCTCAGGCGGTCCCAGCCGAAGAAGAACAGGCCCACGAAGGTGGCTTCGAGGAAGAAGGCCATCAGCCCCTCGATGGCCAGCGGCGCGCCGAAGATGTCGCCCACGTAGTGGCTGTAGTAGCTCCAGTTCATGCCGAACTGGAACTCCATCACGATGCCCGTGGCCACGCCCATGGCGAAGTTGATGCCGAACAACGTGCCCCAGAACTTCGTCATGTCGCGCCAGATGGTGCGGCCCGTCATCACGAAGACGGTCTCCATGATGGCGATGATCACGGCCAGGCCGATGGTCAGCGGCACGAACAGGAAGTGGTAGAGCGCCGTTACCGCGAACTGCAGCCGCGATAGATCGACGATGTCGAGGTCCATGGTGAGATCCTTTCTCTCGGGGTACTTGGTGAAATCCTTGATCAGCCGTCCTGTCGCAGGCGCGCCAGGGCCGCCTCGAACGGCGGTGTGCCGCGCAGCGCCTCGGACACCACGCGGCCCTGCTCCACCCACAGCAGCCGGTCGGCCAGTTGCGCCTCCCGCAGCTTGTGGGTGGCCAGCACCAGGGTGCGGCCCCGGGCTGCGCTGTCCAGCCGCACCAGCAGGTCGGCGGCCGTGCGTGCATCCAGGCCCTCGGTCACTTCGTCCAGCAGCCAGCAGCGCGCGGGGCTCAGCAGCAGCCGCGCCAGCGCCAGGCGCCGTGCCTGGCCGCCGGACAGGCCCAGCCCGCCCTCGCCCAGCCGCGTGTCCAGGCCCTGCGCCATGGCGCGCACATCGCCGGCCAGCCCGGCGACTTCCAGCGCCGCCCACAGCGTGTCCTCGGCGGCCTGGGGGCAGGCAAGCAAAAGGTTGTCGCGCAGGCTGTCCTCGAACAGTTCGGTGCGCTGCGTCATCCAGGTGCAGCGCCGGGCACGCACGGCGCCGGCCAGCGGCTGGAGCTCGCCGGCCATCAGGGACAGCAGCGTGGTCTTGCCCGCGCCGCTGGCGCCCAGCAGGGCGACACGTTCGCCTTCGGCGATACGGATGTCCTGGGCCAGCACGGCGGCACGGGGTGCCACGACCTGCTCCAGCTCAACCGCCAAGCCCTGCCCGGGCGCAGCCGGTTCGCAGGCGCCTTGCGCAGCGCCGTCGCGCAGGGCAGGCGCCAGCCGGCGCGCGGCCAGCCAGCTGCGGCCGGCCTCCAGCGCGCCACGGCGCAATGCGGCAAAGGGCTCCATGGCCGTCAGCGCCAGCAACAGGGCCAGCGCGGCCACGGGGGCGCCCAGCAGGCCGGCCTCGGCCAGCCAGCCCACGCCCAGCAGCACACCGGCCAGGGCCAGGGCGCCGCACAGGCCCTGCACGAAGGAGGTTCGGGCCTCCAGGCCGTGGAGTGCGGCGTCGGCCTCGGCCACGCGGGCGTCCAGGGCGGCAATGCGTTCGCAATGCGCGGCCAGGGTGCCGGCCATGGCCAGCTCCGCCTGCCCGGCCACCAGGTCGGCCGTGCGGGCGCGCAGGGACTCCAGCGCCAGCGCGCGGCGCACGGCGGGCCGGCGCGCACTGCGGGCCAGCCACAGGGCGCTGCCCAGGCCCGTGGCCAGCAGCCACGCAGCCAAGGCCAGGCCCAGCCACCAGCGCATCAGTCCCAGCGCAAGGGCGGCCACCAGCGTGGCACCCGTGGCGGCCAGCAAGGGCACGAACAGGCGCAGGTACAGGCTGTCCAGCGCATCCACGTCGGCCGTCAGCCGCTGCAGCAGGCGCGCGGGCCGCAGGCGCAGGCTCAGGGCGGCGGCGGGAGTGGCCCAACTGCGCAGCAGCCGCTCGCGCAGGGCGGCCAGCACGGCCAGGGTGGCGTCATGGGTGACCAGCCGTTCGGCATAGCGGGTGCCCGTGCGGCCCAGGGCCAGCAGGCGGATACCGGCCGAGGGCATGAAGACGTCGAAGACGATGGCCGTGGCCGGCACCAGCCCGGCCAGCGCCGTGGCCGTGATGAACCAGCCCGACAGGCCCAGCAGCGCCATGCCCATGAGCACCGTGAGCAAGGCCAGCAGCGCGCCGCCCAGCCACAGGCGGCGGGGCGCCATGCGCGCCAGGGCGGCAAGCACGGGCCGGAGGGTGGAGCGGGGCTTCATGCGGCCAGCTCCTGCGGGGCGGCATGGCCCGCCAGCTCCACCACGCGGTGCATGGCGGCGGCCAGTTCGGCATCGTGGGTGGCGACGATCAGCGTGCGCCCGCGTGCCAGCTGCAGCAGGGCATCGGTGACCTGGGCGGCCGTGGCCGGGTCCAGGTGGGCCGTGGGTTCATCGACCAGCAGCAGGCCTGCCTCGCGCGACAGGGCCAGGCGCGCCAGGGCCAGGCGCACGATCTCCCCACCCGACAGGCCGGCTCCGCCCTCGCCCAGCGTGGCGCCGGCACGGGCCTCGGCCAGCTTGCCCAGACCGGCCAGCCGCAAGGCCTGGCGCAGTTCGCCGAAGGTGAATCCCGGGCGGCCCAGCCGGAGGTTTTCGGCCACCGAGCCGGCGAACACATGCGGGCTCTGCCCCATCCAGGCCATGCGCGCGCGCAGCCGGCCGGCCGATTCGCCGTCGAGCAGCTGGCCGTCGATATGGATGCGCCCAGGCTCGGCCACCGGCAGCAGGCCAGCAATCTGCGCCAGCAACAGCGACTTGCCGCTGCCGCTGGGGCTCCACAGCGCCACATGCTCGCCAGGCCGCACGTCCAGCGTGAGCGCCGGCAGCGTGACCGCGCCGCCTGGCGCCTGGGGCCGCACCTGCTCCAGGTGCAGGGCGCAGGCCTGGCCGGCCGCCCTGCCGGGCGCACTCAGCGCGCCGGGCAGCGGCTGCGCATCGCGACCCAGATCGCCCAGGGCCTGCAGTGCGGCCTCGCCGCTGGCGCGGTCGTGCCATACGGCAGACAGCTCACGCAGGGGATCGAAGAAGCTGGGCGCCAGCAGCAGCACGAACAGCGCCTGGCCCAGGCTCAGTGTCTGGCCCCAGCTGCCAAAGGGCAGATGGCCCAGCAGGTGAAAGCCCACGTACACGGCCACCATGGCCACGCCCAGGGCCGAGAACAGCTCCAGCACCGCAGAGGACAGAAAGGCGATGCGCAGCACGCGCATGCTGCGTTCGCGCAGGGATTCGGCATTGGCGCGCAGCCGCTGCGCCGTGGCATCCACCGCGCCCAGGGCGCGCAGGGTGGACAGGCCGCGCAGCCGGTCGAGCAGGAAGGCGTTCATGCCGCCCAGCTCCACCATCTGCGCCTGGCTGGCCGCCTTGGCGCGCCAGCCGACGATGGCCATGAACAGCGGGATCAGCGGTGCGGCCACCACCAGGATCAGCGCCACCACCCAGCTCTGGCTGGCCACGGCCAGCGCAATCACCAGCGGCACGGTGCGCACGCGCCACATGGCGGTCTGGTAGCGCGACAGCCAGGGCACGATGGCCTCGGCCTGCTCGGCCATGGCGCTGGCCGCCTGGCCCGAGGCCGCGCGCTGGCGGTCCAGCGGCGAGGTGCCCGCCAGCGTGCGCAGCACCTGCGCGCGCAGCGCACTCACCAGGCTGCGCGCCTGCAGATTCGCACGGCGCGTGCCGCTGGCATCGCACCAGGCGCGCAACCCGCCCAGCAGTGCCACGCCGGCCGCAAGCTGCCACAGTGGCCACAGCGGCTCCACGCCTGCGCCATCGGCCATGGACTGCACGGCCAGCGCCAGCAGCGCCGCCTGCGGCAGCCACAGCAGCGAGGCCAGCACCAGGCGCCCCGTACCCGCCATCGGACGACGCGCCAGCTGGTGGAACTCAGGCAATGACGGGGTACAAGGTTTGTTCATTTATTCTGTAATTTCAGTATTTACTGAAATTACGCAAAGAATTCTAAACAAACTTGCTCCAGGCAAGTCGCTCGTAGTGGGAAGCCGAGTGAAGCAGTCAAGCGTGCGCAAGGGGTTTTGCGCAAACAACTTCGAGGACCGGACCCGCACAGCGTGGGTAATACCCAAAGAAAACGGCGCCCGAAGGCGCCGTCTGGCGGGGTAGGAGAAGAGCCCGTCCTGGGCTCTGCCAACCTTACGGGGTGGACAGCAGGCGGTCGCGCGCCTGGTTGTATTCACGCTTGAGACGCTCCACCAGCTCGCCCGCACCCGTGACTTCGCGAATGGCGCCAATGCCCTGGCCGCAGCCCCAGATGTCCTTCCAGGCCTTCTTGGCGTCGCCGCCGAAGTTCATCTTGCTGGGGTCCGACTCGGGCAGGTTGTCGGGGTCCAGGCCAGCCGCGCGGATGGACGGCGCCAGGTAGTTGCCGTGCACGCCCGTGAACAGGTTGCTGTAGACGATGTCGTCGGACGTGCCGTCCACGATGGCCTGCTTGTAGGCGTCGTGCGCACGCGCCTCATGCGTGGCGATGAAGGCCGAGCCGATATAGGCGAAGTCCGCACCCATGGCCTGGGCCGCCAGGATGGCACCGCCCGAGGCGATGGAGCCCGACAGCGCCACGGGGCCGTCGAACCATTCGCGGATTTCCTGGATCAGCGCGAACGGGCTCTTGACACCCGCATGGCCGCCCGCGCCCGCCGCCACGGCGATCAGGCCGTCGGCCCCCTTTTCGATGGCCTTGTGCGCGAACTTGTTGTTGATGATGTCGTGCAGCACCACGCCGCCCCAGCTGTGCACGGCCTGGTTCACGTCCTCGCGCGCACCCAGGCTGGTGATGACGATGGGCACCTTGTACTTGGCGCACATCTGCATGTCGTGCTCGAGCCGGTCATTGCTCTTGTGCACGATCTGGTTGATGGCGAACGGCGCCGAGGGCCGGTCCGGATGGGCCTTGTCCCAGGCGGCCAGGGTCTCGGTGATCTCGGCCAGCCAGTCTTCGAGCTGCTCGGCCGGGCGCGCGTTGAGCGCGGGCATGGAACCCACGATGCCGGCCTGGCACTGGGCGATCACGAGCTTGGGGTTGCTGATGATGAACAGCGGCGAGCCGATCACTGGCAGGGCCAGTTTCTTCAGCGCCGGGGGAAGCTTGGACATGCGTTGTCTCCGTTGGTTCTCGGTATCTCTGTCTGCGTTGTGCCTTGCGGGAGCGCCGGGTCAGAAGGCGTCCATGGGCAGTGCCATCACGCTGCCTGCGCCGTGCACGATGGCATCGCGCAGGCCCGCCGCCTTGACGAGGATGTGCTCGGCATAAAAGCGCGCCGTCGCAATCTTCGCGCGCATGAAGGCCTCGTCCTGTCCCTTGTGCAACAGCTGCTCGGCCGCCAGCAGGGCGCGGCCCATCTGCCAGCCTGCCACCAGGTTGCCCGCCAGCATCAGGTAGGGAACGCTGCCGGCGTACACGGCATTGGGCTCGGCCTTGGCCTGGCCCGAGACGAAGTGCACCGCCTCCGCGAAAGCCTGGCGCGCGGCGGCCAGCTGGCGGGCCACGGCCAGTGCCTCGGGCGTGCCGCTGGCGGCCAGCTCGGCCTCGGTCTTCTCGATCTGGCCCGCAATGGCCAGCGCGGTCTGGCCGCCATCGCGCGCCGTCTTGCGGCCCACCAGGTCATTGGCCTGGATGGCGGTCGTGCCTTCGTAGATGGTCAGGATCTTGGCGTCGCGGTAGTACTGGGCGGCGCCCGTCTCCTCGATGAAGCCCATGCCGCCGTGCACCTGAACGCCCAGGCTGGTGACTTCCAGGCTCATCTCGGTGCTGTAGCCCTTGACCAGGGGCACCATGAATTCATAGAAGGCCGCATTGGCCTCGCGCACCTGGGCGTCGGCATGGTGGTGGGATGCGTCGTAGGCCGCAGCGGCCGTGGCCGCCATGGCGCGGCAGCCCTCGGTGTAGGCGCGCATGGTCATGAGCATGCGGCGCACATCGGGGTGGTGGATAATGGTGGCGCTGGCCTTCACGCTGCCGTCCACGGGGCGGCTTTGCACGCGCTCGCGGGCATAGGCCACGGCATGCTGGTAGGAGCGCTCGGCCACGGCAATGCCCTGCACGCCCACGGCGTAGCGGGCCGCGTTCATCATGATGAACATGTATTCGAGGCCGCGGTTTTCCTCGCCCACCAGGTAACCGATGGCGCCCCCGTTGTCGCCGTACTGCAGCACGGCCGTGGGCGAGGCCTTGATGCCCATCTTGTGCTCGATGCTCACGCAGTGCACATCGTTGCGCGCGCCCAGCGAGCCATCCTTGTTGACCAGGAACTTGGGCACCACGAACAGGCTGATGCCCTTGACGCCCTCGGGCGCCCCGGCCACGCGGGCCAGCACCAGATGGACGATGTTCTCGGCCATGTCGTGCTCGCCATAGGTGATGAAGATCTTGGTGCCGAAGACCTTGTAGCTGCCATCGGGCTGCGGCTCGGCCTTGGTGCGCACCAGGGCCAGGTCGGAGCCGGCCTGGGGCTCGGTCAGGTTCATGGTGCCGGTCCACTCGCCGGTCACCAGCTTCTCGAGATAGGTGGCCTTGAGCTCATCGCTGCCCGCCGTCAGCAGGGCCTCGATGGCGCCGTCGGTCAGCAGCGGGCACAGCGCAAAGCTCAGGTTGGCGCTGTTGAGCATTTCCACGCAGGCCGCGCCAATCGTCTTGGGCAGGCCCTGGCCTCCAAAATCCTGCGGATGCTGCAGGCCCTGCCAGCCGCCTTCGGCGTACTGGCGAAAGGCCTGCTTGAAGCCCGCCGTGGTGGTGACCACGCCGTCCTTGAGGCTGGAAGGCGACACGTCGCCCGGCAGGTTCAGCGGCGCCACCACGCCTTCGCACAGCTTGGCGCATTCCTCCAGCACGGCCTGGGCCGTCTCCAGGCCAGCCTCCTCGAAACCGGGCAACTGCGCCACCTGGTCGATCTGCGCCAGATGCTCCATGGCGAACAGCATGTCTTTGAGGGGAGCCGAGTAAGTCATTGTTGAACCTTCCTGAACAGAGCCTGGACCGCCGGCGCGCAGCGCGCGGCGACCTGGGACAGCGGGCGCGCCGCCACGGCACTACTGCATTGCTGCGTTATTGCGTGACGCGGCCCGATGCGTTGACGATGGACAAATCCACGAATTTCGAGCCCGCCTGCGAGCCCGGACGATAGGTAACCCAGTAGCCGCCCAGATCGAAGGC
This sequence comes from Delftia sp. PE138, assembly GCF_018320755.1. Classification (NCBI taxonomy): domain Bacteria; kingdom Pseudomonadati; phylum Pseudomonadota; class Betaproteobacteria; order Burkholderiales; family Comamonadaceae; genus Delftia; species Delftia sp. PE138. The sequence goes on along the minus strand of NZ_JABEPN010000012.1, from coordinate 1,498 downwards.
GTCCAGGCCGCGCAGCGAAGCGGCCAGCTTCTCGCGCGTCAGCGGCTGGGTGCGGCGCATGGCCTCCACGATGACGCGGGCGTTCACATAGCCTTCCATCATGGCGTAGCTGACCGGCACGGTCAGCGACTTGCCGGCAGCGGTGGCCGCGTCCCTGAACTCCTTGTTCAGCCGCATGGTCACCTTGTAGGGACTGGGCACGACCTGGGCAATGGACAGGCCGCTCATGAACTCCACGGGCAGGCGCTTGGCCAGTTGCTCGATATCGGCTTCCGATGTCGCGTAGATCTGGGCCGTGCCGCCCGCCATGCGGTACGCCTCGACGAAGGCCGAGGTCACGGGGCTGGAGGCCACCACCATCACGGCCTGCGCCGAAGGCTGGGCCTTTTGCAACTGGGACACGGCCTTGTCCATGGCGCCCTTGCCCGTGCTCAGCGAAGCGCTGACCACCAGCTTGGCCTTGGAAGGCGCAATCGCCTTGTCCACAAGTTCAGCCACGGCCTTGGCATCCGGGCGTTCGTCATGCAGCAGGGCCAGGCGCGTGATGCCCACGGTGGCCAGGTGCGAGGCGATCTTGGCCATTTCCTCGGGCAGGTTGGCGCGGGTGCTGAAGATCTGGGGATGGCTCAGCACACGCGTGTCCGTGCTCTGGTAACCGACCAGGGAGATCTGGGATTGGTCGAGCAGCTTGCTGTCCAGCAGCGAAGCCATGTTGCGGTTGCCGAAGTAGCCGGCCAGCACCACGGGCTTGGACTCGTCCAGCAGCTTGCGAGTCTTGTCCACGGTTTCATCGGGGTGGCCCACATCGTCCACCGTGACCAGTTGCACGGGCTGGCCCTGCACGCCGCCGGCCTTGTTGATCTGGTCAAAGTACAGGCGCATGCCCTGGGCATAGGCCCGGCCCTGCGTCGCGCCGGCTCCCGACATGGGTGCCACCTGCCCCACCACCCAGGCATTGGCCTCGGCGGCCAGCGCCATGGCGCCACAGACAAAGGCCACGGCCGTGCGGGCCAGGCGCAAGCGCATCATCTTCATTTCAATCTCCCTCTCGGTTCATGCCATTGCCAGCACCCGCTGGCGGCCAAAGCCGTTGTTGTAGTCGTTGCCGCGAACCATGACCAGCGGGCCATCCCGGCATCCGTGACGGAAAAAGAGGGGCCTTGTGCCCCTCATTTTTCAGCTTTGGTCGCTTACAGCGCCTGCACCAGCTCGGGCACGGCCTGGAACAGGTCGGCTTCCAGGCCGTAGTCGGCCACCGAGAAGATCGGTGCCTCGGGGTCCTTGTTGATCGCCACGATCACCTTGGAGTCCTTCATGCCGGCCAAGTGCTGGATGGCGCCGGAAATACCGGCCGCAATGTACAGCTGGGGCGCCACGATCTTGCCGGTCTGGCCGACCTGCAGGTCATTGGGCGCATAGCCTGCGTCCACCGCTGCGCGGCTGGCGCCGATGGCGGCGCCCAGCTTGTCGGCCAGCGGGGTCATGACCTCGTTGAACT
>NZ_JABEPN010000011.1:0-142560 GCF_018320755.1 Delftia sp. PE138 | reverse complement strand
ACCAAGCCCCACGTCAACGTGGGCACCATCGGTCACGTGGACCACGGCAAGACGACCCTGACGGCTGCCATCGCCACCGTTCTGTCCAAGAAGTTCGGCGGCGAAGCCAAGGCTTACGACCAGATCGACGCAGCACCTGAAGAAAAGGCCCGCGGCATCACGATCAACACCGCCCACGTCGAGTACGAAACGGCCAACCGCCACTACGCTCACGTTGACTGCCCCGGCCACGCCGACTACGTCAAGAACATGATCACCGGCGCTGCTCAGATGGACGGCGCTATCCTGGTGTGCTCGGCCGCTGACGGCCCGATGCCCCAGACCCGCGAGCACATCCTGCTGGCTCGTCAGGTGGGCGTGCCCTACATCATCGTGTTCCTGAACAAGTGCGACATGGTGGACGACGAAGAGCTGCTGGAGCTGGTCGAAATGGAAGTGCGCGAGCTGCTGGCCAAGTACGACTTCCCCGGCGACGACACCCCCATCATCCGCGGCTCGGCCAAGCTGGCCCTGGAAGGTGACGCAAGCGACAAGGGCGAGCCCGCCATCCTGCGTCTGGCTGAAGCCCTGGACACCTACATCCCCACGCCCGAGCGCGCTGTGGACGGTGCCTTCGCAATGCCCGTGGAAGACGTGTTCTCGATCTCCGGCCGTGGCACCGTGGTGACTGGTCGCGTTGAGCGCGGCATCATCAAGGTCGGCGAAGAAATCGAAATCGTCGGTATCCGCGACACCCAGAAGACCATCGTCACCGGCGTGGAAATGTTCCGCAAGCTGCTGGACCAAGGCCAAGCTGGCGACAACGTGGGCCTGTTGCTGCGCGGCACCAAGCGTGAAGACGTGGAACGCGGCCAAGTGCTGTGCAAGCCCGGCTCCATCAAGCCCCACACCCACTTCACGGCTGAGGTGTACGTGCTGTCCAAGGACGAAGGTGGTCGCCACACTCCGTTCTTCAACAACTACCGTCCCCAGTTCTATTTCCGCACGACCGACGTGACCGGCTCCATCGAGCTGCCCGCCGACAAGGAAATGGTGATGCCTGGCGATAACGTGTCGATCACCGTCAAGCTGATCGCCCCCATCGCCATGGAAGAAGGTCTGCGCTTCGCTATCCGCGAAGGCGGCCGTACCGTGGGCGCTGGCGTGGTTGCCAAGATCATTGCNAAGCCCGGCTCCATCAAGCCCCACACCCACTTCACGGCTGAGGTGTACGTGCTGTCCAAGGACGAAGGTGGTCGCCACACTCCGTTCTTCAACAACTACCGTCCCCAGTTCTATTTCCGCACGACCGACGTGACCGGCTCCATCGAGCTGCCCGCCGACAAGGAAATGGTGATGCCTGGCGATAACGTGTCGATCACCGTCAAGCTGATCGCCCCCATCGCCATGGAAGAAGGTCTGCGCTTCGCTATCCGCGAAGGCGGCCGTACCGTGGGCGCTGGCGTGGTTGCCAAGATCATTGCCTAATTGATTCGTAGGGGTATAGCTCAATTGGCAGAGCGTCGGTCTCCAAAACCGAAGGTTGTAGGTTCGATTCCTACTGCCCCTGCCACCTGATGGTGGAATCGCAACGAGCCCGCCCCAAAGCGGGCTTCGGTGTCTTGGCGTTGCGCAAAAAATGCGCATTAGAAATGGATTATGGCCACTACTCAGGTTGAAACGGTCAGCTCCGGAGCTGACAAAGCCAAGCTTGCCGCAGTCGCGGCTTTAGTCGTTGCTGCGATCGCAGGTTTCTATCTGCTGAGCAAGCAAGGTCCCATCGTTCAGTGGCTGGTGCTGCTGGTCGGTCTGGCTGCGGCTGCTGGCACGTTCCTTGTTTCCGAGCCCGGAAAGCGTTTCGTCAGCTTTGCGCAGGATGCCTGGCGCGAAGTCAAGAAGGTCGTCTGGCCGACGCGCAAGGAGACCATGCAGATGACCTTGTACGTCTTCGGCTTTGTGGTCATCATGGCCTTGTTCCTGTGGTTCACGGACAAGACGCTGGAGTGGGTCCTGTATGACCTGATTTTGGGCTGGAGGAAGTAATGGATGCTGTCGAAACAGGTGTGAACGACGGAGGGGCAACGCCTGCCAATCCGGATCTGCGCTGGTACATCGTCCATGCCTACTCCGGCATGGAAAAGGCCGTGGAGCGCAACATCATCGAGCGCATCGCGCGTTCGGACATGCAGTCCAAGTTCGGCCGCATCCTGGTTCCCACCGAGGAAGTGGTGGAGATGAAGAACGGCCAGCGCCGTACCACCGAACGCCGCTTGTTCCCTGGCTACGTGTTCGTCGAGATGGTCATGGACGACGACACCTGGCACCTGGTCAAGCACACCAGCAAGGTGACGGGTTTCGTGGGTGGTGCCAAGAACCGCCCCGCACCGATCTCCGAAGAGGAAGTGCGCAAGATCGTCAGCCAGATGCAGGAAGGCACGGACAAGCCGCGCCACAAGATCGAATTCATGCCCGGCGAACTGGTGCGTGTCAAGGAAGGCCCCTTCACGGACTTCAATGGCTCGGTCGAAGAGGTCAACTACGAAAAGAGCCGCCTGCGCGTCTCGGTGATGATCTTCGGTCGCTCTACGCCGGTCGAGCTTGAATTTGCCCAGGTTGAAAAAACCTGAGTTACCGCTTACAATCTCTGGCTCTGCATTTTTAGGCTCGGTGCAGGGCGTGTCAGCAAGAGTCTTTTAACCCCCGGGGAGCTGCCGGCTGCAACTATTCTTGGTTGGGCCGGCGGCGCTATACCCGCAAGGAGCATTCAATGGCGAAGAAAATCGTCGGCTTCATCAAGCTGCAAGTGCCAGCTGGTAAGGCCAATCCCTCTCCTCCGATCGGTCCTGCGCTGGGTCAGCGCGGCCTCAACATCATGGAATTCTGCAAGGCGTTCAACGCCCAGACCCAAGGTGTCGAGCCCGGCCTGCCCCTGCCCGTGGTCATCACGGCCTTTGCCGACAAGAGCTTCACCTTCATCATCAAGACGCCTCCGGCGACTGTGCTGATCAAGAAGGCCATCAAGCTGGACAAGGGCTCCTCCAACCCCCTGAAGAACAAGGTCGGCAAGATCACCCGCGCTCAGCTGGAAGAGATCGCCAACACCAAGCTGAAGGACATGAACGCTGCTGACGTCGACGCCGCCGTGCGTACGCTGGCTGGTTCGGCCCGTTCGATGGGCGTGATTGTGGAGGGTGTGTAAATGGCCAAGTTGACCAAGAAGCAAAAGGCTCTCCAGGGCAAGGTGGAGTCCACCAAGCTGTACGCTTTCGCCGACGCCGTGGCGCTGGTGAAGGAAGCCGCCACCGCCAAGTTCGATGAATCCATCGACGTGGCCGTGCAATTGGGCGTGGACGCCAAGAAGTCTGACCAAGTGGTTCGTGGCGCCGTCGTGCTGCCCCACGGCACTGGCAAGACCGCCCGCGTGGCCGTATTCGCCCAAGGCGCCAAGGCTGAAGAAGCCAAGGCTGCTGGCGCCGACGTGGTCGGCATGGACGACCTGGCTGCCCGCGTGAAGGCTGGCGACATGCCCTTCGACGTGGTCATCGCTGCCCCCGACGCCATGCGCGTCGTCGGTACGCTGGGTCAGATCCTGGGCCCGCGCGGCCTGATGCCCAACCCCAAGGTGGGTACGGTGACTCCCGATGTGGCCACGGCCGTGAAGAACGCCAAGGCTGGTCAGGTGCAATACCGCGTCGACAAGGCCGGCATCATCCACGCCACCATCGGCCGCCGCTCGTTCGACAACGAGAAGCTGCAAGGCAACCTGGCTGCGCTGATCGACGCCCTGAACAAGTCCAAGCCCGCCTCGAGCAAGGGCCTGTACCTGCGCAAGGTGGCTGTTTCGTCGACCATGGGTGTGGGCGTTCGCGTCGACACGCAAACCATCTCGGCCTGATAGCCAAGAAATCTTGAGGCGGCTTGCGGGCTGCCTCAGTGGTGGGCCGGCGCAGCGATGCGCCGGGTCATCCAAGACCGTTGGTGTGCCTTGCGGCACTTAAACCTCAGGGGCCAACGCAGATGGCGATCCCGCTGCAGATGGATGCATTTCCAAAACAGTTGGTCGCTGCAACAAGAGCGCGCATGAGGGGCCTGCCCCGAGTGTGCATTTGAAGGAGTAGACCTTGAGTCTTAATCGCAGTGAGAAAGAAGCGGTCATCAATGAAGTGACCAGCCTCGCCGCAAAAGCTCAAACGCTTGTGATCGCGGAATACCGCGGCATCACGGTCGCCGACATGACCAAACTGCGCGTTGACGCCCGCAGCAAGGGTGTGAGCCTGAGCGTGTTGAAGAACACGCTGGCCCGCCGTGCTGTGGCTGGCAGCCAGTTCGACGTTGTCGCCGACCAGATGACCGGCCCTCTGATCTATGGCTTCTCTGAAGACGCAGTGGCTGCCGCCAAGGTGGTGGCCGACTTCGCGAAAACCAACGACAAGCTGGTGATCCGCGGTGGTGCGTTTGCAGGCAAGGCCCTGGACGTGAACGGTGTGAAGCAACTGGCGAACATCCCCTCGAAGGAAGTTCTGCTGGCACAACTGTGTGGCTTGCTGATGTCGCCTATCTCGCGTACGGCCGTTGTGCTGGGCGCCCTGGCGGCAAAGAAGAGCGAAGGCTCTGCCGAAGAACCGGCAGCCGAAGCAGTCGCAGCCTGAGCGCGCGGCAGTTAACCAATATTGTTAGGAAATCAAAATGGCATTCGATAAAGACGCATTTCTGACCGCGCTCGACGGCATGACGGTCCTGGAACTCAATGACCTGGTGAAGGCCATTGAAGAGAAGTTCGGCGTGAGCGCTGCCGCCATGGCCGCTCCCGCTGCTGGTGGCGCTGCTGGCGGCGCTGCTGCTGCAGAAGAAAAGACCGAGTTCAACGTTGTGCTGACCGAAGCCGGCGCGAACAAGGTTTCCGTCATCAAGGCCGTGCGTGAAATCACCGGCCTGGGTCTGAAGGAAGCCAAGGACCTGGTCGACGGCGCTCCCAAGAACGTCAAGGAAGGCGTTGCCAAGGCTGACGCTGAAGCCGCTGTGAAGAAGCTGGTGGAAGCCGGTGCCAAGGCTGAACTGAAGTAATTCAGTCCCCTCAAGGGCTGGAGGCTCCGAAAAAGGGCCTCCAGCCTTTGGCGCTTGTGGAGAGCGTATCCATAGAGCACACTAGAAAGCGGTCTGGAGCAGCCTGTTTTCTAGTGTCTTCTGACAACCCGACAGCAGAAGATGCCTTGGTTCGGGCGATGTGCAACGCATCGCCGTCAGCCATGGTTGGTAGTGGCCAACCGCCAAGCCCGCAGGGAGCTTTCCATGTGGGGCAGTCGTCGCAGACCCAGGACTCATGTCTTTGCCCGGAGATCTCATGGCCTATTCTTACACCGAACGCAAGCGAATCCGCAAAAGCTTCGGGAGCCGCGACAGCGTGCTCGAAGTGCCTTACCTGCTGCAGATGCAAAAAGATGCATATACCGCATTCTTGCAGGCAGATGTAGCCCCCAAAAAACGCACCATCGAAGGCCTGCAAGCGGCCTTCAACTCTGCCTTCCCCATCGTCTCCCACAACGGTTTTGTGGAGATGAAGTTCGTCGAGTACAACCTCGCCAAGCCTGCTTTCGATGTGCGCGAGTGCCAGACCCGTGGTCTGACCTTCGCCTCTGCCGTGCGCGCCAAGGTTCAGCTGATCATCTATGACCGTGAGTCTTCGACCTCGCAGTCCAAGGTGGTCAAGGAAGTCAAGGAGCAAGAGGTCTACATGGGCGAAGTGCCCCTGATGACCGACAAGGGCTCGTTCATCATCAACGGCACCGAGCGCGTCATCGTCTCGCAGCTGCACCGCTCGCCTGGCGTGTTCTTCGAACACGACAAGGGCAAGACCCACAGCTCGGGCAAGCTGCTGTTCTCGGCACGCATCATTCCTTACCGCGGCTCGTGGCTGGACTTCGAGTTCGACCCCAAGGACCTGCTGTTCTTCCGCGTCGACCGTCGTCGCAAGATGCCCGTGTCCATTCTGCTGAAGGCCATCGGCCTGACGCCGGAATCGATCCTGGCCAATTTCTTCGTCAACGACAACTTCCGCCTCATGGATTCGGGCGCGCAGATGGAGTTCGTCCCCGAGCGCCTGCGCGGCGAGGTCGCGCGCTTCGACATCACCGACAAGTCGGGCAAGGTCGTGGTCGCCAAGGACAAGCGCGTCACTGCTCGCCACACGCGTGAGCTGGAGCAGTCGGGCACCAAGTTCATCAGCGTCCCCGAAGATTTCCTGATCGGCCGCGTGGTCGCCAAGAACATCGTCGATCCGGACACTGGCGAGATCATCGCCAAGGCCAACGAAGAGCTGACCGAGTCCCTGCTCAAGAAGCTGCGCAGCGCCGGCATCCAGGATCTGCAGTGCATCTACACGAACGAGCTGGACCAGGGCGCCTACATTTCGCAGACCCTGCGCACCGACGAAACCGTCGATGAGTTCGCTGCGCGCGTGGCCATCTACCGCATGATGCGCCCCGGCGAGCCGCCGACCGAGGACGCCGTGCAGGCCCTGTTCCAGCGCCTGTTCTACAACCCCGACACCTACGACCTTTCGCGCGTTGGCCGGATGAAGTTCAACGCCAAGGTCGGCCGCGATGGCGCCACCGGCCCCATGGTGCTGTCCAACGAGGACATCCTGGCCGTGGTCAAGATCCTGGTGGATCTGCGCAACGGCAAGGGCGAGGTCGATGACATCGACCACCTGGGCAACCGCCGCGTGCGTTGCGTGGGCGAACTGGCCGAGAACCAGTACCGCACGGGCCTGGCACGTATCGAGAAGGCCGTGAAGGAGCGTCTGGGTCAGGCCGAGCAAGAGCCGCTGATGCCCCATGACCTGATCAACAGCAAGCCGATTTCGGCCGCCCTGAAGGAATTCTTCGGTGCGTCGCAGCTGTCGCAGTTCATGGACCAGACCAATCCTCTGGCCGAAATCACGCACAAGCGTCGCGTCTCGGCCCTGGGCCCGGGCGGTCTGACGCGCGAGCGCGCAGGCTTCGAAGTGCGCGACGTGCACGTGACCCACTACGGCCGCGTCTGCCCTATCGAAACGCCTGAAGGCCCGAACATCGGCCTGATCAATTCGCTGGCCCTGTACGCCCGCCTGAACGAGTACGGCTTCATCGAGACGCCTTACCGTCGCGTGGCCGACGGCAAGGTCACGATGGAGATCGACTACCTGTCGGCCATCGAGGAAGGCAAGTACATCATCGCCCAGGCCAATGCCGAGCTGGATGCCGAAGGCCGCCTGATCGGCGACCTGGTGTCGGCGCGCGAAAAGGGTGATTCGACCCTGGTGTCGGCCGAGCGCGTTCAGTACATGGACGTGTCGCCCGCACAGATCGTGTCGGTGGCTGCCTCGCTGATTCCGTTCCTGGAGCACGATGACGCGAACCGCGCATTGATGGGCGCCAACATGTCGCGTCAGGCCGTGCCTGTGCTGCGTCCCGAAAAGCCCATGGTGGGCACGGGCATCGAGCGCGTGGCGGCAGTGGACTCCGGCACCGTGGTGACGGCAACCCGCGGCGGTATCGTGGACTATGTCGATGCAACGCGCATCGTGGTCCGCGTGAACGATGCGGAAGCCGTGGCCGGCGAAGTCGGCGTGGACATCTACAACCTCATCAAGTACCAGCGTTCCAACCAGAACACCAACATCCACCAGCGTCCCATCGTCAAGCGTGGCGACAAGCTGGCCAAGGGTGACGTGGTGGCCGACGGCGCATCGACCGACCTGGGCGAAATCGCCATCGGTCAGAACATGCTGATCGCCTTCATGCCCTGGAACGGCTACAACTTCGAGGATTCGATCCTGATCAACGAGCGCGTGGTGGCCGAAGACCGCTACACCTCGATCCATATCGAAGAACTCGTGGTGATGGCCCGCGACACCAAGCTCGGTGCCGAGGAAATCACGCGCGACATCCCGAACCTGTCCGAGCAGCAGCTCAACCGCCTGGACGAGTCCGGCATCATCTACGTGGGTGCGGAAGTGCAGCCCGGCGATGTGCTGGTCGGCAAGGTCACGCCCAAGGGCGAGACCACGCTGACGCCTGAAGAGAAGCTGCTGCGCGCCATCTTCGGCGAGAAGGCTTCCGACGTGAAGGACACCTCGCTGCGCGTGGACCAGGGCTCGCAAGGCACCGTGATCGACGTGCAGGTCTTCACCCGTGAAGGCATCCAGCGCGACAAGCGTGCCCAGCAGATCATCGACGATGAACTCAAGCGCTACCGCCTGGACCTGAACGACCAGCTGCGCATCGTCGAGGCCGACGCCTTCGACCGTATCGAGAAGCTGCTCAATGGCCGCGTGGCCAACGGCGGCCCGCAAAAGCTGGCCAAGGGCGCCAAGATCGACAAGGCCTACCTGGACGGCGTGGAGAAGTTCCACTGGTTCGACATCCGTCCTGCAGAGGACGAGGTCGCCACCCAGCTTGAGTCCATCAAGAACTCGCTGGAGCAGACGCGCCACAGCTTCGACCTGGCTTTCGAAGAAAAGCGCAAGAAGCTCACCCAGGGCGACGAGCTGCCCGCTGGCGTGCTCAAGATGGTCAAGGTCTACCTGGCCGTCAAGCGCCGCCTGCAGCCCGGCGACAAGATGGCCGGCCGCCACGGCAACAAGGGCGTGGTCTCCAAGATCGTTCCGGTCGAGGACATGCCCTACATGGCCGACGGCTCCACTGCCGACATCGTGCTGAACCCGCTGGGCGTGCCTTCGCGCATGAACATCGGCCAGGTGCTGGAAGTGCATCTGGGCTGGGCCGGCAAGGGCCTGGGCCAGCGCATCGGCGACATGCTGCAGCAGGAAGCCCGTGCCGCCGAAATCCGTGCCTTCATGGAAGAGATCTACAACTCGCGCGGCCGCAAGGAAGACCTGGCCCAGCTCGATGACAACGAGATCGTGTCCATGGCGCAGGCGCTGACCACGGGCGTGCCGTTTGCCACGCCGGTGTTCGACGGCGCTTCCGAGCAGGAAATCCAGGACATGCTGCATCTGGCATATCCGGAAGAGCTGAAGGAGCGCAAGGGCCTGACCGAAAGCCGCACGCAGGCCTACCTGTATGACGGCCGCACCGGTGACCGCTTCGAGCGTCCGACCACCATCGGCTACATGCACTACCTGAAGCTGCACCACTTGGTCGACGACAAGATGCACGCCCGCTCCACGGGTCCGTACTCTCTGGTGACGCAGCAGCCCCTGGGCGGCAAGGCCCAGTTCGGCGGCCAGCGTTTCGGGGAAATGGAAGTGTGGGCGCTGGAAGCCTACGGCGCCGCCTATGTGCTGCAGGAAATGCTGACCGTGAAGTCCGACGACGTGGTGGGCCGTACCAAGGTGTACGAATCCATCGTCAAGGGCGAGCACGCCATCGAGGCAGGCATGCCCGAGTCGTTCAACGTGCTGGTCAAGGAAATCCGCTCCCTGGGCCTCGACATCGAGCTTGAGCGTTCTTAAATATTGAAAAGGGAAAGAGTCTTATGAAATCTCTACTCGACCTGTTCAAGCAATTCACGCCCGATGAGCATTTCGATGCCATCAAGATCGGTCTGGCTTCTCCCGAGAAGATCCGTTCCTGGTCCTTCGGCGAGGTGAAGAAGCCCGAGACCATCAACTACCGCACGTTCAAGCCCGAGCGCGATGGTCTGTTCTGCGCCAAGATCTTTGGCCCCATCAAGGACTACGAGTGCCTGTGCGGCAAGTACAAGCGCCTCAAGCACCGCGGCGTGATCTGCGAGAAGTGCGGCGTCGAAGTGACCCAGACCAAGGTGCGCCGCGAGCGCATGGGCCACATCGACCTGGCTGCGCCCTGCGCCCACATCTGGTTCCTGAAGTCGCTGCCGTCGCGTCTGGGCCTGGTGCTCGACATGACGCTGCGCGACATCGAGCGCGTGCTGTACTTCGAAGCCTACGTGGTGACCGACCCCGGCATGACCCCGCTGAAGAAGTTCAGCATCATGACCGAGGACGACTACGAGGCCAAGCGCACCGAGTACGGTGACGAGTTCGAAGCCAAGATGGGCGCCGAAGGCATCAAGGACCTGCTCGAAGGCATCGACATCGACGTCGAGACCGAGCGCCTGCGCGGCGACCTGACCGGCTCCGAAGTCAAGGTCAAGAAGAACGCCAAGCGCCTGAAGCTGCTGGAAGCGTTCAAGAAGTCCGGCATCAAGCCGGGCTGGATGGTCATGGAAGTGCTGCCCGTGCTGCCCCCGGACCTGCGTCCGCTGGTGCCGCTGGACGGCGGCCGCTTCGCAACGTCCGACCTGAACGACCTGTATCGCCGCGTCATCAACCGCAACTCGCGTCTGCGCCGCCTGCTGGAGCTGAAGGCTCCGGAAATCATCGCGCGCAACGAAAAGCGCATGCTGCAGGAAGCAGTGGACTCGCTGCTGGACAACGGCCGCCGTGGCAAGGCCATGACGGGCGCCAACAAGCGTGCCCTGAAGTCGCTGGCCGACATGATCAAGGGCAAGAGCGGCCGTTTCCGCCAGAACTTGCTGGGCAAGCGCGTGGACTACTCGGGCCGTTCCGTGATCACGGTGGGTCCGTACCTCAAGCTGCACCAGTGCGGTCTGCCCAAGCTGATGGCGCTGGAACTGTTCAAGCCCTTCATCTTCGCGCAGCTCGAGCAGCGCGGCATCGCCACCACCATCAAGGCGGCGAAGAAGGAAGTGGAATCCGGCACGCCCGTGGTGTGGGACATCCTCGAAGAGGTCATCAAGGAGCACCCGGTCATGCTGAACCGTGCTCCCACGCTGCACCGCCTGGGCATCCAGGCCTTCGAGCCCATCCTGATCGAAGGCAAGGCCATCCAGCTGCACCCGCTCGTCTGCGCGGCCTTCAACGCCGACTTCGACGGTGACCAGATGGCCGTCCACGTTCCGCTGTCGGTGGAAGCACAGATGGAAGCCCGCACGCTGATGCTGGCCTCCAACAACGTGCTGTTCCCCGCATCGGGCGAGCCCTCCATCGTTCCTTCGCAGGACGTGGTGCTGGGTCTGTACCACGCGACGCGCGAGCGCATCAACGGCAAGGGCGAGGGCATGGTCTTCGCCGACATCGGCGAAGTGCAGCGCGCGCTGGACGCCGAGCAGGTCGAGCTGGCCGCCAAGATCAGCGTTCGCCTGACCGAGTGGACGAAGAACAAGGACTCCGGCGAGTTCGAGCCTTCGACCAGCCTGGTGGAAACCACCGTGGGCCGCGCCCTGATGTCCGAGATCCTTCCCAAGGGCCTGCCGTTCAGCCACATGAACAAGGCGCTCAAGAAGAAGGAGATCTCCAAGCTCATCAATGCCTCGTTCCGCAAGTGCGGTCTGAAGGCCACGGTGGTGTTTGCCGACAAGCTGCTGCAAAACGGCTTCCGCCTGTCCACGCACGCCGGCATCTCGATCGCCATCGGCGACATGCTGGTGCCGCCGCAAAAGGCCGAGATCATCGGCCGTGCCGAAGCCGAGGTGAAGGAGATCGAACAGCAGTACGTCTCCGGTCTCGTGACCGCTGGCGAGCGCTACAACAAGGTGGTGGACATCTGGGGCAAGGCCGGCGACGAAGTCTCCAAGGTCATGATGGCCCAGCTGGCCAAGGAAAAGGTCATCGACCGCCACGGCAACGAAGTCGAGCAGGAATCGTTCAACGCCATCTACATGATGGCCGACTCCGGCGCCCGCGGCTCGGCCGCGCAGATCCGCCAGCTGGCCGGCATGCGTGGCCTGATGGCCAAGCCTGACGGCTCCATCATCGAGACGCCCATTACGGCGAACTTCCGTGAAGGCCTGAACGTTCTGCAGTACTTCATCTCCACCCACGGCGCCCGAAAGGGTCTGGCCGACACGGCGTTGAAGACGGCCAACTCCGGCTACCTGACGCGTCGTCTGGTGGACGTGACGCAGGATCTGGTGGTCAACGAGGACGATTGCGGCACGAGCAATGGCGCACTGATGCGCGCCATCGTCGAAGGCGGTGAAGTCATCGAATCGCTGCGCGACCGCGTGCTGGGCCGTACCACGGCCGAGGACGTCGTGCATCCCGAGACGCTGGCCGTGCTGCTGCCCGCAGGCACGCTGCTCAACGAAGACGTGATCGACGAGCTGGAGTCGCAAGGCGTGGACGAGATCAAGGTCCGCACCGCGCTGACCTGCGAAACCCGCTACGGCCTGTGCGCCAAGTGCTACGGCCGCGACCTGGGCCGCGGCGGCCTGATCAACCTCGGCGAAGCCGTGGGTGTGATCGCCGCCCAGTCCATCGGCGAGCCCGGCACGCAGCTGACCATGCGTACCTTCCACATCGGTGGTGCCGCTTCGCGCGCTGCCATCGCCTCGAGCGTGGAAGCCAAGTCCAACGGCTCCATCAGCTTCAACAGCACGATGCGCTACGTCAGCAACACCAAGGGTGAGCTGGTCGTGATTTCGCGTTCGGGCGAAATCGTCATCAGCGACAACGGCCGCGAGCGTGAGCGCCACAAGGTGCCCTACGGTGCCGTGCTGACCGTCAGGCCCGACCAGCAGGTCAAGGCCGGTCTGATCCTGGCCAACTGGGATCCGCTGACCCGACCCATCATTACCGAGTACGCCGGCCAGGTGCGCTTCGAGAATGTGGAAGAGGGCCTGACCGTGGCCAAGCAGGTCGATGAAGTGACCGGCCTGTCCACGCTGGTGGTGATCGATCCCAAGCGCCGTGGCTCTGCCAAGGTCGTGCGTCCCCAGGTCAAGCTGATCGATGCCAACAACCAGGAAGTCAAGATCCCCGGCACCGACCACTCGGTGACGATCGGCTTCCAGGTTGGCGCGCTGATCCAGGTGCGTGACGGCCAGGACGTGGGCCCCGGCGAAGTGCTGGCCCGTATCCCTGTCGAAGGCCAGAAGACCCGAGACATTACCGGCGGTCTGCCCCGCGTGGCCGAGCTGTTCGAAGCCCGTACGCCCAAGGACAAGGGCACGCTGGCCGAGATGACCGGCACCATTTCCTTCGGCAAGGAAACCAAGGGCAAGGTGCGCATGCAGATCACCGATCTGGATGGCAAGGTCTGGGAAGAACTCGTGCCCAAGGAAAAGAACATCCTGGTGCACGAAGGCCAGGTGGTCAACAAGGGTGAGTCCATCGTCGACGGCCCGGCCGATCCGCAGGACATCCTGCGCCTGCTGGGCATCGAGGAGCTGTCGCGCTACATCGTCGATGAAGTGCAGGACGTCTACCGCCTGCAGGGTGTGAAGATCAACGACAAGCACATCGAGGTGATCGTTCGCCAGATGCTGCGCCGCGTCGTGGTCGAGAACACCGGCGACTCGACCTACATCGCTGGCGAGCAGGTCGAGCGTTCGGAGATCCTCAATACCAACGAGGCGCTGCAGCGCGAAGGCAAGATCCCTGCCACGTACTCCAACGTGCTGCTGGGTATTACCAAGGCATCGCTGTCGACCGACTCCTTCATCTCTGCCGCGTCGTTCCAGGAAACGACCCGCGTGCTCACCGAGGCTGCCATCATGGGCAAGCGCGACGAGCTGCGTGGCCTGAAGGAAAACGTCATCGTGGGTCGCCTGATCCCCGCTGGCACGGGTCTGGCATACCACCAGGCGCGCAAGGCCAAGGACGCCATGGACGACGCAGAGCGCCGCGCCATCGCCGACGCCGAAGCGGCCGAACTGGCCGGTGTGATGGCTGACGACGACGCTGGCGTGGCTGCCGTCGCCGGTGACGCTTCCGCTGACTGATAGGCGGTGTCACCCCCTGAGCGGCTGTGCCGCTTCCCCCTCTCTCGCTACGCGGGAGGGGGACGACGCCCTCGCTGCGGGGGCGGCCCTTGCTCGGCGTCCCTCTTGTTGGGACATGCTGTCTCCTAGAGCAGTGCATGGCGCAAGTGCTTGATGATGTGACGCTCCCGGCCTGCCCTGCGCAGGCGGGAGCGTTTTTCTTTGGGAATAACCAGAGTTCGGCCGGACCAGCTTCCGGCCGGGCCATTGCAGACGATGTGGTCCTTGTCTCTTGAATGGATGCTGCTGGCACTGCTGGTGTTCTGGGCCGTCGGCGCATACAACCGGCTGGCCCGGCTGCGCAGCGGCTGCGTGCAGCAGTTCGGTACGCTCGATGCATACCTGGGCCAGTGGCATGCCATGCTGCAGGCCTTCGAGGCACAGCCCAAGGGCGAAGGCCAAAGCCCCGCCCTTGTGCATGCCCAGGCCGCGCTGCACCAGACCGCCGCGCAGTTGCAGGCGGCGCTGGTCGATGCCCGTGGCCGGCCGCTGCGCGAGAGCGCGCTGGCCTCGCTGGAGCATGCCTGCTCGGCGCTGGAGGTGGCCTGGCAGGCCATGACCAAGGTCGCCGTTGACACCGGCGCCGGCGCCGCTGGCACTGGCGCTGCGCCATCAGATACCCCGTCGCCGGACCCCGATCCGCTGCAGCCCTGGCAGCAGCGCTGGACCGAGCACCAGGTGCGCAACCGCCTGGGACTGCAGCAATTCAACGCCGCGACCGAGCGCTACAACGCCGCCATCGCGCAATATCCGGCCAGGCTGCTGGCCTGGCTGCTGGGCTTTCGCCCGGTGCGCAGCCTGCTGGTCGAACCTGCGCCCAGCAAGGTGCAGGAAAGTGGAACATGAACCAACGCACGCATTCTTCCCCGCGCCGCGCTGCGGCGCCCTCGCAGGCGCATGCCGCACCGGCCGCACCTCCTCTTTGGCAGCAGCTCGACGCCGTCGCCCAATGCCTGCAGGCCGTGCTCGAAGGCCAGTCCAGCCGCAGCGTGCTGGCGCGTGTGCCGCAGCCGCTGCGTCCCGGTGTGCAGGCCCTGCTGTTCCAGGTGCTGCGCCAGCTGGGCCGTGCCCAGGCGCTGCAAAAGCAGCTGGCCTCGCGCAACCCGCCGCCGCGCGTCAGCGCGTTGCTGAACACCGCCCTGGCCTTGGCCTGGGATGAATCTCGCGCGCCATACCCGCCGTTCACCCTGGTCAACCAGGCCGTGGAAGCGGCCAAGCAGGGGCCGACCCGCGCGCAGTCCGGCTTTGTCAACGCCTGCCTGCGCCGCTTTCTGCGCGAGCGCGATGCCCTGGTCGCCACCACCGAAGCCCAGCCGCAGGCGGTCTGGAACCATCCCGCCTGGTGGATTGCCCGCCTGCGCAAGGACCATCCCGATCACTGGCAGGCCATCCTGCAGGCCAACAACGAGCAGCCGCCGATGACGCTGCGCGTCAATCGCCAAAGGGCAGACCGCGCGCAGTACCAGGCGGCGCTGCAGGCCATGGACGTGCCATCGCTTGCCGTGGCCGACAGCGGCCTGCAACTGCAGCAGGCCTTGCCCGTGCAATCCCTGCCGGGCTTCGACCAGGGCCTGGCCTCCGTGCAGGATGCGGCGGCGCAACTGGCCGCACCGCTGCTGCTGCAAGGGCTGGAGCAGCCCGCCGGCCGAGCGTTGCGGATACTTGATGCCTGCGCCGCCCCCGGTGGCAAGACGGCCCACCTGCTGGAATACGCAGCGCCGCAGACCCTGCAGGTCACGGCGCTGGAGATAGACGCCGAGCGCGCCGCGCGCATCGAGGACACGCTGGGAAGGCTGCAGTTGCAGGCGCAAGTGGTCGTGGCCGATGCGTCCCAGCCTGCGCAGTGGTTCGAGGCGCAATGCGGCGGCCAGCTGTTCGACGCCATCTTGCTGGACGCGCCCTGCACGGCCTCGGGCATCGTGCGGCGCCAGCCCGACGTGCGCTGGCTGCGCCGCGAAAGCGATGTGCACCAGCTGGCCCAGATCCAGTCCCGGCTGCTCGACACCCTGTGGCCCCTGCTGCAGCCTGGCGGGCGCCTGCTGTACTGCACCTGCTCGGTCTTCAGGCAAGAGGGCGAGGCACAGGTTCAAGCGTTTGTTGCACGCAACAGTGAGGCGCGAACACTGCCGGCGCCAGGGCATTTAATCCCGGGCAAGGACTACAAAGCCGGCATGCTGGCTGACAATGCTTTGGGTGACCACGACGGCTTCTTCTACGCCTTGCTGCAAAAGACGCGCTGACCCCCGTCCCCGGACCAGGTCGCCAGCCTGGCTGCGCCTGCTGGCGCGGCTGGCCGGGGCACTTGTGCTGGCCGCCGTGCTGGCCGGCCTGGGCCTGCAGGCCAGGGCCGATGCGCTGACCGCCGAGATCGGATCCATGCAGCTCGAGCGCTCCGACGATGGTCTGCTGCTGTCCGCCAATCTCCAGTTCGAGTTGCCCTACCAGATCGACGACGCGCTGCGCCAGGGCATTCCCATGTACTTCGTGGCCGAGGCCCAGGTCCAGCGTGAGCGCTGGTACTGGTCCGATCAGCAACTGGCCACCGCCAGCCGCCACTACCGCCTCAGCCACCAGCCGCTGACACGCCGCTGGCGCCTGCACATCTCCAATACCCCCTTCTCCAGCGCCGGGCTGGGGCTGGCCCTGGGCCAGACCTTCGAGACCCTGGAAGATGCGCTGTCCTCCATGCGGCGCATCTCGCGCTGGAAAATCATGGACACGGCACCCACGCAGTCGGGTGTCTCGGTGCAGCTGCGCTTTCGCATCGACCTGTCCCAGCTGCCAAGGCCGCTGCAGATCGGTGCGCTGGGCCGCTCGGGCTGGAACCTGCAGCTGTCGCGCGCCCAGATGCTGGAAGACGCGCCATGAACCGGGACACCGACGCCGACGAACGCATGGCCCTGCCGGCCTCGGCCGGCCTGTCGCGCGGCACGCGCTGGGCCGTGGGCGTGGGCGCCGGTCTCATGGGGCTGGTCGGCGTGCTGCTGCTGTTCCTGCTGACCCTGGCCACCAACAACCGGCTGGACTACGAGCGCAACTACAACTGGCTGTTCGCCGCCAACGTGGTCGTGGCCGGTCTGCTGCTGGCCATCCTGGTCTGGGGCGGCATCCGCCTGGCCATACGCCTGCAGCGGGGGCGCTTCGGCAGCCGCCTGCTGCTCAAGCTGGCCGGCATCTTCACGCTGGTGGGACTGGTGCCGGGCCTGCTGATCTACATCGTTTCCTACCAGTTCGTCTCGCGCTCCATCGAGAGCTGGTTCGACGTGCAGGTCGAGGGTGCGCTGTCGGCAGGCGTGAGCCTGGCCAGCTCCACGCTGGAGACCGTGGCCAACGACATGGCCAACAACACGCGCACCGCAGGCGCCCAGCTGTCCCAGGTCTCCGATGCGGGCGCCGCGCTGATCCTGGAGCGCGTGCGCGACCAGCTGGGTGCCACCGATGTCGTGCTCTGGAGTGCGTCGGAGCTTGCCGTCATGGGGCCCTCGCAGACCACGCGCAGCGGCGACTTCCCGGGCCTGCGCGCCATCGCCAGCGCAGGCCAGTCGCGCTTCAACCTGCAGCCCGAACGCCCCAGCGCGCAAATGCTGCGCTCGCTGCGCGAGCAGCGCGCCGTGGCCAGCATCGAAGGACTGGACGACGACGGCACGGCCCAGCCGGGTGCCACAGCGCCGAATGCCCAGGTCCGCACGCTGGCCGTGGTTCCCAACCCCAGCGTGGGACTGCTGACCGAGCCGCGTTATTTGCAGGCCACCATTGCACTGCCGCAGGCGCTGGTGACCAACGCCCTTGCCGTGCAGGCCGCCAACCGCGAATACCAGGAACGCGCGCTGGCACGCGGCGGCCTGCAGCGCATGTACATAGGCACGCTCACGCTCAGCCTGTTCCTGGCGGTCTTCGGCGCCGTGGTTCTGGCCATCGTGCTGGGCAACCAGCTGGCCAGGCCGCTGCTGCTGCTGGCCCAGGGCATGCGCGACGTGGCGCGCGGCGACCTGCGGCCCAAGCCGGCGCTGCAGACGCGCGACGAGATCGGCGGGCTCACGCGCTCCTTCGCGCTCATGACCCAGCAACTGGCCGATGCGCGCGCCGAGGCCAACCGCAGCATGGGCCAGCTCGATGCCGCACGCGGCAACCTGCAGACCATCCTCGACAACCTCACATCGGGCGTCATCGTGCTGGACGCGCGGGGCGCCATCGTCCTGAGCAATCCCGGGGCCACGCGCATACTGCGCGCGCCCATGGCCGTCCATGAAGGACGGGCGCTGTCCCAGGTGCCGGGGCTGGAGCAGTTCGGCGAAGTCGTGCAGGAGCAGTTCGCGCTCTTCCTGGGCGAGCAGGGGCGCGATCGCTGGCAACTGGTGCATGAGCTGCATGCCTCCACCGATGGCGGCGTCATCCAGCACACCACCACCCTGGTCATGCGCGGTGCGGAACTGCCCGATGCGCAGCGGCTGCTGGTCTTCGACGACATCTCAGAGATCGTCTCGGCCCAGCGCGCCCAGGCCTGGGGCGAGGTCGCGCGCCGTGTGGCCCATGAGATCAAGAACCCGCTCACGCCCATCCAGCTGTCGGCCGAGCGCATGGCCATGCGGCTGACCGACAAGCTGCAGCCGGCTGACCAGGCGCTGCTGGCCAAGTCCGTCAAGACCATCGTCGATCAGGTCGGCGCCATGAAGCGCCTGGTCGATGAATTCCGCGACTACGCGCGCCTGCCTGCCGCCAATCTGCAGTCGCTGGACCTCAACGCGCTGGTGACCGACGTGCTGCAGCTGTACGGTGAAGAGAACGCCGAAGTGCGCGTGGAGTGTGTGCTGGACCCGCAATGCCCGCCGATTTCCGGCGATGGCCAGCAGCTGCGCCAGGTCATTCACAATCTTTTGCAGAATGCCCAGGACGCCACGGCCCAGCGTGCGCAGGAAAGCGGCCAGCCCCCCGGCCCCGTGACCATAGAGACGCGCTGGAATGAGTCCACGCGCCGCGTGCGCCTGAGCATCAGCGACAGCGGCACGGGCTTCGCGGCCAACATCCTTCAACGGGCCTTCGAGCCCTATGTCACGACCAAGGCGCGGGGCACCGGACTGGGCCTGGCCGTGGTCAAGAAAATCGCAGACGAGCATGGCGCCCGCATCGACCTGGGCAACAGGGACGACGGCGGGGTGATTCAAGGTGCGCAAGTGTCGCTATCATTTGCGCCTGAGCGTACAGGATAGGCCTGACGCCCCCCCGCGCCTCAGCACATAGGCTTAAGACACATGGCAAACATACTGGTGGTCGACGACGAACTGGGGATCCGGGATTTGTTGTCGGAAATCCTCAACGACGAAGGTCATAGTGTGGACGTGGCCGAGAACGCCGGCCAGGCGCGCACGGCGCGCGCCTCCAACACCTACGACCTCGTGCTGCTCGACATCTGGATGCCCGACACCGATGGCGTATCGCTGCTCAAGGAATGGGCCTCGGCGGGCCAGCTGACCATGCCGGTCATCATGATGAGCGGCCACGCCACCATCGAGACGGCGGTGGAGGCCACGCGCATCGGTGCGCTGTCCTTCCTGGAAAAGCCCATCACCATGCAGAAGCTGCTCAAGGCGGTGGAGCAGGGCCTGGCGCGCAATGCCGCCAGCCAGGCGCCGGCTGCAGCGCCTGCCGCAGTGGCCGAGCCCGCCGACATCGCAGCCGTCGTCACGCCTGCGGCCAGCCGTGTGCCGGTGGACAACAACGTGCCGCATGCACACCAGGGTTTCGATCTGGACCGCCCCCTGCGCGAGGCGCGCGACGGTTTCGAGAAGGCCTACTTCGAGTTCCACCTGGCGCGCGAAGGCGGCTCCATGACCCGCGTGGCCGAGAAGACCGGCCTGGAGCGCACCCACCTGTACCGCAAGCTGCGCCAGCTGGGCGTGGACCTGGGCCGCAACAAGCGCGGATAGACTTTTTGAAGGAATTTTGGCTTTTTCGTTTTTGGGTCAAAAAATCCTGCATATAATCTAGTTCTCGGCCCGGTAGCTCAGTCGGTAGAGCAGAGGATTGAAAATCCTTGTGTCGGCGGTTCGATTCCGTCCCAGGCCACCAGATACAGTGAAAAAGATTACGGACTGCTTCGCAAGAAGCAGTCCGTTTTTCTTTGTGCCTCAGGCAATGCGTGATCCTGCCTGTGCTGCGGCCGCGTTCAGTCGTTCGCGCCCGCAATCGTCACCAGCAGCACGCAGCCCTGGTCGCCGCGCGCGTGCACATCGTGCAGCTCGCCGGCAGGCACCAGCACCACCGAGCCGGCCACCAGCCGCAGGCTGGCCAGGCGCGTGGCAATGCCGGCCTCGCCCGCCAGGCAGTGGATGGTGGCCTCGCCGGGGACCTGATGGCTGGGCAGGGCATGGCCGGGCGGCAGCACCAGGCGCAGCAGCTGCAGCTTCGGCGTTCGGATCAGGCTGGTGCTGATGGGCATGCCGTCGCGGGCGTGCAGGGCGATGACCTCCAGTGGCTTTGCGTGTTCGAGTGCCATGCTTGGCTCCTGCTTGATATGGGTCAGAAGGTGGTTGCGCCGCCGCCTCGCCGGTGCACTTGAAGATGTACGCTGGATGCATCTTATGCAGGCGCAGCGGGCCGGAAGGAGTGCACATCATGGCGCAATGGATGGAGCTGGAGGAACCCCTGAGAACCCGGGAGCCGGCGCCGCAATGGACGGCATTCCTCGAATTGGGATTTCGGCCGCTGTACCTGCTTGGCTGCCTCTGGGCCGCGCTGTCGGTGGCGCTGTGGGTCCATGCTCCGCAGTGGATCGCGGGGCGCATGCCCGGCGTGTTCTGGCACGCGCACGAGATGCTGTGGGCCTTCGTGGCCACCATCGCCGTGGGCTTTCTGTTCACGGCAGGCAGCAACTGGACAGGGCGCAATCCCCTGCAGGGCCGGGCATTGGGCGCGCTGTGCCTGCTGTGGCTGGTGGCCCGCGCAGGCTTCTTGCTGCCGGGGCCGCAGGCCTTTGCGGTCGCCGCGCTGTGCGAGACGGCCTTCTTCTGCTGGGCCGCGCTGGCGCTGGGCCGTGCCATTCAGGTGGCGCGCAGCCGGCGCAACTACGGGCTGCCCCTGCTGCTGGCCGGCCTGGGCGCGGCCGATGCGCTGTACCTGTGGTCCATCTGGCAAGGCGACTACGGCGCGCTGATGCAGCGCTTCAACGCAGGCCTGCTGTGCATGGCCGTGATTGCGCTGCTGATCGCGCGGCGCGTGATCCCCTTCTTCGCCATGCGCGCCGTGTCCGGCCTGCAGATCCCCATGCACACGGCCAGCGGCCAGTGGCAACTGGGTGCGGGCGTGGTGGCCATCGCCTGCCTGCTGGCGGGCTGGTGGCCGGGCCTGGCCGCCGGCCTGGCCGTGGCGGGCCTGATCGCCCTGTGGCAGGTGCTGGCCTGGAAGCCCCAGGCCGTGCGCCGCGTGCCGCTGCTGTGGATTCTCTACCTGGGCCACGCGGCGCTGGGTGCGGGCCTGCTGGTGGCCGGCGCGCATGCGGCCGGATGGGTGCTGCGCCCCGCCTGGCCCGTGCATGTGATCGGTGCGGGCGGCTTTGCCCTGCTCATCATCGGCATGTGCACACGGACGTCGATGGGCCACTTGGGCCTGCCGCTGCGCACCGACCGCAGCATGGTCGCCGCCTATGCCCTGGTCATTGCCGCTGCCGTGCTGCGCCTGGCGGCCCTGCTGCCCACGGCGCTGTCGCTGGCGGCGCTGCATGTCTCGGCCGCTGCCTGGGTATTGGCCTTTGCGCTGTACCTGTGGCGTTTCGCCCCGCTGCTGGTGCGCCCGCGTGCCGACCGGCAGGCATGATCGCAGGCCTGCCATGCGCCTGACCCTGATGACCGACTACGCGCTGCGCCTGCTCATGCATGTGGCGCGCCACCCCGGGCGGCTGTGCACGATTGCAGATATCGCCCAGGCCCATGCCATCTCCGAAGCCCATCTCATGAAGGTCACGCACCAGCTGGCGCTGCGCGGCTGGATCGTGACCGTGCGCGGCAAGGGCGGCGGCATGCGCCTGGCCCATGCGCCGGCCGACATCGGCCTGGGCGACGTGGTGCGCGGCATGGAGCCGGACCTTGCCATCGTCGAATGCTTCACGGGCACCAGCCCACCTGCCTGCACGCTTGCGCAGGACTGCCGGCTGGCCGGCGTGCTGGGCGGGGCGCTGGACAGCTTCCTGGCCCATCTGGACGGCTTCACGCTGGCCGATCTGCTGCCGGCTCCCGCATCCCTGCCGCTGCCCCTGCCGCACAGGAGGCGCGCATGAGCTACGGCCTGCTGCTGACCCTGCACCTGCTGGCTGCCATCGCCTTCGCGGGTACGGTGTTCTTTGAAGTGGTGCTGCTGGCCGGGGCGCGCCGCCACCTGCCCGCCATCGTGGCGCGCGCCACCGAGCAGGCGCTGGGCGACCGAGCGGTGGCCGTCATGCCCTGGGTGCTGCTGGTGCTGTACGGCGCGGGGCTGGGTCTGGCCTGGCAGCATCGCGCGGCACTGGCTGCAGCCTTTGCCGCTCCGCTGGCCAGCAGCTTCGGCCTGCTGCTGGCGCTCAAGATCGGGCTGGCGCTCAGCGTGTTCGGACATTTCCTGGCAGCCATGTGGTGGCGCCGGCGCGGTGTGCTGGGCGGGCGCCGCTCGCACCGCCTGCACCTGAGCGTGTTCTGCCACGTGCTGGCCATCGTGCTGCTGGCCAAGGCCATGTTCTACCTGCATTGGTAATGGACCCGCGCGGTCCCGGCCCGTGTCAACCGCGTTAAGCTCGCTGCTCGCATGGCTTGGAGCACGGGAGCGCAGAGGTGGCATCGCATTGGCAGCCGGGCTTGATCGCCCTGCACGGTAATCAGACGGAGGTGCTGGCCGATACGGTGCTGGCATGGCTGGCTGCGCACCCGCTGGACGTGCTGGAGCCGGAGGTGGTGCTGGTGCAGAGCAACGGCATGGCCGAGTGGTTCAAGATGCGCATGGCCGAGCAGCTGGGCGTGTGCGCCGCCGCGCGCGTGGAACTGCCCGCGCGCTTTGTCTGGCGCAGCTACCGCCAGGTGCTGGGCCGCCAGGCCGTGCCGCGCGAATCGCCGCTGGACAAGACACCCATGACCTGGCGGCTCATGCGCCTGCTGCCGCAGTGCCTGCATCACCCGGCCTTCGCCCCCATTGCAGGCTTTCTGCGCCCCGGCGAGCCCGAGCGGCTGCTGCAGCTGGCCCAGCGCCTGGCCGACCTTTTCGACCAATACCAGATCTACCGCGCCGACTGGCTGGACGCCTGGGAGGCCGGGCATGACGTGCTGCCCATGCCCTTGCGCCCTGGTGTGGCGGACGCCTCGGTGCCCGAAGGCCAGCTGTGGCAGCCGCGCCTGTGGCGCGCCGTGCTGGCCGAGCTGGACGAGGACCAGCGCGGCGCCACGCGCGCGCGCCTGCAGGGACGGGTTCTGGCCGCGCTGCAGTCGGGCGAGGCGCCGGCCGCGCCGCTGGCGCGCCGCGTGGTGGTGTTCGGCATCAGCCAGCTGCCGCTGAGCCTGCTGGAGTTCCTGGCCGCCATTGCCCGCCACAGCCAGGTGCTGCTGGCCGTGCCCAATCCCTGCCGCTTCCATTGGGCCGACGCCATCGACGGGCGCGAGCTGCTGCGCATGGCGCGGCGCCGCCAGCCGCTGCGCGGCGGCCGCGACCTGGCGCAGCTGCCGCTGGAGGCCATGCATGCCCACGCCCATCCGCTGCTGGCCGCCTGGGGCCGGCAAAGCCGCGACTATGTGCGCCAGCTCGACGCCTTCGACACCACGGGTGCCGCAGCCCAGCTGCAGATGCCGCGCGTGGACCTGTTCGACGAAACCGATGCCGAGGACCTGCGCACCGCGCCGCTGCTGGCCCAGGTGCAGCAGCGCATCCGCGACCTGGTGCCGCTGGCCGAGCACCCGCCGCTGGAGGTGGCGCGGGCCGACCGCTCCATCGTGTTCCACAGCGCGCACAGCGTGGTGCGCGAGCTGGAGGTGCTGCACGATCAGCTGCTGCAGATGCTGGCCCGGCCGACCGATCCCGGGCAGCCGGGGCAGGCACCGCTGGCACCGCGTGACGTCGTAGTCATGCTGCCGTCCATAGAGACCGCCGCGCCCTCGATACGCGCCGTGTTCGGCCAGTACGGCAGGCATGATCCGCGCCACATTCCCTTTGACATTGCCGACCTGGGCGCACGCGCCAGCAGCCCGCTGGCCGTGGCCCTGCAATGGCTGCTGCGCCTGCCGCAGCAGCGCTGCCGGCTCAGCGAGCTGTGCGACCTGCTGGACGTCCCAGCGATTGCCGCGCGCATGGGTCTGGCGGCCGACGACCTGCCCCAGCTCACGCGCTGGATGGCCGGGGCCGGCATCCGCTGGGGACTCAATGCGCCGCAGCGCGGCGCCCTGGGCCTGCAGGCCTGCGGCGAGCACAACAGCGCCTGGTTCGGCCTGCAGCGCATGCTGCTGGGCTATGCCAGCGGCGTGGCGCAGGACGGCCAGGCCTTCGGCGGCATCGAGCCCTATGACGAGGTGGGCGGCCTGTCGGCCGAGCTGGCCGGCGTGCTGGCCGCGCTGCTGGAGCGCATGCTGGCGTGGTGGCGCGAGGCCGAGCAGCCCGCCATGCCCGAGGCCTGGGCGCAGCGCTTTCGCGCGCTGCTGCAGGACTTCTTCAAGGCGCACGACGATGAGGACGAGGCCATGCTGGCCGCACTGGACGCCGCTCTCACGGACTGGCAGCGCGCCTGCGAGCAGGCCGGCTATGCGCAGGCCGTGGAACTGGGCGTGGCCCAGGAGGCCTGGATGCAGGCGCTGGAGCAGCCCTCGCTGTCGCAGCGCTTTCGCGCCGGTGGCGTGACCTTTTGCACGCTGATGCCCATGCGCGCCATTCCCTTCGAGGTGGTCTGCCTGCTGGGCATGAACGATGGCGACTATCCGCGCCGCGCCACGCGCAGCGACTTCGACCTGATGGCGCTGCCCGGCCAGCAGCGCCCCGGCGACCGCGCGCGCCGCGACGATGACCGCCAGCTCATGCTCGAAGCCCTGCTGTCCGCGCGCCGCGCGCTCTACATCAGCTGGACCGGCCACCATGTGCGCGACAACAGCGAGCAGCCGCCCTCGGTCCTGGTCTCCCAGCTGCGTGACTACCTGGAGGCCGGCTGGCGCGGCGAAGGCGGCCAGCCGCTGCTGGCGCAGCGCACGCAGCAGCACCCGCTGCAGCCCTTCAGCCGCCGCTATTTCGAAGAAGGTTCGCCCTGGACCACGTATGCGCGCGAATGGCGGGCCGCGCATGCGCAGTCTGACGGCACGGACGCGTTGCCTCCGCTGCCCGCGCAGCCGCGCCCGCCCTTTGTCCCGGACGCCTCGGCGCCGCTGACGCTGGCCCGGCTCACCGATTTCCTGCGCCACCCGGCGCGCGCCTACCTGCGCCAGCGCCTGCAGGTGCGCTTCGAGCAGGAGGACAACCCGGTCGTGGACGAGGAGTTGTTCCAGCTCGACGGCCTGACCGAATACCTGCTGGTGCAGCAGTTGCAGCAGCAGGTGGCGGCCGGCCTGTCCGAGCCCGGGCAGGCGCCCCAGGCCATGGAAGACAGTGTGCGAGCGGCCGTGGCGCGCCTCACGCGCTCGGGGCGGCTGCCGCTGGCGGGGCTGGGCGAGCGCGGCGCGCGGGCGCTGCAGTCCTCGGTCACGCCTTCGCTGCGGGCCTGGCGCCAGCAACTGGATCGGTATGCCCATCCCGCGCCGCGCAGGCGGCTGCTGATCGAGGACGATGGCCTGGTGTTCGACGACTGGATCGACGGGCTGCGCCAGTCCTGCGAAACCGAAGAGCCCCCCGAGGCGGACGACGCACAGTGCTGGCTGCTGCTGGACCCGCGCAACCTGCTCAATGCCAAGGGCCGGCCCCATGCCGACAAGCTCATGCCGGTCTACCTGCGCAGCCTGGCGCTGGCCGCCAGCGGCTCGCAGGCCGAGTTGCGCGTGGTGGCGCGCGACGGCCTGGTGCAGGTCCTGCCCATGGACCCTTCCGAAGCGCTGGCACGGCTGCGTGCATTGATGGCCCTGTGGCGCGAAGGCCAGAACGGTCCGCTGCCCCTGCCGCTGCGCAGCGGCCTGGCCATGGCCGAAGGCCTTCCCGCTGCGGCACAGCAGGCCTATGAGGGCGGCCATCTGGTCGGCGGCGAAGGCGAGGACCCGTCCTGGGCCCGCTGCTATCCCGATTTCGAGGCCTTGGTCGCCGATGGGCGCTTCGAGGCACTGGCCCATGCCGTCCACGCGCCGCTGCTCGACTGGGTGGCCGCGCAGGTGCAGGTCCAGCCCTACCAGGCGGATGCACCATGAGCACCAGCGAAGTGACCGGCGGCGTGACCAGCCATGTGCTCGACGCACAGCGTTTTCCGCTGTGGGGCAGCCGCCTGATCGAGGCCAGCGCCGGCACCGGCAAGACCTGGACCATCGCTGCGCTCTACCTGCGCCTGGTGCTGGGGCATGGCGAGGGCAGCTTGGACGGCATCAGCAGCACGGCCTTCGAGCGCCCGCTGATGCCGCCCGACATCCTCGTCATGACCTTCACGCGCGCGGCCACGCGCGAGCTGTCCGACCGCATACGCAAGCGCCTGATCGAGGCCGTGCAGTGCTTTCGTGGCGAGGCCGAACCTGCGCCCCACGACGGCTTCCTGCACGCGCTGCGCGAGGCCTACCCTGAAGGCGCGGCCCGTGAACGAGCGGCCTGGCGCCTAGCCATGGCGGCTGAATGCATGGACGACGCGGCCATCCACACCATCGACGCCTGGTGCCAGCGCATGCTGCGCGAGCATGCCTTCGACAGCGGCAACCTCTTCGACGAAACGCTGGAGCCTGACGAAAGCCAGCGACAGACCGAGGCCGCGCAGGACTACTGGCGCCAGCAGTGCTACCCGCTGTCCGACGAACTGCTGGACGAGGCCCTGAAGATCTGGCCCCACGTCGATGCCCTGGTCGAAGACATGCGTGCCCTGCTGCGCGAGCCCCCCGTGCCCGGTGCGGGCGAGGGCAGCCTGGCCGACTGCCTGCAGCGCGCCATGGAACAGCGCCGCAGCCGCCTGCTGGCCCTGGCGGCCGGCTGGGACGACAAGGCCCAGCGCCTGCAGCGGTGGTTGGATGGACAGCTCGACGGGCAGGGCGCGTTGTGGGACAAGCGCAAGCTGCAGCCCGCGCGCTACACCGGCTGGCTGGCCGCGCTGGCCGACTGGTCGCGCGCCCCGCTGGACGGTCCGCTGGCGCTGACCGAGGCCGCGCGCCACCGCCTCAGCCCCGAGGGCCTGGCCGAGGCCTTCAAGGGATCGGCCGGCGATGTGCTCATGCCGCTGGAGCTGGCCGAGCTGCAGGCGCTGCTGGTGCAGCTGGAGCAATTGCCGCCCGTCAGCGTGGCCGTGCGCCTGCATGCGGCCGCGCGCGTGGCGCAGCGGCTGGCCCACCTCAAGCGCCAGGCCGGCAGCTTCGGCTTTGCCGACATGCTGCAGCGCCTGGACACGGCCCTGGCCGGCGACAACGGCACCGTGCTGCGCGAGCGCATCCTGGCCCAGTACCCGGTGGCGCTGATCGATGAATTCCAGGACACCTCGCCGCTGCAGTACCGCCTGTTCGACCAGATCTACCGCACGGCGGCCAACGACCCGCACAGCGCCCTGCTGCTGATCGGCGACCCCAAGCAGTCCATCTACGGCTTTCGCGGCGCCGACATCCACAGCTACCTGCAGGCGCGCCGCGCCACCGAGGGGCGCCACTACGTGCTGGGCACCAACTACCGCTCCACCCAGGCGCTGGTGGGTGCCGTCAACCATTGGTTCGCGCAGGCCGAGCAGCGGCCGGGCGAGGGCGCCTTCATGTTCCGGCGCGGCAGCCACAACCCGCTGCCGTTCGAGCCCGTGGCCGCCCAGGGGCGCAGCGAGCAACTGCACACGCGCGACGGCGCCATGCCCGCCCTCACCGTGGCCTGGAGCGCGGGCCGTGACGAGGACACCGGCATCCCCCTGCCTTTGTCGGCCGACGAGGTACGGCGGCGCTTTGCGGCCCATTGCGCCGAGCAGATCGTGCAGTGGCTGGCCGACCCGCAGGCCGGCTTTGTGCAGCCCGATGGCCGCCTTGTGCGCCTGCGGCCTGCCGACATCGCCGTGCTGGTGCGCACGGGCCGAGAGGCGGCCGCCGTGCGCCGCGAACTGCAGGCGCGCGCCGTGGCCTCGGTCTACCTGTCGGACCAGGATTCGGTGTTCGCCAGCGACGAGGCCCATGACCTGCTGTACTGGCTGCGCGCCGTTGCCGCGCCGCTGGACGCCCAGGCCGTGCGCGCGGGCCTGGCCACGCGGCTCATCGGCCTGTCGCTGGACGAGCTGGCCTGGCTGGCCGCCGACGAGGAAGCCTTTGACGCGCGCAGCGAGCAGCTGCGCGAACTGCACAGCATCTGGCTGCGCCTGGGCGTGCTGGCCATGCTCCGCCAGACCCTGTACCGCCTGGACCTGCCCGCGCGCTGGCTGCAGGACCCGGCCCTGGGTGGCGAGCGGCGCCTGACCAACTACCTGCACCTGGCCGAGCTGCTGCAGACCGCCAGCGCCCAGCTGGAGGGCGAGCAGGCCCTGATCCGCTGGCTGGCCACCCAGATCGAGGCGCCGGGCAGCGGCAGCGAAGAGCAGGTGGTGCGCCTGGAAAGCGATGCCGACCTGGTCAAGATCGTCACTGTGCACAAGAGCAAGGGCCTGGAGTACCCGCTGGTCTGCCTGCCGTTCGCAGGCAGCTTCCGCCCCATGGAGCGGGCCAGGACGCCGTTCCTGACCCTGTCCGCGCAGGAGGGGGGGGAAGACGATGCCGCCCCGGCCCGCAGGCTGCTGCTGGACTTCAGCGACGAAGACCTGGCCCAGGCCGACCGCGAGCGGCTGCGCGAGGACCTGCGCCTGTTCTACGTGGCGCTCACCCGCCCGCGCCATGCGCTGTGGCTGGGCCTGGCCCCGCTCAGGCGCGGCAACGGCAAGGCCTGCGTGAACGAGCAGGGCGCCGCCGGCTACCTGCTGGGCGGCACCGAGCCGCGCTCGGCCCAGGGCTGGCTTGACGGCCTGCAGCAGCTGTGCGGAGAAGACCCGCACATGGCCTGGCGCGACCTGGATGCCGGGCCACTGCAGCGCACGCGCTGGCAGCCACCGGCTGGCGCCACCCCGCTGCACGATGCCCCTGCCTACGACGCGCGCTTCGACACCCGCTGGGGCATCGGCAGCTTCTCTGCCCTGGTGCGTGCCATGGCCGCGCCCAGCCTGCCCGTGCTGCCCGTGGCCGTGCAGCGCCCGGCCGAGGATGAGCAGGCGCTGGAGCCTCCGCCATCGCCGGAACTGGCGGACATCGCCGGCCTGGCGGGCCTGCAGCCCCTGCAGGATGGACCGGCCGGCGGGCCTGCGGTCTGGCACCGCTTTCTGCGCGGCCCCGTGGTCGGCAACTTCGTGCACGACCAGCTGGAATGGCTGGGCGGCGAAGACTTTGCCCTGCCCGTGGACGGCCAGGGTGCGCTCGCTGATCGCCTGGTGCGCCGCTGCGAGCGCGCGGGCCGGGGCGAGCAGGCGCGCGACCTGCTGGCCTGGCTCACGGCCGTGGTCCACCAGCCGCTGGCGCCGCTCGATGTCACGCTGGCCACGCTGGGCCCGCAACTGTCGGAGATGGAGTTCTGGCTGCCCGCGCGCCAGCTGCCGGCCGAGCGCATCGACCAGCTGTGCCGGCGCTTCATCCTGCCGGGGCAGGACCGGCCCGCGCTGCCCCAGCGCTCGCTGCACGGCATGCTCATGGGCTTTGCCGACCTGGTGTTCTGCCACGAGGGCCGCTACTGGGTGCTTGACTACAAGAGCAACCACCTGGGCCCGGACGGCGCCGCCTACGGCCAGGAGGCCTTGGCCCGCGCCATGCTCCACCACCGCTACGACGTGCAGGCCGCTCTCTACCTGCTGGCCCTGCACCGGCTGCTGCGCAGCCGGCTGGGCACGGCCTACGAGCCGCAGCGCCAGCTGGGCGGTGCGCTGTACTACTTTCTGCGCGGCATCGATGGCCCGGCCGGTGGCATGCATGCCATGGCGCCCGAGCTGCCCTTGCTCGATGCGCTCGATGAACTGCTCGGTCCCGGCCGCGCCAACGCGGAGGAACTGCCATGAGCCCGCGCCCCCGTTCGCGCACCATCGATACGGCCACGCTGGACCTGTTCCATGAACGGCCGGGCGGCGAACCGCCGGGCGCCGTGCCGCCAGACACCAATGAAGTGCTGGCCCTGCTGCGCCGCTGGGCCGACGCGGGCCTGCTGCGCCGGCTGGATGCGGCGCTGGCTTCCTTCGTCGCCGGGCAGGATGCACAGGCCGGGCCCGCCTTGCTGGTGGCCGCCGCGCTGCTGGCGCAGATGGAGGGGCGCGGCCACAGCTGCCTGCCCCTGGCGCCGCTGGCCGGCCACCCCAACGACGTGCTGGCCTGGCCGGCCGATGCGCTGCCCGCGCAGCAGGCCCTGTGGCAGATGCTGCCTGCGCGCCTGTCCGGCTGGGTTGCGGCGCTGAGCGCCAGCCCCGTGGTGCGCGTGGTGCACGGGGAGCAGGTAGATGGACAGGATGGCAGCGAGGACCTCGGCCAGCCCCTGGTGCTGGCCGGCGCAGACGGCCCCGCGCCGCTGCTGTACCTGCGCCGCTACTGGGACTACGAACGCGCCGTGGCCGCCCACGTCATCCAGCGCACGGCGGCGCAGGCCGTGGCCGGCCAGCCGCTGGACGAAGCCCTGGCCCGCCACTGGCTGGACCGCCTGTTCCCGCCTGCGGCGGACGGTGGCGCCGTGGACTGGCAGAAGCTGGCCTGCGCGCTGGCGCTGCGCGGCCGGCTGTCGGTGATCACGGGCGGCCCCGGCACCGGCAAGACCTATACCGCCGCACGGCTGCT
Organism: Delftia sp. PE138; assembly: GCF_018320755.1. Taxonomy (NCBI): domain Bacteria; kingdom Pseudomonadati; phylum Pseudomonadota; class Betaproteobacteria; order Burkholderiales; family Comamonadaceae; genus Delftia; species Delftia sp. PE138. Next base: position 111,931 of record NZ_JABEPN010000011.1, on the reverse strand, counting down.
GGCCCTGCTGTTTGCCACGGCGCCCGATGCCGGCCAGTTGCGCGTGGCCCTGGCCGCCCCCACGGGCAAGGCGGCTGCGCGGCTGAAGCAATCGATCGACGGGGCCTTGCTGCAATTGCAGGGCAGCATGGGCGGCGAGATCGACCTGGCGGGCCTGGTGCAGCGCATGGGTGCGGCGCGCACCCTGCACTCCATGCTGGGCGCGCGGCCCGATACGCGGCACTGGGGATTCCATGCAGGGCGGCAGCTGGACGTGGACGTGCTCATCGTCGATGAGGCCTCCATGGTCCACCTGGAGATGATGGCGGCGCTGCTGGAGGCACTGCCGGCCGGCGCCCGCCTGGTGCTGCTGGGCGACAAGGACCAACTGGCTTCGGTGGAGGCGGGCGCCGTGCTGGGCGACCTGTGCCGCGATGCCCAGGCCGGGCGCTACCTGCCCGACACGCTGGACTACGCACTGCGCGTGGCGGGCCAGCGGCTGCCGCCGCAGTTCGCGGCGCCCGACGGCGATCGTGCGCCAGCGCTGGCGCAGCACACCGTCATGCTGCGCGAGAGCCGGCGCTTCGGCGGCCCCATCGGCCAGCTGGCACACGCCGTGAATGCCGGTGAGGCGGTGAAGGCCCAGGCCCTGCTCGATGCCGGCACGCAAGCCGGCGCAGGTTCCGAGCTGTGGGAACGCCATGGCGGCGGCGTGCACGCCGTGACCGAACTGGCCGTGCACGGGCGCGGCGGTCTTGCCAGCTATGCCCTCTATGCCCAGGCGCTGCAGGGCCGGCCGGATGCGGCCGGCGCCGACGAGGCAGCGCACCGCGCCTGGGTGGTCGCTGTGCTGCAGGCCTTCGAGCGCTTCCGGCTGCTGTGCGCCGTGCGCGAGGGCGATTGGGGCGTGTCCGGCCTCAACCGCGCGGTGGAGCAGGCCCTGGATGCGCAGGGCGTGATCCGCCGAGGCGGCGAATGGTATGCGGGCCGTCCCGTCATGGTCACGCGCAACGACGCGCAGCTGGGCGTGTTCAACGGCGACATCGGCATTGCGCTGCCGGGAGCGCACCAGGGGCAGCCAGGGCAGCTGCTGCGCGTCTACTTCCTGCAGGGCGACGAATTGCGCTCGGTCGGCGTCAGCCGCATGGCCCATGTGGAGACCGCCTTCGCCATGACGGTGCACAAAAGCCAGGGCTCGGAGTTCGAGCACACCGCCCTGGTGCTGCCCTCGCGCGGCGGCAGCGTGCTGGGGCGCGAGCTGGTCTACACCGGCATCACGCGCGCCCGCCAGGCCTTCTCGCTGTTCTCCGAGGTGCCGGGCCTGGTGGCCTCGGCCGTTGGCAGCCCCACGCAGCGCGCCAGCGGGCTGCTGCGCTGGCTGCAGGAGTGAGTGAAGGCCCCGCGCCTCAGGCCGGGGTCTTGTCGCTGGCGTAGCGGGCCATCATCAGCGCCGTATTGGTCTTGCGGTCGGCATTGACCTGCTGCACCGTGGGCCGCTCGGCCATGCGTGCCAGGTACTCGCGCACGGGCAGGTCGGCCAGAACGTCGCGGCCGCCAACGATCTTGCTGGCCGCGCTGACCAGGGGCAGGTGGACGATGGCGCAGCAGTCGGCCAGCGTGAAGCTGTCGCCCGCCACAAAGGGTGAGAAACGCGCAAGTTTGGCGAAGGCCGCCACGTTCTTGTCGAGCTGGGCCAGCGTGCGCTCCCGGGTGGAGTCGCTGACCTGGCCGCCGAAGAAGGCCTGCGGGTAGAGGATGCGCGCCACCAGCTCCAGGTGCAGGTCCAGGTACACGCACAGCTCGCGCACCTTGGCGGCCTCGAAGGCGTCGGCCGGCAGCAGGGCCGGCGAGGGCGACAGCGTCTCCACGTACTCGACCATGGCGGCCGACTCGCACAGACCCCGGCCGTCGTCGATGCGCAGGTAGGGCACCTTGCCCAGCGGAGAAAGCGCCATGTCGGTCTCTCCCAGCCAGGCCAGTTCCTCGTTGAAGGGCAGCTGCTTTTCCAGCAGGGCCAGCTTGACCTTGTTGTAGTAGTTGCTGGCCGCGAATCCGCACAGGGTGAGCATGGGTGTCTCCTAGGGTGTTGGTGAGGGCTGGGGGATGCGCCTGCGATGGTAGGGGCGGGCAGGGCCTGGCGGGGTCACGGACATGACGTCCTGGGGCAGACCCCTAGAATGACGCCATGCCGCTTCGCCTGCCCTCCACCTTGGCTGCCTGCGCCCGCTGGGCGCTGGGCCTGTGGCTGTGCGTGGCGCTGGCATCGGCGTTTGCGCCGCTGGCGCGCGCCTCGGGCTGGGAGCGCCTGTGCTCGGCCGCTGGCGAATCGGTCTGGGTGCCCTCGCCGGCCGGTCAGGACGATGCCCTTGCCGGCAGCCACGGCATCGACTGCCCGCTGTGCCTGCCCCCGCTGGCGCCGCCGCCCGCCCGGTGCAGTGCGGCCCCGGCACCGCTGGTGGCAGATGCGCAGCCACGGGCGCACCCGGCCTCCGTCCACAGCGTGGCCATGCCGGCCCTGCCCCAGGCCCGCGCCCCGCCCCGGTGACTCCCGGATTCACTCCCGCTTCCTTCGCTTGGCCAACCCTTTTTGCAAGGCACGAAGACCGTGCCGCAATGCATTGAAATTTCTGGAGAAACCGTGATGACACTGCGTCAATGGACCACCCCTTTCCTGATCGCCGCCTCCCTGTCCATGGGCCTGGCCCATGCCCATGCCCATGCCGATGCGGCCCATGTCAAGGCCGACGCCGCCTGGGCGCGTGCCAGCGTGCCGGGCCAGCAGGCCACGGGCGCCTTCATGCGCCTGACGGCCGAGGAGCCGCTGCGCCTGGTGGGCGTGGAGTCGCCCGCCGCCGGCGTGGCCGAGGTGCATGAAATGAAGATGGAAGGCGATGTGATGCGCATGCGCGCCATCGACGGCCTGGACCTGCCCAAGGGCGTGGCCGTGGACCTGAAGCCCGGCGGCTACCACGTCATGCTGCAGCAGCTCAAGAGCCCGCTGCTCAAGGACAGTCAGGTACCCATCACCCTGGTGTTCAAGGACGCCAAGGGCGAGACCTCGCGCCTGAGCCTGCAGGTCCCCGTGCGCGCCATGGCGCCCGGCGCAGGTGCGGCATCGGCTGCGCAGGGCGGCGCGCATGGCGGACACGGCGGACATGCCGGCCACTCCCACTGAGCTTTTTGTCATCCACCGGGTTTGTGCGCAGCGGGCCGTGCATGACTTGCGATGGACTTGGCGTGTGCCTGGGTTAAGCTGAGCGCATGGCCGGTGTGCTTCACCGGCATGTTCTTCCAACCCAGTCCTAGCGAGTGCTGCCATGAGTGATGCGTCCTCCTTCGGTTTCGGCAAGTTCATCCCCGGTTTCGACTTCCTGCAGGGCCTGGCCCAGAGTGCAGGATCGGCCACCGCCCGGCCCCTGGGGCGCCTGCCCGAATGGGTGGCGCCCACGGTGAGCATCGAAGAGGTGGACAAGCGCATCACCGAACTCAAAGCCGTGCAGTTCTGGCTCGACCAGAACGGCAAGGCGCTGGCCGCCACCATCCAGGCCCTGGAAGTGCAGCGCATGACGCTGTCCACCTTGCAGGGCATGAACGTCAGCATGGGCGAGCTGGCGCAGGCCTTCCAGTTCCCTGCAGCCGCAACCGCCGCAGCCACCGCCGCGGCCAAGGGCGCCGCCAGCGCGGGGCAGGGCGACCTTTCGGACTGGCCCATGTCCTCGGCCGCCAGCCGGGCGAGCAAGAAGGAAAAGCCGCAGCCCGAGCCCGCACAGGCCGCTGCCGCGCCGCCTGCAGCCCCCGAGGCGGGCAAGGCCGCCGACAGACCCGCAGCCGCGGAGACTGCGGCGCCCAAGGACGAGTCCGCCCAGGCCGCCGCCATGGGCCAGGCCATGCAGTGGTGGGGCGCGTTGACCCAGCAATTCCAGCAGATCGCCGCCAAGGCCATGGCCGAGCCCATGGCCCCGGAGGCCGTGGCGGCCGCCCAGCGCGCCACCGGCATGGCCGGTGACCTGGCCAAGGCCACCATGGACCACATGGCGGCACAGGCCAGCGCCTTTGCTGCGCAGGCGGGCAAGGCGGCGGCGGTCTCCCCTGCCAAGGCGCCGTCCGCAAAGCCGGCGGCCAAGGCTGCGGCGCAGGCCGAAGCCCCCAGGACCGCTGCCAAGGCTCCCGCCAAAGCGGCTGCCAGGAAAACCGCTGCAAAGGCTGGAGCCAAGGCGCCGGCCGCCAGCAAGCCGGCAGCCAAGAGCCGGCCGGCGCGTTGACCGATCGGGCCGGACCCATGGATGCGCAAGGCCCCAGCCACCCGCAAGCCGGGTGCTGGCGGGGCTAGAAAGAAGGTTGGTATGTCGTTGTTTCCTGTAGGCCATGCCAGCCATTCCGACTGGCGCGCCGCGGCCGACGCGGTGCTGCAGCAGCTGCGCTTGCAGATGGCCGGGCCCGGCCACGCGCAGCGGCCCCGTCTGGGACTGGTGTACCTGTCCCATGCGCATGCCGCCCACGCACGGCCGCTGCTGCAGCATCTGGCCAGGGCCCTGCCCCATGTGGCGGACTGGGCCGGCTGCTCGGCCGGCGGCGTTCTGGCCATGTCGCATGAGTACCTGTCAGGAACCGCGCTCGCGGTGATGCTGCTGGATGTACCGGCCGCCCACTACCGCCTGTATTCGGGCCTGGCGCCCCTGCATGCGCCTGGCGGCGAGGCCGGCTTCACCGCCCATTCGGCCCTGGTCCATGCCGCAGGCGGCCAGCCCGAGCTGGCCGAGCTGCTGTACGAGCTGTCCGAGCGCACCGAGTCCGGCCTGCTGTTCGGCGGCGTGGGCGATGACGGGGAAGATGGCGTGGAGGGCGTGCAGATCGCCTGCCGTACCGAGGATCTGCATGCGCAGCATGCGGACGCGCGCGGCATTTTTCGTGGTGGCTTTTCAGGCGTGGCCTTCGGTGCCGGCGTGCCCTGCATCACGGGCATGGCCCAGGGCTGCGTGCCGCTGGGCGAGGGGCTGGAGATCACCGAGGCGCGCGGGGCCCTGGTCACCGGGCTCGATGGCGATCCGGCCCTGCAGCGCCTGCTGCAACTGCTGGGCGTGGAGCTGGAAGGCAGCGACTGGCAGCCCGCGCTGACCACGGTGCGCAGTACGCTGGCGGCCATTGCGCCGCCGGGCAGGGGCCTGGCCCACGGCGTGCTGACCGAAGAGGCCCAGGTGCTGACCCTGGTTGGCCTGGACCCGCTGCGCCAGGGCGTGGCCCTGTCATCGGCCGTGGAGGCCGGGCATTCGGTGATCTTCTGCCGCCGCCAGGCCCAGGTCGCGCGCCAGGAACTGCTGCAACTGGGCGCTGCGCTGCGCGATGCCGCGGAGCCCGAGGAGGCGGCGCCCGAAGGCGAGGCACAGCCCCGCATCCGTGGCGCCATCTACATCAGTTGCCGGGGCCGCGGCGGCGGCCTGTTCGGCGGCCCCGATGCCGAACTGCGCACCCTGCGCCACGCACTGGGCGATGTGCCATTGATCGGCTTCGTTGCCGAAGCCGAGATCATGGACGCCCGTCTGCACCGCTTCGCCGGGGTGTTGACGGTGTTCACTGCCTAGGCGTCGTACACGTCGTACACGCCGTCCGCACCTCAGACCGCGCGCGGGCGCACCGTGCCTGCGCTGCGATCCGGGTCCATGGCTGCGGCCCCCAGAAAATCGAAATCCACGGCCGGCTGCCTGCCGCTGACCAGGTCGGCCAGCGCCATGCCGGAGCCGCAGGCATGGGTCCAGCCCAGCGTGCCGTGGCCGGTGTTCAGGAACAGGTTGGCGATGGGCGAGCGTCCGATCAGCGGCACATTGCTGGGCGTGGCGGGGCGCAGGCCGCTCCAGAACTGGGCGCGCCCGGTATCGCCGGCGCCGGGGAACAGCTGCTGCACGCGCCGCACGATGGCCTCGCAGCGCACGGGGTCCAGGTTGCGGTCGTAGCCGTTGAACTCGGCCGTGCCCGCAATGCGCAGGCGGTCGCCTTGCGCGCCCGTGTAGCGCGAGAACACCAGCTTGAACTCATCGTCCGTGAGGCTGACCTGGTAGGCCTTGGCGGGGTCCAGCACCGGCAGGGTCACGGAGTAGCCCTTGGCCGGGTAGATGGGCAGGTGCAGCCCCAGCGGCTGGGCCAGCAGCGGGCTGAACGAGCCCATGGCCAGCACATAGGCGTCGCCCTGGATGCGTTCGTAGCGACCATCGGCATTGGTCACCTCCACATGGTCGATATGGCGGCTGGCGCCCGCACCCGTGGTGCGCAGCGCCATGACGTGGTGGCCGTGGCGGAACTGCACGCCCGTGGTGGTGGCAATGCGTGCCAGCTCGCGCGTGAAGAGGTTGGCGTCGCCCGATTCATCCTCGGCCGTATAGGTGGCGCCCGCTATCTGCCCGCGCACATGGGCCAGGGCCGGCTCCAGGCGCACGGCTTCGTCGGCGTCGATCAGGCGGCGGTCGCAGCCCAGGGCCTGCATCTGCTCGGTGGGCTTGAGCGCGCCCTCGAACTCGCGGGCGTTCGTATAGAAGTGCAGGATGCCCTGCGTGCGCTGCTCGTACTGGATGCCGGTGTCGGCACGCAGCTGCTGCAGGGCCTCGCGGCTGTAGGTGCCCAGGCGAACGATCTGCTGGATGTTGTGGCGCGTGCGCGCGGGCGTGCAGTTGCGCAGGAAGGACAGGCCCCAGAGCCACTGGCGCATGTCGGCGCGCAGGCGGAAGAGCAGGGGGGCGTCCTGCCGGCCCAGCCAGCCCAGCAGCTTCAGCGGTGCGCCGGGGTTGGCCCAGGGCTCCGCGTGGCTGACCGAGATCTGCCCGCCGTTGGCGAAGCTGGTTTCGGCGCCGGGCGCGGCCTGGCGGTCGATGACGGTCACTTCATGACCGAGGGATTGCAGATAGTAGGCCGACGTGGTGCCGATCAGACCGGCTCCGAGAACGATGACGCGCATGACGATGCCCTTTCAAAGGCATGTGCCGGGTCACGCGAAAGCTGGCCGCTATGGTCTGGATAGCAGGCAGCCGGCGTCCGTCGTGACGCAGCTGCCGCTCCCCCTGTCCTTGGTACCTGAGAGATTCACCGCCGTCCATGGGAACGGGGCTTGCTCCTTCGGTGCGCCGCACATTGCGTGCGGCGGCTCTCCAGACGGCATGTTGTGTTTGCAGTACGGAACCTGAGCGTGTATGGGAGTTTGCGCCTTCGGTGAGGCTCGGCACCGTGGCGCCCGCCTGCTCTCCTGCAGGGGCGATTCTATGGGGCTTGCGCAGCCAGCTCCAGTCGTATTGGGGATACCACCAGTTACCTGTATGTGGTGTGGCTGATTCAGGGTATTCCCTAGATCGTTCAAGCGCCTCCCTCGTAGCGCTGGTACGAGTCTCTGGTTTCATGTAAAAAAACTATTGAAATAGAAAAAAACATGATTTAGCCTATCGATATGTGCAGTGGTTTGTCAGTGCATGTTCTGGTCGATTGGACCTGCATGGGTTAACCATGGGTTGTCTATATGTCTGATAGGCGACTTACCGTTGCACAGGTGCGGGTCCATGGAAACTGGTCCGTCACTGAAAAAATACAAGCACGGTGAATATGGTTTGTCGAGGGAGGAATGTTTTGCGTCGCAAACCCGACTGAAGGTGTGCCCGCTCAATGGGCAGTGGAGCAGCGCGCAAGCGTTGATGGAAATCCGCCTTTTTTTGATTGACGCGCAGGATCTGCGCGAAAAATTTTGCTTCCAAACTCACCGGCTGCAAGGTGAGTTGTGGGCTCGTGATTCAAATAGAACTATCCGAGGTACGGCGATGCAAATGCGCTGGGTACAACTGATGGCCATTGCCATTGGGAAAATCATTTTCCTGTCATATCTCCTTGAGAGAACGGGGAATATCATGCATGCTCTCAATCGCCTGCCTGGTTCGGCATTTTTTCGCAAGTGGCGTGCAGCGAAGTGCCTTTTCTCTTTGCTGCTGCTTTCATGCGCGGGTATCTCATCCACGGCACTGGCGGCGACCATCGTCTTCACGGTCACCGACAACAGCGACGCTCCCAATGCCAATGCAACGACACCAACCACCTGTGTCAGCACGCTGGGGGGCACCTTTGCTGGCGCATGTACGCTGCGAGCGGCCATTCAGGCAGCCAACTACACGCTGCAAACGCTGGATCCGAGTGCCGATGTTTCCATCGTCTTTGCGCCGACACTGACCACGTCGGTACGAACCATACAGAGCGGGACATCCAAGGATGCGGCGGGAAACCTCCATCCGTATGTCGACAATCAGACGGTTTACGTGCGCTGTGCCAATACATTCATCAGCGGAGCCCAGTCCGGCGCCGTGACGGGGGCCACCAATGCCTGTGGTCAAAGCCAGATGATCAGCGGCGGCGATACGGGCACCACCACTGGTGCCGGTGGTGCCTGGTACTGGCTCAAAGGCACCGTGCCAGCCGGCACGGGCTCGTTGACCATCGATTTCGGGGGAGTCATACAAGTCCAGAACTGGGCGGACTCCCCCTGGGAAACTTTTTATCTTGGTGGGAAGAACATCACGCTCACCAATTCGCCCAATATGACCTGTGGCGAAGCGGTATTCGTCGTTGGCTCCCCGGCGAACAATATCACCATTGATCGCGTCGGCCTGGTGAATGTGGCTCCAACCCCTGCTGGAGAGGGGACGCCGTTCAACTGCGAGCTGTACGCGGAGATTCATCAAGGCGCACAAAACGTATTCTTTACCAATAGCACGATCAATTCCGCGATATGGAATGGAAATTACGGCAATAACAAGGGCTCGGCCATTTCCGTTGCCGCAAGCAACGGTACAGGAGGCACGGTTTCCAACATTGTTGTCGATAATTTCACGGTAACGAATCTGCCCAACCCTATCGGGGGAATGCAGCTCGAGCAGTTCTTCCAGGTCATGTCGAACATGACCGTCAACGGATTGACGATCAAAGATTCGAATATCGCACTGAGCCCGACTGGTGGAAATGCGCCCAGGGCCGTGGTGTCGGTTGATGGAACGATCAACCTAGACAATGGAACTGGTCTTGCCGTGACGGGTAATACCTTCTCGCTGCCTATTGCCGCCTATACCACTTCATCGCCAATGCATGTGTCGGCACCAACGTTGAATACGGCAGCCTCAGGCACGACGCAGGTAGTGACGGTGACCGATAACAACTTCACTGGCGGCGGGGACGGGGTGAATATCGGTGGTACGGGTACGGCACCAGGATTGATTGGCAACAACAAGATGACAAGCCAGTCGAGAAGTGCCATTCGTGTCACTGCGCGTGATTTCTTCAAGATTTCTCAGAACACGCTGTTTTCCGTGCCTGTGGCTGCAAACTCAGGTATCAGCTTGCAGACGACGGCCAATGGACAAACCGGATGGACCCCGACCCTTGGCGTTGGCGCCAGTGACACCGCCGCCTGCACCTGGACATTCAATATCACGGCAAATGCCAATGCGAGCGAGCCGGCACCGTATACGGTGGAAGCCTTTTGGTCGCCGACCGGCGCGGGCGTCAACGATGCGCAGGTCTATCTGGGCTCAGGGACCATGGCCGGAGCCTCGGGAACGCTGACCGTTCCTTCGTATCTCAGCGGCCAGGTGCGAGTCACAGTGACGGACAGCAATTCCGGTGGAGCACAAACCTCGCAGCTTTCAACGGCGGCAAGCGTCACCGGTTTTCCCTGTGCCCTGAAATCCGGCGTTCTGGCGACGACCAACAATCAACCTGTCGGCAGCAGCGACTTGCTGGAGGTCTACATTGTTGATGGCCAAGGCAATGCCTGGACGGGGGGCAGTGACACCGTCACCTTCGCAGCGCCGCCTGCAGGTGTCACGTTCAATGGCGGCTCCGCCGCAGTCAGCTGCACGACCAACTCCAGCGGAAAGTGCGCGTCTCCCATCAATGCCAGCAGCAGTGTCGCCGGAACATTCACGACACCCGTGACCTTGTCGTCGTCAGTCGCTGGTGCCACGTTCTCCAATCTTCCATTGGGTGGAAGCCCGGTATCTGGCGCAGTGACCTATCAGCCTTCGCCGGTTGCTTACAGCTTCACCGGGCTGCCGGCCAGCACGACCGGTTCTGAAATCGCCGCGAGTCCGCCATCGATTGCGGCCAACGGCGTCTCCACCAGCACCTTGGCCGTGCAGTTGAAGGATGCTTTAGGCAACCTTGTCACCACCTGTACCGATACGGTGGCCTTCACCCTCAATGCGGGGACGCAAGGCGTTCCTGCCGTCAGCGTCACGGGCTGCAGTGCCGGCATGTACACGGGGACGGTGACATCGCCGGTGCTGGTCGGCAGCGGAACCTTCGGGTTCACCATCAACGGGTCTGCGGCTGTTGCCACCGCAACGATCTCCTATGCGGCCGCAACGCCGAGCACGAGTGCATCGACGATAGTCGCCACTCCGGCATCGATCGTGGCCAACGGCAGCTCCACCAGCGTGCTGCGCGTGCAACTGGTCGATGCCAGCAGCAATCCGATCAACACGTGCACGAACACGGTGGCGTTCACCCTGAACGGCGGAACGCAGGGAACGCCGAGTGTGGGCGCGGCCTCGTGTACTGCCGGCATCTATACGGGCACCGTCACATCGCCCACGGCGGTCGGCAGCGGGATCTTCGGATTCACCATCAACGGCTCTGCCGCAGTTGCTACGGCTTCAGTGAGCTACACGGCGGGTCCGCCAAGTACCAGCGCCTCGACCATCGTTGCGAGTCCGACCTCGATCATTGCCAATGGCACTGCAACCAGCACATTGACGGCGCAGCTCAAGGATGCGTCAGGCAATTCGATTTCGACCTGTGCCAACACGGTGGCCTTCACGCTGAACGGCGGAACACAGGGCTCGCCTGCGGTCGGCGCGGGGTCGTGCAGCGCAGGGGTGTACACGGCCACCGTCACGGCACCTACCGCAGTCGGCAGCGGCACCTTTGGCTTCACCATCAATGGCTCGGCCGCCACGGCTACGGCTGTGGTGAACTACACGGCCGGCCCGCCCAGCAATGGCGCGAATGGAAACCTGATCAGTGCCAGTCCGCTCAGCGTTGTCGCAGACAACACGGCCACGAGTTCGATCAGCGTGACCCTGCGCGATGCCAATGGCAATCCCGCCACGGATACGGCTGCGCACACGATTGTCTTCACCAAAACGGGCGTGGGCACGACCACGCCGGCCGCACCCACGTGCACGATCGCGGCCAACGCCAATCCGGCCACCTGCTCCGTGACGGTGAAATCGGCCACGGTCGGCACCGCAAGCTTCACGGCAACGGACAACGGAGAGGCCGTGAGCAATGGCAGTCCGGTATCGGTCAACTTCATTGCCGGGCCGCCCAGCAATACAGCCAGTGGCAATCTGCTCAGTGCCACACCGCTCTCGGTGATGGCCGACGGTACGAGCACCGGCACGGTGACCGTCGCACTGCAGGACGCCAATGGCAATGCAACCGTCGATACGGTTGCCCACACCATCGGCTTTGTCCATACCGGCGCCGGCACGCCTTCGGCAACTTCCTGCACGATTGCGGCCAATGCGAATCCAGCGCGCTGCTCCATCACGGTGACATCCACCGTCGCGGGTGCGGCGAGCTTCACAGCCACGGACAACAACGGCACCACCACCCAGAGCGTGGCCAATGGCAGTCCGGCCGTGATCAACTTCACGGCCAATGCCGCCGACCCCGCCAGGTCGGGGGTGCGTACCGTCAGCAGTCCGGCCACGGCCAATGGCTCGGCGACAGATGTGCTTGAAGCGTTTGTGGGAGATGTCAACGGCAATCCGGTGGCCGGAAGCGTTGTCACGTTCTCTCCCACCGCAAACATCACCTTCAGCGGTACCTGCACCACCAATGCGGCCGGTACCTGCCAGGTCACCGCCAGGACAACCGTCGCGGGCTCCTACGCTTCCGGCGCAAGCATCGCGAGCGGCGCATTGAGCGGCAGCGGCATCAGCGCCGGCGGCAATACGTACGGTGCGACGGCTGCCTATGTCTTTACGGCAGGTGCCGTCGATCCCGCCAATTCGACCATGTCGGTCGATGTGAACAACCAGGCAGCCGGCGGCGGCCAGGACGTCGTTTCCGTGGTCACCAAGGATGCGTTCGGCAATCCGGTCACCGGCGTTGCCGTGAACTTCAGCGTGACGCCTGCCGGAGCGGCACCTGCCACCGCCAGTTGCACGACCGCTGGTGCGGCGGCGACCTGCTCGGTGTCGTTCACCAGCGTGACCGCATCGACTTACTCGGCCGCCACCACGGTGGGTGCAACTGCCATCGGCAACAGCCCGCAATCGATGGCCTTTGTCGCCGGCAATGCCTCGGCAAGCAACTCGGGCCTGCGTGTCGTGAGCGACAACGCGGCGGCAAATGGCACGGCAACCGATGTGGTGGAAGCGTATGTGCGCGATGCCGGTGGCAATCCCAAGGGTGGCGAGGTCGTCACCTTTGCCGGTACTGCCGGCGTGAAGCTGAACGGTGGTGCGGCAGGTGCGTCAGCCACTTGCACCACTGGAACAAGTGGCGCAACTCTGGGCATCTGCTCGATCACTGCCACCAGCACAGCAAGTGGGACCTACAGCATCGCCACCAGCATTCCTGCAGGAACCCTGGGTGGCACGTTCACCGTGGGAGCAAACGCGTATTCGCCAAGCGCCGCACAAATTCATTTTGTGAGCGTGGTGAACCTCAGTGTCACCAAGGCCAACCCGGGCAGCTTGGCTGTGGGTACGCCCTTCAACTATGCGTTCTCCGTGTCCAATGCCGCCAGTGCCTTCGGTCCTGCCAACAGCGTGACCATCAAGGACCTGGTGCCGGCAGGCATCAGCATCACGGGCGTGCCGACTGGTGCAAACGTGGCCAGTGCGACCTGCACGCCCAATACCTTCCCGTTTGCGGGTAACGGCAGTTCCGTGCTGACGTGTACGGTGAGCTTCACCACACCGGTGGCGGCTGGCAGCAGCACCAGCTTCAACCTGCCAGCTGTGCCGACGGCGGTGGGTTCGAGCACGAACACGGCTTCCTATGATCCGTCCGGTGGTACCAGCCCGGTCAATCCGACGGCAGGTTGCACGACGGACTGCTCGTCGACGCCCGCCACCCCAGTCAACCCTGGTTCGCCCACGCTGACGGTCAGCAAGGCCAACCCCGGCAGCCTGGCTGTGGGGACTGCGTTCAACTACGCCTTCACGGTAGCGAATGCGGCTGGAGCGTTCGGTCCCGCCACCAGCGTGACCATCAAGGACCTGGTGCCTGCGGGTATCAGCATCACGGGCGTGCCGACCGGCGCAAACGTGGCCAGTGCAACCTGCACACCCAACGCCTTCCCGTTTGCGGGCAATGGCAGCGCCGTCCTGACGTGTACGGTGAACTTCACGACCTCGGTCGCAGCCGGTGGCAGCACCAGCTTCAACCTGCCGGCTGTTCCGACGGCTGTGGGTTCGAGCACCAACACGGCCTCCTACGATCCGTCGGGCGGCATCAGCCCGGTCAATCCGACGGCAGGGTGCACAACAGACTGCGCGTCGACACCCACCACTCCTGTCACGCCTGGTTCGCCTGCACTGACGGTCAGCAAGGCCAACCCGGGCAGCCTGGCCCTGGGTACGCCCTTCAACTACGCCTTCACGGTGAATAACGCCGCCGGTGCCTTCGGCCCCGCAACCAGCGTGACTATCAAGGACTTGGTGCCTGCGGGGATCAGCATCACGGGTGTGCCGACCGGTGCGAACGTGGCCAGTGCGACCTGCGCGCCCAACACCTTCCCGTTTGCGGGCAATGGCAGCGCCGTCCTGACGTGTACGGTGAACTTCACGACCTCGGTCGCAGCCGGTGCCAGCACCAGCTTCAACCTGCCGGCTGTGCCGACGGCTGTGGGTTCGAGCACCAACACGGCCTCCTACGATCCGTCGGGCGGCATCAGCCCCGTCAATCCGACGGCAGGGTGTACGACAGACTGCGCTTCCACACCGGTGACTCCGGTGACGCCAGGCACGCCAGCGTTGACGGTCACCAAGGCCAATCCCGGCAGCCTGGCCGTGGGCACGGCGTTCAACTACGCCTTCACGGTAGCGAATGCCGCCAGTGCCTTCGGTCCCGCCACCAGCGTGACCATCAAGGACCTGGTGCCGGCAGGCATCAGCATCACGGGCGTGCCGACTGGTGCAAACGTGGCCAGTGCGACCTGCACGCCCAATACCTTCCCGTTTGCGGGTAACGGCAGTTCCGTGCTGACGTGTACGGTGAGCTTCACCACACCGGTGGCGGCTGGCAGCAGCACCAGCTTCAACCTGCCAGCTGTGCCGACGGCGGTGGGTTCGAGCACCAACACGGCCTCCTACGATCCGTCGGGTGGAATCAGCCCGGTCAATCCGACGGCAGGGTGCACGACAGACTGCGCATCGACGCCTTCCACGCCAGTGACTCCTGGTACGCCTGCGTTGACGGTCACCAAGGCCAACCCGGGTAGCCTGGCTGTGGGGATTGCGTTCAACTACGCGTTCTCCGTGTCCAACGCTGCCAGTGCCTTCGGCCCCGCCACCAGCGTGACCATCAAGGATCTGGTGCCGGCAGGCATCAGCATCACGGGCGTGCCGACTGGTGCAAACGTGGCCAGCGCGACCTGCACGCCCAACACCTTGCCGTTTGCGGGTAACGGCAGCTCCGTGCTGACGTGCACGGTGAGCTTCACCACACCGGTGGCGGCTGGCAGCACCACCAGCTTCAATCTGCCGGCTGTTCCGACAGCGGTGGGTTCGAGCACGAACACGGCCTCCTACGATCCGTCGGGCGGAATCAGCCCGGTCAATCCGACGGCGGGTTGCACGACAGACTGCGCTTCCACGCCGGTGACTCCGGTCACGCCAGGCACGCCTGCGTTGACGGTCACCAAGGCCAACCCGGGTAGCCTGGCTGTGGGGACTGCGTTCAACTACGCCTTCACGGTAGCGAATGCGGCTGGAGCCTTCGGTCCCGCCACCAGCGTGACCATCAAGGACCTGGTGCCTGCAGGCATCAGCATCACGGGCGTGCCGACTGGTGCAAATGTGGCCAGTGCGACCTGCACGCCCAATACCTTCCCGTTTGCGGGCAATGGCAGCTCCGTGCTGACGTGTACGGTGAACTTCACTGCGGCAGTGGCGGCCGGTGGCAACACCAGCTTCAACCTGCCGGCTGTTCCGACGGCGGTGGGTTCGAGCACGAACACGGCCTCCTACGATCCGTCGGGCGGCATCAGCCCCGTCAATCCGACGGCGGGGTGTACGACGGATTGCGCATCGACGCCTTCCACGCCGGTGACCCCTGGCACGCCTGCGTTGACGGTCACCAAGGCCAACCCTGGCAGCTTGGCTGTGGGCACGCCGTTCAACTACGCCTTCACGGTAGCGAATGCCGCCAGTGCCTTCGGTCCTGCCACCAGCGTGACCATCAAGGACCTGGTGCCGGCAGGCATCAGCATCACGGGCGTGCCGACTGGTGCAAACGTGGCCAGTGCGACCTGCACGCCCAATACCTTCCCGTTTGCGGGCAATGGCAGCTCCGTGCTGACGTGTACGGCGAGCTTCACTGCGGCAGTGGCGGCCGGTGGCAACACCAGCTTCAACCTGCCGGCTGTGCCGACAGCTGTGGGCTCGAGCACGAACACGGCTTCCTACGATCCGTCCGGTGGCATCAGCCCCGTCAATCCGACAGCCGGTTGCACGACAGACTGCGCTTCCACACCGGTGACTCCGGTGACGCCTGGCACGCCAGCGTTGACGGTCACCAAGGCCAACCCCGGCAGCTTGGCTGTGGGGACTGCGTTCAACTACGCGTTCTCCGTGTCCAACGCTGCCAGTGCCTTCGGTCCCGCCACCAGCGTGACCATCAAGGACCTGGTGCCGGCAGGCATCAGCATCACGGGCGTGCCGACCGGTGCGAACGTGGCCAGTGCGACCTGCACGCCCAATACCTTCCCCTTCGTGGGCAATGGCACGGCGATCCTGTCTTGCACGGTGAGCTTCACCACGCCGGTGGCGGCTGGCAGCAACACCAGCTTCAATCTGCCGGCTGTTCCGACGGCTGTGGGTTCGAGCACGAACACGGCTTCCTACGATCCATCGGGCGGCATCAGCCCCGTCAATCCGACGGCCGGTTGCACTGTGAACTGTGCATCGACACCAGCAACGCCGGTCACTCCCAGCACGCAGGTGCCGGTGGCTCCGACGCTGACGGTTTCGCCGACCACGGTGGGAGGCTATCCGCAGATTTCCGGCACCGGCACGCCGGGCTACACGATCACGGTGAAGGATGGCTCGACGACACTGTGTACGGCAATCGTCGCGGCCGATCAGACGTGGAGCTGCACGCCGGGCGGCGGCTTGCCGACGCCGGGTCTGCACACGATCAGCGCGACCCAGACCAATCCTGGCAATGGCAATACCGGACCTGCCACAACGACTTCGCTCAACGTGCTCGGAACGACCTTCACGGGGCCGACAGCCACCGGGGCAGGAAACGCCACGGCGACCTTGAGCGGTGGTGGCGCGGGCTGCGGGTTCGATGTGTCGCAGTCGTCCTTCGTCGCTGCTGCGGCGGGTGCGCCGGGCCAGTTGAGCTTCCCGTACGGCAATGTGCACTTCGTGGCCCGTGGCTGTACGCCCAGCAGCTCGATCACGGTCAGCGTCACCTGGCCGGGGCCGGTGACCGGCATGGCGTACTGGAAGTTCGGTCCAGCGTCCACAGGGGCGGCGGACTCCTGGTATCAGCCTGCGGGTGCGGTGGTGTCGGGCAATACGACCTCGGTGGTGGTCACCGATGGCGGCCAGGGTGATGACGATCGCGCAGCCAATGGCGTGATCGTGGATCCCAGCGGTCCGGCGCGTGTGGGGGCGGCACAGGATGCCACGCCGATCCCTGCCCTCGAACCGCGCATGCTCGCCATGGCCATGCTGCTGATGCTGGCTGCAGGCCTGTGGAATCTGCGCCGCAGACGCGGTTGACACACGGTTGAAGAGGCGCTGAACCATCGCCTGCCGAACCTGTTTCGGCAGGCGATTTCCATTGGGTAGAGGCGCTGTATCCCGGCGGCTCAAGCCTGCCCGTAACCCCAGGCCGCCTTGCGGGCCTATCGCGCGTGCAACACGCCGTAAATGAGAACAATTTAGAATTTCGCGCTGATGGGTGCCTTGCATCCCTGGGTCCCGGCCGACGCACAGGCGCCTGGCCCCTTCATTCCTGCACGCCTGCCTTCCATGCACCGTTCTGTCCTGATGTTCCGTTGCGCACCGTGATGGACCGCTGAACGCCGCCGCCTGCTCCCCATGACTTTCAAGAAAATCTGGTTCCAGTTGCACTGGTTCGTCGGCATTACGGCCGGCACGGTGCTCATCGTCATCGGGCTGTCGGGCGCGGTGTTCTCGTTCCATGAGGAGATCCTGGGCTGGCTGAATCCCGGCACTGTCTCCGTGCCTGCGCGCGATGACCCACCGCTGGGGCCGCCGCAGATTGCGCAGGCGCTGCGCGAGGCCGGCGAGCAGCGCGTGGTCCAGCGCATTACCGTCTTTGCCGAGCCCGGCCGCTCGGCCCAGGTGGCCTTCAAGCCACCGGCCGGCCAGCGCCGGGGCCAGACGGTCTTTGTCGATCCCTACACGGGCGCGCAGCTGCCTGAGCAGCACGGCACGGAGTTCTTCGAATGGGTGGAGCGCCTGCACCGCTGGCTGCTGCTGCCGCGCGATGACGGCAAGCCGATCACGGGCACCCTGGCCGGCCTGTTGCTGATGCTGTCGCTGTCGGGCCTGTATCTGCGCTGGCCGCGCCGGCCGCTGTCCTGGCGCACCTGGCTGACCTTCGACCCGGCGCTCAAGGGCCGCTCCTTCCTCTGGGGCCTGCACTCGGTGGCGGGCACCTGGGCCCTGGTGGCCTATGTGGTGTTCACCTGCACCGGCATGTACTGGGCCTTTGGCGTGGTGCGCAGCACGGTGGACGGCTGGGCCGGCGTGCCGCCGCGTGTGGCCGCTCCCGCGGCGCCGTCCTCGAAACCCGGTGGCGGCCGGCCTGAGCCGGCTGGCGCGCAGCAGCCCATCGACATCGCGCCTGGCTGGGCCGCCTTCGAGCGCATCGCCCATGGCTGGCAGTTCGCCCAGCTGCGCCTGCCCGAGCGCGCGGGCCAGCCCCTGCAGATCAGCTGGCTGGATGCCGATGCCGCCCATGAGCGCGCGCGCAACCAGATGGCGTTGCTGCCCGATGGCACGGTGCAGCGCGACGAGCGCTATGCCGACCTGCCCACGGGCCGCCGCGCCGTGGGTGCCATCTACCCGCTGCACATGGGCACTTATTTCGGCATGCCGGGGCGCATCTTCATGACGCTGGCCTCGCTGATCATGCCCCTGTTCGCCATCACGGGCTGGATGCTCTACCTGGACCGCCGGCGCAAGGCGCGTGCCCTGGCCAAGGAGCGCCAGGCGCTGATGGCGGACCCGCCACCGTCCGCCCCTGCGGGCCAGGACACCGTGCTGGTCGCCTTCGCCAGCCAGGCCGGCCGCGCCGAGCGCCTGGCCGTAGCCACCGTGGCTGCGCTGCGCGGCGCAGGCATGGCGGCCAGCCTGCAATCCGTGGCGGCGCTGGATGCCGAGCAACTGCGCCACCACCGGCGCGTGCTCTTCGTGGCCAGCACCTTCGGCGAAGGCGACCCGCCCGATGCCGCGCGCCGCTTTGCCCGCCTGCTGGGCGCGGCCTCGGGCTCGGCCCTGCCGCACCTGCAATACGGCCTGCTGGCGTTGGGCGATCGGCAGTACGCGGCCTTCTGCGGCTTTGGCCATGCACTGGACCACCAGCTGCGCCGCCTGGGCGCACAGCCCGTGTTTCCGCTGATCGAGATGGATGGCGAGGACGCCCAGGCCTGGCATGCCTGGCAGCAGGCGCTGGCAGGGCATTTCGGCGCCGTGCTGCCCGTGTGCGATGCCCTGCCTGCGTCTTCGGCGGAACCGCTTGCCGATGCCACGGCCTTTGCCTCATGGCCGCTGCAGGCGCGCAGCCTGTGCAACGCGGGCAGCCAGGGCGCAGGGCTTTATGTGCTGGACTTGGCACCGCCCGAAGGCGTGGCCCCGCTGTGGCGGGCTGGTGCGCTGGCCGAGGTGCTGCCACGCCATGGCGCAGCCACCGTGCAGGCCTGGCTGGCCGTCCAGGAATGTGATGGTTCGGCCCCCGTGCAATGGCGCCAGCAGACCTGCACGCTGGCCGAGGCGCTGGCCGCCAGCGTGCTGCCGGCCCCGGGCGACATCGCCCCCGGCACCGCGCCCCAGGCCGTGGCCGATGCGCTGCGGCCCCTGCTGCCGCGCAGCTACTCGGTCGCCTCGCTGCCGCAGGACGGCCATGTGCGGCTGCTGGTGCGCCAGGCCCGCCATGACGGCGGCCTGGGCGTGGCGTCGGGCTGGCTGACGGCGCATGCGGCCCGGGGCACCTCCGTGGCCATGAGACTGGTGGAAAACCGCGCCTTCGAGCCGCGTGAAGAGGCAGGTGCCGAGCCCGACGCTCCGGCCATCTTCATCGGCAACGGCTCCGGCTTTGCCGGCCTGCGCGGCCACCTGCTGGCGCGCATGCACGCAGGCCGCCACCGCAACTGGCTGCTGTTCGGCGAACGCCAGCGGGCCCATGACGGGTACTGCGAGGCCGAGGTCTCCGGCTGGCTGGCCGCAGGCAAGCTGCAGCGCGCCGACTTCATCTACTCCCGCGACCAGGCCCGGCGCCGCTACGTGCAGGACGCCCTGCGCGAAGCCGCCGAACCCCTGCGCGACTGGATCGCCGACGGCGCCGTGCTCTACGTCTGCGGCAGCGCCGACGGCATGGCCGCAGGCGTCGATGCCGCGCTGGCCGACATCCTGGGCGCTACCGCCGTCGAAGATCTGATCGTCGAAGGCCGTTACCGCAGGGATGTGTACTGAGGTGAAGCGCCGCGTCTTAATGCACAGCGCATGAAACTGGCGCGGCCCAAGTCAGGGACACCGAGCAAGGGCCGCCCCGCCGCGAGGGTGTCGTCCCCCTCCCGCGTAGCGAGAGAGGGCGCCGTGCATACGGGGGAAGGCGCGTAAGCGCCTCAGGGGGTGATGTACCTCTCCTTGCCGAGATTGAGCATCAACCGGTTCGCCCAGCCGAACAGCGCGGCCGAGTGCAGCATGTCCAGGATTTCCTGGTCCGTGAGGCCGGCATCGCGCAGCGGCTGCAGCTGGGCAGCGCCAAAGCTGCCCGGCGCGCGCGTCAGGGCCAGCGAGGACTGGATGATGGCGCGTTCGCGCGCATTGGTGCCGGCCGTGTCGGGGTCGTCGAACATCTGTGCCATGACATCGTTGCGCTTGGCCAGTTGCTCGAAACGCTGGGCGTGGACCGATGCGCAGTACACGCAGCCGTTGGAGCGCGACACGGCCGTGGCCGCCACCTCGCGCTCGGCGCGCGACAGGCCGCCGGGCGCGTACATGATGGCGTTGAAGGCCTGCGAGCGCTCCGACAGCACGCGCGGCTGGCGGGCCAGCAGCAGGTAGAAGTCCGACGTGCGCGCCTTGGGGTGGCTCAGGTCCAGCACGGCCTGCTGCTCGGCCGTGGCCGTGGCGGGGTCGAGCACGGGCAGCCAGGACGTCCAGTCCAGCGTCTCGCTGGTGTAGCCGTTGCGGCGCAGCGGCTCGCCCGGTGGCGGCAGGTTGGCGGGGTGCACGAAGGGTGCGGCGGCGGCTTCGGCAGCCGGCGTGCTGGCCTGGCCGCCCAGCGCGACCATGGCCTGCACGCCCGCGAACAGGCGCAACTGGTAGGCGATGAAACCCACCAGCTGGGCCACCAGTACGGTGTCGTCGATGGACAGGCCGGACTCGGGCATGGCCAGCAGGGCTGCGCGGTCGCTCTCGGCCGGGTGCAGGGCCAGGGTGCGCACAAAGTGCAGGGCCGCATCCAGGCGGGCGTTGCCGGTCTGGGCGCCGGGCTGGGCCAGCACGGTGCGCAGCGCGGGCGTCAGGGCGTCGCCCAGGGACTCGGCACGCTGGCGGTATTCATCGGCCAGGGCCTGGACGCCGCTGACGCGGCATTGCTCGCTGGCCAGCACCAGACGCTCGGCGCGCGACAGGCTGTCGGCCAGGCTGTCCCCCAGCAGCAGGTCCTCGCAGGCCTGGGTGGCGATGGCCACCTTGTCGCGCTGGCGGCGCGTGGCGAAAACGGGGGACTGGTCGGTCAGGCCGGCCAGGCGGTCGATGGTGTCGTTGGCGGTGGTCATGGGTATCTCAGGTCTTGTCTGCCAGGGCCCGCACGCGGGCTTCGGGGTCGGCGGGCGTCCATTCGCTGCCGTCGAGCTCGGGCTCGGAATAGGACTGCAGCTGGGCGTAGTGGTGTTCCAGGTCCTCGCGGTAGAACAGCGAGGCCAGGCCCTGGGCCAGCTTGCGCGCGCCGTCGCTGATGGCGGGGATATCACCCGACACCGTGCCGTGCGACAGCGCGGCCGGATAGCAAAAGCAGTGCACATGGTCCAGGCCGGGCAGGGCGCCGGGCGTCTTTTCCTGGAACTCGAACAGCGGGCCCAGGTCGGGCGAGTCCGACAGTTCCTGGTCCTCGGCACCCGCCTCGGGCACGAAGCGGTCGCTCCAGATGCGCACATGGGGCGCCAGGTCGGCGAACTCGGGGCGCTGGCGCCAGTCGATGGCAAAGCCGGTGGAGACGATCAGGAAGTCCAGCACGAACACGCCGCGCGGCGTGCTCACGCGCAGCTTGTCGCCTGCCTGCTCCACCTTCTGCACGGCGCAGCCCAGGTTGAAGTGGGCGTTGGCGTGGCGCGAGACGCGCAGCGTGCTGCCGTGCGGCGGTGGCACCTGCTGCACGTTGATGTAGTGGCGTATGCGCCATTTCCAGGCGTCGGGCAGCAGGAACTGGCCGTGCGTGAGGCCGGGCGTGCCCGAGCCCTTGGATTTGTTGATGCGCGGCAGGTCGCTGCGGCGCACCAGCAGGTCCACGCTGGCGGCGCCGTTCTCCAGCGCGGTGGCCGCGCTGTCCATGGCCGACGAGCCCGCGCCCACCACGCCCACGTGCAGGCCTGCCAGGCGGCTGTAGTCGAGCACGTCGGAGGAGTGTGCCCAGCGGCTGCGGTCCACGCCCTGCATGAAGGCGGGGATCTGCGGGCCGCCCAGGCCGTCGCGGCCCGTGGCCAGCACCACGCGGCGCGCCAGCCAGGTGCGCGAGGCGCCATCGGCCGTCACATCGACCTCGACCGTGCCGTCGGCCTGCGGGCGGATGGCCGTGACCTGGTGGCCGTTGCGCACGTCGCAGCGCATCACGCGGCGGTACCAGCGCAGGTAGTCCATCCACTGCAGGCGCGGGATCTTGTCCAGCGCGGCCCAGGCTTCGCGGCCCCATTGGGCGATGAACCAGGCGCGGAAGGTCAGCGAGGGCAGGCCCAGCGCGGGGCCGGTCAGCTCCTTGGGCGAGCGCAGGGTTTCCA
The DNA here is from genome assembly GCF_018320755.1 of Delftia sp. PE138. Lineage (NCBI taxonomy): Bacteria > Pseudomonadati > Pseudomonadota > Betaproteobacteria > Burkholderiales > Comamonadaceae > Delftia > Delftia sp. PE138. The sequence goes on along the minus strand of NZ_JABEPN010000011.1, from coordinate 89,499 downwards.
TGCGCGCCGTCGTGGCCCAGGGGCCTTCGAAGTCCAGCGGGGCCTTGTCCAGCAAAACGGCCGCGATGCCCAACTGGGACAGCGCGGCCGACAGGGCCAGGCCGGCCTGGCCGGCGCCGATGACCAGGACATCGTGCACGGGCTGGCCGTCGCGGGTGGAGGGAGGAATCCAGGCCTTGGCAGGCCAGCCCAGGGCGACGAGGTCGTCGCGCAGGCGTTCTTCAAGGGCAGCCAGGCCCGCAGGGGCCGCGGCTGCCGGTTCGGTCAGGGACATAGACTCACCAGGAACTCACGAGGAAAGGCGCGCCAGCGGGGCAGGGCCTGCGGGCGCGCGCGGCATCAATCGATGCTGATTTTCGCGTCTTTGACCACCTGTGCCCATTTCAGGCGGTCGTTGTGCACGGTTTTCTTGAACTGCTCGGGCGTTTCGATGCGGATGGCATTGCCCTGGGACTCGAAGCGCGCACGCACCTCGGGCAGCTCCAGCACCTCGCGCACGGCCTGGCCGAGCTTGGCCACGATGGCCGGGTCCGTGCCCTTGGGCGCGAAGATGCCGAACCAGATCGAGCTGTCGAAGCCCTTGGTGCCCGTCAGGCCGCTGGAGGCGATGGTGGGCACTTCCTTGATGACTTCCACGGGCTTGGCCGTGGTCACGCCCAGCAGGCGCACCTTGCCGCTCTTGTAGTGCGGCAGCACGGTCTGGACCTGGTTCATGATGCAGCAGGTCTCGCCGCGCAGCACCGAGGTGATGGCCTCGGGGCCGCCCTTGTAGGGTACGTGGACCATGTTCAGCCCCAGGCGCGCATTGAACTCTGCAAAGGCCATGTGCGTGCCCGCGCCGTTGCCCGTGGAGGCGTAGTTGTACTTGCCGGGGTTGGCCTTGATCTCGTCCACGAACTCCTTGAGGTTCCTGACGTTGATCACGTTGGGATTGATGGTCAGCACGTTGGACACATCGATCAGCGGCGCCACGGGCACGAAGTCGGTTTCCACGTCAAACGGCAGCTTCTTGTACAGCGCCGCATTGCTGCCGTGCGTGGCCGCCGTGCCGAAGGCCAGCGTGTAGCCGTCCGGCTTGGCGCGCGCCACGATCTCGCTGGCGATGTTGCCGGCCGCTCCCGACTTGTAGTCAATGATCAGCGGCTGGCCCAGGCGCTGGGACAGCGGCTCCTGCACGCCGCGCGCGATCACGTCCACGCCCGAGCCTGCCGGGAAGCCCAGGATCATGGTCACGGGCTGGTGCGGCCACGAAGCCGCCGAATCGGCTGCCACCGCTGCGGTGGAGCCGAGGACGGCCAGGGCCGCGGCGGCGGCGGGAATCCAGGAGCGGAAAAGCGAGGGGCGCATGGTGTGCAGGGAAATCCGGTGAATCAATTCCCATATTTTCCTGAGAACTTAATGAGCCACTTTTATATGCATATGTTGGTATGAAGCCAGTGTGGGCATGGCCGCAGCGCTCAGCAAAAAGCCCGCCGATGGGGCGGGCTTCATGCCGGGCGCAAGCGCCCATCAATGGCGGTAGGGGTTGTTGGGGCGGCGGTCATGGCGGTCCGGCACGCCGTCGCGGTCACGGTCCCAGCGGCCGGGTGCGTAGCCCCAGCGGCCACCGTGCTGCGACCACACGGGCTGGCGGTACACATAGCCGGGACGCGCCTTGACCCAGTGGCCGGCCACCCAGGCATGGCGGTGGCCCTGCGGGCGCCAGTAGCCCGGCGCCCACACATAGCCGCGGCGCGGTGCCGGAACGGCCTCGTAGCGCATGGGGGGCGGCGCGCCGAACTGCACAGAGATGGCGGCACCCGGCGCCGCGTAGGTCACGTTGGCCTGGGCCTGCGCGGTCCCGGCCCATCCGGCCAGGGCCACGGTCGCGGCGATCAGCGGTGTGCGAAGGGAAATCATGGCGGCTCCTTGTCCTTGGTTCATCGGGCTGGAGTCCCTGTGACGGGAATCCATGACTGCATGGTGCGAGTGCTGCGTCAAGCCCGGGTTGCCGCGACGCGAAGTCTTGCAATCTTGTGTATCGCCTTGGTGAAGCCTTGTTGCCAGGCGCTGCAGCGCAGGCTGCCGTCCTGCAGCCGCCGTCAGACAGTGCCTCTTCTCAGGGCCGTGAACGCCGTGAATTCCCAGCTGCGCATGGCCAGCACCAGGGTGTAGCCCTCGCGCTGGCCCGGCGGCAGGCGCTGGTCCTGCAGGTGCTGCTGGGAAAAATCATGGGCCAGCCGCTGTATGCGTTCCACGAAGCTGGGCGCCAGATGCCGGCCGATGGAGCCGTGCACCATCAGCATGCCTTCGCCCGGCTGGTCGAAGCCGCCGCCGAAATAGTCGAGCACGGCGTTCTCGCGGAAGTACTCCATCACCGGCCCGCGCGCGCGCCAGCGGAAGGTCTTGGCCAGGCGCAGCCGGTAGCGGTTGCCGGGGCGCAGCTCGATGATGCCGATGCGGTCCAGCTGGGCCAGGTAGCGGATGCCTTCGGCCTCGGTCATGCGGTAGGTGGCCACGATCTGCTCCAGCGTCCACTGGCTGAGCACGCAGATGGCCATCAGCAGCAGCTTGCGGTCGGCGACCACGGCGTTCTCCTGCTCCGGCGTCATCTCCTGCAGCAGCGGCTGGCTGTCGGCCACGCGGCGTGCCAGGTCGGCGAAGTCCAGGCTCAGCGCGCGGCAGATGGCATCGATGCGCGACAGCGGCATGTCTCCCTTGGCCAGCATGCGCTTGACGCTGGACTCGGCCATGCCCAGGGCGCGCGCCAGGTCGGCATAGGTCATCTGGGCGGCCTTGAGTTCCTTCTTGAGGGCGATGACGAGGTCGGCAGTGGTGCTCATGGGTAGCGATTATCGATACCCGAGGTGCTGGTTTGCGCGGCGGGTGCAGAAAAACGATGCTGGAAGGGCCGGTGGCTCGCCACACTCCGCGCCACTTTCCACGAGGAGCAACACATGCCATCCACATTGATTTCACCGGCCGCCGCCCTACGCGCGCTGTACTGGGGCGCCGCCTTGCTGCTGCTGGCCGCCTTGATTGGCCCTGCAGTGCCGCAGCCCCAGGACTTTCACGCCTTTGCCGACCAGCGCGCCTGGGGGCCGCTGCCCCATGCGCTGGATGTGCTCAGCAATCTGGGCTTTGCCTGGGCCGCGGTGGCGGGCGCGCGCCTGCTGCTGGACCGGCGTAGCCAAGCGCTGGCGCCGGCCCTGCGCTGGCTGGCCGCGCTGTTCTTCACGGGGCTGGCGTGTTCGGCCATAGGCTCGTCCGTCTACCACTGGGCCCCCCACGATGCCACCCTGGCCGGCGACCGGCTGGGCATGTCCATGGCCTTTGCCGGCATGCTGGGACTGGCGCTGCAATCGCGCATTGCCGACCGCGTGGCCGTGCGCGCCGCGGTGGCCATGCTGGTCGCCGCCGTGGCCTCGGTGCTGGTCTGGCTGCATGGCGGCAACCTGCTGCCCTGGGCGCTGGTGCAGGGCGGCGGCATGCTGGCGGTGCTGGGCCTGGCCTGCGTGGCGCCGCGCCATGGCGCGCTGGCGCTGCGCCTGGGCGTGGTGATTGCCTGGTATGGCGCGGCCAAGCTGCTGGAGTGGGGCGATGCGGCCGTCTTCGAGGCCACCGGCGGGCTGGTGTCCGGCCACAGCCTCAAGCATGTGGTGGCGGCGGCCGCCGCCCTGCCCGTGATCGCCGCGCTGCGTGCGGCCGGCACGGCGCGCATGACCAGTACGGGCACAATGTGCGCCGATGCGTGCGGCCACGGCGGCGCCACCAACCGTTGAGGGAAGACAAGATGTTCCAGCAAGAGACCGGCAGCCCGTCTGCCCCCACCGCAACGGCCGGCGCCGTGCCATCGGCCGCGCACGAGCACCCCAACCAGTTCGCCCTGCTGGGCCAGCGGCGCTTTGCGCCGTTCTTCTGGACGCAGTTTTCCGGGGCGGCCAACGACAACCTGTTCAAGTTCGCGCTCACCGTGATGGTGACCTACCAGCTCAGCGTCTCCTGGCTGCCTTCGGCCATGGCGGGGCTGGTGATCGGGGCGCTGTTCATCCTGCCGTTCCTGCTGTTCTCGGCCACCTCGGGCCAGCTGACGGACAAGTGGGACAAGACGCGGATGTTCCGCCTGGTCAAGAACCTGGAGATCGCCATCATGGCGCTGGCCGCCTGGGGCTTCATCCAGGCCAATGTGCCCTTGCTGCTGGGCTGCGTCTTCCTGATGGGCCTGCACTCCACGCTGTTCGGCCCCGTGAAGTTCGCCTACCTGCCCCAGGTGCTCAGCGAGCGCGAGCTGACGGGCGGCAACGGCATGGTGGAGATGGGCACCTTCGTGGCCATCTTGCTGGGCAACGTGGCCGGCGGCCTGCTGGTGGCCGTGCCCGAGGTCGGCCATCTGCAGGTGGCCGTGGCTTGCCTGGCGCTGGCGGTGATCGGGCGGATCTTTGCGCAGTTCATCCCCAATGCGCCGGCCACCGATCCGCACCTGGTCATCAACTGGAACCCCTTCACCGAGACCTGGCGCAACCTGCAGCTGGCCCGCGAGCAGCCCGCCGTGTTCCGCTCGCTGCTGGGCATCAGCTGGATGTGGTTCTTCGGCGCCGTGTTCCTCGCCCAGTTCCCCAGCTTTGCCAAGGAGGTGCTCCATGGCGACGAGCATGTGGCCTCGCTGCTGCTGGTGGTGTTCTCGGTGGGCATCGGCACGGGCTCGCTGCTGTGCGAGGTGTTCAGCCGCCGCCATGTGGAGATCGGCCTGGTGCCGCTGGGCGCCATCGGCATGAGCGTGTTCGCCGTGGACCTGTTCTTTGCCTCGCGCGCACTGCCGGCCTCCGAGCTGATGGGCGTGGGTGCCTTCTTTGCCCAGCCCGCGCACTGGCGCGTGATGGCCGACCTGGGCATGCTGGCCCTGTCGGCCGGCATCTACAGCGTGCCCATGTACGCGCTGATCCAGATGCGCAGCCAGCCCACGCACCGCGCGCGGATCATCGCGGCCAACAACATCCTCAACGCGCTGTTCATGATCGCCTCCAGCGTGCTGGCCGGCGCGCTGCTGGCGGCGGGCTTCAGCATTCCCCAGGTTTTCCTGATCACGGGCATTGCCAATGCCGTGGTGGCGGCCTACATCTTTTTGCTGGTGCCCGAGTACCTGCTGCGCTTCGTGGCCTGGGTGGTCTCGCGCTTCGTCTACCGCTTCAAGGTGCAGGGCGACGAGCACATCCCGGCCACCGGCGCGGCCATCCTGGCCTGCAACCATGTGAGCTTTGTCGATGCCGTGCTGCTCATGGCCGCCAGCCCCCGGCCCATCTACTTCCTGATGGACCACCGCATCTTCCGCGTGCCCCTGCTGGGCTGGCTGTTCCGCCTGGCCAAGGCCATCCCCGTCGCGCCCCAGAAGGAAGATCCAGCCACCTACGAGGCTGCGTTCGAGCGCGCCGCCCAGGTGCTGCGCGAGGGCGACCTGCTGGCCATCTTCCCCGAGGGCGGCATCACGCGCGACGGGCAGCTGCAGGAGTTCCGTGGCGGCATCATGAAGATCGTCGAACGCGCCCAGGCCGATGGCCTGCAGGTGCCCGTGGTCCCCATGGCGCTGACCAATCTCTGGGGCTCGTACTTCAGCCGCATCGAGCAGGGCGGCGCCATGGTGCGGCCCTTCCGCCGTGGCCTGTTCAACCGTGTGGGCCTGAACGTGGGCCAGCCCATGGCCCAGACCGAGGTGCAGCCCGCGCTGCTGCGCGAGCGCGTGCAGCGGCTGCTGGCGGCCTAAGAGGGGCTCTGTTCCTCCACCGTGAAGCTCAGGCCGGCATTGGCCTTGAGCCTGGCGATGAGCGCGTCGCCCATGGCAGGCGCCGTGGTCCAGATGCCGCCGGGCGTGTCCGGGGCGTCCTGCAGCAGGCAGACGGCGGCCTCGGTGATCATCTTGGACGTGGAGCCGTAGCCCGGATCGCGGTCGCCCTTGACGCCCACGCGCAGGCTGTGGCCGGCCGTGTCGGTGCCGATGAACAGCACGTCGTAGAAGCCCGATTCACGCTCTTCGCGCGATGGCCCCTCGCCAGGCTTGGGGCCGTCGTCCGCGCCCAGCGACTTGTCGGCCGCCACGGCGTTGGCCAGGGCCTCGCCCTTTTCGCCTGCGCCTGTGACCATCATCTCGTCGTAGACAAAGTCGGCGCCATAGGCATGGCCCAGCAGAAAGTTGGAGCGGTGCACGTTGCGCGTGTTGATGGCCGCCATCACGAAGGGCGCCACCCACAGGCCCAGCACCTCGTCCACCATGGGCTTGCTGCCCGAGGGCTGGCGCGGGCCCTCGAAGCCCGGCGTGAGCGAGAACGGATTGCGCAGCAGATCCAGCACGCCCGGCTGGGCGGCGGCCGCCGCCATGGTGGCCTTGAGGCTGGCGGCCGTGCCGCCCGAGAAGGTGCCCTTCATCTTGCGCACCCGGCCCCGCACGCGCTGGGCGGGCTGGCCGAAGCGGGCCTGCATCTCTCGCTGCAGCATGAACACGCCCAGGTCGAAGGGAATGGAATCGAAGCCGCAGGAGAACACGATGCGCGCGCCGCTGGCCCGGGCTGCGGCCTCGTGGGCATCGATCATCTGGCGCATCCACGCTGGCTCGCCGCACAGGTCCACATAGTCCACGCCGGCGCGGGCGCAGGCGGCCACGAGTTCGTTGCCGTAGAGCTGGTAGGGGCCCACCGTGGTCAGCACCAGGCGGGCCTGCTCCATCAGCGCCTGCAGGCTTGCGGGATTGCCGGTGTCGGTCACCACCAGCGGGGTATCGGCGGGCGCGCCCAGCTCGTCGCGCACGGCCGCGAGCTTGGCGGCATTGCGCCCGCCCATGGCCCAGCGCAGGCCGCTGCCTGCGGGGTAGCGCCTGAGCAGGTACTCCACCACCAGCCGGCCCGTGAAGCCGGTGGCGCCGTGGACGACGAGGTCAAAGGGTTTGGTCATGGGAGATCTCCATCAATCAGCGTGGCGAACGTGCGATTGCCCGCTGCACTGCAGCCGGGGTGGGCGCATTGTCTGTGGCGCGCCGCAGGGTTCCTGTCGCCCAGGTGCCGTGCCCGATGTCCTGTGTGCTGGTGTCACATGCAGGAACTTTTTGGGGTGTAAACAACAGTCAAAAACTTGAAAAGTACCGTTTGAAGATACTCGATGGCCTGTGTCTGGCCACTGTTACGGTTGAATGCAGACACGCAAGTTACGTCTGGGCACCATGCGTCCCGTGTTCAACCAATGCCCTTGAGGGGCACCTCGGCAAATGTCCTCTTCTCCCATCGTCGTTCAGCGTGATACCCGGGCCTGGCAACTGCAGGTGTGGGTGTCGTTCGGCATTGCGGTCTCGCTGTGCGCCATCGGCCTGGCATGGCTGCCCGGCGAGCAGCTGGAGCAGGCCTTCATGGTGATGGGCTATGTGTTCTGCCTCTCGGCCGCCTTCGTGCTGGCCAAGTTCGTGCGGGACAACGAGGGCGGCCGCAGCGGCGCAGGCGACACGCCCATGTGGAAGCTGGTGGTCTGGGGCGGCTTTGCCGTGTCCATGGCGCTGACCGGCTGGGGGCTGGTGAGCATGGACATCAACGTGACCTACAAGGCCTTCCTGGGCGTGAGCTGGCTCTATCTCATCACCACCGCCTTCACGCTGGCCAAGATGCTGCGTGACCGCCACGAGGCCGACCTGGCGCAGGCCCGCATGCATGGCCGCCGCGAGGCCGCGCAACCGGCCGACGCCGAGTGATGTCCACCCCTTCCCCGCATTTCCAGGAGTCCAAGCAATGATGGTCAACCAATCCGTTTTCGCGCGCCTGCCGCGTGCCCTGCTGGCCGCTGGTGCGCTGTGCGCAGCCCTGGCCATGGCGCCTGCCCATGCGCAAAGCGAGGCCTCGGTGGCGCTGTCCACGCTGCCCGTGGCCTCCGTGGTGGGCACGGCTTCGGTGGCTTCGGCGGCCGCTGGCGCCGTGGTGGCCGTGCCTGCCGCTTTGTCGGTGGGCGGCGCGGTGCTGACCGTGAAGGCGGTGCAGGCCTCGGCCACGGGCACGGTCTACCTGCTGGAGCGTGCCTCCGACGGCGCCCAGGCCAGCGTGGAAGTGGTGGGGCGGGGCGCCTCCGCCTCGGCTTACGCCGTGGGCACGGTGCTGACCTGCAGCGTGATCGGCACGGGCGTCATCATCTCGGCCGCCGGCAAGGTGCTGGCCTTCATTCCCAACGAGATGGGCAAGGCCCTGCTGCACAACGAACGCCTGTGATGCCCGCCATGAAACCGCTGCTTTCTCCTTCCCCTGCAGCCCGTGCCGCCTGCCTGGGCCTGCTGCTGGCCGCCGCGCTGGGCACGGCCCATGCAGGGCGCAGCTGCGAGGACAAGCCCCTCACCCCCCAATCCCTGCAAAAGGGCCTGGACCTGGCCCAGCGCACATCCCAGGCGCTGGATGCCGAATACGCGAAGAACGGCACCCGTGTCGTGCTGCTGGCGCGCGTGGGCCAGGACCTGAGCAAGTACGACCTGCACTACTCGCACTACGGCTGGGCCTACAGGACCCCCGAAGGCCCCTGGCGCGTGGCGCACAAACTCAACGAATGCGGCACGGCCGGCGGCCATGTCTACCGCCAGGGCCTGGGCGAGTTCTTCCTGGACGACCTGTGGCGCTACGAGGCCGGCGTTCAGGTGCCCACGCCCGCCGTGCAGCAGGCGCTGTGGACCTTTCTGACCCAGCCCCAGACCGTGCTGCGCCTGCAGCACGAGCCCTACAGCATGGTCAGCTACGCCTGGGGGCAGCGCTACCAGCAGTCCAACCAGTGGGCCACCGAAACCCTGGCCGCCGCCATGGAGCCGGCCACGGTGCAGCGGCGCCAGCAGGCCCAGGCCTGGCTGCAGTTCAAGGGCTACGAGCCGGGCGTGCTGGTCATCCGCGCGCTGTCGCGGCTGGGCGGGCGCGTGACGGCCGCCAACATCGCCTTCGACGACCATCCCAACGACAAGCGCTATGCCAGCCGCATAGAGACCGTGACCGTGGAGTCGGTGACGCAGTGGCTGCAGCGCAGCCAGCTGGCGGGTCCGGTGCGCGTGCTGCCCTGAGCCGGACCGGCTCTTCCTCCGCCTGCGGTCTTCCTCGGCCGCAGGCCACTGAAACAGGAGTTTCCCCATGAGCAAGGCCCTGCGTCTGCCCGAGAAATGGTTCCGCCGAGGCCTGTGGCTGGTGGCGGTGGTGTTCGCGTCCTTCCTCATCGGCCTGGGCGGCCTGGTGGTGGGCGACCTGCCCCAGGTCGAGTCGCCGCGCACGGTGGAGGACTTCATCGCGCCCGAGGCGGCCGAGCCCGTGAAGGCCGAGATCAAGGCCGCCGATGCCGACCACGACAAGGCGGAAACGGCGCTGGAGAACGCACGGCTCAAGTACCAGGCCGCGCAGTCGCGCTATCGCTCGGCGCGCGAGACCTTCGACAACTGGGTGGCCACGCGCCGTGCCACCGCCCGGCCCGAGCAGGACAGCGAACTGCTGTCGCGCACCCAGGCGCTCGATGCCATCAAGCAGGAAGAGAACACCGCCCGCGCCTCCGTGGAGCGGCTGCAGGATACGAGCCTGCGGGCGCGGCAGCGCCTGGACGCGGCCAACCGCCAATGGGACGATCTGCGCGACGGTGCCATGGAATCCTGGCGCACGGAGATGCGCGCCGTCGAGCTGCGTGTCTTTCTCTACCGCCTGGCGCTGACCCTGCCGCTGCTGCTGGCGGCCGGCTGGCTGTTCGCCAAACAGCGCAAGAGCACCTGGTGGCCCTTCGTCTGGGGATTCATCTTTTTTGCGCTGTTCGCTTTCTTCGTTGAACTTGTGCCGTACCTGCCCGACTACGGCGGCTACGTGCGCTATGTGGTCGGTATCGTGGTGACGGTGCTGCTGGGGCGCGCGGCCATCCTGGGCCTGAACCGCTATCTTGAAAGGCAAAAGCAGCAGGAATCGCTGCCGGAGACGCAGCGGCGCCAGGAACTGGGCTATGACGTGGCCCTGGCCCGCCTGGCCAAGGGCGTGTGCCCGGGCTGCGAGCGCCCCGTGGATCTGAAGGACGGCGCCATCGACTTCTGTCCCCACTGCGGCATCGGCCTGTTCGACCGCTGCGGCAGCTGCAACACCCGCAAGAGCGCCTTTGTACGCTTTTGCCACAGCTGCGGCACCCAGGCCGATGGCCACAGCAGGAAGGCGGGCGCGGTGCTGCCCCGGGCGCAGGAGCCCGGGCCGGCGCCAGGCTGAGCCGGCCTGGCCGTCAAGGGCTCCAAGCCCCTTGAAGCTGCACGGGGTTGTGGTACACCATGGCTTGCGCGCTCGGCCGGGGCGCAGATGTCTTCAGCGAGGATGCCATGTCACGCCAGCTGCCGTATCCCCCACAACACACGCCAGCGCAGCCCGCCCACCCACCGGCCGGCGGGTCCGCCCATGTCCTTCCCCTTGCGGCCTGGGCCGTGGGGGCTGCCCTTCTGGCAGGTCATGTGCTGGCGGGCCCTTCTTCATGGAAAGCATGGGCGGCCTACGCCGCGCTGTCGGCATTGGCCGGCATGGCCTGGATCTGGCGCTGCCATGCAGCCGGCTTGCCGCTGACCCGGACGCTGCGCGGCCATGGCTGGATACAGGCCACGATGGCCTTGCTGCTGGCGGCATGGCAGCCGACCCTGGCCTGGGCTTGTGCCCTGCTGTGGCTGGCGGCCGTCGCCTGGCTGCCTTGGGATGGCGAGCGCGAGCAGGCGCTGCATCTGCCCACGGGCCAGGTGGTGGTGCTGTGCGCCATGCTGGCCATGCTCTGCGCCGTGGTGGTGGCCAGGCCCATGCCGCAGATGGCGCCGGGCCCGGTCGCCGTGCGCATCCTGTGGCTGGTCAGCGTGCTGCTGCCGCTGGCCGTGCATGCGCTGGCGCTGTGGCAGGCGCTGGGCCGCATGCAGCGCCAGTACACCGAGGAGCTGGCGCAGCTGTCGAGCTATTGCGGCCAACTGGCCGACGATGTGCAGCAGTTGCAAAAACGCGTGGGCTCGCTGCAATTGCCCACGGGGCGCGACACACTCACCGGCGTGGCCAATTACGCGCGATTGATGGATGTCGTCGATGGCCTGCGCGAACGCCATGCCCGCAAGCCCGAGCCGTTTTGCGTGGTGCTGCTGGAGCTGGACCCGTGGGTGGAGCGCGTGGGTGTTCACCAGGCCTACAAGGGCCCCTCGCTGCAGGACCGCGTGCTGCTCATGCTCAGCGGCCTGCTGGTCACGCATCTGCGCACCGTGGACGGCATAGGCCGCTACCGCGACGACACCTTCATGCTGGTGATGCCCGATACCGCCTCGGTCCAGGCCGTCTGGGCCCTGCAGCGCGTGCGCGAGGGTGTGCGCCAGCAGCGCTGGAGCGAAACGCCCATCCCCGATCCCGACAAGGACCCGCTGACCCTGACCCTGGCCGTGGCGGAGTTCCAGGCGGGCGAGACCTCGGAGCGGCTGGTGCAGCGGGCCGAGGCAGCCCTGTTGCATGGCCGCGCCTGCGGGCGCAACCAGATCGTGGTGGCCGAGGATGTGCGGCCGCCGCGCGCGTCCTAGACGCACAGCCTGCGATAGGGCCTGTTCATCCCCTGCGGGGGAGCGCGCTCCTCGGGATTTCCCGGATGCGGTCACAATGGGCGCCCATCGGGGCCGCCGGCCCGCCGCGCTTCATTGCATGCCCGTGCTTTCCTCCATTTCCCGGAATCTTCCCGACCGCCTCCTTTGGGGGCCGAAGCCGGCGTCACCGCTGGTGGACGAGGCGCTGCACCTGGAGCGCTGGAAACGCCGCACCTGGCAGCTGCACATCTCCGTGCTGCTCAGCCATCTCTATGCGCTGCTGCTGTTCCTGGGCCATGCATGGGCCGGCTACGCGCCCTGGCCCGTGGTGCTGGGCTATGGACTGTGGGTGGCGGCCGGCATGGGTTTCATCACCTGGGCCTATGCCAGCGACTGGTGCCACAAGCTGCGCGATCCGGGCATGTTCCTCACGCACCAGCTGGTGTCCATCATCGGCGTGCTGGGCATGGTCATGGCGGCACCCGCCCTGGCGTTCCAGTCGATGGTGATGCTGATCGCCTTCAGCGCCGACGGTTTTCTCGCGCGCAGCCGCACCAGCTTCTGGCTGACGTGGATAGGCACCCTCGTTGCCGTGGCCGCCATCATCTGCTGGCGGGGTCCGCTGATGCGCATGACCACGGACACGGCTGCGGGCCAGCTGCTGGCCTTCGGCGTGGTGCTGGGGGCCGTGGTGCGCTGCAGCGTGCAGGCGACCTTCTTTCGCAGCATGCAGTACCGGCTGGGCATCGCCAATGACAAGCTGGCCGCTGCGCTGGCGCAGATTGAGGCCTTGCTGCGCCATGACGACCTGACCGGCGTCAGCAATCGGCGCGGCGTGATGGAGCGGCTGCACGAAGTGCGCACCGCAGCCCAGGAGCGTGGCGAGGTGCTGTGCGTGGCGTTGCTGGACATAGACCACTTCAAGCGCATCAACGACAGCTTTGGCCATGAAGGCGGCGACCGCGTGTTGCGCGCTTTCGGCGCGCTGCTGAAGTCGCAGCTGCGCAGTACAGATGGCGTGGGCCGCTATGGCGGCGAGGAATTCCTGCTGGTGTTGCCGGACACCGGCCTTGCCCAGGCCGGCGAATTGCTGGAGCGCCTGCGCCTGCGCATTGCCGAGGCTCCGTGGACGCACACCCTGGGCGATGGCGCCCGCGTCACCTGCACGCTGGGCGCGGCGCAGTACCGCACGGGCGAATCGGTGGAGGCCACCATCGCGCGCGCCGATGCGGCGCTGTACCGAGGCAAGGCCCAGGGCCGCAACTGCACGGTGCTGGAGCCGCAACAGGCCCCGCAGGCCTTGAGCGGCGCACCGGCTCCCCGGACTGATGCCGGAATGCCTGACCGCTTGTGAGTGCAGCTCACGACGAGTGACAGAAAACATCGTTATTCATGCGCACCGATCGTCCATAGCATCGGCATCCATGCTCGGAATGGACAAGGGTGCAAATATGAACCAATGGTTCGCTGAAATCGCCGGCAACGGGCCCGAGGGCGCTGGCATCGTGGTGTCTGCGCAAGGCTGGGATAGGCATCTGCAGTCCGGCCCCCGCCAGTTGCAGGCCGGCCCGCTCCGCGCCGAACTGGCCGACGGCGGCCTGCGCAATGTCCGCTATGGCGGCGTCGACATCCTGCGCTCCATGGCCTTTGTGGCGCGCGACGGACAGGGTGACCGCTGTGTGCATGGCGCGGGCGAACTGAGCCTGCGCGAGCGGGCCGGCCGCTTCGAGGCCTTCTACGAAACGGTGGTGGACTGCGAGGAGCTGAGCCTGGCCTGGCGCGTGCGCATCGTGGGTTCGGCGCGCGGACTGAGCTTCACGTGCTGGGCGCGTGCCCAGGGGGATGTCGACGGCGGCCTGCAGCGGGGCCTGCGCGCCGGGCGGGCGGGCCTGGAGCTGGTGTATCCGCTCAAGGTCCTGGCTGGCCGGCCCGTGCATGTCCAGCATGTCGATGGCAGCGCCGAAACCACCGTGCTGCCCGAGCCCGATGCGCTGCAGCGCCTGTCGCAGCTGTCTGGCATCGCCCATGAGCCTGCACCGGGCCTGCAGGTGGATTGCCGCCTGGAAGGCGCCGAGTTCGAGATGCTGGGCCAGCGCTGTGGCGGCAAGGCTTTTTTCCGGCTGCAGCCGCGCGCGTTGTCTCCTTCGCCCTCCTACCCGTTGACCCGGGGCCGGACCCTGGTGCAGATGGCCGGCCTCTCGTTTGTCTCGCCCGGCGCCCTGCAGTAGCACCGCAAGCAGCGCCTGGCCGGGCCTGGCCGGGTCAGCCTGTGCCTTGCAGGCGGGCGGCCTGCACGGTGGCCTCCAGCAGCTTTCTCTCCCTTTGCAGGTGGGCGGTGAACTGGGCTTGCTCCATGACCATGGGCTTGAAGCCGGCCTCGGCCAGCTTGCGCACCAGTTCCGGCTCGGCCAGCACGGCGGCGGTCTCCCGGGCCAGGCGCTCTGCAATGCGGGCATCGGTGCGGGCTGGCAGCAGCAGGCCTTGCCAGGCTTCGACATCGAACGCCTGCCAGACCGCCGTGTCCGACAGGCTGGGTGTCTGCGGCAAGGTGGCGGCCCGCTGGCGCGATGTCACCCCCAGGCCGCGCAGCTTGCCCTCGCGCACGAAGGACTGGACCAGGGCCACGGGCAGCACGGCCAGGTCGATCTGCCCGCCTGCCAGCTCGGTCAGCGCCTGCGGGCCGGATTTGTAGGGCACATGCGTCCATGACAGGCCGGCCTGCTGCTGGAGCATTTCGGCCGTCAGGTGCAGGCTGGTGCCCACGCCGTCGGTGCCCACGGTCAGCCGGCCCGGTTGCTGGCGTGACAGCTGCACCAGCTCGGCCGCCGTGGCGGCCGGCAGGTCGGGGCGGCCTGCCAGCACGAAGGCCGAAGAGGCCACGGGCGCCACGGGCAGCAGCTCCCTGAGGCCGTCATAGCGAAAGCGTTCTGGCGAGACCAGCGGCGCGATCAGCACGCAGCTGGCCACGCCAAACAGCACGGTGTGCCCGTCGGGCCGGGCCTTGATGGCACGCTGGGTGGCGATGGTGCCCGAGGCGCCCACCGTGTTCTCTATGACCACGGGCTGGTGCAGCCGCTCGGCCAGCCTCGGCATGACCAGGCGTGCGGCCACGTCCACGCTGCCGCCTGGCGAAAAGGGCACCACCACGGTCAGCGGCTGGCTGGGCCAGGCGTCGGCCCCAGCCGTGGAGGCGCGGGCTGCCGGCGAAAGCCAGGGCGCGCCCAGCATCCAGGCCGCCAGTTGCCTGCGGTTGAGGCTCATGCCAGCCTCCCGGCAGCGCCCAGCCAGGGCAGCTGGTCCGCGTGGTAGCGCCAGGTCTGGAACACGCTGTTGAGCCGGCCGGGGCCGGTGCGGCGCGCTGCGGCATCGGGATACTCGGCGAACCAGGGCAGGATGTATTCCCAGACCACTTCCCCCGCAGGCGTGACCTCGAAGAGCCGGCCCGTGGCCGATTCGGTGATGTGGGTGTTGCCGTTCCACAGGCGCTGGGCATTGCCCATGAAGGCTGTGTAGAAGGCGTTGACCATCTCGTCCTGGTAGCTCCAGACCACGCGGTGGTCGGCCGGATCGATCTCCACCACGCGCGAGAAGGCCACGTGGGCGCCTTCGCGGAAGTTGCCGTTGTCGAAGGCCAGGATGTGGCCGTTGGCCAGCGCCACGGGCGCGTGCTGGTGCGAGACCACGGAAGGCGGAATGTGCAGCGTCACCGCGCCGCTGGCCTTGTCCACGGCGATGATGCCGGAGGTGGTGCGCAGGCTCATGAGCACGCTGCCGTCGGCCCTCACGCCCAGGCCGTTGACCAGCGGCCAGTGGTAGCGGCCAAAGCCCGGGTGGATGGGGAAGTCCTCGGGCTCCAGGTGCTCCCAGGCCTTCCATTCCCAGACCAGGCGGCCGCTGCGGTCCACCTCGCGGATCACGTCGCCGTACATCACCTCGCCGGTTCCGTGCGCGGTGCCGCCGGGCACGCGCTCGGCAAAGCCCTCGGGCACGGGCGCGCAGGCGGCATAGAGCAGGTGGCCGTTGGGCAGCCATTGCGCGTCATGGTGGTGGTCCGGGTCCTCGTGGCGCCAGACGATCTCGCCCTGCGGCGTGACCTCGTAGAAATCGCCGCCATGCCACATGGACCACGGCGCATAGCGGTCGGGCGAGCGGGGATGGTTGCCGTTGTAGCCCAGGTTGCCGTTGGGCAGGATCACGGCATGGCGGCCCGCGCGCACGGGCAGTTTCCATTCATGGGCCACGCGGCCCTCGACGTCCACCAGGTAGACATGGCCGTCGGCCGTCTGCGGCGCGATCAGGGTGTAGCCGCCGGCCGAAAGGGCGGGGTCGTGGGCGATGAGTCCGACGCCGCGGCGGCGCTGGGTGACTTGGTCTACGGTGCTTGCCATGGGCTGCTTTCAAAGGAGGGCGGGGAATGAGCGCCACTGTAGGCAGTCGCAAGCGTCAGGAATAGCTGTTTGTTTTGGATGAGGTGTCAGATAAAAATTTACACTCCGCGCCATGCCCGCAATCTCCCAGGCCTTTCGCTGTTTCGACGAGGTGGCGCGCCGTGGCTCGGTGCGCAAGGCCGCCGTCACGCTGCACCTGACGGCGGCCGCCGTGAACCAGCAGATCCTCAATCTGGAGGCCCAGGTCGGCGTGCCGCTGTTCGACCGCCTGCCGCGCGGCATGCAGCTGACAACCGCCGGGGAGCTGATGCTGGCGGCCGTGCGGCGCAGCCAGCGTGACTTCGACAACGCGCTGGCCCAGGTGGAGGACCTGCGCGCCCTGCGCCGGGGCCATGTGCGCGTGGGCGTGTCGCATGCCACGGCCGAGTACCTGCTGCCGCTGGTGATCTCCAGCCTGCATGCACGCTATCCGGGCATCACCTTCAGCGTGCGCTCGGGCACGGGCGAGGAGCTGCTGCGCGGCGTTGCGCAGGGAGAGATCGATGTGGCCTATTGCCTGCGCCGCCCGCCGCCGCCCGGCGTGCAGGAGGTGCGGGCCTGGCCCCAGCCGCTGGGCGCGGTGATGGCTCCCGGCCATCCGCTGGCCACCGAGCCGCGCCTGCTGCGCCTGCGCGATTGCGTGGCCTATCCGCTGATCCTGATGGCGCCGGGCATGGAGCTGCGCAGCATGCTGGAGCAG
The DNA here is from genome assembly GCF_018320755.1 of Delftia sp. PE138. Lineage (NCBI taxonomy): Bacteria > Pseudomonadati > Pseudomonadota > Betaproteobacteria > Burkholderiales > Comamonadaceae > Delftia > Delftia sp. PE138. Next base: position 72,848 of record NZ_JABEPN010000011.1, on the reverse strand, counting down.
ATGGACAGCGCAGCCCTGCACCAGCAGCGGCCGCTGGTGGAGACCAGCTCCGTGCCCATGGTGCGGCGCCTGGTGGCCGGCAGCACGGCCCTGGGATTCCTGGTGCCCGACAACGTGGCCGAGGATGTGGCGGCCGGCCGCCTGCTCTGGCGGCCCCTGCACGATGCAGGAGCACAGCTGCCAAGCTGTCTGTACCAGCGCATCGGCTACACCAGGGCGGCCGCCATGCGCCTGTTTCTGGACGAGCTGGAGCGCGTGGCCGACGAGATGCGCGCCGGCTTCGAGACCGGCGTGTCCTGGTCGCTCAAGGATATGGCGACCTGAGCGGCCCTGGCCACCTGAGTGACCTGAACGATCGGCTGCGGGGCGTCAGACGCCCCGGGCGCGCTCGGCCTTGAAGCGCGCGCGCATTTCGCTGAAGTTGCCGGCCTCCAGCGCGTTGCGCACTTCCTGCATCAGGTTCAGGTAGTAGTGCAGGTTGTGGATGGTGGTGAGCATGGGGCCCAGCATCTCGCCGCAGCGGTCCAGATGGTGCAGGTAGGCGCGCGAGAAGCCGTCGCGTCCGCCTTGCTCCCAGCTCACGCCGCTGGCACCGGCGCAGGCGTGGCAGGTGCAGCTGGGGTCCAGCGGCTGGTGGTCGGTCTTGTGGCGGGCATTGCGGATCTTCAGGTCGCCATAGCGCGTGAAGATGGTGCCGTTGCGCGCATTGCGCGTGGGCATGACGCAGTCGAACATGTCCACGCCGTCGGCCACGCCCTGCACCAGGTCCTCGGGCGTGCCCACGCCCATCAGGTAGCGCGGCTTGTGGGCCGGCAGGCGGTGCGGCGTGTGGGCCATGATGGCCAGCATCTCGTCCTTGGGCTCGCCCACCGAGACGCCGCCCACGGCGTAGCCGGGGAAGTCCATCTCGACCAGGGCCTGCAGCGATTCCTCGCGCAGGTTCTCGTACATGCCGCCCTGCACGATGCCGAACAGCGCGTTGGGGTTGCCCAGGCGCTGGAATTCGTCGCTGGAGCGCTTGGCCCAGCGGCGGCTCATCTCCATGCTCTTGCGTGCCTCGGCCTCGGTGGTCTTGTGGCCGTTGGTCTCGTAGGGCGTGCATTCGTCCAGCTGCATGACGATGTCCGAGTTCAGGATCGTCTGGATCTGCATGCTGACTTCGGGCGACATGAACAGCTTGTCGCCATTGACGGGGCTGGCGAAGTGCACGCCTTCCTCGGTGATCTTGCGCATGGCGCCCAGGCTCCAGACCTGAAAGCCCCCCGAGTCGGTGAGGATGGGCTTGTCCCACTTCTCGAAGCCGTGCAGGCCGCCGAAGCTCTGCATGATGTCCAGCCCCGGGCGCATCCACAGGTGGAAGGTGTTGCCCAGGATGATCTGCGCGCCCATCTCCTGCAGGCTGCGCGGCATCACGCCCTTGACGGTGCCATAGGTGCCCACGGGCATGAAGATGGGTGTCTGCACCACGCCGTGGTTGAGCGTGAGCTGGCCGCGGCGCGCGTGGCTGGAGGGATCGGTCTTGAGCAGGTCGAATTGCAGCATAGTCCTCCATTGTCCCAGATGGCCGCATGCGCGTGTCGGACGCGCCGCGACTGTCCCCGGAGCCCGTCCGGCTTAGCCGGCCCGCGTCTACACTGGGGTGGTTGCGATTCGCCAGCTACAAAAAAGGAGGTCTGCATGCTGAAGATCATGATTGCCGTCGACGGGTCCGAGCCCTCGCTGGATGCCGTGCACCACGCCATCTCCCTGGTGCGCCAGGGCCTTCAGGCGCATTTCGTGCTGGCCCATGTGCAGCAGGAGGCCTCGCTGTTCGAGCTGGCCACGCAGGACTCGGACATGATCGCCGCCGCCAGCGTGGACGCCGGTATGCACCTGGTGGCGCCGGCCGTGGCCCTGGTGCGGGCGGCCGGCATTTCCTACGAGGTGGAGATCGGCCTGGGCGAGCCCGCCGCCGCGCTGGCCGACATTGCCGAGAGCACGGGCTGCGAGCAGATCATCATCGGCGCGCTGGGCCAGGGCGGCCTGCGGCGCGTGCTGATCGGCTCGGTCTCGCGCGAGGTGGCGCGCAACAGCCGGCTGCCGGTGACCATCGTCAAGCATGCCGAGCCGCGCGATGAAGATGAGGAGCAGGACCTGAGTCCCGAGTGAGGACGCGCCGGGCAGGCGCGCGGGCCTTCAGGCAGCCCGCCGCTGCTGGCCCTGATGGCTCTGGTGCCGGCCTGCATGGGCGCCGTAAGCTCCGTAGGCGCCGTGGGCACCATGAGCGTGCGAATGCGCGTGGGGCTGCAGCTTGCCGTGCGGCAGGCTGGCCAGGCGCTGGAACATGCGGCGGCAGTAGCCGCGTATGCCCAGGCATTTGTTGATCTCATCCACCGGCAGGGGCCCGGAGACCACGACGATGCTGTCGGCCTGGTCCCAGTCGCCGGCCGCGCGCAGCCGCCTGCGCGTGCACAGCGCCCAGGCATGGATGCGCGTGGGCGAGCCATGCTCATGGACCTGGCCCGTGACCAGGTCGAAGGCAATGGCCACCAGCTCGGTCCTGAGCCGGCAGCGGCGCTCGCCCGTGATGGCACTGGGCGTCTCGCGCATGTCGTACAGGCAGTAACTGCCGGCCTTGAGCTGGTATTGCAAATCCATGGCGGACCTCCGCGGTTCGTTCTGGGGCGGGTTCCGGGCCTGCCTGAAAAGGCCCGGGGCATCGGCGCATTCTGACGCATGGCCCCGGCCGCTGGCAATGCAGCCAGCGGGGCGGGGCTTCCCCGCGAAGGGCAAGCGGCAAAGCGTGCCCGCGAGGGCCGGCCTTCTAGAAGTCCAGAAGGCTGAAGCCCACGCTGAGCACGGTGCGCTTGTAGTTGTAATCGATCAGGCTGTCACCGTATCCGCTGAAAAGCTGGACATGCAGGCGCAAATTGCTCTTGCCACCGTTCCATCCTTCGCCTAGGGTGCGCAGCCATTCGACGCGGCCGGAGCCGCGGCCCTGGCCCAGCGAGCCGCGCGCAGTGAAGCCCAGATAGTTCTGCGCATTGACGTTCCAGCCCAGTTTCACCTCGCCCCGGCCTATGTAGTCCTGGATGCGCGGGTTGTCGTCGTGCTCGGCGCTTTCGCGGATGCGCTGCCAGGCTTTGGCGTGCAGCTGCCAGCGGTTGTCCAGCTCGAAGCCGGTCATCAGATACCAGCGGTTCCAGCTGCGCGACAGCGGATCGCTCTGGCCGTTGGACTGGTGCACCAGTCCCACGCCGCTGTAGCGCCAGCGCCAGCCGAAGGGCAGCCGGGCATCGGTGGGGTAGACGTAGAAGATCTCGGGCTCGTGGTCCGTGTTGCGGAAGGGCCGCGAGATGGCGGGGCTGAACAGCTGCCAGTACGACTGCTGGGTGTAGCCGACCCACAGCGAGTCCTTGCCCGCCGAGGTGCTGCCGGTCAGCAGGCCCTGGGCGACCTTGGTGCGCACCGACAGCTGCACGCGCATTTCCTCGGTCTTGTAGGGCTGCGACTGCGCAGGGTCCTTGCCGGGCGTGGTGGGCTGCCGGTTGACATGGTCGGCCGTCACCACGGACACGGACATGGGCCGGTAGCCGCGGAAGCTGAAGGTGCCGCAGTCGCTGCCCGGTTCCAGCTCGAAGTAGCGCGACAGCTCGCTGTAGCGCGGGTCGCGGCAGCCGCCGTTGGTGGGGGTGGTGGGCAGCGCCAGGCCCTGGCCGCTGTCGGCCGTCACCACGGGGGCGGGCGTGGGCAGGGCGCCAGGATCGGCTGCGGCGCTGGCGGCCGGAGCACTCCAGCCGGTGGCTGGCGGCGCGGTCAGCGGTTGCTGCTGCTGTGCCCAGGTGTCGAAGCAGGCCAGGCGAGACTGGTTGTCCGTGGTGGCGGCGCACTGGCGCCAGGCGTCCTCGGACAGGGGGCGGGGCGCTGTCTGCGCCTGGGCGCCGAGCCAGGGCGTGGCGCCCAGGCCCATGGCCAGGGCCCACTGCAGGGGTGTCGGCGTGCGGCTTGGGCGCTTGCGGCGATCCAGGTGTGGAGGATTCGTCATGGCAGGGGTCCGGTGATGGAAGGAGCGAAGAGTAAGGGGTAATGAGTGAAGAGGCAGCAGGGGCTCGTGTGCAGGCTCGGGGGCCGGTCAGGGCGCGAGCTTGCGCAGCACGAAGGGCCGGGGCGCGGCATCCTCGCCTTCGAGGTAGTTGCCGCGGATCTCGCGGGCGCAGCTGCCTTCGACGACATCGCCCAGCCAGGTGGCGGTGATGCGCTTGCCGTCGGCGCTTTCTTCCAGCGTGATGTGGTCATCGGCCACGTCGCCGACCATGGGCCGGGTGTCTGCGCCGCGCGCGATCGTGCCCTTGACGTTGCCCTTCCACTGGGGGTGCGGTCCCAGCTGCAGGCGCACGGGCTGGGCCTGGCCTTCGACCGTGCCGGTCCATTCGCCCTGCAGCTGGCTGTCCTTCATTTCCTCGCCCTCGGGGCATGAGAGAGGGGACTGTGCGGAGGTTGTGCGGGCGGCCTTGGGTGCGGCCTTGGCCTGGGCGGTGGACTGTGGGGTGGCCTGGGCAGTGGGCTGCAAGGCGGTGCTGGAGCAGGCGGCGGTCACGGCCACCAGCGCCAGGCTGAGAACGGGGCGGTAAAAACGCATGCGGTGTCTTTCGGGGAATCAGGAGTCGGCGGGCGTGGACTGCTGTGCCTTGAGCGCGAACTCGGCGCGCAGCTGGCGCAGCTTCTCGCGCGGGTCTTCGCGCGAGGTGGCGGCGTCCAGGCCCATTTCCTTGATGAAGCGGCTGGGCAGGGTGGAGACCATCTCGCGGCCCTTCTTGCGGCGCTTGGTCCAGCTCACGGCCAGCGATCGCCGGGCGCGCGTGATGCCCACGTACATGAGGCGGCGCTCTTCCTGCAGGCGCTGGGCGGTCTCGTCGCTGACCTTTTGCTGGCGGCCATCGTCGTCGTCGAGCTTGAAGGGCAGCATGCCCTCGGTCACGCCGACCAGCATCACATGCGGCCACTCCAGGCCCTTGGAGGCGTGCAGCGTGGACAGGATGACCATGTCCTGCTCCTTCTCGCGCTCGCTGATGGTGGACAGCAGGGCGATGTTGCGCGCCACCTCCAGCAGGCTCTTGACCTCGGTGTGCGTGGTCGTTCCCGCCGCATCCTCGATCTGGCCGCCGGCGCGCTGGGCCATCCAGTCGCAGAACTCCAGCACGTTGCTCCAGCGCGCGGCGGCCACCGATTCGCTGTCCTCGCTGTCATAGAGGTACTGCTCGTAGCCGATCTCCTTGAGCCAGTCGAGCATGAAGCCGCGCGACTGCTCGGCGCCCAGCGTGTGGCGGGCGCGGTATTCGAGGTCGTTGATGTAGCGGCCGAACTCCAGCAGGCTGTCATGCGCCTTCTTGGGCAGGGCCGCTTCCAGCATGTGCGCGAACAGGGCGCCGAACATGCTGAGCTTGTGCTGCGAGGAAAACTCGCCCAGCTTGCCCAGCGTGGTGTGGCCTATGCCGCGCCTGGGCGTGCCGATGGCGCGCAGGAAGGCGGGGTCGTCGTCGTTGTTGATCCACAGCCGGAACCAGGCGCACAGGTCCTTGATCTCGGCGCGGTCGAAGAAGCTGGTGCCGCCCGAGACCTTGTAGGGAATGTTGGCCTTGCGCAAGGCCTTCTCGAAGGGCTTGGCCTGGTGGTTGGCGCGGTAGAGGATGGCGAAATCCTTCCAGTCCGGCGGCGGGTTGCTGGCCGCGCGCAGGCTCTGGATGCGGGCCACGGCGCGCTCGGCCTCGTGCTCCTCGGTGTCGCAGTCCACGATGCGCACGGGCTCGCCTTCGCCCAGCTCCGAGAACAGCGTCTTCGGATAGAGCTTGGGGTTGGGCTGGATCACGTTGTTGGCCGCACGCAGGATGGCCGAGGTGGAGCGGTAGTTCTGCTCCAGCTTGATCACCTTGAGCTGCGGGAACTCCACCGGCAGCTTCTTGAGGTTGTCCAGCGTGGCGCCGCGCCAGCCGTAGATGCTCTGGTCGTCGTCGCCCACGGCCGTGAAGTGGGCCCGGCTGCCCACCAGCAGCTTGAGCAGCTCGTACTGCGTGGCGTTGGTGTCCTGGTATTCGTCCACCAGCACATGGCCCAGCAGGCGCTGCCATTTCTCGCGCACCTCGGCGTGGTTCTTGAGCAGGCGCATGGGCATGCCGATCAGGTCGTCGAAGTCCACGCTCTGGTAGGCGGTCAGGCGCTCTTCGTAGCGCTGCATGATCAGCGCCGTGCTGCGTTCGTTGTCGTCCTGGGCCATGGCCAGGGCCTTGCGGCTGTCCCAGCCGGCGTTCTTCCAGTTGCTGATGGTCCATTGCCACTGGCGCGCCGTGGCCAGGTCGGTGGTGCCGCCCGAGCAGTCCTTGAGGATGCCCGTCACGTCGTCGGCATCCAGGATGCTGAACTGGGGCTTGAGGCCCAGCACATGGCCGTCCTCGCGCACCATGCGCACGCCCAGGGCGTGGAAGGTGCAGACCAGCACATCCTTGGCCTGTCGGCCGATGAGGCCGGCCGCGCGCTCGCGCATTTCGGCCGCTGCCTTGTTGGTGAAGGTGATGGCTGCGATGCGCCGTGGCGCCATGCCCGTCTCGATCAGGCGTCCGATCTTGTGCGTGATCACGCGTGTCTTGCCCGAGCCCGCGCCGGCCAGGACCAGGCAGGGGCCTTCGGTGTAGTGGACGGCCTGGAGCTGGGCCAGATTGAGTCCTGCGGACATGGGTGCGTTGCGCGGGGAAAGGCGTGAAAGTGAGGGAAGCGGGAGCATACCGCTTCGGGGATCGGGGCCGTCCGGGCAGGTGTAAGCACCCTTGGAATTCGGCGACAAATCTCGCGACCCGCGGGGAGCTGTCTGTGGCTGTACAGCCACCGATAGAAAAATTCACATTGATGGGTGTGATCGTTGAGCGAAAACTATCGAAAATATCAGTGCTCGCCTATATTTGCTCCAGGCGACCTCGATCTGTTCATTTCCCGCTGCTATCCGGGGAGGCGTTGAAGTTGGCTCGCACTACCGATGAGATTGGCCTGGCTGCCGAGCTGTGGTCGCCGCTGCTCAAGCAGCGTTTTGAGACATTGTTTGCCGTGGCGTCCCGCAAGTCGCTGCGCGGCTGGCGGCAGGTGCCCCTGGTCAGCGCCCAGGTGCTGGTGGTGGACGGCAGCCTGCCCGTGCCCGAGGCGGCCGGATGGCTGCCTTGCGTGGTCTATGTGGGCGGTGTGCCCCAGGGGCAGCACCTGGAACGCACGCCCCAGCGCCTGGCCACCTATCTGGATCTGGATTTCACGCTCTCCGACCTGATCGACATGCTGGACCGGGCCGCCGTCTTTCTCATGGACTGGACGGTGCGCCAGCAGGTGGCGTCCTCGCAGACCCTGGTGCGCGCCCTGGATGACCTTCGGCAGCAGGCTGAGGGCTGCCGCTACCAATTCCGGCTCAAGGCCTGGGTGGCGCTGCCCGCGCCCTGGAACAGTGCCGAATCCCTGCGGGCCCTGGCCATGCTGTGCCGTGGCCCGATGGATGTGGCCACACTGTGCGAGCACAGCGGCATGGAGCCTGCCGCCGTGGCCGAGCTCCTGCGCCACCCCCGGCTGCGCGGCACGCTCGATTGCAGCCTGAGGCCGGCCCGTGCGGACGATCCGACGCCGCTGGGCGGCCACCGCGCGCAGGCGCACGGGGCTGCCACTGCCGTGGCGCCAGGCCTGTCGCGCCAGTGGGTGCAGCGGCTGACCGGCTGGATACGCCGCGGAGGGCAGGCATGAGCATGTGGATGAGCGACCAGCCCGGTGCGGGACTGGTGCGGGTGAGCCTGATCGGCCCCATGGGCATCGGCAAGACCACGGCGCTGCGCAGCCTGTGCGGAGCGCTGATGGCCGCAACGGATGTGCCCAATCTCGACCGGGCCGCCCATTCCAAGGAGTTCACCACCGTGGGCGCGGAGTTCGGCGAGATCGATCTGGGCGAGGGAATGCGGCTGCAACTGGTGGGCAGCCCGGGCCAGGACCGCTTCGACTTCGTGCGCCGCTGGGTGCTCAATGCTTCGGTGGGCGTGCTGCTGATGGTGGATGTGGGCGATGCCTCGGCGCCGGACTATGCCGCGCAGCTCCTGTCCGAGATCGCCACCCTGGAGGTCGAACCCCAGGTGCTTCTGCTCAGTTGCCGTGACGCCAGCGAACAACAGCAGGAGGCGTTCAGCACCGCCTTGGCCGATCGAGGTCGCGGTATAGTGCCTGTCATCCAGGCGGACCCCCGTGACCGGCAGCAGTTGCTGGATGCGCTGGGGGTGCTCGTTTCCTTGCTTTCCTTGCAAAGTCAGGCATGAAGACACCAGCGCATCCCCAGATTTCCTCCACCGTGATCGAAGCTGGCCAAGTTGCACTCAATCGCGTGGTGGCGCCTCTCGAGGGCGTGCATATCGCCTTGCTGTGCACGCCCGATGGTTTCGAGATCACGGCCCTGCGGGTCAAGAGCGAGCTGCCGACGGAGCGCCTGTCTGCCATGGCGGGCTCGCTGATGGCCATGGCAAAGGCCGTGGCCGCCGAGATAGGCCACAAGTCCTGCCACCGCCTGACCTTCGAGACCGAACTGGGTACCGTCCTTTTCCAGGCCGTGGGCGGCAGCCACCCGGCCATCCTGTGCATGGTGGTCGATCAAAGCGCCCTGCTGGGACGTGCGCTGTGGGCCGCGGGCGAAGTGGCCGGCGATCTGTCCCGTCTCTGACCCCCGTATCCGATTCAAGAGTTTTCTCCCCCGAGGAGCGGGCGCGATGAGTCCATCGCATCGCCTGCCCTTGCTATTTGAAAGAGGTGGCATATGGCTTCGATACATGATTCTCTGAACGGCCTGCTGGGCATCGATGGCGCCCTGTGCGCAGCCCTGGTGGACAGCACCAGCGGCATGCTGATGGGCAGCGCGGGCTCCGGCCTCGACATGGAGCTGGCGGCCGCCGGCAACACGGAGGTGGTGCGCGCCAAGCTCAAGACCATGCGCATGCTCAAGCTGGACGATGCCATCGACGACATCCTGATCACCCTGACCCACCAGTACCACGTCATCCGGCCCGTGGCCGCCCATGAAGGCGTGTTCTTCTACCTGGTGCTGGACAAGAGCCGCTCCAACCTGGCGCTGGCCCGCCGCAAGGTGCAGGAGATCGAAAAGGACCTGGCACTCTGAGAGCGCCCGCGCTCTTGCCGCCAGACCTGCCGGAGACGGATTCCGGCAGGTTTTTTTCGCCCGCCGTCACCGGTGCGCCACGGGCGCGCAGCGTACGCGCCGGCTTGCTGCCAGAATCGCCGCGTGCTGTCCGTCCTGCTGATCACCTTCCCCTTCTTCGCTCTCGTGGCCTGCGGCTTCGCAGCCACCTGGCGTGGCGTGCTGCCGCAGGCGGCGATACCGGGGCTCAACGCCTTCGTGCTGTATTTCGCGCTGCCCTGCATGCTGTTTCGCTTTGGCGCGCAGACGCCGATCGCGCAACTGCTGGATGTGGGCGTCTCCGTGGTCTACCTGCTGTGCGCGCTGCTGATGGTGGGCGCCACCGTGGCGCTCACGCTGCGGCGCGTGGGCTGGAACGATGCGGCCTTCGGCGCGCTGGTGGCCGCCTTCCCCAATACCGGCTTCATGGGCGTGCCCATGCTGGTGGCGCTGCTGGGTGAGCGTGCGGCGGGCCCGGTCATCGTCACCATGGCCATCGACATGGTGGTGACCACCTCGCTGTGCATTGCGCTGTCGCGCCTCGGAATGCCGGGCGGGCACGGTGTGACGGTGGCATTGCGCCGCGCGCTGGCGGGCATGGCCTCCAACCCCATGCCCTGGTCCATCGTGCTGGGCGCAGTGGCGTCGGCGGCGGGCTGGACGCTGCCCGGCCCCATCGACCGCACCGTGGCCATGCTGGCGGGCGCGGCCTCGCCCGTGGCGCTGTTCACCATAGGCGCCGTGCTGGCGCGCTCGCAGATGAACAGCCATGAGCGCGTGGCCGCGCGCGACTACGTGCCCATCGCGCTGGCCAAGCTGCTGGTCCATCCGCTGCTGGTCTGGGCCGTGGCCCGCGCAGCCATGGCGCTGGGCCTGCCGCTGGGTGAGGAGGCCTTCGTGGCCCTGGTGCTGCTGGCCGCACTGCCCAGCGCCAGCAATGTCTCGCTGCTGACCGAGCGCTTCGGTGCGCATGGCGGGCGGGTGGCCCGCATCATCCTGGTGTCCACGGTGCTGGCCTTCCTGAGTTTCTCGGGTGCCGTGGCGTTGATGACCTGAGCCGGTCCGAGCGGCAGGCCTGGGCAGGCCCGGTCAGTCCAGGCCTGTCGGCAGGCTGGCGCTCTCTACAATCGCGCCCATGTTTTTTCACCACCTCGACGGGATTGCATGAAACCCTCCCCCTCTGCCCCGGCCGGCGCCCCCACGGGCGCGGGCCTGCTCTGGATGGTGACGCTGGCCTGCCTGCTCTGGGCCCTGGTGTCCTGGCTGGCCAATGGCAACCTGGACGGCTACCACGACATGCTGGAGAACTATGCCTGGTCCCAGCCGCTGCAGCTGGGCACGCACAAGCACCCGCCGTTCTTCGCCTGGGTGGTCGGCCTGTGGTTCATGGTGTTTCCGCAGAACGACGCCTTCTACCGCCTGCTGTCCTATGCCAATGTGGGCGTGGGCCTGTGGGGTGTCTATGTGCTGGGCCGGCGCCTGGGGCTGGCGCGCCTGGCGCCGCTGGGGGCGCTGCTGCTGCTGTGGTGCTTCCCGTATACGACGCTGGCCGGCAAGTTCAACGCCAACAGCCAGCTGCTGTCCCTGTGGCCCTGGGCGGCGGCCCTGCTGCTGGCCAGCTGGCAGGAAAAGGGTGTGCGGGGCCTGGCCTTCAGCGTGGCCCTGGGCGTGGTCTCGGCCGCCTGCATGCTCAGCAAGTACTACAGCGGCGTGTTCCTGGCCGGTTTTCTGCTGCCCATCCTCCTGGTTCGCGAAGGTCGCCAGTGGCTGCTCACTCCCAGGCCCTATGTGGCGCTGGCAGCCTTTGGCCTGGCGCTGGCGCCGCATGTGGCCTGGATTGCCCACCACCAGTGGGTGACGCTGGGCTATGCCATGGACCAGGGCGGCGGGCAGGTGGTGTGGAGCTATGTGCTGCGCTTTGCGCTGGCGCCCATCTTCTACTGGCTGCCGGCCTGGCTGGCCGTGTGCCTGGTGTATGGCTTCATGCAGGCCCGCCAGCAAGGCGGTGGCTGGCTGCGCTGGAGCGCGCGCTTTCTGCGCCGCAGCTGGGCCTGGCAGGGGCGGGGCGACACCTTGTTCTGGCTGGCCCTCATGCCCTGGCTGGCGACGCTGGGCTTTGGCGCCACCGGCGTGGTGGAGCTGTCCACGCCCTGGGCCATTCCCATCGGCTATGCCTTCGTGCTGCTGTGGCTGCGCAACCTGGACGCCGAGGCGCCTGCCGCGACGCAGGCCGCCCTGGCCGCGCTGCGCCGCGCCTGGTGGCCGAGCCTGGCCGTGGTGCTGGTGATTGGCGTGGCCGCGGGTTGGGGCAATGCGCGCAAGAGCAGCTCCGACTACTACCGGCCCGCGGCCGATGCGGCCCAGGCCATCGTGCTGTCCTGGAACCAGCGCCACCCGCAGCAGCCGCTGCAGTGGGTGGGCGGCGACTGGGCGGAAAACGCCATGCTCTCCTTCTATGCACAGCCGCATCTGCGCACCATCCCCGGCCTGCCCGACAGCGAATATGCTCGTGTGCTGGCGCTGGCGGACTGGCGCCGCCAGCCCGGCCTGCTGCTGTGCCCGCGCGGCCCCGTGGCCGGCGAGCCCGGGCCGACCGCGAAATCGCGCGATTGCGAGCAGCAGGCGCAGGCCTGGCTGGCGAAGCTGGGCCTGCCGCAGGAGCCGCGTGTGCTCACGCTGCAACGCTCGGGCTGGCGTTTTCCTGTGCCCACACCTTATGCGTATGCGGTTTTTGATGTGTTGCCGCGCGCGGGCAGCCAGCCCGCTGACAATGCTGGCCTATGACCGAATTGCATGCTGACATTGCTCCGGCCGCTCCCAAGGGAATGCTGCCGCGCGCGCCGCTGCGGCTGAGCTGCGTGGTGCCGGCCCACAATGAAGAGGGCAACCTGGAGGCGTTCCTGCGCGCCCTGGACGCGATGGTGCGCACGCTGACGCCCGACTACGAGCTGATCGTCGTCAACGATGGCAGCCGCGACGCCACGCACGAGATCGCGCTGCGCATGGCGCAGGAGCTGCCCGTGCGCTACCTGGCGCTGTCTCGCAACTTCGGCAAGGAGGCGGCCCTGTCGGCCGGCATAGACCATGCGCGCGGCAATGCCGTGGTGCTGATCGACGCCGACTTCCAGCATCCGCTGCAGATGCTGCCCCAGATGTGCGAGCTGTGGCAGTCCGGCTACGACATGGTCTATGGCGTGATCGCCGACCGGGGCGCCGAAAGCGGCGCCAAGCGGGTGGGCACCAACCTGTTCTACCGGCTCATGAATGCCGGCAACCTGGTGAAGATCCCGCCCAATGCCGGCGACTTCCGCTGGCTGGACCGCTGCGTGGCCGACGCGCTCAAGGCCCTGCCCGAGAGCCACCGGTTCATGAAGGGCCTGTACGCCTGGGTGGGCTTCAAGGCGGCGGCACTGCCGTTCGTGCCGGCCGACCGCACGGCCGGGGCGTCCAGCTTCAATTTCCGGCGCCTGGGCTCGCTGGCCCTGCTGGGGCTGACCTCGTTCACCACCTTGCCGCTGCGCGTGTGGAGCATCGTGGGCGGGATGATCTCGCTGGCGGCCCTGCTCTACGGGCTGTGGATCACCATGGAGACGCTGATCTTCGGCAACCCGCTGGACGGCTGGCCTACGCTGGCGGCCAGCATCATGCTGTTCTCGGGCGTGCAGCTGATGTCCATCGGCATCCTGGGCGAGTACATCGGCCGGATCTATGACGAGGTCAAGCGCCGCCCCACCTATCTGCTGGCGCGCGACGAGGACCGCAGCCCGCTGGCGCCGCGGGAGTAGCCATGCACGATGTGATCGCGCAGCTGCGCCGCCTGCCGCAGGCGCTGCAGTTCGTGCTGGTGGGCGGCTGCGCGGCCGCCACGCACCTGGCCGTGGTCGCCCTGCTGGTGCAGCTGGCGGGCATGGCGCCGCTGCATGCGAATGTGCTGGCCTTTCTCGTGGCCTTCGTGGTCAGCTACAACGGCCATGCGCTGTTCACCTTCGTGCAGACCCAGGCACGTGGCCGGGCCGTGGTGGCCAAATACTTCGCCGTGGCCTGCGTCTCCTTCGTGGCCAACGAGCTGCTGTACTGGGCGGCCCTGCACTGGCTGCACTGGCACTATTTCTGGAGCCTGGCCCTGGTGCTGGTGCTGGTGGCGGTGGGCACCTTCGTCCTGGCCAAGTTCTGGGCCTTTGCGGCCCCCGGACGCAAGGAATCCCCATGAACACCATGCCTGCCATAAACGGGGAGAAGTCCCCGGCCAGAACCGTCGTCCTGTGCGCCGACGACTATGCGCTGCACCCCCTGGTCGACGAGGCCGTGGAGCAGCTCACGCTGCAGGGCCGGCTGTCGGCCACCAGCTGCATGACCACCTCGCCGCACTGGAGGCAGGCGGCCAGGCGCCTGCCCGCGCTGCGCCCGCGCCTGTCGCTGGGCCTGCACTTCAACCTGACCGAGGGCCATGGCCTGCAGCCCGCCGCCGGCATCGGTGCCGTGATCGCGCGCGCCTATGCCGGCGCACTCGGCGGCGCCGCCATGCGCGACGCCTGGCGCCGCCAGCTCGACGCCTTCGAGGACGCGCTGGGCATGGCCCCCGACTTCATCGACGGCCACCAGCACGTGCACCAGCTTCCCGGCGTGCGCGCCGCGCTGGTGCAGGAATTGCGCCAGCGCTATGGCGACAACGCCGACGACCTGCCCTGGGTCCGCTCCACCACCCCGGCCGGCCAGCTCTGGCGCGACCCCAAGGCCGCCATCATCGCCCTGCTCGGCGGCTGGACCACCACCCGCCGCCTGCGCCGCCAGGGCGTGCCGCTCAACCACGGCTTCGGCGGCGTCTACGCCTTCGACCAGCCCACGCCCGAAGGCTATGGCCGCCACATGGCCCAATGGCTGGCCCAGCTGCAGCCCGGCAGCCTCATGATGTGCCACCCCGCCACCGCCCCCGTCCAGGGCGACGCCATAGGCGCCCAGCGCGCCGTCGAATACGCCTACCTGCGCTCCGACGCCTTCGCCCAGGCCCTCGAACAAGCGCACTGCCACATCGCCCAAGGCCCCCTCACCCCGCTGTTCACAACGAACTAAGAAGCAGCAATAGAAAAGGCCCGGCCAAAAATGGACCGGGCCATGTGGGCGCAGCGCAAAAAACCGACGAGGCCCAAAGCAAGGGACAGCAAGCAAGGGCCGCCCCGCAGCGAGGCTGTCGTCCCCCTCCCCCGCGAAGCGGGTAGAGAGGCGCCGTGCCACGGGGGGAAGGCGCGCCAGCGCCTCAGGGGGTGCCTATCAATATTCCCAGAAGATGCGCTGCAGCTGCTTCGTGTCCTGCGTCTTGGTCAGGGCCACGGCGGCCAGCAGGCGGGCCTTCTGCGGGTTCAGGTCATGGGCGACGACCCAGTCGTACTTGTCGTCGGGCTGCTCGGCGTTGCGCAGCACGAAGCCGGCCGGCACGCGCGAGCTGCGCACCACGATCACGCCCTTTTGGCGCAGTTCATTGAGCTTGGGCACGATGCGGTCGGCCACCGAGCCGTTGCCCGTGCCGGCGTGCACGATGGCCTTGACGCCGGCCTTGCCCAGCGCGTCGATGGCCGTGGCGGGCACGTTGCCGTAGCCGTAGACGATGTCCACGGCGGGCAGGTCGGTGATCTGCTCGATGTTGAACTCGCTGCCCCTGGTGTGGCGCTTGACGGGGGCGCGGAACCAGTAGGTCTTGCCCTCGACCACCATGCCCAGCGGGCCCCACTGGCTGGAGAAGGCATTGGTCTTGATGTTGGTGAGCTTGGCCACATCGCGCGCGGAGTCGATGTTGTCGTTCATGCTGACCAGCACGCCCTTGCCCGCCGAGTCCTTGGAGGCGGCCGTGGCCACGGCGCCCAGCAGGTTCAGCGCGCCGTCGGCCGAGATGGCCGTGCCGGGGCGCATGGAGCCGACCATGACGATGGGCTTGTCGGTGGGCACCACCAGGTTCAGGAAGTAGCCGGTCTCCTCCAGCGTGTCCGTGCCGTGGGTGACGACGATGCCGTCCACGCCGGGCTGCTTGGCCAGCTCGTTGACGCGGCGTGCCAGCGTCAGCAGTTCCTTGTTGGTGAAGCTTTCGGAGGCGATCTGGAAGACCTGCTCGCCAGAGACGTTGGCGATGTTGCTCAGCTCGGGCAGGCCGGCCAGCAGCTTGTCCACGGGGACCTTGGCGGCCGTGTAGGTGGCGCTGTTGACGGCGCTGGCGCCCGCGCCGGCAATGGTGCCGCCCGTGGCCAGGACGACCACGTTGGGCTTGCCGGCCTGTGCGGCGGGAGCGGGTGCAGGGGCGGTCGCCGTGGCGGGCGCTGCGGCTGCGGGGGCCTGGCTGGCGCCGGGCTGGGACGCGCAGCCTGCCAGCGCAAGCGCGACGGCCATCAAGGTCATACGGAAGGGGGTGAACGGCATGTATCGCTCCTGGAAAGGCATTGAATGATCCAGCCTTGTGGGCTGAATGCGGCACGATGCAATAAACATGCCCCGCCTGCATCAGCGCAAATCCCGATGGGAGCCGTGCGGCGGATGCGCTAAATGCGCTTCCGAAAAAGGAGCGGTGAACGCTTTGTGGGATTGCACCAAAGGCCTGAAAGGCTTGAGGTTTTTTGGGGCCGTTCCAGAGGCTGTGCCACGTTCAGATGGCCAGCGGGTCCACGTCCACCAGCCAGCGCACCAGGGCGCGGTGCTCGGGCTGTGCCCTGATCCAGTGCAGATGCGCCTGCCAGGCCCAGAGAAAGCGCAGCAGGGCGGGCCGCTGGGCCGACTCGATCAGCATCTGCGCCCGCTCCACATTGGCCACGCGCTGGACGGACATGGGAATGGGCGGGTAGAGAAACACATCGTCCACATGGGGCAGGCCGGCCTGGCGCGCGGCTTGGGCGGCGGCGGCCAGAAATGCCTGGGCGGCCTCCTGGCTGCGCGCATCGGCCCGCACGATGGCCTGGAAGGCAAACGGCGGCATGCCCGCATCGCGCCGCTCGCGCAGCTGGCGCGCCGCAAAGGCTGGGTAGTCGTGCGAGCGCAGCGCGGTGTAGACGGGATGGGACGGGTCGTGCGTCTGTATCCACATCTCCGGATGGCTGCCCTGGGCGGCCACGTAGTGCGCGTCGCGCCCTGCGCGGCCGGCCGCCTGCATCAGCAGGCTGAACAGGCGTTCGGGCGCGCGGTAGTCGCTGGAAAACAGCGCGCTGTCGGGCTGCACGGCGGCCACCAGGGTGATGCGCCGGAAGTCATGGCCCTTGGCCACCATCTGGGTGCCGACCAGCACGTCGATGTCGCCGGCATGCACCTGGGCCAGCTGCTCCTCCAGCGCGCCCTTGGCGCGCGTGGTGTCGGCGTCTATGCGCGCCACGCGGGCGGGCTCGCGGTCGGGGCGCTGCACGTTGCGCAGCAGGCGGGCCAGTTCTTCCTCCAGCTGCTCCGTGCCCTTGCCCAGCGGCAGGATGTCGGGATTGCCGCAGCCGGGGCAGGCCATGGGCACGCGCTGGGTGTAGCCGCAGTGGTGGCAGCGCAGCGTGCGGTCGGCCTTGTGGAAGACCTGGTGGGCACTGCAGTGCGGGCAGTCGCTTTTCCAGCCGCAGTCGGCGCAGAACAGCACGGGCGCGAAGCCGCGGCGGTTGAGCAGCACCAGGCTTTGCTCGCCGCGCTGCACACGCTCGGTGATGGCATCGATCAGCGGCGGCGAGAACACGGCCTTGCGCGGCTGCTGGCCCATGTCCACCAGGCGCACGCGCGGCAGGGCGGCCGCGCCGATGCGGCTGGGCATGTGCAGGCGCAGGTAGCGGCCGCCCTGCGGCTCGTCGGCACTGGGCGGGCGGCTGGCGTGCCAGCTCTCCAGCGAGGGCGTGGCGCTGCCCAGGATGACCTTGGCGCCGGTATCGCGCCCGCGCCAGATGGCCAGGTCGCGCGCCGAGTAGCGCGCGCCTTCCTGCTGCTTGTAGCTGGCGTCGTGCTCCTCGTCCACCACGATCAGCGACAGCCCCGGCAGGCTGGCGAACACCGACATGCGCGTGCCCAGCACGATGCGCGCCGTGCCCGTGTGTGCCGCCAGCCAGCTCTTGAGCCGCTGCGGGTTGGTCATGCCGCTGTGCATGCTGACCACGCAGGCCGCGCCGTACTGCGGCGCAAAGCGCGCCAGGAAGCGCTGCTCCAGCTGGGGCGTGAGATTGATCTCGGGCACCATCACCAGCACCTGGGCGCCGGGGTCGGCATCCAGCGCGGCCTGGGTGGTCCTCAGGTAGACCTCGGTCTTGCCGCTGCCCGTGCTGCCGTAGAGCAGGAAGGGGCCGGGGTGGGCGGCGATCTGCGTGAAGACGTCGGCCTGCTCGGCGCTGAGGACGATGGGGGGAATGTCTGCGGCGGCCGGGGCCGGTGCGAGCGCTGATGCAGGCGCAGCGCCAGGCGCCGGTTGCGCCTGTTCCGCCTTTGCAGCCTTGGCCGCTCTCTTCGCCGCGGCCTTGGTCGGCCTGAGCCGGCGCGCCAGTTGCTCGGCCGTCATGTCGCGCAGCTGCGGCGGCAGGGCCGTCACGGCGATCTCGCCCACGCTGCGCTGGTAGTAGTAGGCGGCGAAGGCCACCAGCCGCCGCCAGGCCGCCGGCAGCGGCGCGATGCCCTCCAGCACGGCGCAGATGGCGCGCAGCTCCACGCCTTCGGGCATGGGGGGCGGCTGGGCCGGCGCGTCCCAGACCACGCCCAGCAGTTCCCGGC
This sequence comes from Delftia sp. PE138, assembly GCF_018320755.1. Lineage (NCBI taxonomy): Bacteria > Pseudomonadati > Pseudomonadota > Betaproteobacteria > Burkholderiales > Comamonadaceae > Delftia > Delftia sp. PE138. The sequence continues at coordinate 54,973 of NZ_JABEPN010000011.1, read as the reverse complement.
GTCCCAGCGGCACGCGCACCAGGGTGCCCGGCTCCAGCGGCTGCTCGCAGGTGTAGCTCAGCAGATCACCCACGGCGCTGTGCGCCGGCGTCTGGACGGCGACATGGACGGTATGGGCGGGAAGGGGCATGGGAAGAAAGCGGGGCCTGAAAACGCTGGCGCCGCAGGGCACGAACAGCGGCAACAAAGCCGCCAAGCATAAGCCTTGGGCAGCGTCCGAGGCGTGGGAAGCGGCGTTCTACACCAGACATCCCGGGCGGTGGCTACGGGTTTCTGGGTATATCGTCAATTTCTGTGGATAACTTTGTGGGGATTATTCGGATCTATGGCCATCCCCCCATTTGTCTGACCTTTCCGAGTGGTGCATTCTGAAAACGGTGCTATCAAAAAAAATCTTCAAAAACAACGGCTTATATCGATATGTCGCCCGCGTGCAGGCGCGGGTGACAACTGTGAGTCCTAAGACCTCGCTCAGATTTTTCTGTGCATAAGATGGTCTGTGGCCATCTTGTGCAGCAAGCGCCGGCCGGGCGCGCGGACTGTGGACAGCGCGGCCCAGCCGGGCCGGTGGCTGTCACGGCAGGGGGCCGGCGCTGCGCTGGCATCCGGTCCTGCGTGTGATGAGGAGCAGGGCGGGCGCTCAGCGCTGGCGCATGGCGCGCGAATGGCCGTGGACGGTCTCGACCAGGGCGGCCACATGCTCGGGCGGCGTGAACTGGCTGATGCCGTGGCCCAGGTTGAAGATGTGCGTGGGGCCCGTGGTGGTCCTGTCGGTGTGCGGGGCGCCGAAGCTGTCGAGCACGGCGCGCGCCTGCTCGGCCACGCGCTCGGGCGGCGCGAACAGCACATTGGGGTCGATGTTGCCCTGCAGCGCCTTGCCGGGTCCGCCCACCTCGCCGCCGACGATGGCGCGGGCGCGGGCCAGGTTGGCCGTCCAGTCCAGGCCCAGCACCTCGCAGTCCAGGTCCTTCATGTCGGGCAGCCAGATGCCGCCGCCCTTGGTGAAGACGATGCGCGGCACGTCCTGCCCATCGACGCCCGTGCGCTTGAGTCCGGCCAGCACGCGCTTCGTATAGGCCAGGCTGAATTCCTGGAAGGCGCCATCGGCCAGCACGCCGCCCCAGCTGTCGAACACCATCACGGCCTGGGCGCCCGCATCGATCTGGGCGTTGAGGTAGGCGGCCACGCTGTCGGCGTTGATGGCCAGGATGCGGTGCATCAGGTCGGGGCGCGCATACATCAGGCTCTTGACCAGGCGGTAGTCGTCGCTGCCCTTGCCCTCGACCATGTAGCAGGCCAGGGTCCAGGGACTGCCCGAGAAACCGATCAGCGGCACGCGGCCATCGAGCGCGCGGCGGATGCTGGTCACGGCGTCGAACACATAGCGCAGCTTGTCCATGTCGGGCACGGCCAGCTCGGCCACGGCGGCCTCGTCGCGCACCACCTTGGCAAAGCGCGGGCCTTCGCCTTCGGCAAAGGACAGGCCCAGGCCCATGGCGTCGGGCACGGTCAGGATGTCGGAGAACAGGATGGCCGCGTCCAGCGGGAAGCGCTCCAGAGGCTGCAGCGTGACCTCGGTGGCGTAGTCCACGTTGGTGGCCAGGCCCATGAAGCTGCCGGCCCGGGCGCGCGTGGCCTTGTATTCGGGGAGATAGCGGCCCGCCTGGCGCATCAGCCACAGCGGCGTGTAGTCGGTGGCCTGGCGCCGGCAGGCGCGCAGGAAGGTGTCGTTGGTCAGGGGGGCGAAGCTCATGGTGGGCGATTGTCGCCGAGTCGGCTTCGCCAGGTTGCCGCGATGCCCGAGCAGCGCAGGGCGTCTTGCCCCGGGTTAACCCTGGTCAATATCGGCGGCAACGGGCTTTTTGAGGCCGCTACATTGTGCGGCGTGCGTTCCGCACGGGAATCCGTCCATGCAAGGAGAGAGTTTGCGATGCAGCGAAGAACCCTGACCCAGATCCTGGCCCTGGCACCGGCCTCGGCCGTTTGGGCTGCCAGCGGGCTGGCTGGAAGTGCCACGGCGGCCGAGCCGCTGTTTCCGGGCAAGGCGCCGCTGCGCATCGTCGTCGGCTACCCGCCCGGTGGCGCCACCGACCGCGTGGCGCGCATCGTGGCCGACAAGCTGCAGGCGCGCGTGGGCTCGCCCGTGGTGGTGGAGAACAAGCCCGGCGCGGGAGGCCGCCTGTCGGCACAGTATGTGAAGAACGCGCCGGCCTCCCAGCCCGCGCTGCTGCTGGCCAACCCGGCCGTGATGCTGGTGGCGCCCCTGGTGTTCCCTGACTCGGGCTACGACCCCGACAAGGACTTCCGCCCGGTCAGCGAGGTCAATCGCTACGAATTCGGCGTGGCCGTGGCCAGTGCCGTGCCCGTCAGGCAGCTGTCGCACCTGCTGGCCTGGCTGCGTGCCAATCCGCAGCAGGCCAACGTGGGCGTGCCGGCCACGGGCAGCCTGCCGCACTTCTTCTCGCTGATGCTGGGCGAGGCCGCCAAGGTCCGGACCGAAACCGTGGGCTACAAGGGCTCGGCCCCGCTGCTGACCGACCTGGTGGGCGGCCAGGTGCCGCTGGCCATCGACACCTTCGACGTGCTGCTGCCCCAGCACGAGGCCGGCAAGATCCGCGTGCTGGCCGTGTCGGGCGAGCGCCGCAGCACGATGGCGCCGGACATCCCCACGCTCAAGGAATCGGGCCTGAACCTGTCGGGCATGGGCTGGAACACCTTGTTCGCGCCCCAGAGCATGGCGCCCGACATTGCCGAGCGCCTGTCGCGCATGGTGCAGGAGATCATGAAGGAGCCCGACACGCGCCAGAAATTCGAGGCCAGCCGGCTGACCCCGGTCTCCAGCAGCAGCGCGCAGACGGCCGAGATGCTCAAGGCCTACCGCGCCCAGTGGACGCCGGTGGTGCAGCGCTCGGGTTTCAAGCCCTGAACCTTCGACAAATCGGCCCGTGAGGGCCTTTTTTCATGGGGCCTAGGGTTTCCTCGGTGCCTGGGCGCTTGTGGTGGAAAGGGTCTGGCGACTAACATTTACCGACCATTCGGTAAATTATGTTTGATCTGCCGCATAAAGACGGCAGACAGGCCACGGAGACTTCCATGCCCCCATCGCTGGTTCTGGTTGAGCAGCAAGACGCCGTCCGCACCCTGGTGCTGAACCGCCCCGACGCGCTCAACAGCTTCAACGCGCAGCTGCACGAGCAGCTGCTTTCGGCCCTGGAACAGGCTGCCGGCGATGCCTCGGTGCGCTGCGTGGTGCTCACGGGCGCGGGGCGCGGCTTTTGCGCGGGCCAGGATCTCTCCGACCCCGAGGCCGCGCCCGACCAGAACCTGGGCGACCTGATCGAGCGCCGCTACCAGCCGCTGTGCCTGCGTCTCAAGTCCATGCCCGTGCCCGTGGTGGCCGCCGTCAACGGCGTGGCTGCCGGCGCGGGCGCCAATATCGCGCTGGCCTGCGACCTGGTGCTGGCCGCACGCTCGGCCAGCTTCATCCAGGCCTTTGCCAAGATCGGCCTGGTGCCCGACTGCGGCGGCACCTGGCTGCTGCCGCGCCTGGTGGGCCGTGCGCGCGCCCTGGGCCTTGCGCTGCTGGGCGACAAGCTGCCTGCGGCCGAGGCCGAACGCATCGGCCTGATCTGGCGCTGCGTGGAAGATGCCGATTTGCGCAGCGAGGCCCAGGCCCTGGCGCAGCGCCTGGCCGCCATGCCGGTGCGGGCCCTGGCGCGCACGCGGGAGGCCATGGACTCGGCCCAACTGCTGGACTACGAGCATGCGCTCACGCGCGAGGCGCGCCAGCAGGGCCAGCTGGGCGCAGCCCACGACTACCAGGAGGGCGTGGCCGCCTTTCTGGGCAAGCGGGCTGCCGTGTTCTCGGACCGCTGAGGAGCGGCGCCATGCAAGACAACCACACCCCGGGCGAGGCCGCCCAGCGACTGGCCGAGCAGGTGCGCGACGGCATGCTGGCGCGCGACCGCGCCGCGCAAGGACTGGGCCTGCGCATCACCGAGATCGCGCCCGGCACGGCGCGCATGGAGATGGCCGTGCGCGACGACATGCTCAATGGCTTCGACATCTGCCACGGCGGCTTCATCACGGCGCTGGCCGACACGGCCTTTGCCTATGCCTGCAATGCGCGCAACGAGATGACGGTGGCCTCGGGCCTGAGCGTGGACTTCGTCGCGCCCGGGCGGCCCGGCGACGTGCTCACCGCGCAGGCCCGCGAAGTCTCGCGTGCAGGCCGCACCGGCGTCTATGACGTGCAGGTCACCAACCAGCGCCAGGAAGTGATCGCGCTGTTCCGTGGCCGCTCGCACAGCTTCAAGGGCCGGCCCACCGTGCCCGGCCTGAACCAGCCCGTCTGAAAAGACCCAGCCATGCCTGTCCAGCGCCCCGCCCCCGGCGAACTCGATCCCATCGAAACCGCCAGCCGCGACGAGATCGCCTCGCTGCAGCTGCTGCGCCTGCGCTGGTCGCTGCAGCATGCCTACGACCATGTGCCGCACTACCGCCGCGCCTTCGATGAAAAGGGCGTGCACCCGTCCGACCTGCGCACGCTGTCCGACCTGGCCCGCTTTCCCTTCACCACCAAGAAGGACCTGCGCGAGAACTACCCGTTCGGCATGTTCGCCGTGCCGCGCCAGAAGGTGGCGCGCGTGCATGCCTCCTCGGGCACCACGGGCAAGCCCACGGTCGTGGGCTACACGTTGAATGACATCGACAACTGGGCCAACCTGGTGGCGCGCTCCATCCGCGCGGCGGGTGGGCGGCCCGGCGACATGGTGCATGTGGCCTACGGCTACGGCCTGTTCACGGGCGGCCTGGGCGCGCACTACGGTGCCGAGCGCGCGGGCTGCACCGTGGTGCCCATGTCGGGCGGGCAGACCGAAAAGCAGGTGCAGCTGATCCAGGATTTCCGGCCCGACATCATCATGGTCACGCCCAGCTACATGCAGGTGATCGTGGAGGAGATGCAGCGCCAGGGGATGGACCCGCGCGAGAGTTCGCTCAAGATCGGCATCTTCGGCGCCGAGCCCTGGACCGAGGCCATGCGCCGCGAGATCGAGGGCAAGGCGGGGCTGGATGCCGTGGACATCTACGGCCTGTCCGAAGTCATGGGCCCGGGCGTGGCCAGCGAATGCGTGGAGAGCAAGGACGGGCCGGTGATCTGGGAAGACCATTTCTACCCCGAGATCATCGACCCGGACACGGGCGAGGTGCTGCCCGACGGCAGCGAGGGCGAGCTGGTCTTCACGTCGCTGTCCAAGGAAGCCATGCCCATCATTCGCTACCGCACGCGAGACCTGACGCGACTGCTGGCGCCGACTTCGCGCAGCTTCCGGCGCATGGGCAAGATCGTGGGGCGCAGCGACGACATGCTCATCATCCGCGGCGTGAACCTGTTTCCGACGCAGATCGAGGAGATCGTGCTGCAGAACGCCCAGCTGTCGGGCCAGTACCAGCTGGTGGTCACGCGCGACGGCAACCTGGACCGGCTGGCCGTGCGCTGCGAGATGCAGCCGGGCACGCAGGGCGACACCGAGGCGCTGGCCCTGTGGGTGCAGCAGCGCATCAAGACCCTGGTCGGCGTGAGCGCCGAGGTCGAGGTGCTGCGGCCCGATTCCATAGAGCGCACCCTGGTGGGCAAGGCCCGCCGCGTGATCGACCACCGCAGCCGCTGAGCGCGCACAGGAGTCCCATGGCCCGAGGCCGATCTTCCGGATACGACGACCAGCGCGAACTGATCCTGGGCCATGCCGCCGCGCTGTTCGCGCGCAGCGGCTACCCCGGCACTTCGATGAACGAGGTGGCCCAGGCCTGCGGCCTGTCCAAGCCCACCATCTACCACTACTTCCGCGACAAGTACGCGCTGCTGGTGGACATCACCGATGGCCACATGACGCGGCTGCAGGCCCTGGTGGACGAGGTGCAGGCCATGGGCCTGCCGCCCGAGCCGCGGCTGCGCATGCTGATCGAACGCTTCGTGCAGGAGTACGCCCATGCCCGCCATGCCCACCGCGTGCTGACCGAGGACGTGCGCTTCCTGCAGGACGAGGACCGCCAGCGCGTGGTGGGCAAGGAGCGCGCCGTGGTCGAGGCCTTTGCCCAGGCGGTGGCCCAGCTGCGGCCGGACGCCGACGGCGCGGGCCTGTCCAAGGCGCTGGCCATGCTGCTGTTCGGGATGATGAACTGGATGTTCACCTGGCTGCGGCCCGACGGAACGCTGGACCACGAGGCCATGGCCCCCGTGGTGGCCGACCTGTTCCTCGGAGGCTTGCCTGCCGTGCAGACCCCAGGCAAACCCGTGCATCAAACCGCTGGCAAAAAAATAGTTACCACGGTAAATTGTGGCGCCTGAAGGTGCCACGCCCCATCCAACACAAGGAGACAGACATGAAGCGTTTGACGAAACTGGGCCTGCTGGCCGCGACCCTGGCCACGGTCTGGGGCTCGGCCCTGGCCGACATCAATGTGGGCGTGGTGGTCTCGGCGACCGGACCGGCGGCCTCCCTGGGCATTCCCGAGAAGAACACGGTGGCGCTGATGCCGCGCACGGTGGCGGGCCAGAAGGTCAACTACATCATCCTGGACGACGCCTCCGACACCACGGCGGCCGTGGCCAACACGCGCAAGCTGATCAGCGAGAGCAAGGTCGACGTGATCCTGGGCTCCAGCATCACGCCCAACTCGCTGGCCATGGTGGACGTGGTCTCCGAGGCCAAGACGCCCATGATCACGCTGGCGGCCTCGGCCAAGATCGTCGAGCCCGTGGATGCCAAGAAGTTCTGGGTCTTCAAGACGCCCCAGCACGACGCCATGATGGCCGCCGCCATCGGCGAGCACATGGCCAAGGCCGGCATCAAGACCGTGGGCTACATCGGCTTCAACGACGCCTACGGTGAAAGCTGGCTGCAGGAATTCCGCAAGGTGGCCGAGGCCAAGGGCCTCAAGCTCACCGCCACCGAGGCCTATTCGCGCAGCGATACCTCGGTCACGGGCCAGACGCTCAAGCTCATGTCCGCCAAGCCCGATGCGGTGCTGATCGCCGGCTCGGGCACGCCGGCCGCGCTGCCGCAGAAGTCGCTCAAGGAGCGCGGCTACCAGGGCAAGATCTACCAGACCCACGGCGTGGCCAATGCCGACTTCCTGCGCGTGGGCGGCAAGGATGTGGAAGGCACGCTGCTGCCCGCCGGCCCCGTGCTGGTGGCCCACCAGCTGCCCGACAGCAATCCGGTCAAGAAGTCCGCCGTCTCCTATGTGGAGGCCTACGAGGTCGCCAACGGCAAGGGCACGGCTTCGACCTTTGGCGCGCATTCCTGGGATGCGGGCCGCGTGCTCGAAGCGGCGATTCCCGCCGCGCTCAAGAAGGCCCAGCCCGGCACGGCCGAGTTCCGCGCCGCCCTGCGCGATGCGCTGGAGCAGACCAAGGACGTGGCCGGCGCCCACGGCATCTTCAACATGACGCCCACCGACCACCTGGGCCTGGACCAGCGCGCGGCCGTCATGGTCAAGATCGAGAACGGTACCTGGAAGTACCAGCCCTGAACCTGCAGGCCTGAGGCCGCAGCGGCTGCCGCGCCTGGTGGCGGCCGCTGTGGCGCTTGGCCGCGTCTGCTCGAAAGTCGATCATGGATCTGCAAATCGCCCTGCTGCTGGGGCAGGACGGCATCGTCAACGGCGCCGTCTACGGCCTGATGGCGCTGGCCCTGGTGCTGGTGTTCTCGGTCACCCGCATCATCTTCATCCCGCAGGGGGAGTTCGTCGCCTTCGGCGCGCTCACCCTGGCCATGATGCAGGCCGGACGCGTGCCCACCACGCTGTGGCTGCTGCTGGCCCTGGCCGCCGCCGTGCTGGTGGTGGACCTGCTGCGCTGGCGCGCGGGCAGCCAGGTGAGCTGGCCCGCCACCTTCCTGTGGTGCCTGGCGCTGCCGGCCATTGCCGTGGCCCTGGCCTGGGGGCTGCGCCCGTCCTCGCTGATGCTGCAGGCGCTGGCCACCCTGGTGCTGATCACGCCCATGGGGCCGCTGCTGTACCGCCTGGCCTACCGGCCGCTGGCCCATGCCTCGGTGCTGATGCTGCTCATCGTCTCGGTGGCCATGCACGGCGTGCTGGTCGGCCTGGGGCTGCTGTTCTTCGGTGCCGAAGGCTCGCGCACCCCCGCGTTTTCCGAGGCGCAGCTGCGCCTGGGCGACATCACGATCTCGGGCCAGTCCCTGGTGGTGGTGGGCGTGACCCTGGTGCTGGTGGCCCTGCTGTTCGTGTTCTTCGAGCGCTCCATGATCGGCAAGGCGCTGCGCGCCACGGCCATCAACCGCGTGGGCGCACGCCTCATGGGCATTCCCACGGCCATGGCCGGCGACGTGAGCTTTGCGCTGGCCGCGCTGATCGGCGCCATCTCGGGCCTGCTGATCGCGCCGCTGACCACGGTGTACTACGACACCGGCTTTCTGATCGGCCTCAAGGGCTTCGTGGCCGCCATCGTGGGCGGGCTGGCCAGCTACCCGCTGGCCCTGGCCGGCGCGCTGCTGGTCGGGCTGCTGGAGGCCTTCTCGTCGTTCTGGGCCAGTGCCTACAAGGAGGTGCTGGTGTTCACGCTGATCATCCCGGTGCTGTGGTGGCGATCGCGCAATAGCCACCATGTGGAGGAAGAAGAATGAGCGCCCCCGTTTCCTCGCAGGCCACGGCGCCTGCCAAGGCCGCTTCGGGTGGCATCAGCACGCGCGTGCTCACGGTGGCGGCCATTGCGCTGCTGGCCGCGTCCTGGGGCTTCCTGCCCGATTTCACCGTCGTCATCCTCAGCTACATCGGCCTGTTCGCCATGGTGGCCGCAGGCCTGGTGATGCTGACCGGCGTGGGCGGCATGACCTCGTTCGGCCAGGCGGCCTTCGTGGGCATCGGCGCCTATGCCACGGCCTGGGTGTGCACGGCACCGGCCTCGGTGGCCGCGCTGGGCGGGCTGGTGGGCGCGGCGGGCCTGCCCTGGGTGGGCCTGGCGCTGGGCCTGCTCATCACCTTCGTCGTGGCCTGGCTGCTGGGCGCGGTCACGGTCAAGCTGCAGGGCCACTACCTGCCGCTGTGCACCATCGCCTGGGGGCTGAGCCTGTACTACCTGTTCGGCAACATGGAGTTCCTGGGCGGGCAGACCGGCATCACGGGCATTGCGCCGCTGGTGATCGGTGGCGTCTCGCTGGCCTCGCCGCGCGCCATGGGCGTGGTGATCTGGGCCGTGCTGCTGGTGGCGCTGTGGCTGCTGCACAACCTGCTGGACTCGCGCGAGGGTCGGGCCATCCGCGCGCTGCGCGGCGGCCGCGTCATGGCCGAGTCCATGGGCATCGACACGGCGCACTACCGCGTCAAGCTCTTCGTGTTGGCGGCCCTGCTGGCCACGCTCTCGGGCTGGCTCTACGCCCACATGCAGCGCTTCGTGAGCCCGGCGCCCTTCAACCTGAACGTGGGCATCGAGTACCTGTTCATGGCCGTGGTCGGCGGCGCCGGCCACCTGTGGGGCGCGGTGCTGGGCGCCACGCTGATCACGCTGATCAAGCAAAAGCTGCAGGACATATTGCCGGCCCTGCTGGGCACCAGCGGCAACTTCGAGGTCATCGTCTTCGGCCTGCTGATGGTGCTGGTGCTGCAGCGCTTTGCAGAAGGCCTGTGGCCCACGCTGCAGGCGCTCACGGCGCGCTGGGTGCGCCGGCCCGTGTCTGATCTGAAGCTGGCGGACGCTGCGCCGCTGGCGCAGCGCGCGCTGCCCGCGGCGGGCCAGGTGCTGCTGGCGGCCGAGCATGTGACCAAGCGCTTCGGCGGCCTGGTGGCCAACAACGATGTGGCCATGACGCTCAAGGCCGGCGAGGTGCATGCGCTGATCGGCCCCAACGGCGCGGGCAAGAGCACCTTCTTCAACATGATCTCGGGCGTGGACTCGCCCACCGAGGGCCAGGTGCGCTTCATGGACCAGGCCATGAACGATGCGCCCTCGCGCCGCTTTGCCGCCCTGGGCCTGGGCCGCACCTTCCAGCATGTGCGCCTGCTGGGCCAGCGCAGCGTGCTGGAGAACGTGGCCGTGGGCGCGCACCGGCGCGCGCACCGGGGCTGGCTGGCCTCCATGCTGCGCCTGGACCGGGCCGAGGAGGCCTCGGTGCTGGCCGAGGCGCGCCGCCAGATCGAGCGCTGCGGCCTGGGCGCCTTCGCCGACGTGCCGGCCGCCTCGCTGGCCCTGGGCCAGCAGCGCATCGTGGAGATCGCACGCGCCCTGGCCGGACAGCCCGCGGCCCTGCTGCTGGACGAGCCGGCAGCCGGCCTGCGCCACCTGGAAAAACAGGCCCTGGCCGACCTGCTGCGCCAGCTGCGCGCCGAGGGGCTGGGCATTCTCGTCGTGGAGCACGACATGGAGTTCGTCATGAATCTTGCGGACCGCATCACGGTGCTGGAGTTCGGCACCGTGATCGCCGAAGGCACGCCGGCCCAGATCCAGGTCAACCAGCGCGTGCTGGATGCCTACCTGGGCGGCGGCGACGACGACGAGGCAACCGGAGAGACGGCATGAGCGACACCCTTTTGCAGCTCAAGGGCCTGAGCGTGTCCTACGGTCCCGTGGAGGCGGTGCACCAGGTGGATCTGGATGTGCGCAGCGGCGAGATCGTCACCGTCATCGGCCCCAACGGCGCAGGCAAGACCACGCTGTTGTCGGCCGCCATGGGCCTGCTGCCCTCGCGCGGCGAGATCCATCTGGACGGCAAGCGCATCGCACGCCCCGGCGTCGAGGTCATGGTGGCCAACGGCGTGGCCCTGGTGCCCGAAAAGCGCGAGCTGTTCGGCGAGATGTCGGTGGAGGACAACCTGCTGCTGGGCGGCTTCTCGCGCTGGCGCCGGGGCCTGCGCGACCAGGCGCAGCGCATGGACGAGGTCTTCGCCATCTTCCCGCGCCTGAGGGAGCGGCGCCCGCAGATGGCCTCCACCCTGTCGGGCGGCGAGCGCCAGATGCTGGCCATCGGCCGCGCGCTGATGGCGCGCCCGCGCCTGCTGCTGCTGGACGAGCCCTCGCTTGGCCTGGCGCCGCTGATCGTGCGCGAGGTGCTGCAGGTCGTGGCCGGCCTGCGCGACCACGGCGTCTCGGTGCTGCTGGTCGAGCAGAACGCGCGCGCCGCCCTCAAGGTGGCCGACCGTGCCTACGTGCTGGAGATGGGCGCCGTGGCCCTCAGCGGCGCGGCCAGGGAGCTGCTGCATGACCGGCGCATCATCGATACCTATCTGGGGATGGGGCGCAGTGCGGAGGCGGCGGCGGTGGCCTGAGACGCAACCCCCAGCCACAACGAAAAAGGCTGCCGGACCGGCAGCCTTTTTGCGTCTGCAGCGTGGCGCTCAATCCAGCTTGATGTTGTTGGCCGCGATCACCCGACCCCACTTGCCGCGCTCGGCGCGCACGAACTGGCCCATCTGCTCGGCGCTGCCGGGCATGGGCTCCACGCCCATGGCGGCCAGGCGTGCCTTGGTGCGGGTGTCGGCCAGGGCCTGCTGCAGCGACTGGCTGAACTTCTTGACCACCTCGGCCGAGCTGCCCGTGGGCACGACGATGCCCTGCCAGGCATAGCCCTCGAAACCTTTCAGACCCTGCTCCTGCAGCGTGGCGACCTGGGGCAGCACGTCCACGCGCGCAGGGCTGGCCACGCCGATGGCCTTGAGCTTTTTCTCGCTCAGGAAGGGAATGATGGTGGCGCTGTCGGCCCACATGGCGGGAATCTGGCCGCCGACCACGTCCTGCACGGCCGGGGCGGCGCCACGGTAGGGCACATGGGTCATGTTGCTGATGCCCGCCTGTTCGCGGAACAGTTCGCCCACCAGATGGTGGGGGCTGCCCAGTCCGGCCGAGCCCCAGCTCACGCCGGTCTTTTGCTGTTTGGCCCAGGCCAGGAATTCGGAGAGGTTGGTGGCGGGCACATCGTTGTTGACCACCAGCAGCATGGGAAAGCGCACCAGCATGCCCACGGGCTTGAAGTCGCGCTCGGCGTTGTAGTTGAGCTTGCTGAACAGGAAGGGGTTGGCCGCCAGCGTGGCGAAGTCGGCCGTGAACATCAGGTTGCCGTAGTCGCGCGAGCGGGCGCTGTACTCGGCCGCGATATTGGTGCCCGCGCCGGGCTTGTTGTTGATGACGATGACCCGCTCCATGTTGCGGCCCATGGCTTCGGCGATGACGCGGGCGACCACGTCCGAGCCGCCGCCGGCCGCATAGCCCACGACCCATTCCAGGGGCTTGTCCTGTGCCAGGGCGGCAGGCCCTGCGGCCAGGGCCAGGCCCGAGCAGGCCAGTGCGGCCAGAAACTGCTTGCGTTGCATCCTTGTCTCCATGTTGTATGCGGCGCCCTTGTGAGATGTCCGAGTTGTGAGGCGGGCGCCTTTGTGGGGATGGCAGGCCGCCGCACGGGCGGCGGCGCGCGGCTTCAGGCGGCCGCGTGCACCGGGGCGACCGGTGTCACGGCGCCGCGCTCGGCCGGCTCCGCGCCGGCAGGCGCAAGTCCTGCGCTGGCGCGGGCCAGTTCGAGCGCATGCAGCAAGGTGCCCTGGTGGCCGATGTGGTTGGCCAGCAGCAGCACGAGGCGGGCATTGAGGGCATGGCTTTGCGCGGTGTCGAGCCCCTGGTGGGTGGCGATCAGGGCTTCGTAGAAATCGTCGCAGGCCTGCAGGTTGGGGTGGGTGGACAGCAGCATGGCGGTCTCCTGTGGATGGGGCGTAAGAGGTTCAGGCCGTGGCGGCGGCGCCGCAGGCTCTTTGGAGAGCGGCGCGCACGCCGGCCTCGTCGGGGCGGCGCCAGCGCGCGCAGACATGCTGGTCGGGCCGCAGCAGGTAGCTGGTGCCGGGGCGCGCATCGAGGCGTTTGGCCGCCAGGCCGCGCGCATCGATGAGGTCGGCGTCTGGTGCATGGGCCTCGCCCTCGGCCGCGATGGACAGGTTGAGCACGCCGGGCAGCGCCTGCGCCCAGGCCGGCGTGGGGCCGAAGTGCAGCAGCGTGAAGTCCGGTCCCAGGGCGCGCAGCAGCCAGGCCGTGCCGTCCACGCCGGGCCGGCGCATGGGCGCATCGGCCAGCACGGCGCCGGGCAGCTGCGTTCCGTCGAAGGTGTCGGTGTCGGGCGTGTTGAGCGCCGAGCCATGCAGCGTGGCCGGCACGGACAGCCGCCCGCTGTTGACGATGCGGCGCGCGAATTCATGGTCGCGCGCCAGGTCCAGCACGGCGTCGCGGAACAGGCGGCTGATCTCGCTCTTGGGCGTGATGAAGTCGGTGGCGCGCGTGGAGTTGCGGATGTTCTCGTCGGCCGCGTATTCGCGCTCGGCGCCATAGGTGGCGATCAGCGAGGCATCGGCCTGGCCGCGCAGCACGCGGTCCAGCTTCCAGGCCAGGTTCTCGGCATCCTGCACGCCGCTGTTGGCGCCGCGTGCGCCAAACGGCGAGACGCCGTGGGCGCTGTCGCCCGCAAAGACCACGCGGCCATGGACGAAGCGGTCCATGCGCAGGCAGGCGAAGGTGTAGACGCTGGCCCATTCCAGCTCGAAGGGCGCGTCCTTGCCCAGCAGGGCGCGGATGCGGGGAATGATGTTCTCGGGCTTTTTCTCTTCCTCGGGATCGGCGTCCCAGCCCAGCTGGAAGTCGATGCGCCAGACATCGTCGGGCTGGCGGTGCAGCAGCACGCTCTGGCCCGGGTGGAAGGGCGGGTCGAACCAGAACCAGCGCTCGGTGGGGAATTCGGCATGCATCTTCACGTCGGCGATCAGGAAGCGGTCGCGGAAGATGCGGCCATGGCTTTCCTGGCCCAGCAGGCCGCGCAGCGGCGAGCGCGAGCCGTCGCAGGCCAGGACCCATTGCGCATCGATGCGGTAGCTGCCGTCGGGCGTCTCCACGGTCAGCAGCGCGCCCTCGGCGTGCGGCTCGAGCGCCGTGACCTTGCTGTGCCAGCGCAGGTCGATCAACGGCAGCTGCAGGGCTCGCTCGACCAGGTAGGCCTCGGCGTAGTACTGCTGCAGGTTGATGAAGGCCGGGCGCTCGTGGCCGTCCTCGGGCAGCAGGTCGAAGCGGTACAGCGGCTGGTCCTTGAAGAAGACCTTGCCCAGGTTCCAGGACACGCCCTTGTCCACCATCGCCTGGCCCACGCCCAGGCGGTCCCAGATCTCCAGCGTGCGCTTGGAAAAGCAGATGGCGCGCGAGCCCGTGGACAGCCGGCAGTCGTTGTCCAGCAGCACCACGCGCTGCCCGCGCTGGGCCAGGTCGATGGCCAGCGACAGGCCTACGGGGCCGGCGCCGACGATGACCACGGGATGCCGGGCGGGCGTGTCCGCACCGGCGTCCTGGTCGGCATGGCGCTCGTAGGGGATGTGGATGGCCTGTATGTCTGCGCCGCTGCCGCGCAGCGCTTGCAGGGAGATGGCGGGGTGGGACATGGGGTTCGTCCTCTGTCGTGGGCGTATGAGAGAGAAAAGGCGCAGCCATCCCCGCCGGCATCAGGGAATGCCGGTGCGCGGGCGGGTGCGATGGGCAGGCGTGCCGGTGCTCAGGACCGGCACGCCGCCGTGGTTCAGCCTTCGAGCGCTTCCCACATCTGGCGGTCGCGCTCGGCGGTCCAGATGCGCGGGTCGGCATGGCCCGAGGCCTCGTCGTAGGCGCGGGTCACATCGAAGGGCATGCAGTGGTTGAAGATCACCCACTGGCCGTACTTGGGCTGCAGCTTGGCGAAGGCGGCCTCGTAGACCTTGCGCAGGTCCTGCTGGGCGTCGGCGCCGGCCTTGACCTCGGTCCACAGGTCGCTGATGAAGTCGCGCGTGCCGGCCAGGCCGGCCTGCACCTCGGCCGGCGTCTGCAGCGCGGCGCCCCGGCCGGGCACCAGCTTTTCGGGCTGCAGGGCGGCGATGGCGTCCAGCGTGTGCGGCCAGTCCTGGAAGTAGGCATCGCCCGCATAGGGCGTGGCGCCGAACTCCACCAGGTCGCCGCTGAACAGCACCTTGTCCTGGGGCAGCCAGACCACGGTGTCGCCCTTGGTGTGGCCGCGGCCCAGCTGCAGGATCTGCACTTCCAGCTTGCCCAGCCACAGCGTCATCTTGCCGGTGAAGGTCAGGGTGGGCCAGGTCATGCCGTCGGGCACGCTTTCCACGTTCTGGAACAGGCGCGGGAAGCGGCCGATCTCGCTGGCCTTGTCCTGCTCGCCGCGCTCCACGATGAGGTCAAAGGTGTCCTGGCTGGCAATGATGTGCTCGGCGCCTTCCGCGAAGAAGGCCGAGGCGCCCAGCACGCGCACCGCGTGGTAGTGCGACAGCGTGACGTACTTGATGGGCTTGTCGGTGATCTCGCGGATGCGGCGGATCACGTCCTGCGCCATGACGGGCGTGGCCTGGGTGTCGATCACCATCACGGCATCGTCGCCAATGATGATGCCGGTGTTGGGGTCGCCCTCGGCCGTGTAGGCGTAGGCGTGCTCGGAGAGCTTGTCGAAGCTGACCTGCTTGATTTCGAGGTCGGCGGCGGAGGCAAAGGTCTTGGTGGTCATGGGCATCCTGCTTTTGAAATGGACAAACGCATTTGTTTTTATCGAATGCCTGAATGCTAGGGAAAAATTCAACATTGAACAATTCGTTTGGCATAGTGAAAAACCCTCGGAGCCGCAAACTCCGGGTTCCAGCCTTCACAATGCCTGCCATGTCCGATGCCGCCTCTTCCCCGAACAGCCCCGTCTTCCTTCCTGACAGCAGCGATGACGAGCCCGCGCGCGGCCCGCGCGGCATCCAGAGCGTGGAAGTCGGCGGCCAGTTGCTCAAGGCACTGGCACGCACGGGCCGGCGCATGGCGCTCAAGGATCTGGCGCGCGAGGCCGAGATGGCGGCGGCCAAGGCCCATCCCTACCTGGTGAGCTTTTGCAAACTGGGCCTGATGGAGCAGGACCGTGCCAGCGGCCACTACGGCCTGGGGCCGCTGGCCATACAGATGGGGCTGATCAGCCTGCAGCAGGCCGATCCCGTGCGCCTGGCGATTGCCGAGCTGCCCGCGCTGGCGCAGGAGGTGGGCAGCACGGTGTCGATTGCCATGTGGAGCGGCCAGGGGCCGACCATCATCCGCGTGGAAGAGGGGCCCACCCATGTCTATGTGGCCATGCGCCACGGCACGCCCGCATCGCTGCGCCACACGGCCACGGGCAAGATCTTTGCGGCCTTTGGCGAGCCCGGGCGCATTGCGCCCCTGCTGGACGCGGAAGGCCACAGCCTGGAGGAGCCCGCCTTTGCAAAGGAGTTGGCCGCCATCCGCGCCAGCCGCCTGAGCCGGGTCGAGAACCAGCTGCTGTCAGGCGTGAGCGCGCTGGCCGTGCCGGTGTTCGACGGCTTTGGCCAGCTGGTGCTGGCCATTGCCGCCATCGGCCCCTCGGCCACGCTGGATCTGGACCCCCAGGGCCGGCCGGCCCGGCTGCTGCAGGCCCAGGCGCGCAGCCTGTCCCAGCGCCTGGGAGCGCCGGCCCAGGCCTGAGCGCGCAGCCCCCGGTGGGGTTCAGTGGCGCTTGGTCAAGGCTCAGTGCGTGAGCAGCAACTGGTCCCGGGCAGGTGCACGCCCTTCCAGCGTGAAGCCGGCCACCGTGCGCGACAGGTGGTGGGCTTGCTCGTTGAGCACGGACGATGCGGCGGTGGACTCCTCCACCAGCGCGGCGTTCTGCTGCGTGGCGCGGTCCATGTCGGCCACGGCCTGGTTGATCTGGCCGATGCCCACGCTCTGCTCGGTCATGGCGCCGTTGATCTCGACAATGATCTGGGAGACGCGCTGGATGCCGTCCACGATCTCGCCCATGGTCTGGCCGGCCGCGCGCACGCGCTCCGTGCCCATGGCCACGCTGGCGCCGGAGGCGTCGATCAGGGTCTTGATCTCCTTGGCGGCCGCCGCGCTGCGATGGGCCAGGCTGCGCACCTCCGAGGCCACCACGGCAAAGCCCCGGCCCTGCTCACCGGCGCGGGCGGCCTCGACGGCGGCATTGAGCGCCAGGATGTTGGTCTGGAAGGCGATGGCGTCGATGACGCCGATGATCTCGCCGATCTTGGACGAGGCCCGGGAGATGTCGTCCATGGTGCTCACGGCGCTGCCCACCACGTCGCCACCCTTGGTGGCCGAGCAGCTGGCCGACTGCGCCAGGCGCGTGGCCATGGCGGCCGCCTCGGCCGACTGGCGCACATTGGCCGTCAGCTGCGACAGCGAGGCCGAGGTCTCCTGCAGGCTGCTGGCCGAGGATTCGGTGCGGTTGGACAGGTCCAGGTTGCCCAGCTTGATCTCGTCGGTGGCGGTCTTCATGGACTCCACGCCGTTGCGCACATCCTTGAGCACGGTGCCGATCTGCTCGACGAAGCCGTTGAAGGACGAGGCGATCTGCGCCACTTCGTCATTGCCCGACACCGGCAGGCGCTGCGTCAGGTCGCCGCCGCCCGAGCCGATCTTGTCCATGGCGTCGCGCACCTGGGACAGGCGTCGGAAGGACTGGGCCGTCAGCGCCGCCGCCACGGCCGTGGCCAGGCAGGCCAGCAGCACGATGGCGATGGCCAGCGTCTTGAGCACGCTTTGCAGGCCGGTCGTGGCCTCGGCCTTGTCCAGCGCCACCACCAGCAGCCAGTCCGTGCCCTGCACCGGGCGGGCCTTGAGCAGCTTGGCGCTGCCGCCCAGGTTCACTTCCAGCGGTGCCGTGGCGCTGGCAAGCGCAGTCAGCGCGGCCGGCGTCAGCAGCTCGGAGATGTCGGAGGTGGGCTTGAGCAGCAGCTTGGCATCGGCATGCGCCAGCACCTGGCCGTCACGGCTGACCACGAAGCCCAGGCTGCCGGGCGTGGGGCGGATGGCGGAGACCACCTCGCGCACGCCCTCCAGCGGCACGGCGCCGCTGATCACGCCCTGCAGCGCGCCGCCGCGCAGCATGGGCGCCACGAAGGCCACATAGGGCACGCCCGTGGTGGAGTCGCCATAGGGCTTGGTCAGGGCCAGCTTGCCGGCCTGCACGGCGCTCTTGTACCAGGGGCGGGCCGTGGGGTCGTAGTCGGGCGGAGTGCTGGTGGTGGACTTGTAGGTCTTGTCTTCCCAGCCCACCGTGGTGATGGGAAAGCCGCTGGCCTGGCCCATGTGGGCGGCAAAGCCCTGCGGGTCG
The DNA here is from genome assembly GCF_018320755.1 of Delftia sp. PE138. Lineage (NCBI taxonomy): Bacteria > Pseudomonadati > Pseudomonadota > Betaproteobacteria > Burkholderiales > Comamonadaceae > Delftia > Delftia sp. PE138. The sequence continues at coordinate 36,839 of NZ_JABEPN010000011.1, read as the reverse complement.
CCGTGCTCGATCACGGCGGCGGCGGCGCTGACGGCGCGTGCCTTGGAGGCCACCCACTGGTCGATGGCCATGGTGTTGCCTGCGGTGATGGCATCCAGGTCCTGTTCAATGGTCTGGAAAGTGCTGCCGCGAACGATGTGGTACGTGGCAGCCCCCGTGATGGCAAGGGCGCCGACCACGGTGGCTGTGCTGATGGCAAGGATCTTGGAGCGAAGGGTCTGGAGCATGGCGCGGCAAGGGAAGACTGAGGACTCCGCAAGCCGCAATGGCCGGGCATGCGGCCCTGTCATTAACGCACAATTTGTTTCATTTTTGACGACATGCCAACCCTGTGGTGGCGTGCACCAACTTGCGCGCAACACCTGTCATAGAGGCATTTGCTGCAGTGCACCATTGCAGTGCGGTGTGACATGTTGCTGTAACGCAACCGTCGCGGGACTTTCATGGCCGCTTTCCACAATGGCGGCACGCAGGCAAACCGAGTGGCACAGGCAGGTCACCGACTGCGTCCAACATGACGAGGAAGGCGGGCATATGGACGTTCTGGACACCCTTCGCAACGCGGCGATCGACGTCGCCAAGCCCCCGCTTTCCGCGCTTCTCCAGCCACCCCAGGCCGCGGACAAACCGCTGCGGCTGGATGTGCGCTGGGCCCGCCATCTCGACGAGGTGCGCCAGGTGCAGCGCCTGCGCCACGCGGTGTTCGCCGCCGAGATGGGCGCCGTGCTGCAGACGCCGCTGGCCGGGCATGACATCGACGCCTTCGACGATTTCTGCGAGCACCTCATGGTCTGCGATGCCGACAAGGGCGTGGTCATCGGCACCTACCGCCTGCTCACGCCCACCCAGGCGCTGCGCGCCGGGGGCCTGTACTCCGACCAGGAATTCGACCTGGGCCCGCTCGCCGCCTGGCGCCCGCGCATGGTGGAGCTGGGCCGCAGCTGCGTGCACGCATCGCACCGCCAGGGCGGCGTGATCCTGGCGCTGTGGGGCGCGCTGGCCGAATTCATGCAGCGCAACCGGCTCGACGCCATGGTCGGCTGCGCCAGCATCCCCATGCAGTACCCGGGGCTGGCCCATGGCGAGGGCCCGGCGCGCGTCTGGCAGCAACTGCGCCAGACCCATCTGGCCGAGCCCGAGCTGCAGGTGCGTCCCCGCGTGGCCCTGCCCGAGGAGCTGGCATCCGTCAGCACCAGCGGCATGAGCGTGGAGCCGCCTGCGCTGATCCAGGGCTACCTGCGCACGGGGGCCAAGGTGCTGGGCGCGCCGGCCTGGGACAGCGACTTCAACACGGCCGACCTGCCCATCATGATGCGCATGCAGGACCTGCCTTCGCGCTACCTGCGCCTGTTCACGCGGCGCGGCTGAGGCCGTCGCAGCGTTTTGGGGAAATTGGGAATTTTCGGAAAGAGAGGGCGGAGCCGGCTTCTTGTGCAATGGGCCGGACCGTGATGTGCATCACAGGGCTGTCACAAAGACCGTGCATGATGCTGGATGTGGGCTGAAGCAGACACCCGGACGGAGGCAGGTAACCTGCACCGGACTGACCGGGCCTTGGTCCACGCCAATTGCAGGCCGCAGCCTTTTCGGGGCTGCGGCCTTTTTCATGGGCAATTCCTGAGTTACCGGGCAGTGGGCGGGGCATCGGCCAGAAGGCGCTGGTGTTCGATCTTCACGCAGCGGTCTTGCACGGTCCACAGGCCCGCAGCGCGGGCCAGTTCCAGGGCCTTGTCGTTGACCACGCCCAATTGCAGCCACAGGCAGCGCGCGCCGACGGCAACGGCCTCGGCGGCCAGCGGCGGGATGTCCTCGCTCTTTCGGAAGCAATCGACCATGTCGATGCGCAGGCCCTGTGCGGCCAGCGCGGCCGCAGCGTCGGCCAGGCTGGCATGGACGGGCTCGCCCAGGATGCTTCCGCCTTCGCGTGCCACCACGGGGTTCACGGGAACGATGCGGTAGCCGTGGCGCTGCATGTACTGCGAGGCCTGGTGGCTGGGCCGCTCGGGCTGCGGCGACAGGCCGACCACGGCCAGGGTGCGGCACTGCACGAGGATGTCGCGCAGGCGGGAGTCTGTTGCTGTATCACTCATGCGCCGCAGTGTACGCAGCGCCTTCCGCTCAGGCGGGCAGGGCTGTCGCGTCCGCAGCATGGCGCCGGCGCAGCACCATCCCCCAGCCCAGCCCCAGCACGGCGGCCGTGGCCGAGGCCAACAGCACGCCCAGCTTGGCGGCATTGAGCAGGGCCTCGCTGTCAAAGGCCAGCGTGGCGATGAAGATGGCCATGGTGAAGCCAATGCCTGCCAGCAGGCCTGCCAGCAGCGTGTCGCCCCAGCCCATGCCCGGCGGCAGCGCGCACAGCCGCAGGCGCACGGCCAGCCAGCAGCTGATCAGCACGCCCAGCGGCTTGCCCAGCACCAGGGCCAGGGCCACGCCCCACATCACGGCCGAGGTGCCCGCCGTATCGATGCCAGCGGTGCCCGCCCCCTGCAGCGGCACGCCGGCATTGGCCAGCGCAAACAACGGCATCACGCCAAAGGCCACCCAGGGATGCAGGTCCGCCTGCACGCGCTCCACGGGCGCGGCGCTTTCGCGGCCGGCCAGCGCATGCACGGGCGTCACCAGGCCCAGCACCACGCCGGCCAGCGTGGGATGGGCGCCGGTCTGCCAGATGCCCCACCAGAGCACGGCGCCCGGCAGCACATAGGCCCAGGCGCGGCGCACGCCCAGCGACTGCAGCAGGAACACGCCGGCCAGGCCGGCGGCGGCCACCAGCAGCTGGCTCCATTGCAGCCCGCCCGAATAGAACAGCGCAATGATGAGCACGGCCACCAAGTCGTCGATGATGGCCAGCGCCAGCAGGAACACGCGCAGCGCGGGCGGCAGCCCCCTGCCCAGCAGGGCCAGCACGCCCATGGCAAAGGCGATGTCGGTGGCCGTGGGCACGGCCCAGCCATTGCGCAGCGGCGGCGCGGCATTGAAGGCCAGGAAGATCAGCGCCGGCGCCACCACGCCGCCCAGCGCGGCCATCACGGGCAGCAGCGCCTGGCGCGGCCGGGCCAGTGCGCCGGAATGCATCTCGCGGCGTATCTCCATGCCGACCACGAGAAAGAACACGCTCATCAGCGCATCATTGACCCAGAAATGCAGGGATTGCGACAGCTGCCACGGGCCCAGGCCCAGGCTCAGCGGCGTGTGCCACAGCGCCTCATAGGAGCCGGCCCAGCCGGAGTTCGCCCAGAGCAGGGCGGCGGCCGCTGCCAGCAGCAGCACGATGCCGCCCGCAGCCTCGGCATGGGACCAGCGGGACAGGAAGGCGCCGACGCGATCGGCGAAAGACAGGAAAAGGGGCGTGCGCGGGCCGGACGGCCGCGGGGTCGTGTAGGTGTTCATGTGCAAAGCAGCAAAGGGGCCTTGCGGCCCCGGTGCGCAGGCGGCCCGACCTGCGCTATCAACACCTGTCCTGCCGCCCCATGCGGTCTGGACACCCAGCCGCCATTATAAAAGAAGCCCCCACTCCCTTTGCTGCGCAAGGTCCGCTGCCCCCCGAGGGGGCCGCTTTTTGCCTTGGGGCGGCCCGGCGGCAAAAATCGGCGGCCGGGACTCTTGCGCAAGACCGTGCGGATTCAGGGCCTGGGCGGTTCGTTGCGCGAGACGCATTCGGCCAGCAGCCCCAGCGAGGACAGCGCAATCATGAAGACCAGGAACACATAGGCCGCCGTAGCCACACCCAGGCTCATGCTGAAGCCCCATTGCAGCACCGAGCAGGCCATGCCGGTCTGCGGATACATGGCCGTGCATTGCGATGCGGCGGGCATGTGCACGTACCAGGTGACGGCGATGAACATGGCGCCCGCCACCATGGCGGCATTGCCCCAGGGATGGGTCTGCGGGTGGTAGAGCGCATAGATCAGCGCCACGGGAACGGCCAGGCCCCAGGCGAACATCATCAGCCAGCTGAACACCGGCGAGACTGCCAGGATGGACTGCAGCCACTCCATCTTGGGCAATCCGTTGACGAAGCCCAGCAGGTCCCAGACAAAGGGCAGGACGATCCCCGCCACAGCCAGGCTGGCCAGTCCCAGCGCCAGCAGCAATCCCTTGCCGCGTGAACGATGGTGCACCCCCGAAGGGTGCGAATGGGTGATCAGTGCATGCATGGCCCACCTCCTGTGTCGTGCAGGGCGGGCAGTTGCCGCGCGGGCGGGTCCGGAGTCGGGCGGCAGCCGCGGCGCCTAGCGTTCGGATTGCGGTATTCCCCGGATGGATCCAGTCTAGGACGGCGTGCACTGCAACAGATGTAGGTCTTGCACCTACCCAAAATCGGGGTTTGTCCCAGGAGGGGATGCCGTCAAAGCGCGGCCAGCGCCCCCAGCACCTCGCCCTTGGACAGCAGTTCGCTGAGCACCACCGGCGGCTTGCCCGGCGCATGCAGCACATAGACGGGCACGCCGCTGCGGCCCAGCTGCTGCAGCGCGGCGGTGATGGCCGGGTCGCGGCGCGTCCAGTCGGCGCGCAGCAGGGTCACGCCGTGCTTGTCGAAGGCGGCCAGCACCTCCTCATGGTTGAGCGTGGTGCGCTTGTTGACCTGGCAGGTCACGCACCAGGCGGCCGTGTAGTCCACGAACACGGGCTTGCCCGCCGCCTGCAGCTCGGCCACGCGGGCGGCCGACCAGGGCTGCCAGCGCTGGCCTGCAGCGGACGCCATGCCCGTGCCCTCCGCCTGGGCAGGTGTGGCGATCAGCGGTGCGGTGGTGGCCAGCAGCGCGCCCCCCAGCACCACGGCCAGCGTGGCCAGCACGGCGCGCGTGCGGCCCTTGAGCGTCAGCGTCCAGACCAGGGCGCTGAAGGCCAGCAGCAGGGCCAGCAGCGCAGTGGCGGCGTCGATGCCGCTTTGGTGCCCCAGCACCCAGACCAGCCAGACCACGGTGGCGAACATGGGAAAGGCCATGGCACGGCGGAAAGTGTCCATCCAGGCGCCAGGGCGTGGCAGCCAGCGCACTACGGCGGGAACGAAGCTGGCCAGCAGATAGGGCAGGGCCATGCCCAGGCCCAGGGCGGCGAACACCGTCAGCGCCTGCAGGGCCGGCATGTCGATGGCAAAGCCCAGCGAGGCGCCCATGAACGGCGCCGTGCAGGGCGAGGCAATGGCCACGGCCAGCACGCCGGACAGAAAGGCATCGGCCACCGGGTGGCGCGCATGCGCCGCAGCCCAACGCCCGGGCAGCATGGAGCCGAACTCGAACAGGCCGGCCAGGTTCAGGCCCAGCAGGGTGAACAGGGCTGCCAGCAGGGCCACGATGGCTGGCGACTGCAACTGAAAGCCCCAGCCCAGCTGCTCGCCTGCCGCGCGCAGCGCCAGCAGCAGCCCGCCCAGGGCCAGGAAGGACAGGACCACGCCGGCCGTATAGGCCAGCCCGCCCAGGCGCTGGGCGCGGCGGTCCTGTCCATGGCGTGCAAAGCCCAGGATCTTGATGGCCAGCACCGGGAAGACGCAGGGCATGAGGTTGAGGATCAGTCCACCCACCAAGCCACCGAGCAGGGCCATCCACAGGCTGGCGGCGCTGGCAGCAGGCGCAGCGGCCTGGTTGGCCGCCAGGGCCGCAGCCAGTGCGGGCGAGACGCTGGCCATGGCGGCAGCCGTCCAGCGGCCCTCGACCGGGGCCTCGGCGCGCCAGGCCACGGGCTGGCCCTGCTCCAGCGCTGCGGCGCGCTCGGCGGGCGGCAGGGCCAGGACCACGGGCAGCTTGGCCGGAGTGTCGCCGCGCATGTCGGACAGCGGCAGTTCGGCCACCCAGGCTGTGCCGTCCCAATGCTGCTGCCAGTCCTTGCCCAGTTCGGCCGCGTGGTGGAAGGTGTCGGAAGATTCGGGATAGAAGTCCAGCGTGCGGCCCTGCAGGGATTCCGGCAGGCCCTCGATGCGCAGCTGCACGCGCTCGTCGGGCGTCCTGCCTTGTGCGGCAGGCTGGCTGGCCGGCACCACCTTGGCCTGGGCCGGCGCGGACAGTGCCTGGGGCTTGAGCGCCCAGGCCTGGGTGAAGGCCTGACCCTGGGCTGCCGTGCTGCCCTGCACGGGCAGCTGCAGCTGGAAATCGCCTTCCTCGGGAATGCACTCCACGCGGCAGACCAGCCAGTTCGCATGCAGGCGCAGGTCCAGCATGCCGGACGCGGGCGGCTTGAAGTCGGGGGCCACCTGCACGGGCACGGGCAGCAGCACCTGGCCCTCATAGCCGTAGTTGAGCAGCGGGCCCACGCGCAGCGCCTCGGGCACGGGCCACTGGATCTCGCCCGCCGTCAGGCCCGCAGGCAGCTGCCAGTTCAGCTCGGTGGCCAGGCCGGAGTCACCGGCGTTCTTCCAGTAGGTATGCCATTCGGGCTGGTGGGTGATCAGCAGGCCCAGCCACAGTGTCTGGCCAGGCTGTACGCCTTCGGGCGCCTGGGCCACGAGTTCGGCGCGCACGCGCGGCGTGTCCACGGTCGCTGCCGCCCCGCTGCCGGTTTTCAGGCGGATCTGCGCGCCGGCCTGGAAGGCCAGCAGGCTGGAGGCGGCCAGAAGGAAGGCAAGAAGCCAGAAGGCGAGGCGCTGGGGTGCGGTGTGGCGAGGAGGCGTTTGGAGTGGCATGGCGGACTATGGGAGCCCGGGGCGGGATCTTTGGTTCCCCTGGCTACAGGCGGCGATGGTAGCGGCCATGCGCCATGGAATCCTCTGTGCGTTGTTGCAAGACGATTGGCAAAAGATATCGTTGCATAGGCGCTTGGTATTGGACAGGCGATAGGTCCGTTGCCCATCATGGGCCGGCCACCCATCCGGGATAGAGCAACACAAGGAGACAAGCCATGCAGGAGACATCTCGCCGCCAATTCCTGGCCGCCGGCGCGGCAGCGGCCGCCGCCTGGGGGCTGCCGCAGCACGCGCGCGCGGCCGCTGCCTATCCCGACAAGTCCGTGCGCGTGATCGTGCCCTTTCCCGCCGGTGGCACCACCGACGTGGTGGCGCGGCTGGCCATGCAAAAGCTCGGGGAGCTGACCGGCCAGTCCTTCGTGGTGGACAACAAGGGCGGTGCCAATGGCGTCATCGGCACGGAACTGGCCGCCCGCGCCACGCCCGACGGCTACACCCTGCTGATGAACACGGCCGGCGCGCAGACCCTGAGCCCGGTGCTCTACAAGACCAGCTACGAGGCGCTGGCCAGCTTCGAGCCCATCAGCCATCTGTGCGACGTGGGCTTCGTCCTCATTGCGCGCAAGGACCTGCCCGTAAACAGCCTGCAGGAGCTGGTTGACATGGCCAAACAGGGCAAGCCGCTGAGCGTGTCCTCGGGCAGCAGCATGATTTCGCTGATCACCGAGCAGTTCAAGAAGGTGATTGGCGCGCCGGGCATCGTCAACGCCCAGTACAAGGGCACGGCGCCGCAGATGCAGGCCGTGGTGGCGGGCGAGGTGGATTTCTCGTTCGACTCCTTCACCTCGGTGGAGATGATCCGCACGGGCAAGGTCAAGGCCCTGGCCGTGCTGCTGCCCCAGCGCGCCGAAGTCTTTCCCCAGGTACCCACCATCAAGGAGGCCGGCGTGGACGGCATGGGCTTCAGCTCCTGGTCGGGCCTGCTCGCGCCCAAGGGCACGCCCCGCGACATCGTGGCCCAGCTCGCGCAGCAGATGGACAAGGTCATGCAGATGCCCGACGTGCTGGCCAAGCTGCGCAGCTACAGCTATGTGCCGCGCCGGGGCACGCCCGAGGAGTTCGCGCGGCTGATCGAATCCGACAACGAGCGCTGGAAGCGCATCGTCAGGGAATCCAACTTCAAGGTCGAATGAGACGCAGGGCGGGGGCTAAGATCATGGCCATGCCAAGCTCCCCGCCTCCACACACGTCCCTCGGTACCTGGCCATCGCGCTGGTGGGCCGAAGTATCGGCGCGCGATTTCGCGCTGGCCCAGGCGGGGCTTGCCGCGGAAACCGTGGCGGTGCTGCCCGTGGCCGCCGTGGAGCAGCATGGGCCGCACCTGCCGCTGTCCGTCGATGCCCGCCTGCTGCAGGGCGTGATCGATGCGGCCCTGCCGCTGCTGCCGGCCGACCTGCCCGTGCTCTTTCTTCCTCCTCAGAACATCGGCTTCAGCGTGGAGCACCAATCGTTTGCCGGCACGCTGACGCTGTCGCCCGCCACGGTGATCGCGCTGTGGACCGAGCTGGGCGCCTGCGTGGCGCGGGCCGGCGTGCGCCGGCTGCTGTTGCTCAACGGCCATGGCGGACAGGTCAGCGTGATGGACATCGTGGCGCGCGAGCTGCGCATGCGCCACGGCCTGCTGGTCTACAGCAGCAGCTGGTTCGGCCTGGTGGACGATGCGGCCAATGCGCAGTTCAGCGCGCATGAGCACCGCTTCGGCATCCATGGCGGCGAGGTGGAGACGTCGATGATGCTGCACCTGGCGCCGGAGACCGTGCGCATGGAGCATGCGCGGGACTTTCATTCCACTTCGCAGGATCGGGCGCAGCGGCATGCCTTGCTGGGCAATGGGCGAAGCGCCAAGATGGGCTGGGCCATCGAGGATTACAACGTTTGCGGCGCCGTTGGCAATGCAGCCGGGGCTGCGGCCGAGCGTGGTGCAGCCATGGTGCAGGCGTCGGCTAGAGGGCTGGTGCAGTTGCTCTCGGAGATGCATGCCCTGGCCCCAGATACGGTGGGGCGGGCGCCGGAGCCGTTGTAGGTTTGTTGCGGGTTCGTTTTTGGACCCTGCCGGAAGGTGGTTTTTCGAGGCCGGGTCTCGGCCCGGCGGCCGACCTACTTTCTTGCGGCGCAGCAAGAAAGTAGGCAAAGAAATGCGCCCAAATGTCCGCGACCCCTTCGCTGCGCTGCGGGGCCACCTGCGCCGTGACGGTTGCGGGGTTCGCCGTGAAACTCTCTTCGCGCTGCGCGCTACGTTCAAACATCACGGCGAGTCAGATGACGAAGCAGTCCTGTCCTTCGGCAGGACTGCAACCCCGCAACCGCCACGACGCAGGCGCTGACATACGGGGAGTTGTTGCGGGCCTTCGCTGCGCTCGGCCTTTTTTACTGTTTCGGGATCTTGGCCTGGACGATCACGTCGCCCCAGCGTTTGATTTCCGATTGCAGCAATTGCGCGGTGTGCTCGGGCGTGCTGGATTGGGCTTGGACGTTCATTTCGCGCAGCTTCTGCGTGACTTCGGGGGAGTTCACGGCGGCGGCGATTTCCTTGTTCAGGCGGGCGATGATTTCCGGAGGGGTCTTGGCGGGGGCGGCCAGGGCGTTCCAGGAAGAGGCGACGAAGCCCTTGACGCCTGACTCCTGGGCCGTGGGCACGCCGGGCAGCAGGGCCGAGCGCTTGTCGCCGGTGATGGCCAGCAGGTTGACGGCCTTGGAGTTGATCTGGCCCATGATGGGCGTGAGGATTTCGACGGCCGCGTCGATCTGCCTGCCCCGCAGGGCCGTGACCACGGCGGGAGTGCCGTTGAAGGGCACGATCTGGGCGTCGATGCCGGCCGTGGTCTTGAACAGTTCGGCCGCCAGGTGCTGGGTGCTGCCGATGGCGATGCTGCCGATGTTGAGCTTGCCGGGGTGGGCCTTGGCCCAGGCCACCAGCTCGCCCAGGTTCCTGAAGCGCGAGTCGCTGGCGGTGAGCACGCCGATGTCGAAGTAGCCCAGGGTGGAAATCGGCGTGAAGTCCTTGACCATGTCGAAGGGCAGTTGGTTGAACAGCCCCACGGTGACGGCGCTGCCGTTGGACATGAGGAACAGCGTGTGTCCGTCAGGTGCGGACTTGGCCACGGTGTCGCCTGCGACGATGCCGCCCGCGCTGGGCTTGTTGTCGATGATGACGGGCTGGCCCAGCTGCGAGGCCAGCTTTTGCGCAACGACGCGCGAGGTGACGTCGGCCACGCCGCCTGCGCCAAAGGGCACGACGATGCGGATGGGCTTGTTCGACAGGGGCTGTGCCTGGCTGGTGATGGCGGCCAGCAGCAGGGCCGCGCAGGCCAGGGCGCTGCGCGTGAAGCGGCGTTTGTTCATGGGTCTTTTGTCTCCTGGCCGGCCAGTGTGGCGCAAAAGCGCAGGCCGGCCCAGATCGCCCGTGTTCTGGCTGCTATGCCCTGGCGCAATAGCCGTGTGGCGGCCTGGCCGGGGCTAGATCAGGCGTGCGTGATCCAGCTGCGGTGCTCGTCCGTGTCCAGGTGGTTGAGCGTGTTGAAGGTCTGCAGCATCAGGCGCTTGGGGCTGGTGGTGAACTCGGTCACGGCGCTGTTGCGGATGCGCATGTTCAGCGCAATGGTGACCTCCGGCGAGGTGCCCAGCACATGGCCCACGGCGGTGGAGATGGGGCCGCCGCTGCTGACCAGCAGCACGTTTTCGTCGGCATGTTCATGCCGCACACGCTCCAGCACCTGGCGCACGCCGCCGGAGAAGTCGTCCCAGCTGGGCATGCCCTTGGGGCTGATGGTGCCGGCCATCCACTGGGCCAGGGCATCGCACAGCAGCCGGAAGTGGTGGCGGTACAGCTCGGGTGTGTCGGGCTTGGGCAGGGGCGCCGGATGGATGGCCTGCAGCAGCGCGCCGCTGTCGTATTCATCGAGGCCTGCAAGCGCCTGGGTGCGGTGCTGCTCGGCAGGCAGGCTGCCCAGGCCTTCGGCGATGCCGGCCAGCGTCTGCGCATGGCGGCGCAGCGTGCCCGTGTAGACCGCGTCGAAGCGCAGGCCGCGCTCTCGCCAGTAGGCACCCAACCTTTGCGATTGCGCCTGGCCGCGTTCGCTGAGCTGGTCGTAGTCTTCGGCACCAAACGAGGCCTGGCCATGGCGCACAAGATAGAGGGTTCCCATGGCGCGGATTGTGGCCAGCGCTGGCGCCGGCGTTTGTCCTGCGGGCGACTGGCTGCCGCCTTGGCGACAGATTCCAGCAGCCCGGCAGGCCCTACAACAGCACCTGGCCGCTCACGCACTCCACCACATGGCCGCCTATCCACAGCGCGCCCTGGGCGTCCTCGCTGACATGCACGCGGCCGTCGCGGCCCACGCAGCAGCCCTGGCTGGCGATGTAGGGCGCGCGCAGCAGGCCTTCGCCGCGCAGCCACAGGGCCAGGCTGGCGTTGAGGCTGCCGGTGACGGGGTCTTCGGTGACGCCGACGGGGCTGGCGAAGCCGCGCACTTCCAGGCTGGGGGCGGCATCCGCATCGGCCCCGGCCGGGCGCTGGCCCGTGGCAAAGGCGCGTGCCTCGCGGCTGCTGCGGCCGATCAGTGCCGGTGCATCTTGCGCGCTTTCGTACAAAGCGCAGGCGCCCACCTTGGTGTTCAGCGCCTTGAGCCTTGCATGGTCGGGCTCCAGCGCCAGCACCTGGTCGGGATGCTCGAAGAGCACGCCCATCCAGCGCGGGCCGTTGTCCAGCCAGGCGGCGCGCAGGATCTGGCCGGGCTCCGCGCCCAGCGCGGCAGCCACCTCGGCCAGCAGGCCCGGCTCCACGGCGCCGATGTCGGTGGCCGGTGCCTGGAAGGCCAGGCGTCCGTCCTGGCGCGCAATCGAGATCAGCCCCTTGGCGCATTCCTGCACGATGCGCCCCGCCTGCTGCGGCACGCCGCCCTGCGCCAGCCAGGCGTGGCAGCTGCCCAGCGTGGGATGGCCGGCAAAGGGCAGCTCGCCGCCCGGCGTGAAGATGCGCACGCGGTAGTCGGCGCCTGCGGCGCGGCCGGCCTCGGTGGGCGGCAGCACGAAGGTGGTCTCCGACAGATTGGTCCAGGCCGCGAAGGATTGCATCTGCGTATCGGTCAACCCGGTGGCGTCGAGCACGACGGCTAGCGGATTGCCCAGGTAGGGCCGTGCCGTGAACACGTCCACGGTCATGAAGGGGCGCTGGCGGGGAGCGGCGGTGGAGGTCATGGCAAGGGGCAGGGTTGCGATGGGCAATGCAGGATGAAGAAAGCCGGCGCAAAGCCGGCTTTCAGGGAACAGCCGGGGCTGTGCGTATCAGGCCGACAGCTGCGAGCGGATGGCGTCGGCCAGGGCGGCGATGCCCTTGTCGATCTGCTCGGCCGACACCGTCACGTACGACAGGCGCAGCGTGTTGGCCTGGGGCTCGTCCGCGTAGAACGGCGCGCCGGGCACGAAGGCCGTGCCGCGTTCCACGGCGGCGGGCAGCAGCTTTTGCGCATCCATGCCCTTGGGCAGGCGAACCCACAGGAACATGCCGCCCACGGGACGGGTCCACTGCACGTCCAGGCCGGCCATTTCGCGTTCCAGCGCGGCCAGCATGGCGTCGCGCTGGCGCTTGTACATGGCGCGGATGGTGGGCACATGGCGGTCCAGGAAGCCGTCCTTGATGACCTCGGAGACCACGCGCTGGTTGAAGCCGGGCGTGTGCAGGTCGGCCGCCTGCTTGGCCTGCAGCAGCTTGTTGTAGACGGACTTGGGCGCCACCAGGAAGCCGATGCGCAGGCCCGGGGCCAGCACCTTGGAAAACGAGCCCAGGTAGATCACGCCTTCGGGGTTGCGCGCGGCCAGCGGCAGGGCAGGGGGCTGCTCGAACCACAGGTCGCCATAGGGGTTGTCCTCGATCAGCGGGATGTCGAGTTCACGCGCCTTGTCCACCAGGGCCTGGCGGCGTGCCTCGGCCATGGTGCGGCCGGTGGGGTTCTGGAAGTTGGGCAGCACGTAGGCCAGGCGGGCCTTGTCGGCGCCGGTGCCGGCCTTGGCGGCGAAGTCCTCGACGAGGATGCCGTCGTCATCGCTGTCCACGCCCACGGGAATCGGTTCCTGCGGCGCAAAGGCCTGCAGCGCGCCCAGGTAGGTGGGCTTTTCGACCAGCATGCGGCTGCCGCGGTCCAGGAAGACCTTGCCGATCAGGTCCAGCGCCTGCTGCGAGCCCGTGGTGATCAGCACCTGGTCGGGGTCCACTTCCCAGGGCAGGAAGTCGGCCACGGCCTGGCGCAGGGGCGCGAAGCCTTCGCTGGTGGCGTATTGCAGGGCCGCTGCGCCATCGCGCTGCATCACGGTCTGGCAGGCCTGGGTGAACGCGTCCAGCGGGAAGGCCAGCGGCGAGGGCAGGCCGCCCGCCATGCTGATGATGCCGGGACGGTCGGTGAGCTTGAGGATTTCGCGGATGGCGGAGGGGTTCATCTTGGCAGCACGGTCTGCCAGCGTCCAGGTCGTCATAAAAAAAGCAGTTCCAGGTCTTTGCGGTGCCCGCCATGCGGGCGGGCTGGTATGGGTTGCCATGCCGTCGTGGGGCACGGGCCGGCCGCATGTGAAGAGCGCAGTGCGGATGGTGCTTTCGCTCTTGCGCCGGCAATGAGGGTATTTTGTCGCGGCCGTGAAGGGTCTGCGCATCCTCCCTTCAATAGCTGGGCAGGCCAGTACGGCCTTTGCCTGGGTGTGGATGGCAGACCCTCATGCGGCCACCATCCACATCGCCGTCAGCGCCAGCATGGCCGCCATGGCACGGTTGAACCACAGCAGCCTGCGTCCCTGGGCCAGCCAGTGGCGCAGCAGTGCGCCCACGCAGGCATACAGCAGATTGCTGGAGAAGGCATAGGCGGCCATGACGGGCAGCACCACGGACAGGCGCTCGCTCAGGTCGTCGTGCCCCGCCAGCCAGCCGGCCACGATGGCCAGGGCCAGCAGCCAGGCCTTGATGTTCACGAATTGCAATCCCACGCCCTGCCAGAAACCCACCTGCAGCTGCTGCTGAGATTGCAGTGACGCCATCTGTGCGCTGCGGCTCAGGCGCCAGGCCATCCACAGCAGGTAGCCGATGCCGGCGGCCTTGACCAGCCACAGCAGCAGCGGTGCCGCCACGATCGCCGCGCCCACGCCGGCGGTGCTCAGCACCAGCAGCAAGCACCAGCCCACGGGCACGGCCAGGACGAAGCGCAGCGCCGGGCGCAGGCCGTGGTTGGCGGCCAGGGCCGTGGACAGCGTGGTGTTGGGGCCGGGGCTGAAGCTCATGGAAGCGGCGAGCAGCAGCAAGGCGGTGAGTTCGGACGGTGGCATGAGGCGGTGGCCCCGGAGGTCTCCATACAGGCGGCAAGGGGCTGTTGGGGAGGAGGGCACGGCAGGCCTGCTCCGCAGCACGAATGCCTGCAATATAGGTGCAAGACCTGTACAGTACCAATACAGTTGAACCCTCAATTGCATGTTCTGTATCGGCGCCCATCCCGATACAGTGACGTTTTGGTGACCCCATCATGCCCGTTCCCCTTTCGCGGCTGGCGCCGCAGACCCTGAGTACCCAGCTGGCCGAACGCCTGGGAGAGCGCATCCGCATGCGCCTGCTGCCGGCGGGCGCACGCCTGCCCTCGGTGCGCGAATGCGCGCGCCAGCAGGGCGTGAGCACGCACACGGTGGTGGCCGCCTATGACCTGCTGCAGGCCCAGGGCCTGGTCGAGGCGCGGCCGCAAAGCGGCTTTTTCGTGCGCGATTTCGTGCAGGACGCACCGCTGCTGCAGTCCGAACAGGCCCGCGCCGCGCCTGCGGACGAGGCCACCGGCGCGCCCAAGGGCACGCGCATCAATGCCTCCATGCTGGTGCGCGGCATGTTCCACCAGAGCGTGGGCGGCAGGCCCCAGCCCGGCGCGGGCGTGCTGCCGGCCCAATGGCTGGAGGCAGGCTTTCTGGCCGCTGCCATGCGCAAGGCCTGTTCGGGAAAATCCCTGCACGACTCCTGCGTGGGCTATGGCGACCCGCTGGGCGACATCAGCCTGCGCGAGGCGCTGTCGCGGCGCCTGGCGCGCCTGGGCATTGCGGCGGCGCCGCAGCACATCATCACCACCATGGGCGCAACGCATGGGCTGGACGTGGTCAGCCGGGCCCTGCTGCAGCCGGGCGATCCGGTGATGGTGGAGGAGCCCGGCTGGGCCGTGGAGTTCGCGCGCCTGGCATCGCTGGGCATGCGCGTGCTGCCCGTGCCGCGCGGCCCCGACGGGCCGGACCTGGCCGTGATGCAGCGGTACTGCGAAAGCTGCGCGCCCAAGCTCTACGTCAGCGTGAGCGTGCTGCACAACCCCACCGGCTACAGCCTGTCGCCGGCCAGCGCCCACGAGGTGCTGCAGCTGGCGCGGCGATTCGGCTTCTACGTGGTGGAGGACGATACCTATGGCGAGATCGCGCCCGACCACGCCGCACGCATGACCGTGCTGGACCGCCTGGGCCACAGCATCTACGTGAGCGGCTTCGCCAAGCTGCTGGCGCCCAACTGGCGCGTGGGCTATCTGGCGCCGCCGCCTGCGCTGGTGGAGCGCCTGGTGGACACCAAGCTGCTGTCCACGCTGACCACCCCCGCACTGACGGAACGCGCCCTGGCCCACTGCATGGACCAGGGCCAGCTGCGCCGCCATGCCGAGCGCCTGCGCCAGCACCTGGCCCAGGCCCGCATGCGCAGCGTGGCACTGGCCCAGCAGGCCGGAGCCCGCTTCGCGGCCGAGCCGGCCGGCATGTTCGGCTGGGTGGACACCGGCGTGGACACCGAAACCCTGGCCCAGCGCCTGCTGGACGCCGGCTACTTCATCGCCCCCGGCTCCATGTTCCACGCCGGCCGCCAGCCCAGCACCTGCATGCGCATCAACTTCGCCACCACGCAGGAACCCGCCTTCTGGCGCATCTTCGAACGCGAAGTCCAGGCCATGCGCGGCAGCGCATAGAAAAGGGAATGGGAGAGAGGAGAGGGGGAGGGGGCGGAAGGCGGGGAAGACTGTATCGACCCGCAAACATAGATCAGACCAGCAGCGCAAAAAACCGACGAGGCCCAAAGCGAGGGACACCGAGCAAGGGCCGCCCCGCCGCGAGGGTGTCGTCCCCCTCCCCCGCGAAGCGGGTAGAGAGGGGGAAGGCGCGTCAGCGCCTCAGGGGGTGCCCCCAGTCAATGCGCCCGCATCTTCGTACGCAGGCGCGCAATCGCCTGGCTGTGCAGTTGGCACACACGCGATTCGGTCACGCCCAGCACGGCGGCGATTTCCTTGAGGTTCATGTCGTGCTCGTAGTACATGCCCATGATGTACTGCTCGCGCTCGGGCAGGGCCTTGATGGCTTCGACCAGGGCCACGCGCAGGCGGTGGTCGCGCAGCAGCGCAAAGGGGTCGGCGCCGCTGTCGGCCACGTGGCGTTCGAGGAAGTCCTCGCCCTCGTCGCCGCCTGACATGTCTTCCAGGTACACCAGCTGCGTGCCGCGCACCTTGCCCAGCAGCGACTGGTAGTCGTCCAGGTCCATGCCCAGCTCGTCGGCGATCTCGGACTCCAGCGGGGTGCGTCCCAGGCGCTGCTCCAGGCGGTGCAGCGCGTGCTCTATGTCCTTCTGGCTCTTGCGCGAGCTGCGGCTCATCCAGTCGCCCTCGCGCAGTTCATCGAGCATGGCGCCGCGGATGCGCTGGCTGGCGAAGGTCTCGAATTGCACGCCCTGCTCGCTCTCGAAGCGGGACAGGGCTTCGGCCAGGCCGATCATTCCGACCTGTATCAGATCATCAAGCTCCACATTGGGAGGCAGCTTGGCGATCATGTGCAGCGCGATCCGGCGTACCAGGGGTACGTGCCGACGGATCAGTGCATCGCGGTCGAGTTGGCCTTTGGCGGTGTACATGGCAGTCAGTGGCTCCAGGCATGGGATGCAGGCAGCGGTGCGTAGCCGGCGGCCAGGTCCTGGCCGCCATGCGGCAATACGCTGCCCGCATGGTTGAGCAACTGCAGCGCCAGGCGCTGCAGGTCCGGTGCATGGTGCAGGCGTACGGGCAGCAGCCCGGGCGCGTGGCCCAGATGGCGCTGTGCGCAGCGCAGCAGCGCGTCGATCTGTGACTGGCGCCGTTGCGCATCCTCGGCCTGGCTGCGGGCACCGGTCTGTCCGCGGCGCCAATCGTAGCTGGTCACATCCACGGGGTCAGCGCCGGGCAGCAGCGGCGCCAGCAGGCAGCGCAGGCCGGCATGCACGGCCAGCTGCTTGAGTTGGCGGTAGCAGCCCAGCACGCGGGGACCGTGTTCGGGCAGCACCATCAGCGGGTGCACGGCCTGGCCGGGCAGATTGCGGGCCAGCGTGTCGGCATCGGCATACAGCATGACGATGGCATAGCCGCGCACATGGCGCTGCAGCCATTGCATGGGCGTCATGCCGGCTTGTCGTGCCTGCAGGGGCAGCAGCTCCAGGCCCTGGCGGGCAGGCAGCACGGCCACCGAGCTGTGGCGGGGGTCGGGGTGCAGGCCGGTACGGGCCTGCCAGGCGCTTTGCTGCAGCAGCTGGGCCAGGCCAGGCGCGTCGGCCGCCTCGCCCTGGCTGGCATCGAGCACAAGGACGGGCATGCCCAGGCGCTGCAGGCTGGCGCAGACCGGCCACAGCAGGGATTGCTCGGACTGACCTTCAGGGTCGGCCGCCGTGTCGCGCAGCATGGCCAGCACACGCAGGCTGGACGGTGCTGCGGCGCCGGGCTGGCCGTGCAGGCCCAGGCCCTGGTGCAGTTGGGGGAAGGTCTCAAGCATGGCTGACCTCGCTGTCCATGGTGCTGGGGCTGGACGGGGTGAAGAAGAAGTCCAGGTCCAGCGCCTTGGGATCGAAGGCCGAGCGGGTGGAGGCGCGCATGGAGGCGGAGACCAGCTGCTGCGCATCGGCGCGCTCCCAGTCTTCGGGCACGCGCTGGCCGTTGGTCACGCCGCGCAGCTGCATCTGGTGGCGGATCAGCGTGTCCACCGAGGGGCCCAGCTTCACGGCCTCGTCCACCTTGGTGAGGATGGCCTGGCTGGAGCCGCGTGCCTTGAAGGCCTGCATCACATCGTCCAGCGCATCGCCCTGGCCGGCCGCGTTCACGGCCAGCAGCTTTTGCACGCCGGGCAGGTCCAGCAGGTCCAGGATTTCGTCCTTGCGCGGATCGCGCGGGGCCACGCCCGTGGTGTCGATCAGCACCAGCTGCTTGTTGGCCAGCAGGCCCAGCAGGTCCTGCAGCGCGGCGCGGTCATGGGCCAGGTGGGCGACCATGCCCAGCATGCGGCCGTAGGAGCGCAGCTGGTCGTGGGCGCCGACGCGGTAGGTGTCCAGGGTGATCAGGCCGACGCTGGAGGCGCCGTACTTGGCCGCGCACAGGGCCGCCAGCTTGGCCGTGGTCGTGGTCTTGCCCACGCCGGTGGAGCCCACCAGGGCGAAGACGCCGCCTTGCTCGTACAGCGGCTCCTGGCCGGCGTCGGTGCGCAGATTGCGTTCCAGCACCTGCATCAGCCAGCGCACGGCGTCGCCGGCGGACAGGTCCTGGGGCATGTGCTCGACCAGGGCGCGGGCCAGCACGGGGGAGTAGCCCGCGCGGATCAGCTTGTGCGTGAGATTGGCGTGGATGGGGTTCTGGCGCGTCTGGCCCAGCCAGGTCAGGGTGTTGAAGCGCTCTTCGATCAGGTCGCGCACGGACTGCAGCTCATCGCGCAGCGCCTGGGAGGCCATGGCTGGAGCGGGTTCGCTGCGCAGGGGCTCGCGCAGCGGCGCCTCGGCGCTGGCGCGCAGCGGATTGTGGCGGGCCACGGAAGGCGCGGGCTGTGCCTTGAACGGCTGCTGTGCGGCCATGGGCGAGGCGGCCGGCGCTTCGCGCAGGGCGTCGCCCAGGCTGCGGCGCTGGGCAAAGCTGGGCAGGGGCTCGTCGACGCCGGCCTCGTGGCGGCGGCGCAGCATGCGTTCGCGCACGTAGTCCTGGAAGGACAGGGTGCTCATGGCCAGTTGCTCGGTGTCTTCCTGCACGCTCTGGCGCAGGCCGGCAGGCTCGGCACCATCTGCCGACAGCGAGGCTGCCAGCGAAGCCGCCTGTGAGGGCGCCGGCGAAGGCTGCTGTGCCGTGCGCGGCTGGGTATGTGCCTGGATCAGCTGGGCCTGCAGCTGGGGACGCAGGCCCGTGGTCTCCTCGGCCGAGCGGCGCTCGATGGCCTGCTGCAGCGGCGTGCTGCTGGCGGCGGCCTTGCTGTGCTCCAGCGTGTCCTCGGCCGTGGCCATGACCTCGACGCCGTCGGGCGTGCTGCGGTTGGACAGGATCAGGGTGCCCGCTCCGAAAGCCATGCGCGCCTTGGCCAGGGCCTCGCGGGAGGTAGGGGCGTAGAAGCGTTTGATGTTCATGCGGATGCACCTTTAAGAATCGAGCCGATGCGGATGGTGTGCGTCTCGGGGATCTCGCTGTGGGCGAGAACCTGCAGACGCGGCGCCACGCGGCGCACCAGGCGGGCAATGGAGTTGCGGATGGAATCGGGGACCAGCAGGCAGGCAGGCAGGCCCAGCTCTTCTTGCTGGTTGGCCATGTCGGCCGCCTTCTGGGTGAGGATCTCGGCCACGCCGGGATCCAGTGAGGGGGCGCCGGGGTTGGACAGGGCCTGCACCAGCAGGCGCTCGAGTCCGGGCTCGATGGCGATGACGTTCAGCTCGCGGGTCGGGCCGTAGATCTGCTGGACGATGGAAGGCGACAGCGCAATGCGCACGCGGCGGGCCAGCTCGACGGGGTCCTGGGTGGTCGAGGAGTGCTCGGCCAGCGTCTCGATGATGGTGCGGATGTCGCGGACGTGCACCGAGTCCTCCAGCAGCAGCTGGAGCACTTTCTGGAACGTCGTGATGGACACCATTTTCGGAATGACTTCTTCGATCAACTTGGGAGCCAGCTTGGCCACATGCTCCACCAACTGCTGCGTCTCGGTACGGCTGATCAGCTTGGCGGCATGCACTTGCATCAAGTGTGACAAATGGGTGGCCATCACGGTTTCCGAATCAACCACGGTAAAGCCTGCCATTTGTGCCGCTTCCTTCTGGCGTTCGTCGATCCAGTGGGCGGGCAGGCCGAAGGCCGGGTCGGTGGTCTGGGTGCCGATCAGCGGGGTGCTGATGCCGCCCGGATTGATGGCCAGGAACATGCCGGGGAAGGCCTCGCCCTCGCCCACCATCACGCCGCGCAGGGTGATGCGGTAGGCGCTGGGCTTGAGCTCCAGGTTGTCGCGCACATGCACGGCCGGGGGCAGAAAGCCCACTTCCTGTGCGAACTTGCGGCGCACGCCCTTGATGCGGGTCAGCAGGTCGCCCTGGCGGCCCTTGTCCACCAGGGTGATCAGGCGGTAGCCCAGCTCCAGGCCCAGCAGGTCCACGGGCTGCAGGTCGTCCCAGGTGGCTTCGCCGTCGCTGGGCGCGGCCACGGGGGCGGGGGCCTGGGTTTGCTGGGCGGCGCGTTCCTGCTGGCGGCGCGAGAGCATCCAGGCCAGCCAGCCCAGCAGTGCGCCCGTGCTCAGGAACACGACGTGGGGCATGCCCGGAATGACACCCAGCAGGCCCAGCACGCCGGCCGTGATGCCCAGCACCTTGGGCGACATGAACAGCTGCTGCGCGATCTGCTGGCCCATGTCGGTTTCCTTGCCCACGCGCGAGATCACCATGGCCGCGGCCACCGAGATCAGCAGGCCGGGGATCTGTGCGACCAGCGCATCGCCCACGGCCAGCAGGATGTAGCTGTCGGCGGCCTGGCCGGCCGACAGGCCGTGCTGGATCATGCCGATGGCGAAGCCGCCGATGATGTTGATCACCAGGATCAGGATGCCGGCGACCGCGTCGCCGCGCACGAACTTGCTGGCGCCGTCCATGGAGCCGAAGAAGTTGGCTTCCTCCTGCACCTCGGCGCGGCGGCGCTTGGCTTCCTTTTCGTCGATCAGGCCGGCGTTCAGGTCGGCATCCACGGCCATCTGCTTGCCGGGCATGGCGTCCAGGGTGAAGCGGGCCGAGACTTCGGCGATACGCTCGGCACCCTTGGTGATCACCACGAAGTTGATCACCACCAGGATGGCGAACACGATCAGGCCGACCGCGAAGTTGCCGCCGATCAGGAAGTGGCCGAAGGCCTCGATCACCGCACCGGCCGCTCCGGGGCCGGTGTGGCCTTCCAGCAGCACCACGCGGGTGGAGGCCACGTTCAGCGACAGGCGCATCAGCGTGGTCAGCAGCAGCACCGAGGGGAAGGCCGCAAAGTCCAGCGGCCGGATCATGTAGGCCGCCACCATCATCACCATCAGCGCCACGGCGATGTTCAGCGTGAAGAACGTGTCCAGCAGCCACGGCGGAATCGGCAGCACCATCAGCGCCAGGATGGCCACCACCAGCAGCGGCGCCATCAGGCCCTGGGCGAACCTGGTGTTCTCGCCCGACCACATCGATTGCAGGGATTGGAGCGGATTCGTCGTCATGGAGCAGTACCTTCAGTGGTCGCGGCGGCGGGCGCGCGGCGGCCCTGGTGCGGATCGAGTTCGGCGGGCACGGCGGGTTCGCCGAGATCGCCAGGCATGGGGCCTTCGCCGCGCAGCGCGGCCTTCAGGCGGTAGACATAGGCCAGGACCTGGGCCACGGCCGTGTACAGCGCGGCGGGAATGGCCTGGTCCAGGTCGGCGTGCGCGTACAGGGCGCGCGCCAGCATCGGGGATTCGAGCACCGGTATCTTGTGGGCGCCCGCGACCTCGCGGATCTTCAGCGCCACCAGGTCCGTGCCCTTGGAGATGACCTGCGGGGCGGCCATGGTCTTTTCGTCGTAGCGCAGCGCCACGGCATAGTGCGTGGGGTTGGTGACCACGAAGTCGGCGCGCGGCACGGCGTTGACGCTGGCACGGTCGGCGATCTCGCGCTGCTTCTGGCGGATCTTGCTCTTGATCTGCGGGTTGCCGTCGGACTCCTTGTGCTCCTGCTTGACTTCCTCGTGGCTCATCTTCAGGCGCGACTTGAACAGGTAGGCCTGCAGCGGCACGTCGATCACGGCCATCAGGAACACCACCAGCAGCAGCAGGGCCACGCCGCTGGCCAGCCACTGCCCGGTCATGGTCAGCGCCATGGCCGAAGGCTGGGAGGAGATGGCGGCGATCTCGGCGATGTGGCTGCTCAGGAACTTCCAGGCCACGAAGGAGAGGATGGCCGTCATCGCCACCATCTTGGCCACGGTCACCATCTGCTGCTTGGAAAACAGATTGGTCAGGCCCGACAGCGGGTTGAGGCGGTTGAACTGCGGCTGTATGGGCTTGAGGCTCAGGATCCAGCCGCCGGCCAGCATGCCCGACAGCACGGCCGCGGCCGTGGTCACGGCGGCAACGCCCAGGGAAATCTTCAGGCCCAGGCTGCCCATGGACAGCATGCGCTCCATCATCAGGGCCGGGGTCTTGGCCGTGTGCGCGTCGAACGCCAGTTGCTGGGCCAGCGCCATGCGCAGGTGCTGGATCAGGGGCTCGGCGCCCATCAGCATCATCAGCGCGCCCGTGCCCAGGATGGCCAGGTGGGACAGGTCCCGGGAGCGCGCACCCTGGCCGTCAGAACGCGTTTTCTGCAGTTTGCGTTCGGTGGCTGGCAGGTTTTTGTCTTGGCTGGAGTCCATGGCGCAATGACGGAAGGATTTGCGTCATTGTCGGAACAAGCCGGATGGGCGAAGCCCCGATAAGCAGGGCTCAAGCGGCGCTTATGCGCTGTCTGGGGTGTGGTGCGGCAGGCAGCGGCATGCCGGCAAACCCTTGCCCCGCAGCGGGAAGGGTTGCCGTGCAAATGCCAATGCAAAGGCGCATGGCGCCTCGGGGTGTGTCAGAACCCCAGGCTGGCCAGCAGATCGTCCACCTGGGACTGTGAAGTCACCACATCGGGTGTCTTCTCGGGATCGACCACGGGGCCGGCCAGGTGCTCCTTGGGCTTTTCCAGCGGCTCCAGCGCCGTCTGCTGCGGGTTGGGCGAGGTCTGGATGAGCAGCTGCACCAGCTGGTCCTCCAGGTCGGCGGCCAGCGACACCACGCGGGCGATGACCTGGCCCGTGAGATCGTGGAAGTCCTGGGACATCATGATCTCGGTGAGGTGCTCATCGGCCTGCTGCGTGTCCTGCTCGACCTCTTCGAGGAAGTTCATCACCCGGCCCTTGGCCACGGCCGCCACGGGATCCTCGACCAGCTGCGCGCGCATGGCGCGCACGCGCTCGGCCAGCCGGTCCTGCTGGCTCTTGGCCAGCTCGACACGGTTGAGGACCTTCTCGGCGGCCTCTCCGGTCAGCCGCGCAATGTAGGAAAGGCGGCTTTGCGCATCCGGCAGCTCTCCCATGCTGCCGCGCAATCGGTCCGCATAGCCCAGCTCGTTGAGCGAGTCATGCAGCTGGCGTGTGAGAACGCCTACCTTGTAGTGGACGCTGTCGGGGACATCCGGGTTGCTCATGGCGCGCGCCCTACAGGCCCAGCTTTTTGAGGATCAGGTTGACTTTCTCTTCCAGCGTGGCCTTGGTGAAGGGCTTGACGATGTAGCCTGCCGCACCGCCCTGGGCCGCTGCCACGATGTCCTCCTTGCGGGCCTCGGCCGTCACCATCAGCACGGGAAGGTGCTTGAGTTTGTCGTCCTGCTTGATTTCGGTGAGCAGCTGGAAGCCGTTCATGTTCGGCATGTTGATGTCCGTCACCACGAAATCGAACTTGCTGTTGCGCAGCTTGTGCAGTGCCACGACGCCGTCTTCGGCTTCATCGGCTTCGGGAAAGCCGCTCTCCTTGAGCAGATTGCGCACGATGCGCCGCATGGTGGAGAAGTCGTCAACGATCAAAAAACGCAGGGCATTAGCCACGTGAGGCCCTTTCGGTCGGTAGGTGCTCGGTACTGGTAAGAATCCGCCGCGATGGTAACAATATGAAACCTTCTTGGCGCAATGTGGGAATTTTCCTGCTTTTCGGCAGCATCGGGCTCAAACCTTAATTTGTTACACGATCAGGTGACGCGGGCGCCGAAGGCGCGGCTGCGGGCGCGGCGGCAGCGGGCTGCGCGGCGGTCTCGCCGGCCGTGGCTTCGGCTGTGGCTGCATTCGCGGTGCCGCCGCTGCCGCCGGCCAATGACGGCGGCAAGGCGTTGCGCGTCACGGGCCCACGGTGGCCCAGCAGGCGCTTTTCGGCCTCCTGCGTGAGCACGGTGATGGTGATGCGCCGGTTCTGGGGCGCGCGCGGATCGTCGGGCAGCAGCAGGTCGCTGCTGGCCAGGCCCGTGATGCGTGCCAGCTGGTTCAGAGGCATGCCGGCGGCCACCAGCTCGCGGCGCGAGGCGTTGGCGCGGTCGGCTGACAGCTCCCAGTTGCTGTAGCCGCGGTCGGCATTGCCGTAAGGGGCCGCGTCGGTGTGACCGGACAGGCTGATGCGGTTTTCCGCGCCTGCCAGCGCCGCGCCCACCTCGCGCAGGATGTCGCGCATATACGGTTTGACCAGGGCGCTGCCGCTGTCGAACATGGGGCGGTTTTGCTCGTCCACGATCTGGATCTGCAGGCCGTCGGGCGTCACGTCGGTGCGGATCTGAGAACGGAATTCGTTCAGGCGCGCATTGCTGGTGATCATCGCGTCCACCTTGGCCTTGAGCGCCTTGATGCGGTTGGAGTCTACCTGGGCCTGATCGGCGCGGCCCGAATCGACGCTGGTGCGCCGGTTGGAGCTGTCGGCCGCCTCGGAGCGCCGTACCTGGCCGTGCACCTTGGCCAGGTCGTTGCCGCCGCCGGGAATCACGCTGGAGCTGTTGCCTGCACCGTCGCCGCCGGCCATCGCCACCTTCAGCGGCGAGGAAAAATACGCCGCGATGCCCTGCAGCTCGCCCTTGGCCGTGGAGCCCAGCAGCCACATCAGCAGGAAGAAGGCCATCATCGCGGTCACGAAGTCGGCATAGGCGATCTTCCAGGCGCCGCCGTGGGGCGCATGCGCAGTCTTCTTGACGCGCTTGATGATGATCGGCTGTAACTTTTTCTCTGCCATGGCTTGACGCTGCTGGGTGCAGGATTACTTCTTGCCCTTGACGTGGGTTTCCAGCTCCAGGAAACCGGGGCGTTCGGTAGAGAACAGCACCTTGCGGCCGAACTCGATGGCGGTGGCGGGGTTGTAGCCCTGCATGCTGGCCAGCAAGGTGGTCTTGATGCACTCCAGTTCCTTGGCGGCGTCCTGGGCGCGCTGCTCCACCAGGCCGGCCATGGGCTCCACCAGCGCATAGGCCAGCAAGATGCCCAGGAAGGTACCGACCAGGGCCGAGGCGATCATGCCGCCCAGCACCGAAGGAGGCTGGCCCACCGAGCCCATGGTGTTCACCACGCCCAGAACGGCCGCAATGATCCCGAAGGCGGGCAGGGCGCCGGCCAGGCGGGTCAGTGCGTTGACGGGGGCATGGGCCTCGGCGTGGTGGGCCTCGATCTCGCTGTCCATCAGCGACTCGATCTCGTGGGAATTGAGATTGCCCGACACCATCATGCGCAGATAGTCGGTCAGGAACTCCACCACATGGTGGTCCGCCAGCAGCTCGGGGTACTTGGTGAAGATGGGCGACTCGTTGGGTGCCTCCACATCGCCTTCGATGGACATCAGGCCTTCCTTGCGGGCCTTTTGCAGAATCTCGTACAGCAGGGCCATCAGCTCCATGAAGCGGGCCTTGGTGTAGCGCGAACTCTTCATCACGCCAGGGATGGCCTTGGCCGTGGCCTTGAGCACCTTGGGCTGGTTGCACACGATGAAGGCGCCGATGGCGCCGCCGCCAATGGTGATCATTTCAAAAGGCAGTGCCTTGAGAATGACCTGGACGTTGCCCCCGTGCAGCACATAGGTGCCGAAGATGCAACCGAAGGCGACGATGTATCCGATGATGACAAGCATGGGAGTGGATTGTGAGCGCGCGCGGTGGCGTCGTTGGGAAGAAAAGCCGGGTGATTGTTTGTTAGATCGGCAGCTTGATGAGGGGATGTAGGGGGAGTTTGCGGAAAAGCCTGGCTGCGACGGCGGGCAGGCTTGTCACGGACACGTCTGACGCGTTCGTTCTAGGGTGGGAATTGCGGGTGTCGTGGCCGCTTATTCGCAGGCTTGATTTATGGGGCCCCATGCTCCAATGGCCGTGCCGCTAAGAGATGCCGGCCGGCCCGGTTGGACTGGCCAACTGTAGATCTCAGGCTCTGAAACCTCCTTTCCCAGCTATCTATGTCCTCCATTCTTTCCAGCGAGAAACCTGAGCAAGCGTCGGACGAGCTTCTCGATCTCCCTCAGATCCACCAACTGATCCACGACCATCAGTTTGTGCAGGCACTGACGGCCTTGATGCAGCGTGTGGCAAGAGATATGGGCAATTCCAAACTCTGGCTGTTCATAGGGCTTGCCTATACGCGAATGGGCCACTGGAAGCCTGCCATCGGTGCGCTGGAGACTGCCGTACAACTGAACCCCCAGGAAGACCAAGCCAAGATGCTGTTGGCCCTGGCTCTTTTCAGCCTGGGTCGCCAGCAAGAGGCTTGCGAATTGATCGACAAGGTGGTCAAAACTAGCAGCACGAGCCCGCAGTGGATGATGCGGGCTTACTTGCACTCCCATACCGGACGGGATCCCATGAAGGCTCTGGAAGTAGCTCGCGACTGGGGTCGACGCTTTGCCGACCCACTTACGCGGCAGGCCCGGCCTTTGCCGCTGCGTGACCGTAGCCCTCGCAAGAAGCTGAAGATCGGTTATGTGACCGCCGACTTCCGTGAGCATTCGGTGGCATTTTTCATGCTGCCCGTGCTGCGCAATCACGACCACGAGAGTTTCGACATTCACGTCTACTACAACGGCCCTTGGGACCATTTCACGCCGCAGCTGCGTGCCTTGGTGCCCCATTGGGAGGATGTGATGGAGCTGTCGGACGAGGCATTGCACAAACGGATCTGCGCCGACGGTATTGATGTGCTGGTGGATCTGTCTGGCTACACCCATGGACATCGCCTTGGTGTCTTCGCCCGACGCGCGGCGCCGGTGCAGGTGACATGGCTGGGATACCTGCAGACGCTGGGCATGAAGGCCATGGACTACCGGCTGGTTTCTCCGGACATGGTCCCAGCGAGCCAATCCTCTTTCTATGCGGAGAAACTGTTCCAGCTGCGCTACTCGTCCAGCTACGCACCTCCTGCCTATGCCCCCCTATGCGAGCTGCCACCGATGCTGCGCAACGGCTATCCCACGCTGATCTCGCTGAACAATTCTGCAAAGATCACAGACGAGATACTGGCCGTTTGGGCGCGCATTCTCGAGATGCGCCAGGACGCTCGTCTGATCATCATGGTCAAGGAGTCTGACGCCAACGCAGCTCAGGCCGGCATGCAGCCTCGCGTGGAGGCGGCAGGAATGCCGCTGGAGAGGGTGTCTGTGCTTCACCAGCAGCCGTTGAACCAATTCATGGAGCTGGGACATATTGCCGACATCATGCTGGACACCGCCCCCATTTCCGCAGGAACCACGGCCTTGCATGCGTTGTGGATGGGGCTGCCCATCGTCACCATAGATGCCCAGCGAGGTGTCGATGCTTCTGGTGCAAGGACATTGCAGGTAGTCGGTGCAGGGGGCGAGATTGTCAAGGACAACGAAGCTTATGTTCAGGCGGCGCTGGCTCTCATGGATGACCCGCAGCGCCTGCAGGCGATGCGCAAGACCATTCGTGAACAGATGCGCGGCTGCGGCTACATGGACTATGCCTCGCGGACGGCTGATCTGGAAAAGGCGTTCCGCCTCATGTGGCTTAACTGGCTGCGTGGAGACCGCAATTCCTTGAGCGTGGACGTCGATCTTGACGCCCTGGTGCAGGAAATCGAAAAGGAGTGACGACCATGTCCGCTACCGGCTTGAACGATTGGGTGCCCCTTCTGCGTCCTGAGCTTCCCAGCCCGCAAATGATGCTGCCGTGGCTGGAGCGCATGCATGCGGCACGGCAATACTCCAATTTCGGTCCCTTGGTGCAGGCCTTGGAGTTCGAGTTGGCCGGTCACTTGGGAGTTACAACGGCCCAGGCGACCACGGTGGCCAATGCCACGCTGGGCCTTGAACTGGTGCTGCAGGCACTTGATCTGCCGCCGGGGTCGCGGGTGCTGCTGCCGGCCTTTACCTTCGTCGCCACAGCCACGGCTGTGTTACGTGCGGGCCATGTGCCCGTGCTGTCTGACGTGGACGCAGACAGCTGGATGCTTACTCCCAGCCTGGCCCGGCAAGCCTGCGCGCAGACACATGTGGACGCAGTGCTCCCGGTGGCGGCCTTCGGCATGCCGCATGACATGGCTGAATGGCAGTATTTCGAACAGACGACTGGGCTGCCTGTGGTCGTCGATGCGGCCGCAGCTTTCGGCAGCCAGCAATTGAACGGAGCACAGGGCACCTTGGTGTTCAGCCTGCACACCACCAAGAGCCTGCCCGCCGGCGAGGGTGGCTTGATCGTCTCCACCAAGCCAGGCTTGGCCAAACGTGTGCGCCAGCTTTCTAATTTCGGCATCAATCTTGATGCGGGTTCCAACGTGCCTATTGGGGCGCTGACCCTTTGCGGCTCCAACGCAAAGATGAGTGAATACCATGCAGCCATAGGTTTGGCTTCGCTACAGACGTGGAGTGGGCAGGCAGCCTCAAGGCGGGCGCTGATGACGGACATCATGGCCGCGCTGGATATGGCCAGTGGAGGCCAACTACGTTGGCAGACCCAGGGATCAGGTGGACCCTTGCTCGCACCCACTTCGCTTTGCGTGCGTCTCCCGCAAGAAGCTATGCGCACTCAACTCGAGCGCCTCTGTCTGGAGGCCCGTATAACCACGCGTCGCTGGTATCAACCCTTGCTGCAGCATATGCCGGCGTTGCAGCAGCGCTGCCATACATTGCCTTCGCCAAATGCCTTGGCTATTTCTCAGACCCTGATAGGCCTGCCTTTTTTTCTGGGCATGACGCAAGAACAATTTGCGAGGGTCGAGGAGGTGGTTGGCAGTGTTTTTACGCCAGCATCCCTAAGCCATGCAACTCAGGGAGTTCAGAGCCTGGCATCTGTCTCTCTGGCGCAGCCTGGTCGAGTCATGTGATACCGCGCGACATGCGTGCTACGCCTCGTTCCGGACCCTTTTGCGGCTTTCTCGGGCACGTGGAAGTGCATACGCTCTAGGGTGTCTCAAGTGGGCAGACGAGGGCCAAACTGGCCCCCGCTCGTTCTGCCGTATTCTTTTGGATGCAGGCTGATGCCTTGCCTGCATCTCATGGTTCAGGCTTCCGTTTGCGCCTGTTTGTACAGGCTTGTGTGCACCGCGATCATGTCCATTTCATAGCGGTAAAAGACGTATCCCTGATTGAGCAGCTCCGATTGAAGTAAATCGAATTCCTCCGCTTCGAGGTTGACAACCTCGATATTTATTGCGGATGGACGGTACTTGCTGAAATCCAATTGCTTGAAGACCTTGTAGTCGAACCCTTCAGTGTCGATCTGCAGTACGTCAATGCACGGAAGCCGATGTTTCTCCAGAACACTCATCAGTGGATAACACTGGACAGGCTGTTTTTTTACATATTGTCTGTAGTTGTCAAGCTTGCCGTCGACAAAGGTTGACATGCCTTTAAGCCAGTCCGGGAGCTGATGTTTCTTGATGACTTCTGGCTCTACGCGGTAAAGCGTCTTGGTCTCCTTTTTATCGGATATTGCAATATTTTCGAAAATCAGGCCTTTGCAATCACGATAGCTGGACTTGAGGCTCTGCATCATGTCTGGAAGCGGCTCGATAAGAATACCTTGCCAGCCAAAATTCTTCACATATTTGTGGATGGGGTCGTAGCTGACGCCGTCCATTGCGCCCACCTGTACGAACCTAACTGTTTCCTTGCTCTTGCTTAGATAATGGAAGATGTCTTCCAGTTTCCCAAGGTATATGCCCTCATATTTTTCCAGAAGATATTTTTTGTATTCATCGTACCGGCTGGCCCCGGACTTCATTGTCGTGACTGCCCAGTACAGAGAGTCGGCAGTATGGTTGATGTCCACCAGTGTGGAGGCCGGGGGCGCCCAGATTTGTGCGGCATCCCCTGAAACTTGATCCATGCACGCGGACAAGGCCATCTGGTCCAGAAACCATACATGGTTGCTTTTTTTCAAGTTGTTTTCGATGAATCGCGCGACCTCTCTGATATAGCTGCTGGCCGCAGTGCTATTTTTCAGGTATACAAAACCCGCAGGGACCTCCTCCCAGAATGGAACGGCATTGCTGCTGCCATATATGATGTCTGCTGTCAAATCAACGTTGCCAAGCCAGGTCGTCCAGGATTTTCGGAAAAGCCCATCTGCATCCACCACGATCAGTGGTGCATTCAGTCGTTGGAGCACCTGGTTTGCCGCAACAAACCTGCGGCTTGCAAAATCCACACGTATCTTGGTCGCATCCGTGCGAATACGTTCCTGGGTAGCTGTGATATGCAGTTCTGGAAGTGCTTGATTCAGCTGCTGCAATTTCCAGAGAACACTGGGATTGGGATTGTAGAGATGGAGGTGGACATCCATTTCTACGGAATTGGTTTCCTGCAGTGAATAGATGAGTGCCAAAGCATGATCGAAGAAATAGCGTTCGTCGCAGGCGATCAGGACCACGGGCTTTGCCTGACGACTGGGTTCAGGTTCTATAAACCAGTCGATTGCTGTGGACGACGCTTGTGCAGCCTCTTCTTCGGCTGCGAGCGTGGAAAAGTCCATGGGTGTTTCGGGCAGACCTCCCAGCTTGTACATGCAACTCATAGCCATCAGGGTGACCAGGGAGTTTTGAGATTCAAGCTTGTTCTCTATGAGATCCGCCAAGTAGGGTAATGCCTTTTCATAGTCCTTGTCCATCATGTGGATCATGGCAAGGATCTTCTGGAAAGTGCGGTGCTTTTCAGCGATGATGGGGCGCTGGCGTGCGATGTCTAGCACGGTTTGGATGTCGCCGACGCGAAACAGCAGTTGGGCGGCAATGGTGAGGTAGTGGTCGTTCGGGTCCAGGGTGAGGACCTTCATCAGTCCTTCCCATAGCGCCTTGGCGTAGGATGGTGGGAACTTTTGCTGTATGCCGTTGTTGTTTTTGTCCAGAGCCATATTGGCTTGGCAGATCAGCACCAGCAGCATTTTCAGCGCCTTGTCCTGATTTTCCCCCAAGCCTGAGGGAGTGCTCAGTAAATGATCCAGCAAGCGGGTGACATCACATGAGCCGGTCTGGACCAGATGCATGATAACGTCCTTGGATATGCCTCCTATGGCCGGGAAGCTGAAATCTTGGCTCAGCGTGTCGCGGTAATATTGGTGCATTGCTCCTGCGGCATACGTTGTGTTGGACGGTGCTGCAGAGGGGCTAGGGTGGGATGGGTTCATGCGATTCATGGATGGTTGGCTGCTGGCTATATGCAAAGGCCATCAAGACCTGGCAAGAATTGGACGTAAACCGTGTGATTTAGGCAGCGTGCCTGGGTGTGCCTACACAAAGCAGACGTTCGCTGCTGTTCAGGTATTGCATTCCGGAAATCTTCAAGTAACTCCGAAGGAGAAGGGGGTGGGTAATGCCCATCTTGATCAGCCAATCCTCATGGCGGCGCTTGCCTTTGCCTACCGGAATAACCTGCACATCATCACACACCTCGCTCATCAATGCAGTGAGGTCTTCCACATGAAAGAATCGCACATCATAAAGTGGATCGTCTTTTTTCAATCTGTCGAAATAATCCACGAATTGCCGGTTGTGTGCATTGTGAACAGTCGCAAACATGCGTTTCCCCGTGACGCGTGCTTGTTCTTGGGCAAGTTTCCTGATGTTCTCATCAGAAAAAAGCACCCAGAATCCATTGTGATAACTGACATCAAAGAATTGGTTATCAAACGGCATCCCAAATGCACTCATCTGGTGTATTTTCTCTTTAAACTCCGGAAAATTGGCCTTGGCGCGTTCGATGGATTCTCCAGAAAAATCCATTCCATGGCAGTCCAGGCCGGCGCGCCGGAGCGCCGCCATGTCACGGAAGCTGCCTGCCGCCATTTCCAAGATTTTTCGCTCGTCCGAGTGCATCAACGCACGCATATAGTGTGCATGCCGGAGATCTTTTTGATAATGGTCGAAAATCGTGGACCACTTGGAATCCCAGGCAGATGCTGTGGATGTTTCGTCAAGGTTCTTCAGCTGCATAGAGGAGAGATTCAGCGGCTTATGGTGGCTGTGTAGTGCCGGGTGATGATCGGAGAGTCCAGCGGTGGATGGAATTCCTCCAGAGTCTGGGCGTCGGAGGAAAAGCAGGCTAGATGGTTTTTGACCATGTCATAGCCAAACATTCTGCTGAAGCCGACACCGGCGGAGAATCGGGGATTGATATCCATGAGCAGCGAGGAATCCCCGGAAGGCTCTTTTTCTTTGCCGGATGCGTCCGGCCAGAGAAATTCAATGTTGATGCAGCCGTTGGTGTCCAGGCGCTCTGCGACTCTTTGGGCGAGCGCGCACAAGTGAGGGGCTGGCATCATCTGCACCGTGGTGCCTGCGCCGTTTGACGTGCGCAGCAACTCGACTCGGCTGGCGGCGGCCCACTTGCCTGTCGAGCGTTGGCGAACGATATCCACCACGCAGACCCTACCCGCCAGAAGTGGCTGAATGATGTAGGGCTGGCCTTGGTATTTGGTTCGAAAGTGCTCAAGGTCGCGGACATCGTCCAGCCGCACGAGACCTTCGCTGCTTCTGCCCAGGCGTGGCTTTGCAATCAGCGGGAAAGGCAATGCATCTGTTCCCGCATCCATAGGCAGCCAAGTGGGAATCACTGGAATATCACCCGCCTGCACGCACTGCTGGTATGCCAGCCACTTGTCCCGGCAGGCCTTGATGGCATGGGGTGGGGCGATGCATAGGGTGACGCCCTCGGCGGCCAGTACCGTCTCGAGGTCCGACAAGACGTCAACTTCAGGATCGGTCAGGGGGAGGATATGCGTGACGGTATGCTCGCGGCATATGAGGAGCAAGGCAGCGAGGAAGGCTTCACGCAGCGAGGCAGGCGGCACCTGATGGAATGCATCCACTAGACAAGCGGCATGAATCCACGCGGCTGGGCTGGCGTTCGTGCCCACGATCGAGCATCCGGGAATGTCGCGAAGCGACGCGATCACCGCAGCGGCTGAGAGCGAGCCGATGGCCGTGACCAGATAGCAGGGTTTTCTTTGTGCGGCGTCCATGGTGTGGGTAAGCCCAGGCGCATGGGCCGTGAGGTCATGACCGCATTTTGGCGACGGCTGGACTGTTTGCGGCGGTCCGTAAGGCTGGCACTACGGATCCGCCCCTTGCTTGAGATCAGCCCTGCAGAAGCTTCAGAACGTTCTGGGGCAGCTGGTTGGCCTGCGCCACCATGGCCGTACCCGCCTGCTGCAGGATCTGCGTACGGCTCAGGTTCGCCGTTTCCTTGGCAAAGTCGGCATCCACAATGCGGCCCCGGGCGGCAGACAGGTTTTCCACCTGGATGTCGATGTTGTTGACCGCGTTTTCAAACCGCGTCTGCATGGCGCCAAGGGTGGCGCGTGCGCTATTGACCTGATCTACAGCGCTGTCGATCTTTTTGAGCGCGACCCAGGCGCCTGCCTGTGTCGTCACGTCGATGTCTTCAATGCCCTTGTCATCGAGGATGGAAGAGGTAGCCGTACCGCCGGCGATGCTGAGGTCGACCGTAGACGCGCCCGTCAGCTCCGTAGTAAAGCCCCCAAACTCCACTGCCACGGGTTGACCATTGGCGTCGAGCTTGCCGGACATGATTTCCACTTTGTAGTTTTCGGTGCCATCTATCTTGGTCAGATAGGCCGTGACGCCAGTGTCGGCAGACTTGTTGTTGATGGCCGTCACGATCTGGCCCAGGCGTTCCTGGCGGTTGCTGGCAGAGTCGATTTGCTCCAGCGGCACCACGGTGGCGTTGGGTGTCGTGCCTACGGTGACGGATAGAGTGCCAGCGGCAATCGCGTCGTCATAGTCCGAAAGCGTGGTGTTGGCCGTGGTGTTGGTGGTACTGACTGCCGCAGCAGAAGAGGAGGCGAACGACACCGACGACAGTTGGGAAGAGCGTGTGTCTGCCAAGGCGCCCAGTGTCACGTTGTCGCCAGAGTTGGCCCCGACCTGGAATACCGCACCGGCAAAGCTACCGTCCAGAATTTTTCGACCGTTGAAGTTTGTCTGCTTGGCCACTCGGTCGATTTCCGCGGACAGCTGGCTGACTTCAGCCTGCAATGCCTCACGGTCGCTTTTGCTGTTGGTGGCGTTCGAGGCTTGCACAGCCAATTCACGCATGCGCTGCAGCATGTCGCCCACCTTGCCCAGTGCGCCTTCGGCCGTCTGCGCCAGCGAGATGCCGTCGTTGGCATTGCGTGCGGCCACGGTCAGGCCTCGTACCTGCGTATTCATGCGCTCCGAGATGGCCAGGCCGGCTGCATCGTCCTTGGCGCTGTTGACACGCAGGCCCGAAGACAGGCGCTGCATGGTGGTATTCAGCGAACTGCCCGAGAGGGCCAGGTTGCGCTGTGCGTTGATCGAAGCAAGATTCGTATTGATAGTGGCGGCCATTGCTGTTTTTCCTTCAGAAAAGGCAGGTTGCATCGCATCGCTACAGAAACCATGAGCACGGATGAGCGACAGGCAACGCTAGCGATGGGCTATTTTTCAATGAGGGGCCTTCGCTCATATCGCAGATAAGCGTGCGTTTTGCCCCTTATTCCCGGGCTTCCGGCGTGTGCCGAAGCCCCGTTCGGCCCATGCCTGCCCTTGCCAACACAAGCAAGGCCCACAAAAGCCCTAAAGAACTCCTGACGCGGCCCGATAACAGCTTTGTACGGGGCAGGCCTGCAGGCGACAAAGCTGGCAGCAGTGCACATAGACACGGCCGCAAGCCCCGGCAAACCAAGCAAATTCTTCATCCTTACCGTCAGTTCCAAAGGACCCGATCATGGCAATGACCATCAACACCAACGTCGTCTCGATCAACGCGCAGCGCAACCTGGGCCTGTCCGGCAGCTCGCTGGCCACGTCCATGCAGCGCCTGTCCTCGGGCCTGCGAGTCAACAGCGCCAAGGACGATGCAGCCGGCCTGGCCATCTCCGAGCGTATGAGCACTCAGGTGCGTGGTCTGGCGGTGGCCTCGCGCAATGCCAATGACGGGATTTCTCTGGCGCAGACGGCCGAAGGCGCACTGGGCAAGGTGGGCGACATGCTGCAGCGCATGCGCGAGCTGTCTGTTCAGGCCTCCAACGCCACCAACAGCAAGAGCGATCGTGAAGCGCTGCAGTCCGAGCTGGTGCAGCTGCGTGACGAAGTGGACCGTGTGGCCAAGACCACCACGTTCAATGGCCAGAAACTGCTGGAGGGCAGCTTCTCCGGGGGCGTGTTCCAGGTGGGTGCGAATGCGGGCGACAACATCACGGTGGGCGCGCTGGCCAACATGAAGGTGGCCGACCTGGGGAATTCCTCATACGCCTCCGGCACGGCTGCCATCGCTGGCATTTCAGCGACTGCAGCCGATGTCTCGGTCACCGTGACCGGAAAGCTTGGCAGCAGTACCTTCACCGCGGTGGCCACCGATGCCAACTCCACGGACAAAGAAACCGTGGGCAAGGTGATCGCCGCCATCAATGCCAAGACGGCCGACACCGGCGTGACGGCCTTCCTCAGCGATGACGGCAACACCATTCAATTCCGTGCCGAAGCGGATGCCGCTGGCGATGCCTCCGGCGTGGCTGTCACCATCACTGGCGCCACGGTGGGCGCGATTACGGCAACGACCGCCGCTGAAGGCAAGGGCATCGACAAGGTGGACATCTCCACGCAAGCCGGTGCTTGGGAAGCCATGCAGCGCATCGACAACGCGCTGGACAAGGTCAACTCCGCACGCGCCGACCTGGGTGCCATCCAGACCCGCTTCGAGAAGTCGATCGAGAACATCGACTCCATGAACGAGAACATCTCTGCGGCACGCGGCCGCATCGTGGACGCCGACTTCGCCAAGGAAACGGCGAACCTGAGCCGCACGCAGATCCTGCAGCAGGCTGGCACGGCCATGGTGGCCCAGGCCAACCAGCTGCCTCAGCAAGTNGGCAAGGGCATCGACAAGGTGGACATCTCCACGCAAGCCGGTGCTTGGGAAGCCATGCAGCGCATCGACAACGCGCTGGACAAGGTCAACTCCGCACGCGCCGACCTGGGTGCCATCCAGACCCGCTTCGAGAAGTCGATCGAGAACATCGACTCCATGAACGAGAACATCTCTGCGGCACGCGGCCGCATCGTGGACGCCGACTTCGCCAAGGAAACGGCGAACCTGAGCCGCACGCAGATCCTGCAGCAGGCTGGCACGGCCATGGTGGCCCAGGCCAACCAGCTGCCTCAGCAAGTGCTGAGCCTGCTGAAGTAAGAACAAGGCCTGGACGGCGGTGGCTCGCTGCCGTCCGGGTCCGGAACTTGAAGAACGCATGCGAGGCTTGGCCATAGCGGCGTTCTTCTTGCAAGAACGGGTAGCCGGAACTGCCTGGAAACGGGTGCCGGGAAGGCGGATGCAGAAAAGATCGGCCGGCCGGATGCCAAAGAAACGAGCATTTGAAGAAGGGGAATACCACTATGGCTATGACCATTAACACCAATGTTGTGTCCATCAACGCACAACGCAACCTGGGTCTGTCTGGCAGTTCGCTGGCTACCTCCATGCAGCGCCTGTCTTCGGGCCTGCGTGTCAACAGCGCCAAGGACGATGCAGCCGGCCTGGCCATCTCCGAGCGCATGAGCACCCAGGTGCGCGGCTTGGCCGTGGCCTCGCGCAATGCCAACGATGGCATCTCGCTGGCACAGACGGCTGAAGGCGCGCTGGGCAAGGTCGGCGACATGCTGCAGCGCATGCGCGAGCTGGCGGTGCAGTCGTCCAACGCGACGAACAGCAAGAGCGACCGTGAGGCGCTGCAGTCGGAGCTGTCTCAACTGCGTGATGAAGTGGACCGTGTGGCCAAGACCACCACGTTCAATGGCCAGAAGCTGCTGGAAGGCAGCTTCACGGGTGGCGTGTTCCAGGTGGGTGCGAACTCTGGCGACAACATCAGCGTGGGCTCGTTGGGCAACGTGAAGGTCGACAGCCTGGGCAACTC
>NZ_JABEPN010000010.1:0-146645 GCF_018320755.1 Delftia sp. PE138 | reverse complement strand
GACACCAGCAGCGTTCCAGTCGCGCAGGCGGCGCCAGCAAGTCATGCCGCTGCCGTACCCAAGGGATTGGGGAAGGTCTTCCCACGGAATGCCTGTTTGCAACACAAACAGGATGCCGTTGAGGGCGGCTTCATCGCTGACTGCGAGCTTGCGCGCACCGCCTTTGGAGGAAGGTACGAAGGCTGGGATGAGAGGTTGTAGCTGTCGCCACAGTTCTTTGCTTACGGGTCGTCGTGCCATGAGGGCAGCGAGCATAACGCTCTGCGGGGGGCTTCTGACCAAGTGGTGTTAGCCGCTCTCAATGCGCACTTGGGTCATAGGGGTGGGTTGGGGTGTTTGCTTCATAGTTCCTCGGTTGCTTCACACCGCATCGGTGTAACTCAAATATGCCACGTAGTATGAGACATTACAACATGTTTGATGCAATCTGTAGGCGCGAACATGGTCCTGTACACTCTGTGGTCCATAGTTGCGATCAGAGGTATGTATGACGGAAGACAAGCGCAAGACCGCAGGGGGCAAGCTCTCTCGGTCGGAGGTGGTGACCGTGCGCTTCGATCCGAAGCTTCGGTATCTGGCTGAGCTCGGTGCACGGAAGCACCGCCGAACTCTCTCCAGCTACATCGAATGGGCGGTGGAGCAGAGCCTTAAGGAAGTTATGCTTTTCGATGGCGACCAGTACAACGGAGACGGCAGGCTAAGCATTGCTGACGAAGCCCCCGCACTTTGGGATTCCGATGACGCGGAGCGCTTCATCCGGTTGGCCACCAACTATCCAGAGCTTCTGACTCATGAGGAGCAGGAGCGTTGGAAGCTGCTGTCGGATAGCAATTTATTGGGACCCGCGAAGGGCGGTCGGTTGCCCAGCGGGCAGATTTACTGGGATCGCGCAGTCTTGGAAGACGTGGTTTTTCCGATGGTCAGGCGGTATTGGAATGGCCTCGTAGCGGCGCATCAAGGTGATGCAGCCGCACAACGGAAATGGGTCGACGAGACGCTGGCGGCTGTTCAATCGGGAAAGGTCTACCCACGCTACAAAGCGGCGCCTCCCGTCCGTTCGGGTTTCGATGAATTGGATGACAAGATTCCCTTCTAGGTAGAACCTTTTACGATTATCTGATGGCGGAGTGATTGTGAATACAGCTGACCGTTTGAAGTCTTTGGTTGAATATTTTGGTGGAGCGAAATCTTCTCATCCCATTTGGCAAGTTTGGCAAGAGTACTTGTCCGTTAGTCCTGCACAAGGACACGACGAGGCCATAGCCGCATGTGCAATCGTTTTGCAAGAGATTCGGTCCTTGGAGGCGGCGCTTAAAAGAATGGGAGTTGGCGAGGTCGCATATCGCAGCACTTTCGAAACCTTGAGAAGCTGTTGGTCACCTACTCAGCTTTCTGCTAATTGGTCCAATTTCAAGGATTCGGTAAATAGAGTCGGAGTTGTTTCAGTACTTGCCTGGGCTTCTTGGGCAATTAGAGACAAGAGTGAAAATGCTGTCTCTGATGAGATCTTGCAATCGCTGACGGAAAAAATGGCTGCTCAAGAGGTTCTGCTTGAGACAGTTGACATGCCGCCTGCAATTTTTGAGATGCTGCATCGACACATTGATGAGCTGAGACGCGCAATAAAATTTTATAAGGTCACTGGTATTCAACCGGTTGTTGACATAGTGCATCGTCAATTGGGTGAGGTGACTACCGCGCCGGAGGATGTTGTTGACGAATTAATTAATAGCTCGCCTGAAGCGAAAAATGCTTTCTCTAAAGGTATTGATATAATCGTGACTGCAGGTAAGGTAGCAGACAGTGGTCTTAAGGTGGCAAAATTTGCGACAGAGATAAAGAGAATTTCACAATCTTTATGGGATGCTGGTAAAGGATTAATTGAGTATTTCCCAAGAGATATTTCATAGAAGGCTCGCGATGAGGGTGAAGGTTCTGGTTCACGATTGAACTTCGCAGCCCGCACCAGCGGGCTTTTCTTCGCCCACGTGTACCCCCTACAGGGTTCGCCTGCCTCGATCTCTATGACGAGACTGGGGCATGGCATTCGAATTCGACCCCACAACCGCAAAGCCTCAGGGATCTGGCGCCCTGGA
The DNA here is from genome assembly GCF_018320755.1 of Delftia sp. PE138. NCBI lineage: Bacteria > Pseudomonadati > Pseudomonadota > Betaproteobacteria > Burkholderiales > Comamonadaceae > Delftia > Delftia sp. PE138. Next base: position 144,549 of record NZ_JABEPN010000010.1, on the reverse strand, counting down.
CTTCGACCCTGGCTCGGCCACGCCCTACAAGCCCAAGTCCCGCAACCCCCTGGCCGTCCTGAACGACACGGCCATTGAGGCGGCGAATGCTGCGGCGGGCGGTGTCTCTGCTGCGGCCAACTTCGTGAAGCCCGGCAACGATGTCTCTGGCTGGATCGACAAGAACATCATCCAGGCCGGCGAAGCTGCGCAGAGCGATGTGGTCAAGGCGTCCAAGCAGCAGTTCCGCAAGGAGGTGCAGGACGCTGATGGTGTTGGCGGTGAGCTGGCAGCCGTGGGCAAGTACGTGGCGCAGAACCCGCTACTGGCTGCGGCTCAGGCTGCGGGCTCGTTCGCTGGGCCGGGCCTGGCGGTGAAGGGTGCTGGGCTGGCGGCGCGTGCTGGAGGCCTGGCTGGCAAGGCTGTGGAGACGGCGGGCCGCGCGGGCGGCGTAGCTGCTGGTGCTGCGCTGGCTGGGGGTGATGCTGCTGGCACGGCCTACGACCTGGCGAAGCAGGGCGGGGCCACCGAGGACCAGGCGGTTTCTGCTGCGCGCGGGGCCAGTGTGCTGCCCGCCGTGGTCGGTGGTGCTGGCGGTGCCTTCGGTGCTGAGCGCCTGCTGGCTGGCGGCAAGGGCTTTGCTGGTGGTGCTGCTGCGCGTGCCGTGAAGACCGGGGCCAGCGAGGCGGCGCAGGAAGCAGTCGAGGAGGGCGTCACCCAGTACGAGGGCCAGCGGGCGGCCATGCCGTTCGACCCGAGCATCGATCCCTCGAAGGGTGTGGCGGCTGCGGCCGGCATGGGCGCGTCCCTGGGCGGCGTCACGGGTGCCGGCACGTCGCTGCTGACGGGCGGGCATACGCGCGGCCTGCAGCCGCAGCAGGGTGAGCAGCAGGCCCCCGCCGAGGAAGCCGCCACGCAGGCGCCGCTGCTGCTGGGCAACCAGACGCCCGAGCGCCTGATCTCCTTCCCTGATGGCAGCGTCGGCCGCGTGGGCGAGGTGGAAAGCTACCTGGCCAACTTGCCCGAGGACCAGCGGGAGGATGCCCGGGCCAAGATCATGGGCCAGTCCATCCGCGAGGTGAACGACCCGGCCGCGCAGCAGGCCCGCCGCTGGTGGGAGAACTACGGCGACGGCGCGCCCCAGGCGCCAGGCCCCGACTACCTCGCCGAAGTCCAAGCCGCCGTGCGCAGCGGCACGCAGTTCTCCACCCAGCAGACGGTGGACACGGTGCGTGACGCCATGGAGGACGCCTGGCTGGCCCAGAACGTGGGTGCTGATCCTGCGGGTGCGCCAGCCCCTGGTGCCGGCCTGCAGGCTGCAGACGCCATGGCCGCGCAGCTGCAGGGCCAGTTCCAGCAGGCCAGCGAGGATGCCGGTATCGCGGCTGTGGACGCCCGCGTGCGCACCGGCCGCATCTTGTCCGGGCTGCAAAACCTGCTGGACGGCGGGGCCGAGAACAGTGCCCAGGTGCTGGCCGGCCTGAACGAGCGCCTGGCCCGGATCAACGAGCAGCCGCTGGACACCGCCGAGACGCAGCGCGTGCGCCGGATGGTGGACGCCTACATGGGATTCCGGGGCGTGGGTGAGCCTGCGCCGCTGCCGGCCGACCGCGCGCCAGCCGTGGACCCCTTCGCAGACAACGCCGCCATGGAGGCGTTGATCCCCCAGCGCCCGCTGCAGCGCCCCTCCGAGCGCATGGGCATCAACCCGGCAGACGGCCCGCTGTCGCGCGGCGCTGCCATGGCGGTGGATGCCGGCTTCGACGCCACCCAGCAGGCCGCGCTGCAGGCCCAGGAGATCGCAAATGCCCAAGGTGCCCAGGCACGAGCTGCCGCCGTGGCCGCCCCAGCAGCCATTCCCTCGACCGGACCCGGCGCCCTGGAAGCCGCTGGGCCTGGCCCCCTGACCCAAACCACAGGAGCCACCTTTGCCCCGCAAGCCGATCAAGCCCAGCAAGCTGGCGCGCAACCTCCGCAAGCAACTGGAGCGCCAGGCGCGCCGGCTGCTGGTGCTGCTGCAGCGCAGGAAGGGCTGACCAATGCCAGCACCACGACTTTCAACGATGGCGCGCAAGGCGGCCCGGCGCCGGGCGCGCAAGGACAAGCGCAGGCAGCAGCAGCCCGCCCGGCCAACTGGCGATCCAGCGCGCTTCCTGCCGGCCGCGTGGCCCGGAGTCTGGGAATAGATCCCAAGGGCAAGAGGCTGGCGCAGATCCTGGCTGAGGTGGATGCAGCTGATGCTGCGCGCGCTGGCCAGCAGCAGGCCGCTGGAGTCTTGAACGAAGAATCCCCCGCAGCTCAATGGGTGGACGCATCTGCCCGGGCCGCTGGCCCTGACCTGACTTCCATCCGCTCTGCGGGGGATGCCGCCAGTGTAGAGCAGGCGGCCGCCGCGCAGTTCAGCCGCAGCATGCCCGAGGAACTGGCCCGGACGCTCCGCCGCCTGCGCCCGCCGCCGGCTGCCGCCACGAATTCCTCTGTGCGCCAGGCCGTGAACCAACTGGTGGGCGGTATGGGTGTGCTGCCCAACAGTCTGGGCCGCATCGTGGTCACGACCTCCGATGACATCCGCGCCAACTGGGAGCCGCTGATCGGCCCGGTGGCCATGGGAGCCGAGGGCGGCGGCAAGGCCCAGGGCTTCTACGACCCCAACACCAAGACCGTGTTCGTCATCTCTGACCACATCGTGGCCGGCGACGAGCTGGGCGTGGTGGCGCACGAGCTGATGCACAAGCACGGGCCTGCGGTGCTGGGTGAGGAGGGCTGGAACCAGCTGCATGGTGCCATCGGCGGCTGGGCCAGTGCGCCCGAGGGCAGTCTGGAGCGGACGGTATACAACGAAGCAGCCGCCCGCGTGCGTGATTCCCAGCCGGCTACAGGCGACACGCAGGCCTACTCATCGCAGGAACTGTTCCCCTACGCCGTGCAGGTCGCCCTGGAGATGGGGGTGCGCCCGAGCCCCCTGGCCAAGCCCGGCACCGTGGCGCGCTGGCTGGACCAGGTCCGCAAGGCTCTGCGTCAAGTGTGGGTCAAGATCGCCGGCAGCCGCGCCGACTTCAACAGCCAGGACCTGGTGAACCTGGCGTTCGGAATCGCGCAGCGGGAGAACCCAGCGCTGGCTGGCGAACTGGATGGGGCCATTGCACCTGCCACGAACCGAGACAGTGCCCGCGTCGCACCGTCGGAAATCCAAAGTGATGAACGAGGTGCTGGCGTCGTTGCCACGGATGAGCAGCGGGCGCGCATTCTTCAGGGTGAGCCGATTCTGATCCTCACTGGTGAGGAAGCTCCTCAAACTGGCATGCTGGCGGTACGCCACTGGGCGACGCAGCTTTTCCGGGAGCAGGGCGGCAAGGCTGTGAACCCCGAGATCGGCGAGGTGACGCTGGATGGCCGCTCGGTGCGCGATTCCATGGCGCATGGAAAGCCCAACCCGTTCAAATACACGGCGTTCGCTGCAGTGAAGGACGTGCTGGAGAAGGGCGCTGTCGTGCTGTCCACCCAGCACGGCCGCGATGGCCAGAGCTTCTACGTCAGCGCACCAGTGCGCATCAAGGGTGTGGACGATGTGGTCACCGTGCTGGTGCGCCGTGATCCGAATGACCAGCGCATGTACCTGCACAGCGTGGCCACAAAAGAAAATCTCCTGAATCGTCGAGTTTCCGGGACTGACACCGCGGGCGGTGTGGAGCGATCCGGCTCATCCAATTCAGGAGACGGTTCGATGGTAGCGCAGCAGCAGCCTGCCGGCAAGTTGTCATCCGAGGCGGTAGCCAATGAAATCAACAGGTTGCTGAAAAAACCGCTGCAGTTCAGCCGGGCCGCGCCGGCCGCACCCACGGCCAGCGACTACACCGCCGAGCAGGCCCGTGCAGCAGAGCATGCCTTCGGCGTTCAGGTGAAGCAGACCTGGGCCGAGCGTGCGCAGGCCATGCGCCAGAACTTCGGCACGCGGCTGCGCCAGGGCCTGGTCGACCAGTTCGCCCCATCAAGGAGATCAGCGAGAAGGCCTACATCCTGGCGCGCCTTTCCAAGGGCAGCGAAGGTGCGGTGGAGGCGGCGCTGCTCTACGGCAAGCCCTACCTGCGAGACGGCGTGGCCGACGTGGACATCAAGGACGGCGGCTTCGCCAAGGTGCTGGCCAGCCTCAAGGGAGAGCACGACCGCTTCTTCCAGTGGGTGGCCGCCCAGCGTGCCCAGCGACTGAAGGCCGAGGGCAAGGAGAACCTGCTGACCGACCGCGACATCACCGCGCTGCGCTCGCTGGATGCCGGCCGCATGGCCGACGGCACGGCCCGCATGCCGCTGTACACCGCCGCGCTGCGGGAGCTCAACGCCTTCAACGAGGCCAGCCTGAAGGTGGCGCGGGACTCGGGCCTGATCGACCAGGCTGCCTACGACCTGATGAAGGACCAGCCCTATGTGCCGTTCTACCGCCTCATGGAAGAGGACGGCGGCATGCGCGGCCCGCGCTTCAGCTCCGGGCTGGTGAACCAGCAGGCCTGGAAGAAGCTCAAGGGCGGGACACAGCAGCTCAACGCCGACCTGCTGCAGAACACGCTCATGAACTGGAGCCAACTGTATGCTGCCGCCGCGCGCAACCGGGCTTCCCTGGAGACCATGGACGCGGCCGAGAAGTTGGGCGCTGCCGAGCGCGTGCCGGCGGACACCAAGGGGTCGGTGAAGGTCATGCGCAACGGCGTGGCTGAGCACTGGGCCATCGAGGATCCGCTGCTGGTCGATGCCATCTCGGCGATGAGCTACACGCCCGGCGGCATCGTCAAGGCCATGGCGCCGTTCAAGCGCCTGGTGACCTTCGGTGTGACGGTGAACCCCACCTTCAAGATTCGCAACCTGATCCGCGACAGCCTCTCGGCCATCGCCCAGAGCGACCTGAGCTACAACCCGCTTGAGAATGTCGCCAAGGGCTGGAAGGCCACGGACAAGAACAGCCAGACCTACGCCTCCATGCTGGCCAGCGGCGGCATCATCAAGTTCGGCACCCAGGAGAACACCAACCAGCTGCGCGGGAAGATCGAGCGCCTGGGCGGCACGATGCTGGACAAGCAGGGCTTCGACAAGCTCAAGGACCAGATGCGCTCCCTGTGGGAGGTGTACGAGGAATTCGGCGACCGCACCGAGAACGTGAACCGCACGGCGCTGTACGAGCGCCTGCGCGCCAAGGGCCTGAGCCACGCCGAGGCCAGCTTCCAGGCCCGTGACCTGATGGACTTCAGCATGTCCGGCAAATGGGAGACGGTGCGTTTCCTGGCCCAGACCGTGCCCTTCCTGAACGCGCGCCTGCAGGGCCTGTACAAGTTGGGCCGCGCCGCCGGCGAGGACCCGCGCCGCTTCGCCGCCATGGCCGGCGCGGTGTCCATGGCCAGCCTGGGCCTGCTGGCCGCCTACGCCGATGACGACGACTGGAAGAAGCGCGAGGACTTCGACCGCGACAACTTCTGGTGGTTCAAGATCGGCGACAAGGCCTTCCGCATTCCGAAGCCCTTCGAGGTGGGCGCCATCGGCACGGTGGCCGAGCGCACGGCCGAGCTGATGATGAGCGAGGAGATGACGGGCAAGCGCTTCGGCCAGCGCATCAGCGACATGGTGTTCAACACCTTCGCCATGGACCCCACGCCCCAGGCCATCAAGCCCTTCCTGGACGTCTACGCCAACAAGGACAGCTTCAGCGGCCGGGCCATCGAGGGCATGGCCGACGAGCGCCTGCGCCCGCAGGACCGCTACAACGAGCGCACCTCGGAGGTGGCGCGCCTGCTTGGTTCCTGGGGTCTGCCGGACCCGGTGCGCCTGGCCAAGGGCGAGTACTCGGGCCTGAGCCCGAAACAGGTGGACTTCCTGCTGCGCGGGTACTTCGGCTGGCTGGCCACGGTGAGCACCACGGCCACGGACACCATTGCACGCCCGATGCTGGACCGGGGCGAGCGGCCATCCATGCGCCTGCGCGATACCTTCCTGGCCGGCAACTTCATCGAGGAACTGCCCACGGGCTCCAGCCGTTACGTCACCACCATGTACGAGCAGGCCAAGGGCGTGGAGCAGGCCTGGGCCAGCCACCAAGCCGCCATCAAGTCGGGCGACATCGAGCTGGCGCGCAGCATTCAGGAGGAGGAGGGACCGAAGCTGCGCAACCGCCTGGCCATCAATGCCGCCAAGCAGCAGATGGCAGAGCTGGGCCAACGCGCCAAGAAGATCGAGGGGGACCGCCTCATGACCGGCGAGATCAAGCGCGAGCGCCTCACGCAGATCGAGCAGCAGCGCAACGCCATCGCGCAGCGCGTGGCCAAGCTCACAGACTGATGGCGCCGCGCCGGATGAACTGCCAGATGAAGCCCACGGCGCCGAGCCCGATGATGATCAGCCAGTAGGTCTCGATCATCGAGCGGCGCTCGTCGGGCGTGGTCAGCTTGAGCGGATAGTCACATTATGCGACTTTACTGCTGCTCGTAGTAATAGTAGCCATCTTGTAGGAACCCATCGCATTTTCCTATATTCTGGCGAAATTCTTTCTTGATTAGGCCTGGTACACCGTCGATTGTGACGCAGGATTGGACTCCAGCCCCGCTTGGCAAATTTCGTACATCACGGTAGAAATATCTGTAGTTCCCTATGCCGCAGCCACCATACAGGGATGTACTAATTAAGGCCCAGCCATTACGATTCACATTGAAGTCGCATGTCGATTCAAGGGTGCCTCCATCAAATATTTGCAGCTCTCTCCAGGCGACCCATGAAGGAGACCTCGTTGTTTCCACCGTTAGATACCTGACGGTCGTTTCCAGGTTGTTGTAAAGATCAATCCACTGATTGTCTTGTGTAATGGTGCGTTCTAAGGCGAGCAACCGATACTTGCTTCCATCTGATCTGTATGCCCAAACTATATGAGAGACGCCGGCCGATGCAGGACTCTGTGCAGGCAGCAACCTCATTTTTGAGATCATGCGCTCCGATCCAAGATCAATGTTAATCCATTGGCTTGGCAAGCCGCCTGAATTCCAAATAGTGTTGGGGTTCCCATCTGCTGCAAAGCCCATGTCAGCCACATTGCCAGATGCGTTGGTGATGGTGATGGGTAGGAGAACGCCCCCACTCTGTGCTGATGCACCACCTGAAGAAATTGTGCAGGCTGCACCAATTATTGATGCCGCCATTTTTAATGATTTCATTTGCAACTACTCCTCAATTGTGTGAAACCATGCATGCTAATAGAGTTTCGCCCGAGAATTTTAAGAATTGAGCTATTGCAAGTTGGAATGTGTGATGATTTTTTCGTTGTTGAGCAAACTATTGCTTTGCTAACTATTAGGTGAATGGCAATGTAATTAATCGCACACTTCTGCGGAGCATGTGCCCCGGCTAGGGTTCGACGCATTCAGAGCCGCTCGGCAAAGTCGTGGCATGCCAGCAATCCGCTCCTTCCGAGGCTTGAACAACGTCACCGACCCGCTGCGGCTCGGCCTGTCGTGGTTCACCCGCGCCGACAACGTCGATGTGACGGAATCGGGCGGGGTGAAGCGGCGTGCCGGATATGCGTTGGCCCAGGCTGGCGCACCGACTGGCATCTACGCCACCAAGGATGAGACCCGCCTTTATGTGATCGACGGCGGCGAGCTGAGGCAGGTGCTGGATGACATGACGGTGCGCCCCCTGGCGCAGGGCCTGGGCCGCGATGCGTACTGGGCCGAGATCAACGACCAGGTGCTGTACGTGGCCGGCGACGCGGCCGGGATCATCACTGCCGGGGGCGAGGTGCTGCCCTGGCGCCTGCCCGTGCCGGCCGAGCCGCGCGTGGTGGTGGGCGAGGGCGGCCAGCTGCCGGCGGGCCAGTACCGGGTCTGCACCACCTTCGTCATGCCCGACGGCCGGGAGACGCCGGCCAGCACGGCGGCCGAGGTTGTGGTAGAGCAGGGCGCTGCGCTGCAGATCAGCGGCATTGAGCAGCAGCCCGGCTGCGTAACGCGGGTGTATGTGGCGCCGGCCGACAGCACGGTGTTCCAACTGGCGTTCGGTGCTGCTGGCCCTGCTGCAGTCTGGGCGCAGCCACCCGAGGCCCTGGGCCAGGAGCTGCTGACCGATGGCCTGGACCCGCTGCCGGTTGGCGTGGACGTGATTGGCGAATGGCGCGGCCGCATCTTCGCCGCCCAGTACCTGCCCGAGGACGACAAGACGGTCGTGTGGCGCAGCGAGCCGCTGGCGCCGCACCTGTGGAATCTTTCCGAAGGCTTCTTCATGGTGCCGGGCAAGGTTTTGACCCTGGCGCCGAACGACGCCGGCCTGGTGGTGGCCACCGACCGCGCCATGCATGCCTACACGCCCGAGGGCCTGGCTCTGCTGGCCAGCTACGGCACGGTGCCGGGCCTGCCCTGGGCGCTGGACGGCAAGCGGACGCTGATCTGGTCGCAGCGTGGCCTGTGCCAGTTCCCCGAATTCACCAACCTGACCGCCTCGCGCGTGAGCGTGGCGCCCGGCCTGCAGGCTGGCGCGGCCGTGCTCGAGGTCGACGGCCAGACCCGTTTCCTTGCCTGCCTGCACGCGGGCGGCACTCCCTTCAATTCCAACCGACGCGAGGTATCTCCATGACCGTCAAACTCTCTACCGGCCTGCGCAACGCTATGGCCGGCCTGGTCGGCTTTGCCGGCGCAATCAATGGCGGCGTGATCGAGGTCTATACCGGCCCCCAGCCGCCGACCGCAGACGCTGCGCCCACGGGCACGCTGCTGGGCCGCGCCACGCTCAACGGTGCGGCCTGGAATGCTGGCGATCCCACGAATGGCCTGGTGCTGGATGCGGCCACGGGCGGCGGTGTGGCCAAGCCTTCAGGGGCGACCTGGAAGCTTGTGGGCCTGGCCCCGGGCAATGCGGGCTGGTTCCGCTTCCGCGCCAATGCCGTTGATGACGGCTCGGTCTCCACCACGCTGGTGCGCATCGATGGCGCCATTGCGGTGGGCGGCGGCGACGCGAAGTTCTCGACGGTGGCCATCACGGTGGGGCAGCCGGTGACCATCGACGTCTTCTCGTTCTCGATCCCCGCCCAGTAAGGCCTGCGCCATGGGAGCCGAGCACCTGCTGCTGGACAGCGCCGAAGCCGGGCAGGCCTTGCCCTTCGCGCGCGGCCGCGTTGTCGCACTGCGCGCGGCCGGCTTCCAGTATGTGACTCAGCGCTACGAGCTGCTGGGCCTTCAGGTGCGCGTGACGCTGCAGGGTGAGGATGCCTACATCGAGATCCGCGGCGGCCGCTGGGACTATCTGGTCTGGCCGACCAGCCTGGAGCACCCCAAGGGCGTGATCCTCAAGGAGGGCAAGGCCGTGGAGCCGCTCGCCGCGCTGACGCTCACCGGATCGGACAAGGGCCTGCGCCGCAAGGAGAACGTGGATTTGGTGGCCGGGCCGCACGACTGGATCAGCGCCGACCACAAGACGGTCCTCACCTATGACCACGGCCACGGCTTCCGTTATGCGCTGCAGGGTGCTTATGAAGCGCCGCAGCCAAAGGCGGAGATCTGCCGCGCCGGTGCCCGCATCCGCGTGGCGCATGGTGTGCGCGGTTGCGCCTTGTTCAAGGGCGAGCGCCCTGGCGGCGGCGCCGTGGAGCAACTGGTCTATGCCGCCTACGACTTCCACCCGGATGATGCCGGCGACACGGTGGTGGTGTTGTACCGCGTGGATCCAAGGGACAAGGATGACGCGGGCGTGGCCGCAGGGGCGGAGTTCGCCCGGTGGCAGGCGCCCGCCGACCTGGTGCTGGCCCAGCCGGTGTTTTTCGATGGCACGGGCCAGCGCTGCGTGGCCGTGCTGGAGACCGTGACGACCAGCGGCAGCCCGCCGGATGAGGTGGTGAACTTCGGCGCGCCCCGGTACACGCTGCGCGGCACGCTGACCATGGACAACAGCGGCCAGTTGCAGGCTCAGTTCGACCTGCAGCCGCTGGCCACCACGCCCAGCGAAGACGTGAAGACCGTGAATGAGCAGCGGCACAACCCTGCCGATGCCTTCTTCACCTGGGGCAGCCTGGCCAATGACTTCTACGACTACACCGACCAGTGGCCGAATCCCGACACGCGCGTAACCCACATGCGCAGCAGCTCGTCCGGCTATTCGCGGACGACCACGACGCAGCGTACTGCGCGACTGGTGGGGTTGGACATGGCGCCAGACGGTACTGAACTGCTGATTGAGCGGATCACCGACAGCTACGCCCAGACCTATCGGGAGGAAACCGAAGCGCTCGGGCACGACGACACCATGCTGTTCAACACGGACCCGGAAGACCGGTCTGTGGTGCTGTATTCGGGCAGCTCCTTCTACACGAACGTCCGGCGCGACGGCGGTGTGTCCAAGGTCACGCAGCGGTTCTTGGTCAATGGCGCGCTGCTGCATGCGCTGGAGGCCATGGAGGAGTCCAGCGATTTGACGGAGACCCGCAGCTGGACGCTGGAATACGGGCTCACAGAGCATCCGCCGAGCCCGCCGCCCGCCACCCTGGTCACCACCAGTTCAGCGTCTACGGCACGGCGCACGTTCAGCCTGCGCGACATCGATGCTCGGTGGCAGGCCTTGGCCGCCGTGGTCGGCGTGCACCCGCAACCTTTCGACGGCGCGCTGCGCGACTACACCGTGTCCCTGCACGGCCAGGCCCAGGGCCAGCAGTTCGACCGGGTGATTTTTGATGGCCAGGTCCATGACGCGCCGCCGGGCGCCACGCTGGACCGCATGCGCTACCGCTGTATCGCGTCTCGGCGCCCTGATGAGTTCGTGATCTGCCTGTCGCCAGAGCAGGGGCCCCATCAGGAGCCGGCCGACACCGAGTTTTTTGACCACCTGGCCCAAACCGGCGCGCCCGACCGCACACCGCTGCTGGTGATGCGCCGCAAGGGCAAGACCATCGCCCCCGGGCCCGACAAGTTTTCCATCGGCGAGGAGCCCGGCTTCCGCCTCGATCCCGTTCATCTCCTCTGAAAGGACCTTCCCATGACATACCGAGTTTCAACGGGCCTGCGCAACTACCTGCTGGCGACGGGCTCCATGCGCCAGGCGCTGCAAAACGGCAAGATCATGCTCTACACCGGCCCTGAGCCCGCGAGTGCTGATGACGCTGCCACGGGCACGCTGCTGTGCACCATCGACAAGGATGGAGCAGGCGCAGGATTCACCCTCGACACCACCGCCGTGGGCGGTGTGATCGCCAAGGTGCCGGCCGATGTGCTGCGCGGCACGGTGGTGGCCAGCGGCACACCGGGCTACTACCGCCATGTCGGCTCCGGCGACACTGGAGCGGCTTCTACTACCGAGCCGCGCGTGCAGGGCCGCATCGCCCAGTCGGGCGCCGAGGGGAATATCACGAACCTGCCCCTGGTGTCGGGCTCGACCCAGGATGCGGACGAGTACAGCATCGCGCTGCCCACTTTCTGAGGCAGGCAGATGGCAAACCTCGCGGGCTACATCTACTGCAGCCGGGCCGAACGCTGGTACACGCCTGCGGGCGATCCGCAGACCTGGCCTGCCCAGGTGCATGTGCATGCGGCCTACGACGATGGCACGGCCAGCTATCTGGGTGTTGCCACCTACACGGCCTCCTATTCGGACTCCTCCGGCATCACCAATGGCTACCGCACCGAGCCTGATCTGGAGAGCCAACCAGGCTATTACGACCTCGTGCCGCCAGCCCTGCGCCATGTCTCACTGCCCCCAGAGGAGCAGCGGACCTACCGCTGGCACTCCAATCGCACCGGCGCGGACATCCTGGCCGCCATTGGCGATGAATTCGAGCTGGCCGACACCAGTGGCATTGACCCGGACACGAACTATGCGATCTGGGTCTTCTGGGTGCCTCCCATTGACGAATATGGCTATTTTCAGCCGCCACACAGCATTGCGGCGCTGACCCCGATCACGACGGCGCTGTGGCAAGGCATGCCCGTGGACGAGGACTGGCACCGCTTTGCCTATGCATCCGACGCGGGCGGCACGCCCTTGGCGTTCTGGGCGGACCGCGTGGGCGTGCAGGAGGTGATCTGATGGCAAACGACCTGCTGAAAATCAGCGGTATCAAACTCACACCCGAAGTGGCCGCCCAGGCTGCGCAGCCCTACCAGCCCGCCCGCGCCGCGTGGACCGAGGTCAAGACCGAACGCATCTGCGAACTGGTGACGACGCCCACTGGCGGCATGACGGCGGGTGTGGTCAAGGTGGTGTACTGGGAAGGCGGCAAGGCGACAGTACGTTGGGAATGGCAGCAGGCAACCCCCCCCACCTACGTGACCACCCGGGTCTGCCGAGATACCCAGGTCACGATCTACCATCCGGCCCAATCCGAGCAGAAGGCCAAGGAGGCCGTGGACTATCAGCCGCCGGGCGTGGTTGAGAACTTCCGCGTGGGCTGGAATGCCGGAGCCCGCTCCATCGACTTCCTGGCGGGCAGCGGCTATGCGGAGTTCTTGCTGCAGGGCGTAGGCCTGGTCGTAGGCTTCAGCGCGCAGCCCGAGGGCACGCTGTGGACCGACATCGAGCACGCCTTCTACGCCACGCGGCGCACGCTCAAGATCGTGGAGCGCGGGGTCGAGAAGTTCGCGGCCGGCAGCTTCGAGGCATCGGACGTGCTGCGCATCGAGCGCATTGGCGACCGGATCGAGTACCGCAAGAACGGCACGCTGCTCTACAAGAGCCAGCGCCCCAGCACGCGCCCGGTGTATCTGGACGCATCGCTGTATTCCGGCGGCGACATTGTTTCGAGCCCCCAGCTCAAGAGCACCAGCAACAGCAATGGGCGCTTCGTGGCATCCATGCGGCCGCCGGCCGGGCTGCTATCGGACCGACCCTATGCGATCTTCAGGGCGGAGATGGCGGCGCTCACCGGCGAGCTGTCGGCGGTCCGCACTCGATTCGCCGGCACCATGCGGCCTCTGGAAAGCATCTGGGCTGACCGGCCCTATGCGCGCTTCCATGCCAGCATGCATCCCCTGACCGGGCAGCTGGCCACCGGCCTGCCGCCCCCGGCCTACGCGCTGTTCACCGCCCAGCTGTACCCGCTGCAGGGTGCGATGCACATCCTGTCCGGCGGGCTGTTCCGCGCGCACAACGTGATGACGCCGCCGGCCACCCTGTGGGCCGATCGCCCCTATGCCGCGTTCCATGGAGAGATGTGCCCAGCCCTGGGGTCTTGGTTCGACTCGGGCTGGACGCAGAGGCCCGTCGTACGCTTGCCGCGCGCCGGCCTGGTGCTGGCGGCCGGAACACGCTTCGAGCTGGTCGGCCCGCGCGCCCAGATGCAGGTGGAGGCGCAGGACGTCTCCAGCCGTGTCGAGCTGGTCATGCCGTCTGCCTCGCTGCAGCTGCAGACAGGCGCCCAGGTGGCCTTGGCTGCGCCTGCGGCACGCATGGCCCTTGAGGCCGACGTCGCGGCCATCGCGCGCTTCGAACTGTCCGCCCCTGCGGCCAGCATGCACCTGGAGGCCATGGTCGATGCCCTGGCCGAGATCACCCTGCAGACGCCGGCCATCCGCGCCGAGATCGTGACGGGCGGCCTGATCAGCATGCAGGGCCCTGTGCCCACCATGCATGCCGAGGCGACCACCGAGGTGCTGGCCGAGATCAGCATGGTGGCCCCGGCCGCACGCCTCACCCTGGAAGCCCAAGGCGAAGCCACCGCCGAATTCGTGCTGCGCTCCCCGGCCATGGTGGCGAACGGCTGGGTGGAGGCGGTGCTGTTCATGCCGCTGGCGCGGGCGCGGCTGGAGGCCACTGTGGTGGCGCCGGTCTCCTACGAGGCCTATGCCATCAACCTTCGCACCAGCCTGGAGACGGGCGGTAACGAAGTCACGCGCTACACGGCTTTCCCTTTCACACGCATCGTGCGCTGGCGCGGCCGCTACGTGGCCATGGCCGCCGATGGCCTGTATTTCCTGGGTGGTGACACTGACACAGGCCAGCCCATCGCCTGGCACCTGCACACGGGGACCACGGATTTCGGCAACGCACAGCGCAAGGCCTGGATCAGCTGCTACGTCGGCGGCCGCATGCCGCCCTGCAGTCGCTTCACCGTGGCCGTGGGCGAGAAGTGCCAGGAGCGCTACCCCTACGACACGCCACGCGGCGCAACGGCGCAGAACTACCGGCAGAAATTCGGGCGCGGCATGGATGCCCGGTATTACGCCCTGGAGCTGTCCGGCCGTGGCGCGCTGACCATTGACGACCTTGATTTCGAGGTCATTGCCAAGACACGGAGGATCTGATGGCAACCGCAGAAGAACTCATTGACGACGCCCGTAGCTATTCCGCAGGCGTCCTGACGGAAGCCCAGGCGGCCTTGGCCTCGGCCACGAGCACCATCACAGGCATCGGCTATGTCTCGCCCAACGTGGACGCCCCGACGCTGGACCAGCCGCTGGATCTGCCGTTGATCCGGTCGGTGCCAGGCCTGTCGGATGTGGTGTTCGACCTCCCGACGAGGCCAGGAGATGCGCCCGCATACCAGGACATCGGGGCCATCGACATCAACGGCGCGCCCACCAGCACGGTCACGGCGCCCACCCTGGTGATGCCGTCCATGCCCAGCAGCATGGAGGCGTTCCAGGGCGAGATGCCTATGGTCTTCACGGCCATGGCTTTCCCGGACGCGCCTGACCAGCTCACCAACCCGGCGCCCAGCGAGCCCACCATCGTGGACCGCCAGGCGCCGACGGCACCCAACATCGTGCTGCCCACGTTCGACACCGATGCGCCGATCTTCTCGGCCGTGGCGCCCACGGACCTGGCGGGCAAGATGGAGCAGAGCTACTACGGGGCCAGCCCGGCGATGGTCAGCATGCTGGACGGCCAGGTCGATGCGCTGCTGGCGAAGTATTGCCCCGGCTACCAGGCCGGCATGGCCGCCATGGAGTCCAAGCTGGCCCAGCTGATGGCCGGCGGCTCGGGCTTCACGCCCGATGTTGAGCGCGCGGTGATGGAGCGCGCCAAGGACCGGAGCCTGGGCGAATACCGGCGCACGCGCGACGCGGCGTGGGCGGATGCTGCGGATCGCGGCTTCACGCTGCCCACCGGCGCGCTGCTGTCGGTGGCCGCCAAGGCGCGCCAGGCCGCCGCCGACAACGTGGCCCGCGCCAACGTCGAGCTGGTTGCCAAGCAGGCCGAGCTGGAGCAGGCCAACCTGCAGTTCGCCATCAGCACCTCCCAGGCGCTGCGCGGCAGCGTGCTGTCGGCCATGCTGGGCTTTCACGGGAACCTGGTGCAAATCAACGGCCAGGCCCTGGAGCACGGCCGCAGCGTGGCGAATCTGCTGGTGGAGACCTACAACGTCCAGGTCAAGGCCTATTCCGCACAGCTGGATGCATGGAAGGCCGAGGCCGGGGTCTACGAGGTGCGCCTGCGCGCTGCCACCGCGCTGATCGACGTCTACAAGGCCCAGATCGACGCCCTGCTAGCCCTGACCCAGGTGGATATGGCCAAGGTCAACGTCTACCGCGCCCGCATCGACGGCATGCAGGCTCTGGCTAATGTCTACCGTGCCCGGATCGATGCCGTGGTGTCGCAGGCCCAGATGGAGCGCGTGAAGATCGACCGCTACAGCGCCCAGGTCCAGGCCTACAGCGCGCAGGTCCAGGCCAAGGCCAACGAGTGGCAGGGCTACCGCGCCGCATTGGACGGCGAGCAGCTCAAGGTCCAGATCTTCGACAGCCAGGTGCGCGCCGAGGGCCAAGCAGCCCAGGTATGGAAGACCAAGGTCGAAGCCATGGGCGAGGCCGTGCGCGCTGCGGCCCTGACCAACGACGCCCGCGCGCGCCAGTACGAAACTGCCTGGCGCGCCTACACCGCCGAGGTGGCCGCGAAGGGCGAGGTGGCCCGGACGCAGCTGGAGAGCGACCGGCAGCAGCTGCTTTCCTTCCAAGCCGAGACCCAGGCCTCCCTGGCGTATTCGCAGGCCCAGGCCACCTACTACAAGACCAGGGCGGACGTGGAGATCAGCTACATGGGCATGAAGCTGCAGGCCCAGATGGGGCAGATCGACAGCATGCGGAACTTCCAGGGCACGCTGGCGGGCCTTGCCAACGTGAATGCCGATCTGAGCGGTAAGGTGGCAAGCATGGCCCTCGGCGGCATCAACTCCTTGGCGATCAACACCAACGGCTGACCACGCCCCCGGCTAGGGTTCGCCCCCGAGCGCGCCCGCCGGGAAACTGCGGGGCATGACAACCCCGGCCTGCCTCGACTTCACCATTTACCAGGGCGCGACGTTCCGTACCGCCCTGGAGCGCTACAGCGTGGCCTACCCGGTGCGCGAGGAATGCGATGGTTTGGTGAAGGCCTGCAGCGGCGAGCCGGTGCCCGATGCCGACAAGGTGCCAGAGAACTACGCCGGCTGCACGGCCCGCATGCAGCTGCGGCGCAGGACGGGCGACGCCGAGGTCCTGCTGGAGCTGAGCACGGCCAACGGCGGGATCGAGCTGGACGGCGCCTGGCTGCGCCTGCTGATGACGGCCGAGCAGACTGCCGCCTTTGAGTACGGCCCCGTTGCGCCCGGCTGGACATCGTGCATCGGCCAGATCGAGATCACGCGCCCCAGCGGTGACGTGGAGCGGCAGTACGAGCTGCGCTTCGTCCTGTACCCGGAGAGCACCCGGTGACCACCGTCGTCTCTTCCGAACCCTCGGCCGCCGTCATCGAGCGGCAGAACTCGGTCGTGGTGACGCGCGAGAGCGGCAAGACCCATGTGGTTCAGCAGCCGGCTCCGCCCGCTGTAGTCGTGACGCGGGGCATTCCTGGGCCGGAGGGCAAGCGCGGCCCTGTTGGCCCGGCTGGCGACACCATCACGGTCAAGGTCGGCCCGCAGGCCATCAGCGGCCACAGCGTGGTGGCCTGCAACGCCCAGGGCGAGCTGATCGCGGCCGACGCGACCAATCCCGCGCACCGTGGCGCCGTCCTCGGCGTGGTGGCCGACGCATACAGCCCCGGCGACGACGCCGTGGTGCAGACCGGCTTTGTGCTGGAGCACAGCGGCTGGGCGTGGGCGCCAGGCCCGGTGCTGGTCGGGCTGTCGGGGCAGCTGGCCCAGGCCCCGCCCGCCGGAGCGCTCTTCTCCCAGGTCATCGGCCAGGCGCTTTCGGCCACCCGCGTCCTCATCGACATCAACCCACCAATCACCCTTGCATAGGAGGCCACCATGGCTGCCAAGAAATTTCTCCGCCTCGTCAACAACTTGGTCACCGAGGTGCTGGGCATCCAGACCTCGGCCGGCGCGGCCAATGCGGGCGACATCGTGGCCCTGGACGATTCGGGCCGCATCGACAACAGCATGATGCCCGTGGGAATTGGCGCCGACACCGCCGTCATCGCAGCCAGCGAGGCGCTCGCGGCCGGCGACTGGGTCAACGTGTGGAACAGCACGGGCGCCAAGGTCCGCAAGGCCGACGCCACAACGTCCGGCAAGGAGGCGCATGGGTTCGTGCTGGCGGCCGTCACCAGCGGCGCCAACGCTACGGTGTACTTCGAGGGCACGAACACCCAGGTCACCGCTCAGACCCCCGGACCCGTGTTCCTGCAGACCACTGCGGGCACGGGCGGCGCCACGGCACCCAGCGCATCGGGCAACGTGGTGCAGCGCTTGGGCGTGGCCGTGAGCACCACCGCCGTGAACTTCGAGGGCGGCGTGCCCGTAGTGCTGGCCTGATCCGCTATGGCTTCTCGGCGTCCCCTGGTCAACGTCAGCGGCAGCATCCGCGAGCTGCCCACGGGCGACACGCTGCCCGGCGTGCGCGAGCTGCTCACCGCTGCGCGCACCTACTACGTCCGCACCGATGGCAGCGACAGCAACACCGGGCTGAGCATTACAGCGGGCGGGGCGTTCGCCACTGTGCAGAAAGCAGTGGACACCATTGCGAACCTCGACCTTGGCACCCAGCAAGCGACGATCCAGGTTTCAGACGGCACATATGCTCCGTTTGAATTGCGCTCCTGTGTGGGGGCATTGGCGCCTCGAATCGTAGGCAACACGACCACCCCCGCAAATGTGCTGATCAGTGCTACTGCGGCGAGTGTCAATGCCGTGCGTGCCGTGAATGCGGGAGCTTGGGCGCTGGGTGGACTGAAACTGCAGGCGACGGGATCGGGTGCTTCCGGCCTTCGAGCGGAAGGCAGAACCACGGTGACGTTCAGTGATTTCACCGAATTTGGCGCCTGCGCAAGTCGGCACGTGTTCTCGCGCGGTGGCGCTGCCGTTTACATCGTGGCAAACACGCGCATCACAGGCGCCGCACAGACCTTTTTCGAAGCGGCCTACGCCGGGGCATATTTCGAATATGTTGGCGGTTACACATGCACGATTGTCGGCACCCCAGTTGCTGGATATGCCACCGTGGTTGCCGGGCTCTGCTCTGTCGTCGTTATCAATGCAATCACGTTCTCCGGCGGTGCCACAGGCATTCGATATGCAGTCGGCACGAATTCCGTGATTCAGACCTTCGGGTCTGGCGCAAATTACTTCCCTGGTGATGCTGCTGGAACGAATGATGGATCGGGGGTCTACTCGTGACCTATCAGCTCTCGCAAGACGCCGGGCACGTCTACCTCTGGACTGACGGTGTTCGCGCCACGATTCCTCTGGCCTCGGCGCCAGAGTACCCTCCCAGCCCTGACGCTGTCGCATACCGCGCCTGGCTCGCGGCCGGCGGCGTGCCACTGCCGGCCGAACTTCGGCCTGCTGCTGAGATCGCGGCTGGCCTGCGTGTAGCTCTGGCCGCAGAGTACCGGCGCCGCATGCAAGTCATCGCGGCCGGCTACCCGCTGAGCGAGCGGGAATCCTGGCCGGTACAGACTGAAGAGGCGAGGGCGCTGGAGGCTGACCCCGCAGCCGCAACGCCCTGGATCGATGCCGCAGCGTTGGCGCGTGGTCTCGACCGCCTGGTGCTTGCCGAGCGTATCCGGGCCAAGGATGACGCATACCGCCAAGTGCACGGACTGCTGACGGGCACCCGGCAGCGCATTGAGGACCAGATCGATGCTGCTGCCGATGATGCGCAGGCGCTGTCGCAGATCGATGTCGCGGCCGGCTGGCCTGCGGCCCCCGTGTAGGGTTCGCCAGCGCGGCGCGGCCCCGGAATCATCGGGGGCATGAAAACTGAAACCCTCGAAGCCATTGGCGCAGCAGGTAACAAGGCGACCATCCTTGGTGGCTCTGTCGCCGTGGCCGGCAAGATGTCTGCGGCAGATCTCGCGGCCTACGTCGGGGCTCTGGTGGCGATCATCGGCCTGTTGATCACCTGGTTCTATAAGCGCGAGGCAGCCAAGCTCCGGCGCGCTGATGACGCCCGCAGGGAACGAGAGTTTCTTCGCAGGGATGCCGAGCGGCAATTGCGCATGGATCTGATGCGAGCCACAGGCGCTCCGGCGCAGCACTACGACACAGATTTGGGCGTGCTCGAGGTGGACGAATGAACGCCGGCCGCGTTTCTGCCGCAGGCCTGGGCATCGGCGCCGCCATCCTGGCGTCCTGGATCGCGGCCGAAGGATTCAGCGCCGCGCCCATCATCCCGGTGCGTGGCGATGTGCCCACCATCGGCCACGGCGCCACGCACTACGAGGACGGCACGCGCGTGACCATGGCAGATCCTCCCATCACCAGGGAGCGCGCCCGCGACCTGGCCGTGAACCTGCTGGAGCAGCAGTACGGGGCCTGCGTGCGCGATTCCTTGGGGGACACGCTGGTGCACCAGGTCGAGTTTGCCCAGGCGGTGGACTTCGCCGGCCAGTACGGCTGCGGGGCCTGGCGCGGCTCCTCGATGCTGGCGCGCACACGAGCTGGCGACTATGCCGGGGCATGCAATGCCTACTTGGCTTACCGCTTCATGACCAGCGCCCAGCCCCTGCAGAACTACAGCGCATACCAGTGGGATGCAGCTGGCCGCCCGAAGCGCTGGCGCTACGACTGCAGCACGCCCGGCAACAAGATTTGCCGCGGCGTGTGGACACGCCAGCAGGCACGCCACGCGGCCTGTATGGAGGCCCAGCCTTGATGGACCGCCTGCAAACCCATGCCTGGCAGCTGCTGGCCCTGCTGCTGGCGGCGCTGCTGGTCTGGCAGTCGCTGGCGCGGCTGGGTGCCGAGCGCGATGCGGCGCAGGCACGCACGGATCTGGCGAACGACCGCCAGGCCGCTGCCACCGCCGCCCTGCACGCATCCGAACGCTATCGACAACGGGAAGGAGCCTACCGTGAACGCCTCGACTTTCTTGCACGCGACACGGACCTGGCCCTGGCGCGCGCTGCGGCGGATGCCGATGCTGCCCGCGCTGCTGCTGGCCGGCTGCGCGGCGACCTCGCCAGCTACCTCACCGCCCACCGTGCCGCCGCCCAGGCTCGCGCCGCTGCCGGACAGTGCGCGCCAGACACCGCAGCCCTCGATCTGCTCGCCGAGCTGCAGCGCCGCGCTGACGAGCGAGCGGGAGCGCTGGCGCGCATTGCTGACGACGCCCGCCACCGAGGCAGCGCCTGCGAGCGCGCCTACGACGCCGGCCTCACTCTGACCCAGACGGCAGACTAGGTCACCACCGGTTCGAGGGTCAGTCAACATGAGACTCGCGTGCACTTCCAAGACGTCCATGACTGAAAACGACGGGCTGACAGTACACACGAAGAAAGCCGCGTCACTCAACAGATGTGACGCGGCTCCTGTGTCAATTAGAACAACACAAGTTGGCCCGGATGGGACCGCCAGTGTTCGCAAACTTGCTCCAGCTTGCCGAGCCGGAAGCGTACGTATTGACGCACATGGACAGTCTTAGACCGAGAATAGGCGACGTAGCGCATGCTATTCCTCCACTTGGTTGAGGAGGGCATTTCTTGCCTACAGCGGCCATTTCCCCTACACTTAGGGGGCCGTAGATGGCGTGGTTACCCTCCACCACCGTCGCCGGCGGCCTATGTGACTAATAAGATCATGTGGGTCTTTGCCACATCCGAGCCCTCCATATCAGAGTTCATCGTCTGATTCGGTCCGCCTAGCAGCGGTTTCGGTTGGGAAATCAGAAACGCCCTCTGCGCCAACAGAGGGCGTTTCACTTTGCGCTGCCGGCTGAGACTCGCTCACCGGGTAGTGCGCATCCAGATAAGCCAAGGCACGTCCCGTCAGGATGAAGAATCCTGTCTTTGGACTGTCAATGAACCCGTGCTTGAGCTTGTAGTTGCTCATCATGGAGCGGATCGCTCCACGGTCAGTTTTCATCTGCTTCGATGAACAGAACGCCTCAATCTCGTCGAGCGTCTTTCCGGCTGTGCCGACGTACCTCAGGATGACGACAACGTCGTCCGTCAGGCGCCGCTTTGGCATCTCATAGTCGTCCTGTCCTTCCGTGCGCGCCGGGGGCGTGACGTCAGGGTGAATGATCGATACCGTAACTTGATGTTGTGGACGGCTCTCCATTGCCTTACCACTTTCCGGGAACAAGCTCTTCGCGAGCAGCGCATCCAGATCATCGACGTTCATGAAGGACTTGAGCATCTCAATGCGGTGCTGGCACTCCACGATCTTCGCCTCCAAGAGGCGGATCTTCGCCTTTTCCTGGTCAATGAGGGCTGTGTACGAGAGTTCCATAGGAGCGGATGATAGCAGCGTCAGATGTGTGGTGCAAATTTATCTGATGAATAGTTGTGATGCATGTGCCTGGGTAACTCAGCCCCATGAGGCATCTTTGTCATGCGTCATGACTGTCGATCAGATCGCATTTGTAATGTTGGGTGCTATGGCGGTGACGCGCTCCACTGTCCAGCCCAAGTCCAGATTGAGAATCTGTTTCTGATTACTCATGCCGTCGTGCTAAGCCTGACACTCTGCCGTGATCCAAACCACGAAAGGGCGTACACATGAGCTTGAACGACGACCACCTGCGCGTCCTGTCCGATACCGAGTGCGCCCCCCTGGCCGAGATCGACCGCCGCGAGGGCTACGAATTGCGGCTGCTGGCCGCGCTGATGGCGTGCACGCGGCCGATAGATGCACTATGACCGCCCATCGCTGACTCAGTCGAGGCGATGCTTGAGCTGCAGGTGTTCCATCATTTCCGCACCCCGCTTCTGTGCCGGCGTCAGGTGGCGCTCTTTGATGCCCAACTCCTCTGGACTTGTCGCAACCTCAATCTTCGCACCTTCTGCAACCGCCATCTCCAGAAACATCTGTCCGATGACTTCGATGCTATGGCCTCCTGGATAGACGATTTCCAGAATTCCACTGTCGTCCTCTTCGTCCTGCAGGTCTCCTGTGGGCAGCACCCGGACTCCGGTCATGACGTGTGTCAGTGGCCCAGCATGATCGGTGTTGCAGTGGTACTGGGGGAGCTGTCGCAGCGCGTTGATGTAGCGGGAGCTGAGGTTGACGGCTTTGCTCATGTCGATAGAGTCCATGTGGGTTGCGAAATCGATCTGCTCGCGCACCCAGGCGGCATTGCCCAAGTCCGCCAGCTTGGCGCGTTGCTCGTCGGTGAGCAACAGCTTGTATGCCTTGGCGCCGTCGTCGGAGAGGGGCTTGCGACCCTGACCGCGGCCGGCGCCTCCCCGGGGTGTTATGGTGTCGTTCATGCTCTCGATTATTTGATTTAATGGCCCATAAATCAACCATGCTGTGCATTCAGGTATGGTCTTGTGATTTTGATTTGATGGCCCATAATTCAACCAGTGGCAGCACGTCGCAGCCACCGACGCCTCCCGGCTGTGCCGTGCTCGATCCTCCGGGCAGCGCTCCATCGCCCAGTCCAGCGCATCAGCCGCGGTGGAGTGCGGCCCGTCGAAGGCAAGAATGCCTCTCTCATCGTCCCAGAACGACCCAGACCAGCGTCGCGCCGCTGGGACGGGGCGCCGGCCGTAGTCCACCACGACCGCATACCAGCCCGGCGCCGTGGGCGCGCCGCCCCAGATGAGCGAGTCCATGTGGCTCAGCCAGCGGGCTGCTCCAGTTGCTCAGCGCCACGACCACACCAGTGCCAAAAGGTGTGACGGCCGTGCGAATAGTGCTGTAGCTCAAACGTGATGCGGACACGACCTGCAAGGAGGGTGTCGATCTCGCCTGTGATGTACTGCGGCTGCCCCCTCCCGGGAGTGGGCAGCAGGCGCTGTGCTGCCGACATCTCTTCGCCACGCACTTTTGCGATTACGCCGCGTTCGATCTGGTTTTGGTTATGCATGGCGAGCTTCAGAAAGGGGCTGGCGACCGGTCCACGGAGACCGGACCACAGCCGCTGTACACGCGGTCATCTCCCGGGCCCCAGACGACGAACCAGTCGCTGTGGATTTGCTCGATGCGATAGTCCTCAGGCAACCCTGGTAGCACTTGCTGTGTTGGCCAGTCCAGCCATTTTGGGTAGGTGAGCAGCGTCGGAAATTCTTCGTACTTGAGCATGACGAACTCCATCAGTAGTCGAACTCGCAGGACCACTCCTGCGCGTGCCATGCGCGGTCACAGTGCTCCAACCCGCTGAACTTCATCTTGCCCGCGCACGCGTAGATCAGCCGCGGCTCGAACAGTTGGTTCTTGCCGTCGTCTCCGAGGATGCGCAGCACGGGAACGGTCCGCTTCTCGCCAGGCACGGGTGCGTGCAGCAGGTCCAGCTCGCCCTTGACGTACTGCAGCGGGCCACGGTGGTAGCTGCGTGCGCCTGCTGTGCGGAGGATGGTGACTTTGACTTTCATGACTGTATAAATATACAGTTATCTGGCAGGGTGAGAAAAGTTAGCATCCACTTATGTGCAATCGATATAACACCCCGCGTGAGATCGAAGTTGAGCGCATGTGGCGGGTCGGCCGGCAGGCGCCACTGCCATGGTGGAAGCCGCACGTCGCGCCGCTGGCCCTGGGGCCGCACATCAAGCCCGGTGGCGAGATTGAGGTCGGGCAGTGGGGCATGATCCCTCGCAGCTCGAAGACGCGGCGCCCGATGACCAGCGACGGCAAGCCTATGTCCACCAACAACGCTCGGCGCGAGACCATTGCAAAGTCCTGGACGTTCGCGCCGGCCTGGCGCGCGGGCCAGCGCTGTTTGATCCCGGTCGAATCTTGGGTAGAGCCCTATTGGGGGCTGGGCTCGCGCAACGTGTGGTGGTCGTTCCGGCGCGCGGACGGGCAGCCGGCGGCGCTGGCGGGCCTGTACAGCGAGTGGACGNAAGCCTATGTCCACCAACAACGCTCGGCGCGAGACCATTGCAAAGTCCTGGACGTTCGCGCCGGCCTGGCGCGCGGGCCAGCGCTGTTTGATCCCGGTCGAATCTTGGGTAGAGCCCTATTGGGGGCTGGGCTCGCGCAACGTGTGGTGGTCGTTCCGGCGCGCGGACGGGCAGCCGGCGGCGCTGGCGGGCCTGTACAGCGAGTGGACGGACCCGCAGACAGGCGAGGTCGTGCCGAACTACACGATGATCACGCAGCCTGCTGATGGGCACCCAGTGCTCTCGCTGATGCACCGGCCGGGAAAAGAAAAGCGCGGGGTCGTGATGCTGGAGCCGGGCGACTGGGATGCCTGGCTGCACGGCACGGCCGCACAGGCTGATGCGCTGATAAAGCTGCCGCCGCTGGGAGCATTGCGGAGCGGGGCAGAGAAGCCTGAGGAGGAGGGGCTACTGCCAGCTGAGCAACTGGCCGAACTGAAGGCCAAGGGGTAGGGCGCTGGCCCGCCCTCGGCGATGTTGATTTTTCTCAGGACGGATGTTGGCACTCCAGAACGCAAAAAAACCCCCTCAGGTGCCATCACGGCGCCGAGGGGGCTTTGTCTTTTTGCGGCTTCTGGTTAGAAGACTATGAATTTGGTTAGAAGAAAGGGGTTAGCTCTTTCGAGCTAACCCCTTGATTCATTGGTCGGAGCGGCGGGATTCGAACTCGCGACCCTCTGCTCCCAAAGCAGATGCGCTACCAGGCTGCGCTACGCTCCGACTAAAACACTATTGTAGCGTCAAAAAAATGGGTATTTTCGCAATGTGCGAATTTTCTGTTCAACGCGATCCAGGGCCGGGGCCACGGTTGGCCAGGTGGCGGAAGGTGATGCGGCCCTTGGTGAGGTCGTAGGGCGACATCTCCAGCGATACCTTGTCGCCAGCCAGGATGCGGATATGGTGCTTGCGCATCTTGCCGCCGGTGTAGGCGATCAGCTGGTGTCCGTTTTCCAGCGTCACACGAAAGCGAGAGTCAGGCAGGACTTCCGTGACGGAGCCTTGCATTTCAATCAGTTCTTCTTTGGCCATGTGTTCAATCTCTTAGGTCTGGGTCGGTTGCGGCACTCATTTGTCGGAACCACGAAAACCTTGCCTGGCCCACAGAACATGGGGTACGTGGTCAGGCTGAAAAGGCTGTGGATGTTCTGCGCAAAAGGCGCAGACCGGACAGAGGACCAGGTCACAACGGTGTCGCAAAGACGAAGCCCGGCAACACCTAAACTTCCTGATTCTACAGTGTTGTATTCGTCGCCGTGCGGGCGGTGTTCAAAGCGGCCATCGTACGCAAAACACAGGTCGGATTCGTGCTGGGACGGCGAGGCTTTTGTCATCCGCGTGTGATGAGATGGCCTCGAAAAACGTGTGCGAGGCTTTGGGGCGGTCCGGCCAGGGTTGAAGGCCGCGGTAGCCGAGGAGGGGCGATGGTCGCGGGTTGGCTAGAATCCGCCCACAGCTTCTATTACTTTTATAGCAAAACCTCGATGTCTGATCGACTTGCCGTTCTCTCCCAGTATCTTTTGCCCAAGCAGGCGCT
The DNA here is from genome assembly GCF_018320755.1 of Delftia sp. PE138. Taxonomy (NCBI): domain Bacteria; kingdom Pseudomonadati; phylum Pseudomonadota; class Betaproteobacteria; order Burkholderiales; family Comamonadaceae; genus Delftia; species Delftia sp. PE138. The sequence goes on along the minus strand of NZ_JABEPN010000010.1, from coordinate 118,844 downwards.
GACTGCCGTCATGGGGCGCCTGGCCCAGGCGCGTGCGGGTGACCTGACCACGGCAGTCATCCGTCGCTTCATTGCACGCTATGGCGTGAACATGTCGGAGGCGGCCGATTCCGATCCTGCGGCCTATGCCAGCTTCAACGAGTTCTTCACGCGGGCGCTCAAGCCCGGTGTGCGGCCGCTGGCTTCGGCTGACTGGGTCTGTCCGGTGGATGGCGCCATCAGCCAGATCGGCGCCATCGAGGGCGAGCAGATCTTCCAGGCCAAGGGGCACAGCTACAGCGCCACGGCGCTGGTCGGCGGCGATGCGCAGCTGGCGCGGCAGTTCGACAACGGGCATTTCGCCACCATTTACCTGAGCCCGCGCGACTATCACCGCATCCACATGCCCTGTGCCGGCCGGTTGCGTCGGATGATTTATGTGCCCGGCGAACTGTTCTCGGTCAATCCGGTCACGGCGCGCGGCGTGCCGGGCCTGTTTGCGCGCAACGAGCGCGTGGTCTGCGTCTTCGATACGGACCACGGTCCCATGGTGCTGGTGCTGGTGGGGGCCACCATCGTGGGCAGCATGGGAACGGTGTGGCACGGCATCGTCAATCCGCCGCGGCCCGGTCGCATCCAGGACTGGCGCTACGACGACCAGTCCATCGTCCTGGGCCAGGGCGAGGAAATGGGGCGCTTCCAGCTGGGCTCCACCGTCGTCATGCTGTTTCCCGCATCGGCAGGGCTGCGCTTCAACGCGCAGTGGACACATGCCGCGCCCGTGCGCCTGGGCCAGAAGATGGCCGGGCGCGGCGAGGCCTGAGTCTCGAAGGATCGTCGATGAAAAACCGGGCCCAGGCCCGGTTTCCTGTCAAAGAATCCAGCTCAAGGCTTCAGGGCGCCGCTGTGTGGTGAACATCGAGGGTGCGATGCTCAGCCGCTCTGGCCTGACGGGGTCTTCATGGCCGACCAGATAGACCATCAGTTCACGGCGGCGCAGTATGACGTGGCTGACCTTCTCGGCCTTCCCGTTCTGTGTGACCTGCGTGCCCGGGCGGAACAGCGGCATCTGGAAGGTGAAGCTGCGCGGATCGGCCGGTGGCGCGACGGCAGTGCTGGGAGGGGCTTCTAGAGTGGCAACCATAGGCTTGATGTGCATGAGTGGACGCTGCCCACCTTATCGGCACTGCCGCGCCGAACTGTAGGGTCGCCGGGCGGCGAACACCAAGCTCAGGCGTCCGGATGGGAAACGCCGAGGATGGCGTGCAGCCGTGCGCTGGTCGTCGTGTACTGCAGCAGCGGTTTCTCGCCCTGCAGGTACTCGGCGGCGGCAAAGGCCGCCATGGTGGCTTCGTGGAAGCCGCACAGGATCAGCTTGTGCTTGCCCGGGTAGCTGACGATGTCGCCGATCGCATAGATGCCTGGCGCATCGGTGGCCTGGGTTGCAGGGTTCACCAGCAGCTGCTTGCGCTCCATGGCCAGGCCCCATTCGGCGACCGGGCCCAGGCGGGGGGAGATGCCCAGGCAGACGACCAGTTGCTGCGCCGCCAGTTCATGCTCCTGCCCTTCGCCATCCATCCACTGCACGGCACGCAGCAGGCCTGAGTCGGCATGCAGTTGCGTGATCTGGCCGATCACCACGCGGATGGCGCCGCTGTCGCGCAGCTCCTGCAGGCGCTCCAGCAATGGCGCCGAAGCCTGGAAGGCGTCGCGGCGGTAGAGCAGGCAGGTGGTCTGGGCCTTGTCGGCGCAGGCAATGGCCGCGGCCACGGCCTCTTCGTCGCCACCGTGGACGATGGCGGTCCGGCCGCGCACCATTTCCAGATCGGCGGGATGGTAGTGGAGCTGGCCTGCAGCCAGCCGCTCCACGCCGGGCACCTTCAGCGCCTTGGGCACAAAGGCGCCCACGCCAGCCGCAATGAAGACGCTGCGCGCATGCAGTTCAAGGCCTTGCGAGGTCTGCGCCAGCCAGCGGCCATCGTCCAGGCGCTGCAGCTGGGCGACCTGCTGGGAAAGGTGCAGTTGCGCGTCCATGGGCGCGACCTGCCGCTGCAGCAACTGGACCAGTTCATGGCCCGTGCACACCGGAATGCCGGGAATGTCGTAGATGGGCTTGTCGCCGTACAGCTGCGCGCACTGCCCGCCCACATGGGGCAGGGCATCGACGACATGGCAGCGGATGCCTTGCAGCCCCAGCTGGAACACCTGGAACAGGCCCGCCGGGCCTGCGCCTATGACGAGGGCATCGGTCTGGATCGGGTGCGCGCCGGAGGTGTCTTGCATGGGCTGCGCGGCTTCAGCGTTCGAGCTGGTCCAGCTTGCCGGGCTTGCCGTTCCAGTCGTCGGCGTCGGGCAGCGAGGCCTTGCGCTTGGTGATGCTCTTCCAGCCCTTTTCCAGCGACAGCTCGGCATTGAGCTTGATGAAGGCGAGCTGGTCGGCGGGGACGTCTTCCTCGGCAAAGATGGCATTGGCCGGGCATTCGGGAATGCACACGGCGCAATCGATGCACTCGTCAGGATCGATCACGAGGAAGTTGGGGCCTTCGCGGAAGCAGTCCACGGGGCAGACATCCACACAATCTGTGTATTTGCACTTGATGCAGTTTTCGGTGACGACGTGAGTCATGGGAGTCTTTTATTTGCGGTGTGAATGTCGGTATCAACCCGGGATTCTAGAATTTTTCGGAACACGGTCCTGCACATGCAAGAGATTCTGGCGCGGACTGCTGCGGTTTTCTGAAAGCCCACGAGCCGGCATGTGCCGGCTCGCGAAGCGGGACTGTCCAGTTGCTCAATCCAGCAGTGCAGCGCCTGCGGTAGCGTGGCTGGCCGTGTCCACAAGGATCAGCGCACCCAGCTGGCGGGCCTGGGCGAAGGGCGCCGCGGGAATGCTTTCCTGCAGCAGCAGCTCCACGCGGCCGATGGCGTTGGGCTCCAGCTGGGTGGCCTCTTCCTGGGCCAGCGTGTGGATGTTCAGGCGGTGCACCACGCGGCGGGCCTTGGCCTTGATCCAGCGGTGGCCGTGCAGCGCCAGGTAGGTGCGGCCGGGGACCAGCGGCTGCTCGTCCATCCAGGCCACGGTGGCGGTCAGCTCGCGCTGGCTGGGCCATGCCGGCTGTGTCCCGGGGGCATCGAAGTCGTCGTCCGCCACTGCTGCCGCAGCCACCGGGGCGGCGACGATCCAGTCGCCGCGCGAGACATCGACCTCGCGGTCCAGCGTGATGCCGGCTGACAGGCCCGCGTCGATGGAGCCGGGAACGCGGGCATGGTCCAGCACCTGGGCAATCACGGCTTGCTGGCCGCTGGGCAGGATCTGCACGGCGTCGCCCACGCGTGCGCGGCCTGCGGCCACGCGGCCCCAGAACACGCGGCGGCCCTGGCTGGTATCGGCCGAGGACGAGAATTTCTCCACCCACTGCACGGGGAAGGCCAGCGCCAGGCCGGTGTCGGTCGGCGTGTTGGGCAACTGCTCCAGCAGTTGCAGCAGGCTGGGACCGTCGTAGCCGGCCCAGCCGGGCTCGGCGTTGACCACGTTGAAGCCCTTGAGGGCCGAGACGGGCACGGTGGCCGCGGAGGCAATGCCGGCCTCGGCCGTGAAGCGCTGCAGCGCGCCACGGATGTGGACGAAGGCCAGTTGCGGGTCTTCGACGGCGTCGAGCTTGTTGACGGCAAACACCAGCGAGTGCACGCGCAGCAGGTGGGCCAGCAGGCTGTGGCGGCGCGTCTGCGGCAGCAGGGTGAGCTGCGGGTTCTTCCAGTCGAGCTTGGTGGCATCGACCAGCACCACGGCGGCGTCGGCGCTGCTGGCGGCGGTGACCATGTTGCGCGTGTACTGCTCATGGCCCGGCGCGTCGCCGATGATGAACTTGCGGCTTTCGGTGGCGAAGTAGCGGTAGGCCACGTCGATGGTGATGCCCTGCTCGCGCTCGGCCGACAGGCCGTCGGTCAGCAGCGCCAGGTCGGTCTCGCCACTCTTGGTGACGCCGGCGAGCTGGTCCTGGAGCACGGCACGCGTGTCCACCAGCAGGCGGCCGATCAGCGTGCTCTTGCCGTCGTCGACGGAGCCGCAGGTGATGAAGCGCAGGGCCGAGGCGTTGGAGGCCTCGGTGGCGGGGGAATCCGCAACGGCTGCGCCGGCGGCAATGCTTGCGGTGGTCATCAGAAATATCCGTCCTTCTTGCGCTTTTCCATGGAGGCTTCGCTGGTCTTGTCGTCCATGCGCGTGGCGCCGCGCTCGCTGACATCGGCGGCCAGGGTTTCGAGCACGATGTCGGCCGCCGTGGCGGCATCGCTTTCCACGGGGCAGGTGCAGGTGATGTCGCCCACGGTGCGAAAGCGCACGTCGCGCACCACGACTTCCTCGCCGTCACGCGGCGGTGTGAGTTCGGTCACGGGCACCAGCAGGCCGCGGCGTTCCACCACTTCGCGCTTGTGCGTGTAGTAGATGCTGGGCAGGGCGATCTGCTCGCGCTCGATGTATTGCCACACGTCGAGTTCGGTCCAGTTGCTGATGGGGAACACGCGGAAGTGCTCGCCGGGGGCCAGACGCGTGTTGAACAGCGTCCACAGTTCGGGGCGCTGTGCCTTGGGCTGCCATTGGCCGAAGCTGTCGCGGTGGCTGAAGATGCGTTCCTTGGCGCGGGCCTTTTCCTCGTCGCGGCGCGCGCCGCCGATCAGGGCGTCGAAGCGGAATTCATCGATGGCCTCCAGCAGCGTCACCGACTGGTGGACGTTGCGGCTTTCGCCCGGATGGGCCAGGCGCACGGTGCCGCGTGCCATGGAGTCCTCGACGCTGCGCACGATGAGTTCGGCGCCGAGCTCCTTGGCGCGCAGGTCGCGGAAATCGGTCACTTCCGGGAAGTTGTGGCCGGTGTCGATCATCAGCAGCGGGTAGGGGATGCGACCCTTGCCGAAGGCCTTTTCGGCGCAGCGCAGCATGACCAGCGAGTCCTTGCCGCCCGAAAACAGCAGGGCGGGGCGCTCGAAGGCGGCGGCCACTTCGCGCAGCACGAAGATGGTTTCCTCTTCAAGGGCGTCGAGGTGGCGGTTGCTGAGATGGCTCAGCACGGAGGTGTCCACACGGGCGTTCATTTCTTGGTTTCCAATCAAATCGGTGTCAAACGCTGTCGTTTCACTTCTTGGCGTGCAGCCCGCATTCCTTGGCCGCTTCATCCTCCCACCACCAGCGGCCGGCGCGGAAGTCTTCGCCAAGGCTGACGGCGCGCGTGCAGGGTGCGCAGCCGATGCTGGGATAGAACTGGTCGTGCAGCGGGTTGTAGTCCACGCCATGGCTGGCGATGTAGTGCCAGACATCGCCCTGGGTCCAGTCGGTCAGCGGGTTGAACTTGGTCAGGCCCTTGGTCTCGACCTCGCTGCGGTCCACGGCGGGCACGTCGGCGCGGGCATTGGACTGCTCGCGGCGCAGGCCCGTGATCCAGGCGCTCTTGCCGGCCAGCGCACGCGCCAGCGGCTCCATCTTGCGCACGCCGCAGCAGGCCTTGCGCAGCTCGATGCTGCGGTACATGGCGTCCTGGCCGTTGTCGCGGATGAAGTGGATCACCGATTCGAGCTGCGGCCGGTAGACCTTGACGTTCAGGCCGGGCAGCGACTGGGTGCGCTCCAGCAGGGCCAGGGTCTCGGTGTGCAGCGCGCCGGTGTCCAGCACGAAGACGGGGATGTCCAGGCCCAGGCGGTGGATGATGTCGGTGATCACCACATCCTCGGCGCCCAGGCTGGAGGCCTGCGTCACGGCCTCGGCGCCCAGCGCCGCTGCCTCGCGCAGCAAGGCCTCGGTGGCGGCCAGCTTGTCGGCAAAGCCGCTGCTGGCACGGCCGTTGACCTCGGTGGCCTTGGCCGATGCCTGTCGCGACAGAAAGCTTTGCGCACCCATGTCAGGCCGCCTTGACGAAGTGGGGCTCGGGATGGACGGCATCACCCTGGTAGAAGCCGTGGAAGCGGTCCAGCTGGCGCTGGGCATCGGAGATGTCCACGCCTTCGCGCAGCACGGCCACGTCGAAGCCGCAGCGCTGCATCTGCACCAGCTGGTCGATCAGCACGTCGCCCGTGGCGCGGATTTCTCCCTGGAAGCCCAGGCGCTTGCGCAGCAGGCGGGCCTGGCTGAAGGCGCGGCCGTCGGTGAACTTGGGAAAGTGCAGGTCGATGCGCTGCACGCCGGTCAGGTCCAGCGTGAAGGGGTCGGCGTCATTGGCCGGGGCGATGACAGTCTGCTGGCCTTCGGCCGGGCTTTGGTGCTCGTGGGCGGCGATGATTTTCATGGGGATCTCCTGCGGCTCTCACCTGGGGTCAGGCGGCCGCTTCCTCGGTGTGCTTGGCGGGGTGGCGGGCTGCATTGCCGGCGGCCTTGAACGGTTCGATGCCCACGCGGCGCACGGTGGCGATGAAGGTCTCGAAACGGCCGCCTTCGCTTTGGCGCTGTTCGCGGTAGGTGGCCAGCAGGGCCTCGATCACGCCGGGCACTTCGGCGGCGCTGAACGAGGGGCCGATGATCTTGCCGGGCGTGGCCGGGCCGGACAGGTGGGAGCCGTCGGCGCCGCCCAGCGTGATCTGGTACCACTCCTTGCCGTCCTTGTCCACGCCCAGGATGCCGATGTGGCCGCTGTGGTGGTGGCCGCAGCTGTTGATGCAGCCGCTGATGTGCAGGTCGATCTCGCCCAGGTCCCACAGCTCGTCCAGGTCCTGGTAGCGCTCGGTGATGGCCTCGGCAATGGGCAGGGAGCGCGCATTGGCCAGCGAGCAGAAGTCGCCGCCGGGGCAGGCGATCATGTCGGTCAGCAGGCCGATGTTGGGCTTGGCCAGGCCCAGGGCCTTGGCCGCCTTGTACAGCTGGGGCAGCTGGTCGCGGCGCACCCAGGGCAGCAGCAGGTTCTGCTCGTGGGTGACGCGCATCTCGCCGGCCGAGAACTGGTCGGCCAGCTCGGCGGCGGCATCCATCTGGTCGGCCGTGGCGTCGCCCGGCGCGTAGCCCAGGCGCTTGAACGACAGCAGCACGGCGCGCAACTGCGGGTGGCGGTGCGGGCGCACGTTGCTGATCAGCCAGCGGCCGAAGTCCTTGTCTTCCTCGGCGGCCGTACGGAGCAGGGCCAGTGTCTCGGCCTCGGCATTGGCGGGCGACAGGTCCAGCTCGGGCTCGCGGAAATTGGCGGCCACGCGGTCGTACTCGGCTTGCGTGATGGTGTGGGGACCACCCTCGACCTCGACGATCTGGCGGAATTCCTCATCGACCTGGTCGATGAAGTTCTGGCCCTCGGACTTCACGAGGATCTTGATGCGCGCCTTCCAGGCGTTGTCGCGGCGGCCGTAGCGGTTGTAGACGCGGATCACGGCTTCCAGGTAGTTCATCAGCTGGTTCCAGGGCAGGAACTCGCGCAGCACCGGGCTGATGGTGGGCGTGCGGCCCATACCGCCGCCCACGCGCACCTTGAAGCCCAGCTCGCCGGCCTCGTTCTTGAGCAACTGCAGGCCCACGTCGTACCAGCCCAGCGCGGCGCGGTCTTCCTCGGCGCCGCTGATGGAGACCTTGAACTTGCGCGGCAGGAAGCTGAACTCGGGGTGCAGCGTGCTCCACTGGCGCAGGATTTCGGTGAAGGGGCGGGGGTCGGCGATCTCGTCGATGGCAATGCCCGCCAGCGCGTCGCTGTTGATGTTGCGGATGCAGTTGCCGCTGGTCTGGATGCCGTGCAGGTTCACGCTGGCCAGCAGGTCCATCACGTCGGCGGCCTTGGACAGCGGAATCCAGTTGTACTGCACGTTGGTGCGCGTGGTGAAGTGGCCGTAGCCGAACTTCAGGTCGGAGCCGATGCGGCGGCCGTCGTGCAGGGGAATGTCGCCCAGCTTGGCCTGGGTGGCGCGGGCCTCGGCCAGCAGGGCGGCGTCGGGCTGGTCGTACTCGCGGGCCACGCGGGCCAGCACGCGCAGCTGGGCGCTGGACAGCTCGCCATAGGGAACGGCCACGCGCAGCATGGGCGCGTAGCGCTGCACATACCAGCCGTTTTGCAGGCGCAGGGGCTTGAACTCATCCTCCGAGAGCTTGCCGGCCTGCCAGCGTTCGAGCTGGTCACGGAACTGCTCGGCGCGCAGGCGGATGAACTGTTTGTCGAATTCGGTGTATTGGTACATGGCGCTTCGGATGTGGGGTCTTCGACTGCCGCCAGTGGCGGCGGTGCAGGGGTTCATCGCGTGGCACCGAGGCACTTGCGGGACACGCGCACAGAACCCTGCATGGAGGGGAATGTAAGCAATGGCCTTATAGAAGCAAACGATTGTTTTGTCCTGCAAGTATGTGGATATGGATATAAGTGAATGGCAGCAGACTTTGCGGGGCTGGGCATGCCAAACGCATGAGTGGCCGATATGCTTGCCGGCCAGAGGGAGGATTTCAGAATGCGAAACCGCTTGGTTGCCATCGGGCTGTTCTTGGCATTGGCAACTGCTGCTCAGTCGCAGGCCCAGCAGCCGGCACAGCCGCCGTCTCCGTTGTCAGCAACGCACACAGCTGACGCGCCTGAACCCGACGAATCCGCACGGGAATCAGCCTGGGATGCGTATCTGCACCGCGTGGCGGCGCAGTTGGCCGGTTCCGGCAGCGGGCGCGATCTGGCCTTTGCGGCCATCCTGATCAATCTGTCGCCCCGCGACAAAAGAGCTGTCAGCCAGGCCGAGGGCTGGCGCCAGGACGCGCTGGAGCGGGCAGGGCAGGATGCGCTGGCCTATCAACTGCTGGCCTCCAAGGCCCCTGAGGACGAAGGCGAAGTGCGCTCCGAGGCTGCCCGCCGCTGGCTGGCGCTGGAGCCCAGCAATTTCTCTGCGCTGATGCAGCAGGCGCTGGGACCGCAGGAACTGCTGGTTGCAGCGCGCGAAAGCCGCTACGCGGACCTGCACATGTATGACGGCGTGCGCTGGATGCAGTCCGCTTTGCTGCGCCATCCGCCCACGGCACAGGAGCTGCAGGCGCTGGGTGGCAGTCCGAACTACCGGCTCGAGGAAGGCGCGGTGATCACTGCAATAGGTATCTGGACAGCCTTTCCCTTGACGGGCTACAAGGCGCTGCTGGATACCTGCAAACCCGAAGCGATGGGCAAAACCCCGGCGCGCGAGGCCGACTGCCTGCATGTAGCCCACCTGCTGACGCAGCGCTCATCGACCGTGCTGGACGAGGGCTTTGGGCTGGCGATTCAACGCCGGCTGGCCAAAACCCCGACCGAGCGCGCCGCGGCCCAGGCCCGGCGCCGCCAGTTGGAGTGGCTGATGCAAGCGTCCGCCCCGCTCGGCATGCAGGACGGAGGAGCCCAGTTTGCCCGGCTGCTGGCCGATCCTTCCATCCACAGCGAGCAGCAATTGCTGCAGCGCTTGCTCAAGGATGCAGGCCGGCCCTTGACGCCGCCGCCGTGTTGGAAGTGGCGCCCGCCCAGACCTTAGGGATTGCCGGCAGCCGCGCCGCCACCGCCGCCTCGCTCACCCCATAGAGCGCAGCCAGCGCGGCCGGTGTCGCCACTTGCGCCGCCGCACCGCAGGCCTGCAGGCCGCCGCGGCCCAGCAGCGCGATGCGGTCGGCCACCTGCAGCGCATGCTCGGGCTGGTGGGTGGACAGCAGCACGGCCATGCCGCGTGCACGCAGCGCGGCAATCTGGTCCAGCACGCGGATCTGGTTGCCGAAGTCCAGGCTGGCCGTGGGCTCGTCCATGACCAGCAGCGCGGGCTCCTGGGCCAGGGCGCGTGCGATCAGCACCAGCTGGCGCTCGCCGCCGCTCAGCTCGGTATAGGGGCGCAGCGCCAGATGGGCGATGCCCAACTGCTCCAGGCAGCCCAGCGCCAGGGCACGGTCGGCACTTGAAGGCCGGGCCAGCGCAGGCAGGCGCGCGGCACGGCCCATGAGCACCATGTCCAGCGCCTCGAAGCCGAAGACGCCGGCCTGAGCCTGGGGCACATAGCCCACGCGCCGCGCAAACTCGGCACGCGGCCAGCTGTGCACGGGCTGGCCCTGCACGCGCACCTCTCCGGCCAGCGGCGCCAGCAGGCCCAGCACGGTGCGGAACAGCGTGGTCTTGCCGCAGCCGTTGGGGCCCAGCAGGCACAGCACCTCGCCTGCGGTGATGGCCAGGTCCAGCCCCTGGCTGACGCGCCGGCGCCCATGGCCCGTGGCCAGGGCCAGCGTCTGCAGCACGGGTGGGGCCTGCACTTCAGTCATTGCGCCCCGTGCGCGACAGCAGGTAGAGAAAGAAGGGCGCGCCGACCAGGGCCGTGAGAATGCCCAGCGGCAGCTCGATGCGCGCCGCGCTGCGCGCCAGGGTGTCGGCCGCCACCACGAAGCCCGCGCCCAGCAGCGCCGAGGCCGGCAGCAGGCGCACAAAATTGGGGCCGACCAGCAGGCGCGCCACATGCGGCACCACCAGCCCCACCCAGCCGACGATGCCGGCCAGCGATACGGCGGCCGCCGTGCCCAGCGTGGCACAGGCCACCAGCAGCAGGCGCAGGCGTGCCACGGGCACGCCCAGGGCCAGCGCCTCCTCGTCAGGCAGGCCCAGCAGGTTGATGCGCCAGCGCAGCAGCATCAGGGGCAGCAGGGCGCACAGCATCACGGGTGCCGTGGCACCCAGCTCGGGCAGGGTCACGGCGCTCAGGCCGCCCATGAGCCAGAAGGTGATGGATGGCAGCTGCGTATTGGGGTCGGCCAGCGTCTTGACCAGGGCGATGCCCGCGCCCAGCAGCGCGCCCAGCGCAATGCCGGCCAGCACCAGGACCAGCACCGGGTCATGGCGGCGCACGCTGGCGCTGATGGCCACCACCACGGCCACGGCGGCCAGCCCGCCGCCAAAGGCCAGGGCCTGCACGGCCGCCATGGACCAGCCCAGGAAGATGCCCAGCACCGCGCCCAGGCCGGCACCGGCCGAGACGCCCAGGATGTCGGGCGAGACCAGCGGGTTGCGAAACATGCCCTGGTAGGCCGCGCCTGCCGCCGCCAGCGTGGCGCCCACGGCCAGGCCTGCGGCGATGCGCGGCAGGCGGATGTTCCAGAGCACGGTCTCGGCGCTGGCGGACAAGGGGGACGCCGTGCCCATTGCGCGCGCCAGCAGCGACTGCCAAAGCTGCTGCGGCGTGATGGAGAACTGACCCGCCGCCAGCGCCCCCAGCAGCACAGCGGCCAGCAAGGCTAGTGTGAGCACCCACCCCATGCGGCGGCCTGTGGCAGGCATCAACGCGCAGTCTCCATCAGCCTGCCCAGCGCTGCGGACGACAGGTCGGCGCCGTAGAACAGGCGGTAGAAGTCGCGCACCTCGCGTTCCAACGGCGGCAGTGCCTGCAGGGCCGGCGCCTGCGGGTGGAGCTTTTCCAGCAGCCAGCGCACACCGATCAGCCGGTTGACGCCGGGCGGACCATCCAGCCAGCCGAAGGGCCAGACCGGCGCGCAGTGCACGCGGCCCGAGCGCACGGCGGCCACGCCGCGCCACAGCGGGTCCTGGCGCATGCGCTCGGCAAGGCCGGGTTCCTGCGTGACGATGACCTGCGGGTCCCAGGCCAGGATCTGCTCCATGGACACGCGCGTGAGCCCGCCACGCCCTGCATCCGTCGCCACATTGCGCCCGCCCGCATATTCGACGGCTTCCACATTGATGGAGCCCGCCAGCCCCGTTTCCAGGCCGTTGGCGCTGCGCGCGAAGTACACGCGCGGGCGCTCGGCCGGTGCCAGGCCCTGGGTGGCACGCTGCGCCAGCGCCGCCACGGCATCGGCATGGCGGGCCAGCGTCTCGCCACGCGCAGCCTCGCCCAGCAGGGCGCCAACCTCGCGCAACTGGCGTGGGTGGTCGGCCAGCGAGCCCTGGATCAGCACGCAGGGCAGGCCGGTCTGGCGCGCCAGCCGCTCGGTGGCAGAGATATAGGTGGCATCGGCCGTGCCGGCGTCCAGCACCAGGTCGGACTGCAGCTTCAGTAGCGACTCCAGCGGCATGGTGCTGCCGCGCCCGGACAGGCGGCCCAGATGCGGCAGGGCCTGCAGCGTGGGGCCCAGGTAGGCGCGCGAGACATCGTCCAGCTGCTGGGGCCAGCCCAGCAGCTTGTGCGGTGCCAGCGTGGCCACCAGCACACCTGCGGGCGGTCCGGCCGCGAATACGCGGCGCAGCCTGGCAGGGTCCGGCATCTGTCCCATGCGGGCGGCAATCGTGGTTGCCTGGGCATGGCCGGGAACAAGAGCCGATGAGGCCAGTGCCGCCATGGCCTGGCCCAGCCAGCGGCGGCGGGTGAACAGAAGATCGGTCATGAAAGTCAGGGGATGGGGCTGGCGCAGCCACGGTGCTCAAGCTGTGCCTGGCACCATTGCTCGATCTGCACCTCATCGGCTGCCAGCTCGGCATGCAGGCTGCCGGTGTACCTGCGCCAGTCTTCAAGATGGCGGGCCGCGACGGCCGTGAGCACAGGCGTGCCGGCCTGGACAAAGGCCGCGAATTCGGCGGCAAAGCCTTGCCCCGAGGCCTCGACGATGCCGAAGCGGTTGATCACCACCAGATCCACGCCATCGTCCAGCGCCTGGCGCAGCACGGCGCTGGCCTGGGCCAGGGCCTGGGGGTTGAGGCTGCAGGCGCGCGAGGCGCAGCCCAGGTCCTGGGATAGCTCGAATTGGCGGTCACTGCGCAGGTCGAACAGCTGCATGCGCTTGTTGCCGTTGGCATAGCGGTCCTGGCGATGCACCAGCCCGCCCACGCGCCAGCCCGCGCCTTGCAGGCGGCGTGCCACGCGTTCGAGCAGCAGCTCCATTGCATGCTCGTCGTCGGGATGGACCAGGGCGGCCAGGGGCAGGGTGGTGAAGGGCGGGTTCATGGCATGCAGGTTGATGCGTATCAATGGGGCTGTTGTACTCCTGCCCGACCCCGGTGTCGTTGACCATGGGCAGCTTGGCTGGACCCGGAACGCAGGCAGGCGTGGGCGGGCGCTTCGCGCCAGGTCCGCTCCTCAGAAGTGATAGCCCAGGTTGACATACCAGCTGCGGCCCGGCATGGGCAGGCCGTCATCGAACTGGTACCACTTGTCGCCGATATTGGCCACGCCAAAGTCCACGGTGATGTCGCTGCGCGGCTTGTAGCGTGCGCGCAGGTTGGCAATGCCGTAGCCGGGCAGCTTGAGCGTCTGCAGCTGGCCGCTGCCCGACAGCGGCACGTAGCGGCCCTTCTCGGTCTCGACCTCGGCATTGAATTCCCACTGCGCCAGCGGACGCCACTGAACGCCGGCCAGCAGGCGGTGGCGTGGCGTGTGGGTCAGCGTGATGCTGGAGTCGCTGGTGTTGCGGCGGTTCAGGTAGGTGTAGCCGGCGTTCACGCCCCATTGCGCGGACAGTTGCTGGGCCAGGGACAGCTCCATGCCGATGTTGCGCGTGCGCCCCACGTTCTGCGCCTGGTTGCAGGTGGTGCCGCCGCATTCGGCCGAGGCCACGACCACGGTCTGGATCTGGTTGCGCACGCGGCTGTAGAACAGCGCGGCCTGGCCCTGGCCGCCCTGCCAGGGCGAGCCGCTGACGCCCAGCTCCAGGTGGTTGGCCGTCTCGGGCTGCAGGTCGGGGTTGGCCAGGGCCGTGCCCATGCGTGCCGAGTAGCGGTCCTTGATGGTGGGAAAGCGCGTCTTGTGCGAGGCGATGAAATACGCCTCGCTGCCACCGCCCAGCGCATAGCCGAGCTTGGCCACGCCATTGGTGGCGCTGGCCGAGCCCGTGGGCCACTGGTAGACCTCGCGCGCATCGCGCTGGTCGTGGCTGAGCGCCAGGTTCAGGCTCCAGCGTTCGGCCAGGGAGATCGTGTCCTCGATCACCAGCGAGCGCGTCACGTCGCGGTAGTGCTTGCTGGGGTCCTTGGCCGAGGCGGCATCGGTGTGCTCGTCGATCTTGTAGTGCGCGCCCAGGCGCAGCGCATGGCCCTTGAAGCTGTAGTTGGCCCACTCGATGCTGGCGCCCTGGCTCACGTCCTTGTAGCTGCTGGTGGGGTCATGGCGCGTGTAGCTCGCGTCCGTGTACATGTCCAGGCCGTTTTGGTAGGTGTCGTGGTAGATGCGCGTCTTGAGCAGGTTGTCGGCATTGATGCGCGTGGTGCTCAGGAAGTACACGCTGTCCTTGTCCCAGTAGGGCCAGCGCCAGTAGCGGATGACGTTCTTGCCCGTGGCGCTGCCGGTATACACGGGGTTGCCCTTCTCGCCTTCCTGGCGCACATAGCCCAGCGCGTATTCGTCCGTGGCATTGGGCGTGAGGCCCAGCTTGAACGACAGCCGCCTGTCCGTGCGGTAGGCGTTGTCGCGGTAGTTGCCCGTGTCGGTGGGCTGCTTCTTGAAGTCCTTGAAGCCCTTGGGCAGCGGAAAACTGTCCGCGTCCAGGTAGGAGGCGCCAAGCTGGTAGTACCAGGAGCCCAGATTGCCGCCCAGGTTCACGGCGGCCTTGCGTTCGCCGCCTGCGCCTGCGCCGATGCGCGCATCGCCCTCGACGGATTTGACCGGCTTGCGCGTGACCAGGTTGATGGCGCCGCCCAGCGTATTGGGGCCATACATCAGCGAGGCGCCAGCCTTGGCCACGCGGATCTCGGACAGGTCGAACGTGGTGAAGCGGCCGAAGTCCACATAGCCGTCATAGGGCACGTACAGGGGCACGCCGTCCACGAAGACCGGCACCTGGCGCGGATCGAAGCCGCGCAGGTAGATCATTTCCTCGTTGCGATTGTTGCGCGACAGCGTGGCGCCCGGCAGCAGGCGCACGGCATCGGCCACGGTGTCTGCATTGCGCCGGCGCATCTCGGCGGCGTCCGTTCGTTGTTCATAGTTAGATATGGCGTCGCGCTCTTCACGATCATCGCGCACATCGACCGTGCCCAGCTGGAAGGTCTGCGAAGACTGTGCTGCAGACGTGCCCGATTGGGCTTGTGCCTGGGTGCTGGCGGCCAGGCCCGCAAGCAGCAGGGCGTGGGCCAGCGTGGATTGCAGGCGGAAGGCAGGGGAGGAGGCTGGGGCGCTGTAGCGGGGCTGGAGAGGCACGATTTTCGGTGGTTGTGTGAGTGGACGCGGGGCGGCTGGTTGTTTCCTTTTGAAAACAGGTTCCGGATTCTAGCGATATGTACTGATAAACATAACGAGTGACAAAAAACCGTCTGCGGGAAGACTCGGGTTTTCTTTCAGGCCGTTGTGTGAATGCCCGGCCGTTCAGCAGCCGGGCGGTTCAACGGCTCAGCGCCTGCGGCCCAGGCGTTCGCTGGCCAGGGCAGCCGCCAGCTTGGCATCCAGGGGCAGCGGTTCGTCGTGCAGGCGTGCTGCCAGCAGCTCGCCGCACAGCAGCGACAGCGTGAGCCCGCGCGAGCCCATGGCCGTCAGCGCCCACAGGCCGGGAGCCTGGTCGGACACCGGTCCGACCACGGGCAGCCGGTCTGGCGAGGCCACGCGCACGGCGCCCCAGGTGGCGCGCGGTGGCGCGTCGAAGAAGCCTTGCAGGCCCTGGTAGGCACGTGGCAGCAGCTGCGCCAGCTTGGCGCCATTGGCTGCATGGGCGGCGGCCTGGTCTCCGGGGCTGGGCGGCAGCGCGGTCTGGTCGCGCTCGAAGGTCGATCCCATGACCCAGCCTGGCCCGGCTGCATCGCCGGGCAGCGGCATGGCAGGCACCAGGTTGCCATGGCCGTTGACGGGAAAGGGCGGCATGGCCTGTGCGCTGGCCGGGGTGTGCACATCCCAGCTGACCTGGCCGCGAATGGGCTGCAGCGGCCAGGCGGCCTGCGCACCCAGGCTGTGCTCCAGCAGCGCATTGGTTGCGGGGCCCAGTGCGAGAACGACCAGTTCAGCCTCGGCCAGCAGATTGCCCTGTGCATCCAGGGCCTGCCAGACGGGCGCGCCACCGGCTGTGTCGGTGCGTGCAAGACGCGCCACGCAGGCGCGGCCCTGCCAGCGCACGCCCGGCAGAGCCAGTTGCGCCTGCACCAGCCGCGCCGGGCGTACCCAGCCAGCTTGCGCATGCCAGCAGGCCGGGGCGTCGGCGGGCAGGCCGGCCGCCGAGAGTTGATCGGCGCTTGCGGGCCGGCTCCAGTGGTCGCCCGGGCCGGGGGATTGCCAGTCGCGCGGCAGCCGCGGGGCGGCTTCCACGCCGTGCTCCAGCACGCCGGTATCGCACCAGTCCGTGCCCGGTTGCAGCAGGCCCTGGCCGGAGAGCATTTGCAGCTGCGCCAGGGTCAGGCGTGCGCCGTCGCGGCTCAGGCGGGACAGCAGGCTGTCATCGGGCGAGACATGGGGGCAGAACAGGCCCGCGGGCAGGGCCGAGGCGCCCGCTGCAGGCGCGTCGGCAGCATCCAGCACGGTGACCTGCCAGCCACGGCGCGACAGGCTGGCGGCGGCGGCCGCACCGGCGATGCCTGCACCCAGCACCATGCAGCGCCGTGGGGTGATGGGTTCCTGCGGCTGTGCACCCGGCCCGCGCGGCCCGCGCGGCCCGCGCGGTTGCCAGGCCGGGTCGAAGACGGCATGCAGGTTGTGGCGCTTGGGTGGGACGCCATCGACCTTGCGCACCTGAAAGCCGTGCTGTGCCAGGCCATCGCGCACCGTGCGCGCCACGCACCAGGTGGACAGCTGCGTGCCGCGCCGGCAATGGCGCGCCAGCGCGCGCAGGGTATCGGCGCTCCAGAGGTCGGGGTTGAGTTCCGGCGTGAAGCCGTCCAGGTAGATGCTGTCGGCCGTGAGCTGCTGGCGCCGCAGCATGGCCTGGGCATCGCCGATGTACAGCGTCAGCAGCACGCGGCCCTGCTCGAAGGCGAGGCGGTGCACGCCGGGCAGCAGGCCCTGGAACCGGGTGGCCAGCTCCTCGGCCAGCAGGCGCAATCCTGGCTTGCGCGGCATGGCCTGGCGCATGGCGTCGGCGCTGACGGGAAAGGCTTCGGCCGAGACGAAATGCAGCAGCCTCGGGCGCCGGGGATCGGCCTTCCAGGCTTCCCAGGCCACGAGGAAATTCAGCCCGAACCCGAAACCGGTCTCCAGGATGCGCCATTGCGGCGCATCGGCCCAGGCCGCCGGCAGGCCGCAGCCGCCCAGAAAGACGTGGCGGGCCTGGTCCAGGCCGCCGAGTTCGCTGTGGTAGCGGTCGCCGAAGCGCGGGCTGTAGGGCGTGCCATCGGGCAGCCATTCAATGGGTTCGGACATGGGCAAGGGGCAGAACTACTCCTCCCAGCGCTGCTGGTAGGAGAACACGGGCAGGCGCCACTTGAAGCGGATGGCGGCCAGGCGCAGCGTGAGTCCGCCGGCAAAGCAGACGACGGTGCTGAGGTTGGAGCCCACTTCCAGCGTGCGCAGCCCCAGGAACAGCAGGCACACGGCCAGGGACACGCTGGCGTACAGCTCGCGCCGGAAGACGACCGGCACCTGGTTGCACAGCACGTCGCGCAGAATGCCGCCGCTGATGCCGGTCAACATGCCCGACATCACCACCACCACGGGCGGGTAGCCCAGCTCCAGCGCCACGTTGCAGCCGATCAGCGAGAAGGCGATCAGCCCCATGGCGTCCAGCAGCAGAAAGACCTGCTTGAGATGGTGCATGTGGCGCGCCACGACGATGGTCAGCAGCCCGGCCGAGATGACCAGGTAGACATATTCAGGGTGCTGCGTCCAGCCGATGGGGTAGTGGCCCAGCACCATGTCGCGGATGGTGCCGCCGCCCAGCGCGGTGACGAAGGCGATCACGGCCACGCCGAAGATGTCCATGTTGCGCCGGCCCGCCGCCAGCGCGCCCGACATGGCTTCGGCCGTGATGGCCACGAGGTAGATCACCAGCATGACGGTGAACTGCGATGCCTGGAACGATTCCAGCAGGGAGACGGATGGAAGCACGGAAAACCTCGGATGAAGACCGGCCCGCGCCGCAGGGTGTGCGGCCACTGCGCCGTCCAGCGCAAGAAGGCGGGCATTGTAGGCGGTCTCTGGGCGGCGGCCGTTTGCGGCACCGCAAATGAAACCGCCCCCGGCGCGGTGCGACGGGGGCGGTGAAAGGGCACGAAGCGGCTCAGGCCGTAGGAGGCACGTAGCCGGCCGCCGCATCGGCGCCGCCGCCGAAGAAGTGGTTTTCCATCTGGCGGGCCAGGTACTGGCGGGCGCGTGCGTCGGCCAGGTTCAGGCGGTTTTCGTTGACCAGCATCGTCTGGTGCTTGAGCCAGTCGGCCCAGGCCTGCTTGCTCACGCCTTCAAAAATGCGCTTGCCCAGCTCGCCGGGGTAGGGCGGGAAATCCAGGCCTTCAGCGTCAACGCCAAGCTTGATGCAGTGAACGGTACGTGCCATGGGGAATTGAGTCCTTGTCTTGCAGAGATTCAGATGTTTTGGGAATAACAAACTGAAATCTTATTGGTTTGAGTTTTAAGAGTTGGCTTTGAGAATGCTTTCCACGGCACCAGACCGTCGTCTCCACTCTCTACCGACACTCCAATGAAAATTCGCCGCCACTTTATCAAGTTTCCTGTCGCCGCCGGCCTGATCGCGGGCTTGACCCTGTCGGCTCTGCCGGCGTTGGCCCAGTCGGTGCAACTGCTCAATGTCTCCTACGATCCGACGCGCGAGCTGTACGTGGAATACAACCAGGCCTTCGCCAAGCACTGGAAGGCCAAGAGCGGCCAGGACGTGAGCGTCAAGCAGTCGCATGGCGGCTCGGGCAAGCAGGCGCGTTCCATCATCGACGGCATCGACGCCGACGTGGCCACGCTGGCGCTGGCCGGCGACATCGACGCCCTGGTCAAGAACGGCAACCTGCTCAAGGCCGACTGGCAAAAGCGCCTGCCGCACAACTCGGCGCCCTACAGCTCCACCATCGTCTTCCTGGTGAAGAAGGGCAATCCCAAGAACCTCAAGGACTGGGACGACCTGGTCAAGCCCGGCGTGCAGGTGATCACGCCCAACCCCAAGACCAGCGGCGGTGCGCGCTGGAACTACCTGGCCGCCTGGGAATTCGCCAAGCGCAAGTACGGCGGCGATGTACAGGCCAAGGACTTCATCGGCAAGCTGTTCAAGAACGTGCCCGTGCTGGACACGGGCGCGCGCGGCGCCACCATCACCTTCGTGCAGCGCGGCGTGGGCGATGTGCTGCTGGCCTGGGAGAACGAGGCCTTCCTGGCACTCAAGGAGTTCGGTCCCGACAAATTCCAGATCGTCGTGCCTTCGCTGTCCATCCTGGCCGAGCCTTCGGTGGCCGTGGTCGACAAGGTCGTGGACAAGAAGGGCACGCGCGCCGTGGCCGAGGAGTACCTGAAGTACCTGTACTCCGAGGAAGGCCAGCGCATCGCCGGCCGCAACTACTACCGTCCCACGGATGCCAAGGTCAAGGCCGAGTTCGCGGACAAGTTCCCCAAGCTGGAGCTGGTCACCATCGACCAGGCCTTTGGCGGCTGGGCCAAGGCCGACAAGGACCACTTTGCCGACGGCGGCAGCTTCGACCAGATCTACACCAAGAAGTGAGTGCGGCGCGCCGGCCTGGCCGGCGCCCACCCACTGAATTCACCCGCTTTCCCAGATCTCTGCCAACTACCACGATCCGCCATGTCCATCTTGCTGACTTCCCGCCACTCTTTGCAGGCCCCGCGCCGCACGGCGCAGGCAGGCGTGGTGGCATCCAGCTCTTTTCCTCGCTTCGAGACCATGGCCTTCGCCAGCCGGCGATGTAGCACCTGACGACTCCGTGCGGCGCGCCTGCAGGCCTGGCCCTGCAGTCGGCTGCCCCTTGCTCCGCCTTCCCTTTTTTTGTTTTCTGGCTGCATGCCGCGCGCATGCATGGGCAGCGCTTTGCCTGCGCCACGCACCACGCACCACGCACCACTCTTCCAAGGATGTCCGTCATGGTCTCGTTTGATTCTTTCCCCCGACACACAGCCAACTGGCGCCGACGCCAGCTGCTGGGCGCGGGCCTTGCCGCAGCAGCCGCCACGTTGGGCGGCCCGGCCCTGGCCCAGGACAAGGCGGGTGACCGCGTGCTGCGCGTGGGCCACCAAAAGGGCTGGCTGTCCATCCTGAAGAGCCGGGGCACGCTGGAAAAGCGGCTGGCGCCGTTGGGCGTATCCGTGCGCTGGATAGAGTTCAACGCCGGCCCCGTGCAGCTGGAGGCGCTGAACGTGGGCTCCATCGACTTCGGCGATGTGGGCGAGGCCCCGCCCATCTTTGCGCAGGCCGCAGGCGCACCCCTGGTCTATGCGGGCGCCACCGTGCCGCGCCCCGGGCTGGAGGCGGTGATCGTGCCCAAGGACTCGCCCATCCGCAGCGTGCAGGACCTCAAGGGCAAGCGCGTGGCCTACAACAAGGGCTCGAACGTGCAGTACTTCCTGGTCAAGCTGCTGGAAAAGCACGGCCTGAAGTACGGCGATGTGCAGTCCGTCTTCCTGGCGCCGGCCGATGCGCGTGCCGCCTTCGAGCGCGGCTCCGTCGATGCCTGGCTGATCTGGGACCCCTTCCTGGCTGCCGCGCAAAAGACGCTGGACGCCCGCCTGCTGGCCGACGCCACGGGCGTAGTCAACAACCGCGCCTACTACTTCACCTCGCGCGATTTCGCCACGCGCAATGCCGATGTGCTGCGCATTGCCATCGAAGAGGTCGATGGGATTGACCGCTGGGCCTCGAAGAACCAGACGGCGGCGGCCGCCGAGCTGTCCAGCATCCTGGGCCTGGACAAGTCCATTACCGAGCTGTACCTGAGCCGTGCCCGCTTCGGCACCTCGTCCGTGACGCGCGAGATCCTGGCCGAGCAGCAGCAGATCGCCGACACCTTCTTCGAGCTCAAGCTCATCCCCCGCAAGCTCAACCTGCTGCATGCCGCGCCGGTGGACCTGATCGCGTCGCGCCCCTGAGCCCACTGCAAGGAGTCCGCACCATGAATGCCAATTCCAAGAAGCCCCGCCTGGACCGCGTGCGCCGCCAGGCCCTGCAACTGCTGGGCACCACCGCCTTCAGCTGGAGCCTGGCCGGCCAGTACGCACGCGCCGAGACGCCGGCCGCCGTGGCCGGGCCCGAGCAGTTGCGCATCGGCTACCAGAAGTCGGCCGTCAACCTGGTCATCCTCAAGCAGCAAGGCGTGCTGGAAAAGCGCTTTGCGGGCACCAAGGTCAGCTGGCTGGAGTTTCCGGCCGGCCCCCAGCTGCTGGAGGCCCTGGCCGCCGGCAGCCTGGATTTCGGCCTGACCGGCGATTCACCCCCGGTCTTTGCCCAGGCCGCGGGCCGCGACCTGCTGTACGTGGGCGCCGAGCCGCCCAAGCCCGAAAGCTCGGCCATCCTCGTGCCGTCGGACTCGCCGCTGCGCGCCCTGGCCGACCTCAAGGGCCGGCGCGTGGCGCTGCAAAAAGGTTCCAGCGCCCATTACCTGCTGGTGCGTGCGCTGGACAAGGCGGGCCTGGCCTGGAACGAGATCCAGCCCGTGTACCTGGCCCCGGCCGATGCGCGCGCCGCCTTCGAGCGCAAGAGCGTGGACGCCTGGGCCATCTGGGACCCGTTCTACGCGGCCACCGAGCTGGCGATTCGCCCGCGCGTGCTGGCCAATGGCGAAGGCCTGTCGGGCAACGCCTCGTTCTACCTAGCCGCGCGCGGCCTGGTGGAGCGCCATCCGCAGGTGCTGCGCGCGCTGTTCGACGAGCTCACGCGCGCCGATCGCCTGGCCCAGAGCGCACGCCAGGAGGCCGTGGCCCTGGTGGCCGGCTTCAGCGGCCTGGATGCGGCGGTGGTCAGCCGCTTCATTGCGCGCCGGCCCAGCTCCCCCGTGGGCCTGCTGGCTGCGCAGACCGTGGTGGACCAGCAGCGCGTGGCCGATGCGTTTTTTCGGCTGGGCCTGATTCCGCGCCAGGTGCAGGTGGCCGACATCGTCTGGCGGCCCTCGGCGGCCGAGTACGCGCGGCTGGCCGAGCCGGTGGCGGCGCGGCCTTCTTCCGCCCTTTGATTTCCTTCCTCGATTCCGTCCCCTGACTGGAGCAGCGCATGCAGGTTTTCTGGTTCATTCCCACCCACGGCGACAGCCGCTACCTCGGCACGGCCGAGGGCGCCCGCCCGCTCAGCCACGACTATGTCAAGCAGGTCGCCATCGCGGCCGACAGCCTGGGCTACGAGGGCGTGCTGATTCCCACGGGCCGCTCCTGCGAGGACCCCTGGGTCGTCGCCTCCAGCCTGATTCCGGTCACCAGGCGCCTGAAGTTCCTGGTCGCCGTGCGGCCCGGCCTGCATCAGCCCAGCCTGGCGGCGCGCATGGCGGCCTCGTTCGACCGCCTGTCGGGCGGGCGGCTGCTGATCAACCTGGTCACGGGCGGCGACCGCGCCGAGCTGGAGGGCGATGGCGTCTTCCTCGACCATGCCCAGCGCTACGAGCAATCGGCCGAGTTCATCCGCATCTGGCGCGAGATCCTTGAGCGCAGCCATGAAGGCGGCACGCTCGACTACGAAGGTGAACACCTCTCGGTCAAGGGCGCCAAGCTGTTGTTCCCGCCGCTGCAAAAGCCGTATCCGCCCGTGTACTTCGGCGGTTCGTCCGAAGCCGCGCACGACCTGGCCGCCGAGCAGGTCGATGCCTACCTGACCTGGGGCGAGCCCCCGGCCGAGGTGGCCAAAAAGATTGCCGATGTGCGCGAGAAGGCGGCGCGCCATGGCCGCAGCGTGAAGTTCGGCATCCGCCTGCACGTCATCGTGCGCGAGACCGAGGAGGAGGCCTGGGCCGATGCCGATCGCCTGATCAGCCGCCTCAAGGACGAGACCGTGGTCCAGGCCCAGGCCGCCTTCGCGCGCATGGACTCGGAAGGTCAGCGCCGCATGGCCGCCCTGCATGCCGGCGGCAGCCGCCGCACGCGGGCCGAGCTGGAGATCAGCCCCAACCTCTGGGCCGGCGTGGGTCTGGTGCGCGGCGGCGCGGGCACGGCCCTGGTGGGCGATGCGCAGACCGTGGCCGACCGCATCAAGGAGTACGCGGACCTGGGCATAGACACCTTCGTGCTGTCCGGCTATCCGCACCTGGAGGAGGCCTACCGCTTTGCCGAACTGGTCTTCCCGCTGCTGCCACTGTCCGTGCGCGACAGGCTGGCTGGCGGCGTGGGCGGGCCGCTGGGCGAGACCGTTGCCAACCTGTACTCGCCGCGCGCGTCGCAAAGCTGAGGGAGTCACGCATGTCCGATGCACGTACCGTTTCTGCGCTGCCGGCCTCCTCGGCCCCCCCGGCCGGCGATTCCTGGTCGCCGCTGCTGCGCTTTGCGGCCGGCGTGGGCCGCCGCCTGGTGCCCTGGCTGGTGCCGCTGGCGCTGATCGCCGTCTGGCAGGCCGCCTCGGCGTGGGGCTGGCTGTCCACGCGGGTGCTGCCCGCGCCGCTGGATGTGCTGCGCGCCGCGCAGGCGCTGGCCGAGTCGGGAGAGCTGCTCAAGCATGTGCAGGTGAGCGCGGGCCGCGCGCTGGGTGGCCTGGCCATCGGCGGCGGGCTGGGCCTGGCGCTGGGCCTGCTCACGGGCTCGCTGCGCTGGGCGGAGACGCTGCTGGACTCCACCATCCAGATGGTGCGCAACATCCCCGCGCTGGCGCTGATTCCGCTGGTCATCCTGTGGTTCGGCATCGACGAGAGCGCCAAGCTGTTCCTGATCAGCGTGTCGGTGTTCTTTCCCATCTACCTGAACACCTTCCACGGCATACGCAATGTGGACCCCGCGCTGATCGAGATGGGGCGCAGCTACGGCCTCACGCGCTGGCAGCTGTACCGCGAGGTCATCCTGCCGGGCGCGCTGTCCTCCATCCTCGTCGGCCTGCGTTTTTCGCTGGGCCTGATGTGGGTGATCCTGATCGTGGCCGAGACCATCTCGGCGCAGTCGGGCATCGGCTACCTGACCATGAACGCCCGCGAGTTCCTGCAGACCGACGTGGTGCTGGTCGGCATCCTGCTGTACGCCCTGCTGGGCAAGCTGGCCGACTGGTTTGCGCGTGCGCTGGAGCACTGGTGGCTGCGCTGGCATCCGGGCTACCAGCCCAAGTGACACAAGGAGCACGACATGAGCCGATGGAACCGCATGAAGACCACGCTGGCACAGGCCGTGGAGCTGAACACCACCGCGCCGGCGATGGCCTGGGAGGCCTCGTTCGACGCCGATGGCCTGGACGTCAGCGACCGCCTGGCCCAGAACGACGATGCGCCGCAGTCCGCATCCCCCCAATCCGCACCGCGCCGTGGCGTGCGCCTGCAGGCCGGCGGGCTGACCAAGCGCTACGGCCAGCGCGAGGTGCTGCACGAAGTGCAGCTGCAGGTGGAGCCTGGCGAATTCGTCGCCATCGTGGGCCGCAGCGGCTGCGGCAAGAGCACCTTGCTGCGCCTGGTCGCAGGCCTGGAGCAGGCCACGGCCGGCACCTTGCTGCTGGACGGCGAGCCCGCCCGCGCCGTGCAGGGCGCGCAAGGCGGCACGCGCATCATGTTCCAGGACGCGCGCCTGCTGCCCTGGCGGCGCGTGCTGGCCAACGTGACGCTGGGCCTGCCCGCCTCGGCCCAGGAACGTGGCCGCGAAGTGCTGGCCCAGGTCGGCCTGGCCGACCGCGAGGGCGAATGGCCGGCGCGCCTGTCCGGGGGCCAGCGCCAGCGCGTGGCCCTGGCACGCGCCCTGGTGCATCGCCCGCAACTGCTGCTGCTGGACGAGCCGCTGGGCGCGCTCGATGCGCTCACCCGCATAGAGATGCACCGCCTGATCGAAGGCCTGTGGCAGCGCCACGGCTTCACGGCCCTGCTGGTCACGCATGACGTGCAGGAGGCCGTGGCCCTGGCCGACCGCGTAGTGCTGATCGAGGACGGCCGTATCGCGCTGGACGAACGCATTGCCCTGCCACGGCCGCGCGTGCACGGCAGCGTGGCGCTGGCGGCCATCGAGCAACGCATTCTCGACCGCGTGCTGCAAAAGCCCGCCGCCGAGCCCGACTCCAACCCCCTGACCGACACCACGGCCTGGCCCGGCGTGCCGGCCCATGGCCTGCGCTGGGCGGTCTGACTTTTCGTTTTCCCCCACCTTCCTTTGATTCCTTTTGATCCCCAGGAGAAAAACATGTCCATTCAAGCCATCAACGTGCGCAACCAGTTCAAGGGCCAGGTGCGCGAAATCATCCGTGGCGATGTCGTCTCCGAAGTCGATGTGCAGACGCCCTGGGGCGTGGTCACTTCGGTGATCACCACGCGCTCGGTGGACGAGCTGGGCCTGGTCGTGGGCTCCGACGTGGTGGCCCTGGTCAAATCCACCGAAGTGTCCATTGCCAAGCTCTGAGGCCAGGCACTGAAGGCACTGCCGATGCTCAACCGCCCCAGAGCATCGGCTTGTTGACCATGAGGTAGTAGGTCACGGCCATGGCGATGAAGGCCGGGTAGCCCAGCGCCTCCCAGCGCCGGGCGTAGACGGCATACAGCGCGGGCAGGGCGGCCTGCGCTGCGTGCGCGCCGCGCGCCATGGCGGCCATGCGCACCTGCAGCCAGACCACGGGCAGCCAGCAGACGCCGGCCAGCAGGTACAGGCCCAGCGACAGTGCCAGCCACGGCGTGGTCAACGGCCAGCCCGCCATATGGGCCAGGGCAATGCCGCTCACAGGCTGTATGACCACGCAGGGCGTGGTAAACCACCAGTCCGCACGCACCACCAGGCGGCTGACCACGGCCTGGGCAGCGACGCTGCCGCTGCGGTTGGCGAAGAACATGTAGAAGGCCGAGCCCAGGCCGGTGCCGACCAGCAGCACGCTGGACGCGATATGCAGCGTCTTGAGCAACAGGTAGAGATTCATGCGGACTCCTTGGACGTGACAGGTGCCTGCATCAGGTGCAGCAGCATGGCTGCGATCGGCAGGTTCTTGAGCAGCGGCCCCAGCGGGTGCAGCCACAGCGTGGGCTGCAGCGCCGTGGCCAGCACGGTCATGGCAGCCATCAGCAGCAAGGCCGCCAGATAGCTCTCCCGGCCCGGCCGCAGCCACAGCGCCAGGCCCACGGCCAGGTCGGCGAGCAGGCCGCTCCAGATCAGGAACGTCTGCCAGCGCGCATCGTGGATGCCGGCGTCGGCCAGCACCTGCACGCTCAGGCCCCGGTGCTCGATGGCACTGACCAGGGCCGTGCCCAGCCAGACGGCGATCAGGCTCAAGTGCATGGTGCGCTGTGAAGGGGGAACCTGGCGCAGGCGGTGCTCACCCATGGCGCAGCGTGGCCAGCAGCTGGGCTGGTGCAATGCCGGGCCGGCCCAGCAGGGTTTGCAATCCCGCCGGATCAGTGACGTTGTCGCTGGCCAGCATGGCCAGTGTCTCGCTGCACCAGGGCGAGGCGCTGACCCAGTCGCCAGCGCGTGCGCTGGCGCGGGTGAGCCAGCCGGGCAGCGTGCCCACGCGGGCGGGGGCGCGGCCCATTTGCGCGCGCAGGCTGGCAATCAGTGCGGCCAGCGGCAAAGGCAGGGGGCCACCGATCTCGATCATGCCCACGGGCTCGGGGCGCGTCACCAGGCCGGCCACGGCCTCGGCCAGGTCGCGCACGGCCACGGGCTGCACGCGGGCCTGCAGCACGGGGCGCGGCAGCAGCAGCGCCGGCAGGCGCGCCATGGACAGGAACATCTCGCTGCTGGCGCCGCCAGCGCCGAACACCACGCTGGGGCGGACCACGCAGCCTTGCAGATGTCCGGCTGCCGTGAGTGCCAGCAGATGCTCGTCAGCGGCGCGCTTGGTGGTGGCGTAGCGCGTGGCACTGCCTTCTATGCCCAGGGCAGAGATCTGCACCACGCGCCGCACGCCGGCTGCCGCGCAGGCATCGAACAGGGCGATGGGGGCCTTGGCATGCATGGCATCGATGGGCCGGGAGGCGCTGTCGCGCAGCACGCCCACGGCATTGACCACGGCATCCACGCCCGCCAGGTGCGGCAGCCAGGCGTCGGGCGTGGTGGCCTTGGCGTAGTCGAGCGCAGGCAGTGAATGGCGGCTGCGCGCCACGGGGTCGTGGCCGGCCAGTGCCAGCAGGTTGACGATATGGCGGCCGATGAAGCCGTTGCCGCCGCAGACCAGAATGCGCATGGTGACCTCCAGTTTCTCTTGTGACGGAAATTTCAGGCTCAGCGTCCGCGCTTGACACGGGTGTCAGCGGCCTCTGAGCGCACGAAGCGCTGCACGCTGGCGCCCAGGCGCAGCAGCTTGTCCAGCGTGGAGGGCGACAGCCGCAGCATCTCGTCGGTCCAGATGCCCAGCGACTCCATGAGGCGCAGCGTCTCGTGCACGCGGTCCTGGGTGTCGGGGGATTCGGCATCGAAACCGGGCTCGGCGATCAGTTCGCGCAGCATCTCGGAGGTCGGGTCGAATTCGCGCTGCTTGCGCTCTCGCACGATGGTGCGCAGCAGCTCCCAGACATCGGACGAGGTCTCGAAGTAGTCGCGGCGGTCGCCAGGCCTGCGGCTGGTGCGGATCAGCTCCCAGCCTTGCAGTTCCTTGAGGCTGTTGCTCACGTTGGAGCGAGCGGCGCCCAGCGTGTCGGCAATCTCTTCCGCGTTGAGCGGGCGGCCATGGAAAAACAGCAGGGCGTGGATCTGGGCGACCGTGCGGTTCACTCCCCAGGAGCTGCCCATGTCGCCCCAATGGTGGATGAAACGGTGTGCGATGGGACTCAGTTGCATGGCCTCAGTGTCTGCATGCCTGAAATTTCTGTCAAGAGAGAAATTTGAGAAAACTGAAAAATCAAAACCGGCTGCAGCGCGGAGGCGGCACCTGGCGGGGCGCGGCATGTGCTGCTCCATAATGCTGGGCAGCCTGGCCTGCCACCCAGTACATACACAGGCGGGCCGCCGTTTTGAGGGGAACACCATGACTGCTGTGCAAAACCTGCGTGCCATCACCGTGCTGGCCGCCTGCGCGCTGGCGCAGGCCGCGTCTGCCGCCTGCTATTCCGTCTACACGCCCGAGCAGGAACTGATCTACCGCTCCAACCGCCCGCCGGTGGACCTGACCTTGCCGCTGCACCAGACCGTGGACAAGATCGAGCGCGGCGCCACCATGGTGTTCACGCTGGACGAGTTCAACTGCATCACCGAAATCAACCTGCTGGCCGAACGCGAGCAACTGGCCCGGGCGCGCCAGGAGCGCCAGCGGGACCTGGGCCGCAGCAGCACTCCGCGGTCCTGAGAGGCAAAAGCGAGTTGGGGGCTTTTTTGGGGAGCCGCCAACGGGGCAAGGGGAGAGCCTGAGACAATCGTGCCCCATGAGTGAACCCCGCGACAACAAGATCCCCGACAACCTGCCCGAAGCCGACGCCGACGCCCCTGCACTGCCCGAAGGCTGGCTGCAGGTGCTGTCCATGGATATGGACGCCCAGGGCGTGGCCCGCAAGAGCGATGGCAAGGTGGTATTCATCGACGGCGCACTGCCGACCGAGCTGGTCAGCGCCAATACCCATCGCAAGAAAAACAACTGGGAAGCCGCCAGCCTGACGGCCATCCACCGCGAATCCTCCCAGCGCGTGCGCCCCGGCTGCCCCAACTTCGGCTTGCATGCCGGCGCCTGCGGCGGCTGCAAGATGCAGCATCTGCACGTCGCTGCCCAGGTGGCCATCAAGCAGCGCGTGCTGGAGGACAACCTCTGGCATCTGGCCAAGGTCAGGCCCGAGACGCTGCTGCGCCCCATCGAAGGTCCGTCGTGGGGCTACCGCTTCCGCTCGCGCCTGTCGGTGCGCTACGTGGCCAAGAAGGGCAAGGTGCTGGTGGGCTTTCACGAGCGCAAGAGCCGCTACATCGCCGACATGGAAACCTGCAAGGTACTGCCGCCCCATGTGGATGCCATGCTGCTGCCCATGCGCGCGCTGATCGCCTCCATGGATGCGCGCGAAACCTGCCCGCAGATCGAGGTCGCCTGCGGCGACTCCGTCACGGCCCTGGTGCTGCGCCACCTGGAGCCGCTGTCCGAGGACGATCAGGCCCGGCTCCGCGCTTTCGCGGCCGAGCACAACGTGCAGTGGTGGCTTCAACCCAAGGGCCCGGACACCGTGCACCTCATGGAGCAGGGAGGCGCCCAGCTCGATTACGGCCTGCCTGATTTCGGCATCACCATGCCGTTCAAGCCCACGGACTTCACCCAGGTCAATCCGCACATCAACCGCGTGCTGGTCACGCGCGCGCTGCGACTGCTGGATGTCAAGAAGGATGAGCGGGTGATCGACTGGTTCTGCGGTCTGGGCAACTTCACCCTGCCCCTGGCCACGCAGGCGCGCGAGGTGCTGGGCATCGAGGGCAGCGACACCCTGGTCAAGCGTTCCCATGAAAACTACGCGGCCAACAACGCGCAGCGGGCGGAGGGCGACAAGCTCGCGCCCACGCGCTTTGTGGCGCGCAACCTGTTCGAGATGACGCCCGAGATGCTGTTCGCCGACGGCGTCGCCGGCAAGTGGCTGGTCGATCCGCCGCGCGAAGGAGCGTTTGCGCTGTCCAAGGCCCTGGCCGACATCCACCAGGCGCGCATCGGCGCCGAAGGCGCCGAGCCCCTGCCGGCAGGGCATGAGGACTGGCGCTTTCCAGAGCGCATCGTCTATGTCAGCTGCAATCCCGCCACGCTGGCGCGCGATGCCGGTCTGCTGGTGCACCTGGCCGGCTATCGCTGTGTTTCGGCCGGCGTGGTCAACATGTTCCCGCACACGGCCCATGTGGAGAGCATGGCGGTGTTCGAGCGTCGCGTGGACTGACGGCGGCCCCTCAGGCCCTGCATGAAAAAGCCGTGGCCGCCTGAGGGCGCCACGGCTTTTTTGCGGCCGGATCCGGATGCCTGCCGGATCAGCTGCGATTGCGTCCTGCCGAAGGCTCGGCAGGCACATCTTCCTTGTCGCTGCGGCGGCGGTCACTCTGGCCCAGGACCGAAGGCGTGCCCTCGATCTTGTTGGCGCGCATGTATTCGTCCATATCCTTCCAGCCTGCGAACACCAGGGCCTTGGGCGATTTGGGGTTGAGCGTGTAGCAATCCTCCAGCCCGCGCAGGGCATGGCGGCAGGCCCCGCCAATGGCCTTGGCCTCGGCCTCCTTGGCGACGGCGCGGGGGTCCGGCCCCAGGCCCGGAATATCATCCAGCTTGCAGCCGGCAAGCAGCGTGGGCAGCAGCAGGATGGCGAAGGTGCGGGGAAGATTAGGCATGGTCATCTTGACGAGATTATCGGCACGACCCGGAAAAAGTTGAGCCCGCCTTGCACGAATGATGATCCCGGACATGCAAAAGGCCTCCCGAAGGAGGCCTTTGGTGTTGCAGCACGCAAGGCGCAGCCTTGGCGCGTGCGGCATCAGTCGCGTTCGCCGCCCATGATGCCCAGCAGGGCCAGCAGGCTCTGGAACACGTTGAACAGGTCCAGGTACAGGGCCAGCGTGGCGCTGATGTAGTTGGTCTCGCCGCCGTCCATGATCTGCTTGAGGTCATAGAGCATGTAGGCGCTGAAGATGCCGATGGCCGCCACCGAGATCGCCATCATGCCGGCCGTGGAGCCGATGAAGACGTTGATGATGGAGCCCACGAACAGCACCAGCACGCCCACGAACAGGAACTTGCCCATGCCCGACAGGTCGCGCTTGATCACCGTGGCCAGCGAGGCCATGACCAGGAACACGCCGGCCGTGCCTGCAAAGGCGGTCATGATCAGCTCGGAGCCGTTCTTGAAGCCCAGGATCATGCCGATCATGCGCGACAGCATCAGGCCCATGAAGAAGGTAAAGCCCAGCAGCACGGGAATGCCGGCTGCCGAGTGCTTTGTCTTCTCGATGGCGAACATGAAGCCGAAGGCGCCGCCCAGGAAGACGATGAGCCCCAGACCGCCGCTCAGCGAGCGCGTGATGCCCGTGGCCACGCCCAGCCAAGCGCCCAGCACGGTGGGGAGAAGACTCAGGGCCAGCAGCCAGTAGGTGTTGCGCAATACGCGATTGCGCTCTTGCTGCGAGACACCGTAGCCCGCAGAGCCCAGTGTGGTGACTTGATCATTCATGTGGCCAGTCCTCCGAAGGAGTGTTGTTGCGACTTGCCCATTCTAGGTGGCGGCTCGCGCGCCGCTTGCAATACCCCGAGCCGCTGCCATGGTTTGGTTTCGAATGTTTTGTTCTGCGCATGCATTGTCAGTCCTCATACGATTGCTATGCTTATAGGACATTTGTGATGGAATGGATAACTGCAATCTTATGAAGACCAAGCATGAACTCGAACTGGCCGACGTGAAGGCCATTGCCGCCGCCGCAGAGGCCGAGGCGCTGAAGAACAAGTGGGCCGTGACCATTGCCATCGTCGATGACGGCGGTCACCTGCTGTGGCTGCAGCGCCTCGATGGCGCCGCCGCAGTCTCGGCCCATATCGCTCCGTCCAAGGCCCGTTCGGCTGCCCTGGGCCGCCGCGACACCAAGGGCTATGAAGACATGATCAACAACGGCCGTACGGCCTTCCTGAGCGCCCCCACGGTGGACGGCCTGCTCGAAGGCGGCGTGGCCATCATGAAGGACGGCCAGTGCCTGGGCGCCGTGGGCGTCAGCGGCGTCAAGGCCAATGAGGATGCCCAGGTGGCCAGCGCCGGCATTGCGGCTCTGGGTCTGTAAAAGCCCCTGATGCACCCTGCATGAATCTGCCTTTTGGGCCGATTCATGAGGCAAAGAAAAAGCCCCTGTACTGAGGTACAGGGGCTTTTTCTTTGAAGCGATCCACATTGCAGCGCAGGGAAAAAATGCTTGGCTACGCAAAATCCGAAGATTCTGTTGGCTGGCTAATCGACCTTTGGGACTGGAAGCCCCAAGGTCGCCCCACGATGAAACAAAGAAGCGGTCAGCGGACCCGAACATGACCCGCCGACGGCTGCAATCTTGGTTATTTGGTCAGGATGAGCTTGCCCAGCTTGGTGGCCTGCAGACGATAGGGTGTGCCGTTGTGCACGATGGTCACAGCCTTTTGCCCATTGAGCAGCAAGGTGCTGTCGAGTCCGCTGGCGGCCCCGCTGAGGGCTGCGGATGCTGCGGCCTGCAGCGCTGCAAAGGCCTGGGCTGTGGAGTTGCCGGACAGATGCGAGGTGGCGGCGGAAGTGGCAGACATGCAGGGAATTCCTCAAAAATTGGAAAGTTTTGTGAATGATAACAATTCTCAATTGAAAATCAAGTGAGACTTACTCTCATTGTGGTTTCTGCCCCCGAACGACCGAACGCCTGATCACCTCGCGAGCTTGTTCCAAGAGCGGGCCGCAATGGAAAACGGCCCCGAAGGGCCGTTGTCGCTGAGCGCCAGGCAACGAATGCCGCTCTCGCGGCCTACTTGACGGGGTCCGTCACAAAGCCGATCTTGCGCACGCCGGCACGCTGGGCGGCGGCCATGGCCTGGGCAACACGCTCGTAGCGCACTTCCTTGTCGCCCTGGATGTGCAGGTCGGGTTGCGGCTCCTTGGCTGCCTCGGCCTTGAGGTTTTCCTCGAACTGCGTATCGCTCACGGCCACGCCATTCCAGTGGTACTGGCCATCAGCGGACACGGCCAGGCGCACGGTGGCGGGCTTGACGTCTTCGGGCTGGTTGGTGGCGCGGGGCAGGTCCACGTTCACCGAATGCTTCATCACCGGCACGGTGATGATGAAGATGATCAGAAGCACCAGCATGACGTCGACCAGCGGCGTCATGTTGATCTCGTTCATCACCTCTTCGCCGTCATCATCCATTGTTCCGAATGCCATGGCTTACGCGCCTTTCTTCAGCGGCAGCACATTGCCGGCTTCCTTGCCGTCGATGGACACACGGGCGCCGGTCACGAAGTAGGCGTGCATGTCGTGGGCAAAGCTGTTGAGTGCGTTGAGGATGGACTTGTTGCCACGCACCACGGCGTTGTAGCCGAGCACGGCCGGAATGGCCACGGCCAGACCCAGGGCCGTCATGATCAGCGCCTCGCCGATGGGGCCTGCCACCTTGTCGATGGAGGACTGGCCCGACAGGCCGATGGCGACCAGTGCGTGGTAGATGCCCCAGACGGTGCCGAACAGGCCGATGAAGGGAGCTGTAGAGCCCACGGAGGCCAGAATGGCCAGGCCCGATTGCAGGCGGGCCGTGAACTCGCTGATGCCGTTGCGCATGCAGCGGGTCACCCAGTCGCTGATGTCAAGCGTGTCGTGCAGGTGGGCGCTGGTCTTGCGGTGGTGGGCAGTGGCTTCGCGGCCTTCGAGCACCAGGTAGCGGAAGGGGTTAGACCGGTCATTGCCGAGCTTTTCCAGGCCGCTGGCCAGGTCGGGGCTGTGCCAGAAGTCCTGGGCGTTGCGGGCGTACTTCTTGAACTTCACGATGTCCAGGGCCTTGATGATCATCACCAGCCAAGAGGCCACCGACATGGCCAGCAGGATGACGGCGACGGCACGGGTGACGAAGTCTCCCTGCGTCCAGACGTGGGCAATGCCGAATTGGGAATCCATGGATACTCCTGAGAATCAATTGAGGGTGAATTTGACCGGGACCGTAACCCACATGGGGGTTGGCGTGCCGTTGCTCTTGCCGGGGACGAACTTCCAGTTCTTGACGCCGTCCACGGCCTGCTGGTCCAGACGGTCGTAGCCGCTGGATTTGCTGACCTCGATCTTCTGAGGCAGGCCTTGCGCATCCACGAAGATGCGCAGCATCACGGTTCCCTGCTCGCCCATGCGCCGGCTGATGGCAGGGTAGTTGGGCGCCGGGTTGTTCAGGTAGGCGGCATTGTTGGATGGCAGCTCGATCTTGGGCGGTGCCGGAGGGGCAGGAGGCGCGGGCGGGGCAGGTGGGGCGGGCGGTGCCGGGGGGGCCGGCGGCGCCTCCACCACGGGCTTGGGCTCGTCTTCCAGCGTGCCTCGCGGCGCCGCAGGTGCCGGCTTGGGATCGGCAATGGCCTTGGGCAGAGGCGGCGCCTTCTTCACGACCGGCTGTGGCTTGGGGGGGGGCGGTGGCGGCGGAGGTGGCTTGGGGGCCTCGGGCTCGGGCGCGGGTGGCGAAATGAATTCCGCGATCACCTGGGCTGGCACGATGACCTCTTCGGGGGCGCGCTGGAGCAGGCCATGCTGCATCGCCCAGAGGGTTGCTGCATGCAAGACCACGACCGAACCCGCGATGGCCACGTTACGGCCAAGGCCCCCGGGGGGGCCAAAACGATCAGACTGGGACATAGAGACAGAAGGAGCTGACAGCGGATAGGTGCCGGGTGCTGTCGCTCGGAAGACGGAGTATCAGCTGCGCAGGATCCACCAGGTGCATGTAACGACGAGGATCAGGCTGCCGACAAGTGCTGAGAGGAGGACCATGCTTTGCTCTCCAGGATATTGTTGGCAAGCTGGACGGTCTGGGCCGCGATCTCGTTGTGTATGGCCGCCACGGGCTGGGTTGCGCAGCATTGCGCCACCACATCCCGGGCACAACTCTCGCACCGGCCGCACTGCATGGCGATACCCAATTCGAATTGGATTTCGTCAAAGCTCATGCCAGCGTGAGCGTGGCGTGCGATCTCACGGTCGGAAACCCGGCGACATACACAGACGATCATGGCTACAGGCAGTAATGGCTGGCTATTGATGAGATGAAAAATTATAAATGAGAATTCATCGCATTTGCAATTCTTGGTTGTCTGTAGGGCTGTATGGCCTTGCGCTTTACTCGGTATCCAGTAGCTCCACAGTGGCCTGCGCGAGGGTTGCACAGCCTGTCAGGGCCATGGCGACCTCCAGTTCGTCGCGCAGCAGCCTCAGTACGTGGGCCACGCCAGCGGCACCTGCATTGGCCAGACCCCAGATTATCGGGCGGCCTATCAGCACAGCCGTTGCACCGAGAGCGATGGCCTTGAGCACATCGGTGCCTCGCCGTATGCCGCCGTCGGCGAGCACAGGGAGCGCATGGCCCGAGTTGCGCAAGGCCTTGGTGACGCGCGCCAGTGCGGTGGCCGTTGCGGGAACGGTATCCAGCGTGCGTCCCCCGTGGTTGGAAACAATGATGCCTGCCACGCCCGATCTCGCCGCCTGCAGCGCGTCAGCCGGATGCAGCACCCCCTTGAGCAGCACTGGCAGGCGTGTCTGCTGCTGCAGCCAGGCGACGTCATCCCAGGTGGGCGCATGCTGCAGCAGGCCGTCGAACAGTGCGCTCTGGTCCGGTGTGAGCCGGACGGCCGGAGATGGAGCCAGGCCCTGCAGATTGACGGCAGAAATGCCGGCGGGAAGGCTAAAGCGCGCGCGGCGTTCACGGTCCCTTACGCCGCTGGCGGGGGCGTCCACCGTCAGCACCAGCGCTTCGTAGCCTACCGCCTCGGCCCGTTCGATCAATTGCCTGGTAAAGCCCCGGTCGTGCTGCAGGTACAGCTGGAACCATAGCGGCCCGCGGGTCGGCGTGAGCTGTGCGGCCTTCGCCACAGTCTCCAGCGGCAGGCTGGCCTGGGTGCTGAGCACCATGCCCGCGCCCAGCGCCGCAGCCGCATAGGCTGTTGCAAGCTCTGCGTCGGCATGCGCCATTTGCTGGAAGGCCATGGGGGCGACCAGCAGGGGGCAGGCCAGCTCTCGCCCCAGCAGTTGCAGCCGTGTGTTTCCCCCTGCAAGAGGCCTGAGTACGCGTGGCCACAACGTGAGCGCATCCCAGGCGCTGCGGTTGGCGGCAAGGCTGTGCTCATCGGCCGCGCCGCCCGAGAAGTAGGCCCAGGCGTTGTCGTCCAACCGCTGCCGCGCCTGGATCTCGTGGTCGGCCAGATTGATGATGCCGTCGGGAACGGCTTGCAGTGCGGGCACTTGGCTCATGGCATTGGAGGGGGGCGATGGCGCATCGCCGGTGGCAGACATCCGGAAAAAAGAAAAGCCGGCCCATGGGCCGGCTTTCATCCGTGGGGCAGGCCCGGGGATTACTTGACGTGCTTGCCGATCAGGCCAGCCATCTCGAACATCGAGACTTGGGGCTTGCCGAACACTTCCTTGAGCTTGGCATCAGCGTTGATCATGCGCTTGTTGGCAGCGTCTTGCAGCTTGTTGGCCTTGATGTAGACCCACAGCTTGCTGATGATCTCGGTGCGGGGCAGGGGGGTGGAACCCACCACGGCAGCCAGAGCGGGGCTGGGGGTGAGGGGTTTCATGAAGGCGGCGTTGGGAGTGCGCTTCTTTGCGGGAGCTGCCGGAGCAGCCGTTGCCTTCTTTGCAGTTGCCATGTTGCTTGTTCCTAGTATGGAGTGGATTCTTTACCAGCGAAAAACCGTCGCTATCCACTGGCAGGCTGATGCTAATGGGAAAAAAACGGTCTTCCAAGCTCACCCGTCAAATTTTTGCCTCGATTTGTTGCTGTGGCGCTGTTTTTTGAAGAGTTTTTGCATTCCTGCTCCCTTTCGGGGGCCGCCATGGCTGGAGGGCCGTCGGAGCCAGCGCTTTCAGAGGGGGCGGACTTCGCTTGTGGACGAAGGTTCCGAAGAGAGTTTTCGGGCGGGCCAGGTAGCCACAAAAATGCCCAGCAGGGCGATCGCGAAGGCCAGTGCCTGCATGGATGTGACCCGTTCGCCCAGCACGCACATGCCGACCAAGGCGGCGCTGATCGGCAGCAAAACCGTGAAAGTGCCCGCCTGCGAGGCTGGCACGCTGCGCAGGCCCGTCATCCACAGCCATACGGTCCACACGCAGGCAGCCAGGGCGTAGAACAGCAGCAGTCCCCAGATGCTCCATTGCACGCTGCCGAAGTCGAAGTGCCAGGCCAGATACAGCCCGAAGGGAGTTGACAGCGCAAATCCCCAGAGGTTGACGATGGATGTGATGCGTTTGGGCCCCAGGGATGTGGTCAGGCGCTTGCCGATCACGGCGTAAAACGCCTCGCAAAGCACGGCGCCGACGAGCAGCATCTGCCCCAGCCATGCCTGCGACGAGGTCGAAGAGGCTGCCGCGGTGCCCGCGTCGGGGCGCGACAGTGCATACAAGCCTATGCCGGTCACAGCCAGTGCAATGGCCAGCCAGGTGCGCGCGGCCACGCGCTCGCGCAGGAACAGCCAGCTCATCAAGGCCACGGCGGCCGGAATGGCGGCCATGGTCACGCCTGCCGTGACGGCGCTGGTCAGGCTGACGCCGGTAACCATGCAGATGGTGAAAAGGAAGTTGCCGAACAACGATTCCAGGAACAGCAGTCCTTGTGTGCGGCGCGGCAAGGGAGCCTCGTCGGCCGGCTTGCGCAGCCATCGCAGCATGGCGATGGCTCCTATGCCAAAGCGCAGCCAGGCCAGCAACAGCACCGGAAAAATGGCGGCCAAGGGCTTGGATAGGGCGACATAGCTGCCGACCAGGGACATGCTCAGCGCCAGGCAGGCATAGGCAGATCTGCGATGGGAGGTGTTCACGGCTTGTGGAGTTTGGGGCGGCGGTGGCGCTGCCTGAACGCGCGATGGTACCTGCGAGCACGGCAGGCACCCGTGACATACCTGTGTCGCGAATGCTTGCCATGCTGTGGCAATTTTTCACTGCATGGAATCTTTGTTTTGCATTATGAAAAATTGAATTGCTGCGTTGCGCCATTTTTTCTCAATACGAGAAATGCAATTTCACATTGAAAAATATGAAAATAAGCTGTTGATTTTTATGACGAAAAATTTAGTCTTGTATAAGACACAAGATGTTGATCGGGTCTTCTATAAGACTTAAATTTGATCCCAAGGCCGACGCAAGAAAGCCGCTTGTTTCAACAACCTCCCAGGAGAGCAACATGCCCCAATCCCTGACCCAGCAACTGAGCCGCGAACAACAGATTTCCGCCCTTGAGAAAGACTGGGCGCAGAACCCCCGTTGGAAGGGTGTCAAGCGTGGCTACAGCGCCGCTGACGTGGTGCGTCTTCGCGGCAGCCTGCAGCCTGAATACACGCTGGCCCAGCGCGGCGCGGAACTGCTCTGGGACAGGATCAACGGCGGTGCCAAGAAAGGCTACGTGAATGCCTTTGGCGCCATCTCTGCGGGCCAGGCCATGCAGCAGGCCAAGGCCGGCCTGGAAGCGGTGTACCTGTCGGGCTGGCAGGTGGCTGCCGACGGCAACACCAGCGAAACCATGTACCCCGACCAGTCGCTGTACGCCTATGACTCGGTGCCCACCATGGTGCGCCGCATCAACAACACCTTCAAGCGCGCCGACGAAATCCAGTGGAGCCGTGGCATCAA
The DNA here is from genome assembly GCF_018320755.1 of Delftia sp. PE138. NCBI lineage: Bacteria > Pseudomonadati > Pseudomonadota > Betaproteobacteria > Burkholderiales > Comamonadaceae > Delftia > Delftia sp. PE138. The sequence continues at coordinate 80,792 of NZ_JABEPN010000010.1, read as the reverse complement.
CCCCGGCGACAAGGAATTCATCGACTACTTCCTGCCTATCGTGGCGGATGCCGAAGCCGGCTTCGGCGGCGTGCTCAACGCGTTCGAGCTGATGAAGAACATGATTGCCGCTGGCGCGGCAGGCGTGCACTTCGAGGACCAACTGGCCGCCGTGAAGAAGTGCGGCCACATGGGTGGCAAGGTGCTAGTGCCTACCCAGGAAGCCGTCGAGAAGCTCATCTCCGCACGCTTTGCCGCCGACGTGATGGGCGTGCCCACAATCGTGTTGGCCCGTACCGATGCTGAAGCCGCCAACCTGATCACCTCCGACCATGACGCCAACGACAAGCCGTTCCTGACCGGCGAGCGCACGCAGGAAGGCTTCTACCGGGTCAGGAACGGCATGGAGCAATCCATCAGCCGCGGCGTGGCCTACGCACCCTATGCAGACTTGGTGTGGTGCGAAACCGGCGTGCCTGACATCGGCTTTGCCCGCGAGTTCGCCCAGGCCGTGCATGGTGCCTGCCCAGGCAAGCTGCTGAGCTACAACTGCTCGCCCTCGTTCAACTGGAAGAAGAACCTCAACGACAGCCAGATTGCCTCTTTCCAGGAAGAGCTGTCTGCGTTGGGCTACAAGTTCCAGTTCATCACGCTGGCCGGCATCCACATCAACTGGTTCAACACCTTCAAGTTTGCCCACGCCTACGCCAACGGCGAAGGCATGAAGCACTACGTGAACATGGTGCAGGAGCCCGAATTCGCAGCCCGCGAACAAGGCTACACCTTCGTGTCGCACCAGCAGGAAGTGGGTGCAGGCTACTTCGACGATGTGACCACGGTGATCCAGGGTGGCTCGTCCAGCGTCAAGGCACTGACCGGCTCCACGGAAGAGGAGCAATTCCACTGAAGCGCGGCTTCGGTAAGTGCAACTTCAGGTAGATAGGGGTGAGAAAGCGTCCGGGGCCTTGTGCTTCGGGCGCTTTTTCTTTGCTGGGGTTAAAATGCAAGGAGTTTTCAACTGACAAGGGCGAGAAAGGCATCATGGTTATGACACCGCGAACTACATCGGAGATGTACACCGGCCGCTAGCGGCTGGCGGTTCGCGCCTGCACGAGATTCACTCGACCCCAACAAAGCGCGGACCCGGCTCCGCGCTTTTTTGCTTTTGGGGGATGGCGCACCCCCTGAGAAATATTTTTAGGAATCCCATGATCCACATTACGCTTCCCGATGGTTCGCAACGCGAGTATCCCGGTCCGGTCACCGTGGCCGAAGTGGCTGCATCGATAGGCACGGGCCTTGCCAAGGCTGCACTGGCTGGCAAGGTTGGCACGGGCGACGACGCCAAGGTGGTGGACACCAGCTTTGTGATCGACAAGGACATGCCCCTGTCCATCGTGACGGCCAAGGATGCAGATGGCCTGGACGTGATCCGTCATTCGACGGCCCACTTGCTGGCCTACGCCGTCAAGGATCTGTTTCCTGACGCCCAGGTCACCATCGGCCCCGTCATCGAGAATGGCTTCTACTACGACTTCTCGTACAAGCGTCCTTTCACGCCCGAGGACCTGGTTGCCATCGAAAAACGCATGGCCGAGCTGGCTGCCAAGGACGAGCCCGTGGTGCGCCGCGTGCTGCCGCGCGACGAGGCCGTGGCCTACTTCAAGGGCATGGGCGAGAACTACAAGGCCGAGATCATCGCCAGCATCCCCTCGAACGAGGATGTGAGCCTGTACCGCGAAGGCGGTTTCGAGGATCTGTGCCGCGGCCCGCACGTGCCGAGCACCGGCAAGCTCAAGTTCTTCAAGCTGATGAAGGTGGCTGGCGCCTACTGGCGCGGTGACCATCGCAACGAGATGCTGCAGCGCGTGTACGGCACGGCCTGGGCTACCAAGGACGACCTGCAGCAGTACCTGCACATGCTGGAGGAGGCCGAAAAGCGCGACCACCGCAAGCTGGGCCGTGAACTGGATCTGTTCCACATCGACGAGCATTCGCCAGGCACTGTGTTCTGGCATCCGAAGGGTTGGGCTTTGTGGCAAGAGGTCGAGCAGTACATGCGCCGCGTGTACCGCGACAACGGCTACCAGGAGGTCAAGGGTCCGCAGATCCTGGACAAGACCCTGTGGGAGAAGACCGGCCACTGGGACAAGTACCGCGAGAACATGTTCACGACCGAGTCGGAAAAGCGCGACTACGCGCTCAAGCCGATGAACTGCCCCGGCCACATCCTGATCTTCAAGCAGGGCATCAAGAGCTACCGCGACCTGCCGCTGCGCTACGGCGAGTTCGGCCAGTGCCACCGCAACGAGCCCACGGGCGGCCTGCACGGCATCATGCGCGTGCGCGGCTTCACGCAGGATGACGGCCACGTCTTCTGCACCGAAGACCAGATCCAGCCCGAAGTGCTGGCCTTCACCACGCTGCTGCAAAAGGTCTACGCGGACTTCGGTTTCAGCGACATCATCTACAAGGTTGCCACGCGCCCCGAGGCGCGCATCGGCTCCGATGAAAGCTGGGACAAGGCGGAGGCCGCGCTGATCAACAGCCTGGAGGCTTCGGGCTGCGAGTACGTGATCTCGCCCGGCGATGGCGCGTTCTACGGTCCCAAGATCGAGTACACGCTCAAGGACGCCATCGGTCGCCAGTGGCAGTGCGGCACCATCCAGGTCGACTTCTCCATGCCCGAGCGCCTGGATGCGGAATACGTGGGCGAAGACGGCGATCGCCATCGCCCCGTGATGCTGCACCGTGCCATCGTCGGCAGCCTTGAGCGTTTCATCGGCATCCTCATCGAGCAGCATGCCGGTGCCATGCCGACATGGCTGGCTCCTGTTCAGGCGGCCGTGCTCAATATCACTGACGCGCAGGCGGACTATGTGCGGGAAGTCGCGCAAAAGCTGCAAAAAGCATTTCCGAATCAAGGCCTTAGGGTGGCGACAGATCTGCGCAACGAAAAGATTACGTATAAAATACGGGAGCATTCGTTGCAAAAGCTGCCTTACATCCTTGTTGCAGGCGACAAGGAGAAGGCCGCTGGTGCAGTGGCAGTGCGCGCACGGGGCAACAAGGACCTCGGAGTGATGTCGGTCGACGCGTTCATTGAACTTGTGGCCAAGGACATCGCGGCGAAGGCCTGACGGAGCATCTCCAAAGGCGTTAGCCGTTTGGCGTGTACTGCACACAAGCGGCTACGCTGTTGTAGCAACTTAAATCCAAGGGTGAGAACCATAGCTACTGAATTTCGTGATCGGCGCCACCGTGAAGAGCGCAAGCATCGTCTCAACCGTGAAATCATGGCGCCTGAAGTGCGTCTGTCCGGCCCGGAGAACGAGCCGCTGGGCATCGTGCCTCTGCAGGAAGCGCTGCGCATGGCGGGCGAGTTGGACGTGGACCTGGTGGAAATCGCCGCCACGGCCACTCCGCCTGTCTGCCGGTTGATGGACTATGGCAAGTTCAAGTACCTTGAACAGAAGAAGGCTGCCGAAGCCAAGGCCAAGCAGACCGTCATCGAAATCAAGGAAGTGAAATTCCGCCCTGGTACCGACGACGGCGACTACAACATCAAGCTGCGCAACATCCGCCGATTCCTGGCCGATGGTGACAAGTGCAAGATCACGCTGCGTTTCCGCGGCCGTGAAATCACGCACCAGCAGATCGGTCTGGACCTGCTGAACCGTCTGCGTGACGATCTGGCGGACTCCATCCAGGTGGAGCAGTTCCCCAAGCTCGAAGGCCGCCAGATGGTGATGATGATCGCCCCTGCGCGCAAGAAGCCCACCACCGGTGGCAAACCGCAAGCAGAGGTTTCTGCTGCACCTGCGGTGGCTGATAAGGCATAATCGCGGTTTCGCCCTTCGCTGAGGGGCGACAGAATTTGCAGGCCTTGCGCTAGTCGATTGCGCGGGGCGTGTGATGCAAGGGACATGGTATCCATGTCCCTTGTTCTTGCCGGCCTCCGGGCTGGCACAGAAGTGTCTCGGGGCCAGCAAGTGCGCGCAGTGTTGCGAGCCGCCTCACGAGCACAAACAACAGGAGCATTCAAATGCCCAAAATGAAGACCAAGAGCAGCGCGAAGAAGCGTTTTCGCGTTCGTCCCGGTGGCACCGTCAAGCGCGGTCAAGCCTTCAAGCGTCACATCTTGACCAAGAAGACCACCAAGAACAAGCGTCACCTGCGTGGTGCAGTGGCTGTGCATGAGACCAACATGGGCTCGATCGCACAGATGCTGCCGATGGCTGGCCTGTAATTCACTGACGAACAAGGAGAAAACACATGCCTCGCGTCAAACGTGGTGTAACGGCCCGCGCCCGTCACAAAAAAGTTCTGGCCCTTTCCAAGGGTTTCCGCGGCCGCCGCGGCAATGTCTTCCGCATCGCCAAGCAGGCGGTGATGAAGGCTGGGCAATATGCCTACCGTGACCGCCGTGCCAAGAAGCGCGTGTTCCGCCGTCTGTGGATCGCCCGTATCAACGCCGCTGCACGTGAACTGGGCCTGACCTACAGCCAGTTCGCCAACGGCCTGAAGAAGGCAGCCATCGAGATCGACCGCAAGATGCTGGCCGATATCGCGGTGCACGACAAGGCTGCTTTCAGCAGCATCGTTGATCAAGTCAAGGCCAAGCTGGCTGCTTGAGATAACGGTCTGTGGCCATCCTCGTGATGGCTTGCAGCGCAAACAGCAAGGGCTAGGGCTTGAAAAGGCTGCTAGCCCTTGTTTCTTTTCACAGTCGATAAAGAGTCGATATGAACGAGTTGGATTCTCTGGTCGAAAGCGCGCAGCAATTGTTCGCGCAGGCACAAACCCCCGCTGATCTGGAAAACGCCAAGGCGCAGTTTCTGGGCAAGTCGGGCAAGGTGACCGAGCTCATGAAGGGCATGGCGCAGCTTTCCGTCGAAGAGAAGAAGTCGCGCGGAGCCGCCATCAACGTGGCCAAGCAAGGCATCGAGGCCGCGCTGACCGCGCGCCGCAAGGCCCTGGCCGATGCCGAACTGCAGGCCCACCTGAAGGCCGAGGTGCTGGATGTGACCTTGCCGGGCCGTCGCCGTGGCCAGGGCGGCCTGCACCCCGTGTCGCTGACGCTGGAGCGCATCGAGGGCATCTTCGGCTCCATGGGCTTCGATGTGGCCGAGGGCCCCGAGATCGAGTCCGACTGGTTCAACTTCACGGCGCTGAACACGCCCGAAGACCATCCCGCCCGTTCCATGCACGACACCTTCTACGTGGAAGGCGGCACGGAACAGGCCCCCAATCTGCTGCGCACGCACACCAGCCCCATGCAGGTGCGCCATGCCGTGCAGCACGTCAAGAAATACCGTGAGCGGCTGGACGCCGGCCAGGGCATGCCCGAGATCCGCGTGATCGCGCCGGGCCGCACCTACCGCGTGGACAGCGATGCCACGCACTCGCCCATGTTCCACCAGTGCGAAGGCCTGTGGATCGGCGAGAACGTCAGCTTCAAGGATCTGAAGGTGGTCTTCACCGACTTCTGCAAGACCTTCTTCGAGAGCGATGACCTGGTGCTGCGCTTCCGTCCCAGCTTCTTCCCCTTCACCGAGCCCAGCGCCGAGATCGATATCCAGTTCCAGAGCGGCCCGCTGGCCGGCCGCTGGCTGGAGGTGGCCGGCTCCGGCCAGGTGCACCCCAACGTGGTGCGCAACATGGGGCTGGACCCCGAGAAGTACATCGGCTTTGCCTTTGGCATGGGTCCTGACCGCCTGACCATGCTGCGCTATGGCGTCAACGATCTGCGTCTGTTTTTTGACGGCGATATCCGCTTCCTGTCGCAATTCCGTTAGAAATGGATCGCCCCCTGAGGCGCTGCGCGCCATCCCCCTGGGAGGGGGACGACGCCCTCGCCGCGAGGCGGCTCTTGCTCGGCGTCTCCGGCCTGAACCACGCCAGTCGCATGGTCAGGCTGTTCGGGGGCTTGGAATGAGAGTCGTCAATACGTTCATGGGGTCCGCCAGCGCCGTGGCGCGCGGACCGAACCAACGCCAAAGAGTCTGATATGCAATTTCCCGAATCCTGGCTGCGCGAGTTCTGCAATCCGCCGCTGACCACCCAAGAACTGGCCGACACCCTGACCATGGCCGGCCTGGAGGTGGAGGAGCTGGAGCCCGTGGCACCGCCGTTCACCAAGATTGTCGTCGGCGAGATCAAGGCTGCCGAGCAGCATCCCAATGCCGATCGCCTGCGCGTGTGCCAGGTCGATGCGGGCGGGCCCGAGCTGCTGACCATCGTCTGCGGCGCGCCCAACGCGCGCGTGGGCATCCGCGTGCCCTGCGCCACGGTGGGCGCCGAGCTGCCGCCCGGTGAAGACGGCAAGCCCTTCCTCATCAAGATCGGCAAGCTGCGCGGTGTGGAGAGCTTCGGCATGCTGTGCTCGGCACGCGAACTCAAGCTGTCCGAGGACCATGGCGGCCTGATGGAGCTGCCGCTGGACGCGCCCCTGGGCCAGAACATCCGCGAATACCTGAACCTGGATGACACCCTGTTCACGCTCAAGCTCACGCCCAACCTGGCGCATTGCCTGAGCGTCTATGGTGTGGCGCGCGAAGTGGCTGCGCTGACCGGTGCGCCGCTCAAGCCCCAGTCGTTCACGCCTGCTGCGGTGGATGTGCAGGACAGGCTGGCCGTGAAGATCGAGGCGCCCGACCTGTGCGGCCGCTTCTCGGGCCGCGTGGTGCGCAACGTCAACACCCAGGCGAAGACGCCGCAGTGGATGGTCGATCGCCTGGCGCGCTGCGGCCAGCGCAGCGTGGCGCCGCTGGTGGACATCTCCAACTATGTGATGTTCGAGCTGGGCCGCCCCTCCCACATCTTTGACCTGGACAAGATCCACGGCGGCCTGCAGGTGCGCTGGGGCAAGGAAGGCGAGCAGCTCAAGCTGCTCAACGGCAACACCGTCACCGTCGATGGACAGGTGGGCGTGATCGCCGATGAGCGCGAAGTCGAATCGCTGGCCGGCATCATGGGCGGCGACGCCACGGCCGTGTCCGACGACACGCGCCACATCTACATCGAGGCGGCCTTCTGGTGGCCCAAGTCGATTGCCGGCCGTTCGCGCCGCTACAACTTCTCCACCGATGCGGGCCACCGCTTCGAGCGCGGCGTCGATCCCGAACTGACGGTCGAGCACATCGAGCGCATCACCGAGCTGGTGCTGCAGATCTGCGGCACGCCCGAGACCGTCTGCGGCCCCATCGACGACCAGAAGTCCAACATGCCCCAGCCCAAGCCCGTCACGCTGCGCGTGGCGCGTGCGGCCAAGGTCATCGGCATGCCGCTCACGCAGCAGCAATGCCACGATGCGCTGGCCGGCCTGGGCCTGCCGGTGGAGCAGGGCGATGGCGTGCTCACCGTCACGCCGCCCAGCTTCCGCTTCGACATCAACATCGAGGAAGACCTGATCGAGGAAGTGGCGCGCATGGTGGGTTACGAGAACCTGCCCACGACCAAGCCGCTGGCGCCCATTGCGCCCAAGCTGCGCGCCGAAAACCGCCGCAGCCAGTTCGCCGTGCGCCGCGCGCTGGCCGATCTGGGTTACCAGGAAACCATCAACTTCAGCTTTGTGGAAGCCGCGTGGGAGAAGGATCTGGCTGGCAACGCCAATCCCATCCAGCTGCTCAACCCCATCGCAAGCCAGCTCAGCGTGATGCGCTCCAGCCTCATCGGCTCGCTCATGCAGGTGCTCAAGTTCAATGCCGACCGCAAGGCCGAGCGCGTGCGCGTGTTCGAGCTGGGCCGTGTCTTCCTCAAGGATGACAGCGTTGTTGACAGCGACACCACGGTCAAGGGCTTCTACCAGCCCATGCGCGTGGCGGGCCTGGCCTGGGGAGCTGCCGAGCAGCTGCAATGGGCTCGTGGCGAGACCAAGGTCGACTTCTACGACGTCAAGGGCGATGTCGAGGCGCTGCTGGCGCCGCGCAAGCCCGTGTTCGAGCCGGCCGAGCATCCTGCCATGCACCCGGGCCGCTGCGCACGCGTGCTGCTCGATGGCCAGTCCATCGGCTTCATCGGCGAGCTGCATCCCCAGTGGCGCCAGCAATGGGATCTGGCCCAGGCGCCCGTGCTGTTCGAGTTGGAGCTCGATGCCGTGCTGGCGCGCGAGGTACCGGTGTTCAAGCCCGTGGCCAAGCACCAGGCCGTGGAGCGCGACATTGCCGTGGTCGTGAACGAAAAGACCACGCATGCCCAGCTGATGCAGGCGGTGGAGGCTGCCCAGACCGGCGGCCTGCTGCGCTCTGCCGTGCTGTTCGATGTATTCCGTCCCAAGGCGCTCAAGGCCGGCGAGGCAGCGGCACCGGGCGCGCTGGCGCAGGACGAAAAGAGCCTGGCCGTGCGCCTGACGCTGGGCCATGACGACAGCTCGCTGACGGATGTGCAGATCGAGCAGGCCGTGCAGGCCGTGCTCGAGCAGCTGCAGCAGCGTCTGGGTGCGCGCCTGCGCGCATGATGGAGGGTGCATGCCGTGAAAGGAGATCCTGTGATGGAACTGGCGGTGGAAAGTCTTGATTCGCCTGCGCTGACCAAGGCGCAGCTGGCGGATCTGCTGTTCGACGAGATCGGCCTGAACAAGCGCGAATCCAAGGAAATGGTGGATGCGTTCTTCGAGCTGGTCTCGCAAAGCCTGGTGTCGGGCGAGGATGTGAAGCTGTCGGGCTTCGGCAACTTCCAGATCCGCACCAAGGCGCCGCGTCCGGGGCGCAATCCGCGCACGGGCGAGGCCATTCCGATCGAGGCGCGCCGCGTCGTGACCTTCCATGCGAGCAGCAAGCTCAAGGAGCAGATCCAGGAAGGCACATCGGGCTCCCAGGCCTGAGGAAAGCCTGCCCGGGCCTGCATGGCCAGCTGTCGCCAGCCTGTCTGCCTCGCGGTGGATGGGCTGTTTTTACGACAGGGTGCTGGCCTGCAGGCGAGCTGTGCAGTAGGCTCGGCCTTCTTCCCGGATCGGCGTCCGCGCGCCAGCGGCATTGCACATCCTGACTTCATCCACATTTGCCATGGCTTCACTTCTGCCCCAGATTCCCGCCAAGCGCTACTTCACCATCGGTGAGGTCGCGGATCTGTGCGACGTCAAGCCGCATGTGCTGCGCTACTGGGAGCAGGAGTTCACGCAGCTGCGCCCCATGAAGCGGCGCGGCAACCGCCGCTACTACCAGCACCACGAAGTGCTGATGATCCGGCGCATCCGCGAGCTGCTCTACGAGCAGGGCTTCACTATCAATGGCGCGCGCAACCGCCTGCGTGAGGCCTCGGGGTCTGCCGTGGTTCCCGCGCTGCAGGCCGGTGTCGCGGTGTCGGCGCCGGCTGCCGCGCCGCTGCTCGGTGGCGATGCCGCGGCCAGCGTTCCGCTGGAGCCGGAGGCCGTGCGCGAGGAGCTTTTGCAGATTCGTGCGCTGCTTTCTATTTGAGAGCAAAAAGCTGTATATAATTGAATTCTTCGGCGTGTAGCGCAGCCTGGTAGCGCACTTGCATGGGGTGCAAGGGGTCGCGAGTTCGAATCCCGCCACGCCGACCATAAATGAATACGGACCACAGCTTCTGGCTGTGGTCCGTTTTTCTTTGTGCCATCGCCAACCGCTACCAACCGCTGAAGGGGAGCGGCCGTTGCGCGGGAATCAACCCTGGGCGCAGGTCTCAAGCAGCCATTGCCGGAAGGCTGCCAGCGCCGGCAGTGTCGCGTTCCTCTCGGGATAGACCAGGTAGTAGCTGCGCTGGCTGGGGATGGCGTCTCCCACCACGTGCAGCTCACCGCGCGCTATCTCCTCTTCCACCAGTACCCGTGGCACCAGGCCCACGCCCATGCCTGCCAGCACGGCCTGTATCAGGTGCGAGGTCAGCTCGAAGCTCGGCCCTATCCGCATCTGCCGGTGATCGAGCCGATAGTGCGTGAACCACTCGCTCCAGGCCTGCCGGTTGCTGGCCACCGTGAGCAGCACCTGCTGGCCCACCCAATCCGGCGAGGCTGCTGCCTGCCCGGCCTGCTGCAGCGCCTGCGGGCTGGCCACCGCCACCAGAAACTCGTGGTACAGGCGGTGCGCGGTCAGCCCGGGCCAGTCTCCCGTGCCCACGGTGATGGCGGCGTCTATCTCGCCGCTGTCGAAGTCGATGTCGCCTATGCGGGAATGGATGTGCATGGTCACCCCGGGCTGCGCCTGGTAGAAGCCATGCAGGTGCGGCAGCAGCCATTTGGAGCCGAAGGTGGGCAGGGTGGCCAGGTTGAGCGTGCCACCGCCGGACTGGCGTGACATGGCCTGCAGGGTGGCGCTGCGTATGCGGCCCAGCGCGGCGCCCAGGTCGATGAAGTAGCGGCGCCCCACATCAGTCAGGCGCACCGTGCGGCCCTCGCGGCGGAACAGGCTGATGCCCAGCTGCGCCTCCAGTGTCTGCACCTGCCGGCTGATGGCGCTCTGGCTGAGCGACAGCTCCTCGGCCGCTCGCGCATAGCTTTCGTGGCGCGCGGCCGCCTCGAAGACCAGCAGCAGGGACATGGAGGGCGTCAGGCGTCGGTAATTCATGAGTTTTATGCAGTGTTCGCGGCTGCAATTTTCGTTTGTTCCAGAGGATGAGTGTAGAGATACTTGCGGCCATGGTCGGCCTGAAACCGTGTATTGCATGCATGGGTTTCCTGGGCTGATCGCCAGCAACAAATCTCCCCACCTTGCCTTCCATGTCGATTGCCCCACTGCCCCACGCCAGCGCCCCCGTGCCTGCCCAATACCTTGAGTTTCTTGAAGCGTTGAAGGCCGCCGGCTTCGAGGGCGACGTGGACACGGACCATGCCAGCCGCACCGTGCTGGCCACGGACAACTCCATCTACCAGCGCATGCCGCAGGCGGCCATCTACCCGCGTCACGCCGAGGATGTGGCCAGGGCGGCGCAGGTGCTGGCGCGGCCTGAGTTCCGCGATGTGGTGCTGACACCGCGCGGCGGCGGCACGGGCACGAACGGGCAGTCGCTCACGCATGGCGTGACCATGGACTTGTCGCGGCACATGAATGGCATCCTCGAAATCAATGCCGAGCAGCGCTGGGTGCGCGTGCAGGCAGGCGTGGTCAAGGACCAGCTCAACGCCGCGCTCAAGCCATACGGACTGTTCTTTGCGCCCGAGCTGTCCACCTCCAACCGCGCCACCATCGGCGGCATGATCAACACCGATGCCAGCGGGCAGGGCAGCTGCACCTATGGCAAGACGCGCGACCACGTGCTGGCGCTGGACTTCGTGCTGCTGGGCGGCGAGCGCCTGCACAGCGCGCCGCTGGATGCTCAGGCGCTGGAGCGCATGTGCGCCGATTCGGGGCGCATCGGCAAGGTGCACCGCACGGCGCGGCGCATCAGCGAGGACCAGGCGGAGTTGATCGAGGCCAGATTCCCCAAGCTCAACCGCTGCCTCACCGGCTATGACCTGGCCCATCTGCGCGACGGCGACGGGCGCTTCAACCTCAACAGCGTGCTGTGCGGCGCCGAAGGCTCGCTGGGTTTCGTGGTGGAGGCGCGGCTCAACGTGCTGCCCATTCCCCGCTATTCGGTGCTGGTCAACGTGTGCTACGCGGGCTTCATGGACGCGCTGCGCGATGCGCGCGCGCTGATGGCACACCGGCCGCTGTCCATCGAGACGGTGGATTCCAAGGTGCTGCTGCTGGCCATGAAGGACTTCGTCTGGAGCAGCGTGGCCGAGTACTTTCCGCAGGACGGCCAGCGCCCTACGCTGGGCATCAACCTGGTGGAATTCAGCGGCGACGATCCGCAGGAGGTCGACGGCCGCGTGCAGGCCTTCATCGCGCACCTGGGCGCGGATACCTCCGTGGAGCGGCTGGGCCATACGCTGGCGGCGGGCAATGCAGCGGTCCACCGCGTCTATGCCATGCGCAAGCGCGCCGTGGGCCTGCTGGGCAACGTGGCGGGCGAGGCGCGGCCCCAGCCCTTTGTCGAAGACACGGCCGTGCCGCCCGAGAACCTGCCCGAGTTCATTGCCGAGTTCCGCGCGCTGCTGGACAGCCACGGCCTGCAGTACGGCATGTTCGGCCACGTCGATGCCGGCGTGCTGCATGTGCGCCCCATCCTGGACATGAAGAACCCCGTGGACGCCGCCCTGGTGCGCCCCATCTCCGACGCGGTGGCCGAACTCACGCAGCGCCACGGCGGCCTGCTGTGGGGCGAGCACGGCAAGGGCCTGCGCTCCGAATATGTGCCGGCCTTCTTCGGCGAGCTGTATCCCTCGCTGCAGCAGCTCAAGGCCGCCTTCGACCCGCACAACCAGCTCAACCCCGGCAAGATCGCCACGCCGCCGGCCAGCAAGACCTTGCTGCTCAAGGTGGATGGCGTCACCACGCGCGGCGAGCTGGACCGGCAGATCGACGAGCGCGTATGGCAAAGCTATGGCGCGGCCATGCACTGCAACGGCAATGGCGCCTGCTACAACTTCGACCCGGACGACGCCATGTGCCCGTCCTGGAAGGCCACGCGCCAGCGCGTGCATTCGCCCAAGGGCCGGGCCTCGCTGATGCGCGAATGGCTGCGCCTGCAGGGGCAGGCAGGCGTGAATGTGCTGGAGGTCGCGCAGCGGCCCCAGCCCTTCCTGTCCAGCCTGGCCGCGCGCTGGCGCAACAGCCGCGCGGCGCGCCGCGGCGAGGCCGATTTCTCGCACGAGGTCTATGACGCCATGGCCGGCTGCCTGGCCTGCAAGTCCTGCGCCGGGCAGTGCCCCGTCAAGGTCAACGTGCCCGAGTTCCGCTCGCGCTTTCTGGAGCTGTACCACCGCCGCTACCTGCGGCCCGTGCGCGACTACCTGATCGGCTCGCTGGAATTCACCATGCCGTGGCTGGCGCGCATGCCCGCGCTCTACAACGGGGTGATGGGCTCGCCATGGATGCGCGATGTGCTCAGCCGGCGCATCGGCATGGTCGACGGCCCGCTGCTGAGCCGGCTGGACCTGGCAGCCACCTTGCGGCAATGGAAGGTGCGCGCGGCCGATGCGCAGGCGCTGGCCGCGCTTTCGCCCGAGCAGCGTGCGCGCAGCGTGGTCATCGTGCAGGACAGCTTCACCCGCTACTTCGAGACCGGCCAGCTGCAGGTGCTGATCGAGCTGGCGGCGCGCCTGGGGTTCCAGGTCTGGCTGGCGCCGCTGCTGCCCAATGGCAAGCCGCTGCATGTGCAGGGATTCATGGGCGCCTTTGCCAAGGCGGCCATCCGCAATGCCGCGCAGCTGGCGCAACTGGCTCAGCCCGGTGTGGCGCTGGTGGGGCTGGACCCGGCCATGACGCTGGCCTATCGGCAGGAATACCTCAAGGTGCCGGGCATGGGCGAGGTGCCCAAGGTGGCGCTGCCCCAGGAATGGCTGCAGCAGGTGCTGCCCGAGGCGCGCACGAACGAGGGCAGTGCAGGCACTGCGTACCGCCTGCTGCCCCATTGCACCGAAAAGACCAACGCGCCCGACAGCGGCAAGCAGTGGGCACAGCTCTTCGAGCGACGGGGCCTGCGCCTGAGCGTGGAGGCCACGGGCTGCTGCGGCATGTCGGGCACCTACGGGCATGAGGCGCGCAACCTCGAAACCTCCAAGACGATCTATGCCCAGTCATGGGCCCGGCAGATCGAAGGCAAGCAGGAGCTGGGCGAGCCGCTGGCCACCGGCTACTCCTGCCGCAGCCAGGTCAAGCGACTGTCTGCACGGCAGCTGCGCCATCCGTTGGAGGCCTTGCTGGACCACGTGCGCGCCACGCATCAGGGGTGAGAAGATGCGGGGGCTGATCGTCGCCATTTCAGGAATTTGCAGACATTTTTGAAAAATCTCTGCGTTTTCCCTGAAGGCCCGTTTTTAGTCCCTATAATTCAATGCTTCGGCGTGTAGCGCAGCCTGGTAGCGCACTTGCATGGGGTGCAAGGGGTCGCGAGTTCGAATCCCGCCACGCCGACCACAACGCAAAGCTCCTGACGGAAACGTCAGGAGCTTTTTGCTTTGTACGTTCGATTTTGCGCGCGATTGTGCCTTGCGGCGAAGGGCGGGTGCAGTTCCGCCAGGCGGCTCCCTCGCGGATGGCGAGGGCAGCCAGCGCAGAAAACTCCATGCACCGTGAAGATGCGCCGCCAGGTCTGGATGCGTAAGACCTGCACCTACAATGGCGTCTTTTGTAACTGACGATTTCTTCCTGGTCTCGCACATGATGGATGGACTGATTACCGGCAGACTCACCGGTACGCCCGAACACCGCAGCGACCGCAATCGGCGCCCCTTCATGGTGGCCCGCGTGCGTTCCGAGGCATCCGATGGCACTTCCATCCCGGTCAACGTGGTTGCATTCGACGCCCAGGCCTGCGAGGTGCTGCGCAATCTGATCGAAGGCGATGCCGTGGCGCTGCGTGGCAGCTTCACGCCCAAGGTCTGGATAGACCGCCAGGAGCAACCCCATCCCGTACTGGATGTCGTGGCCCACCAGGTCATGGCAACGCCCGAGTTCCAGGACCGCTGACGCCCGCGCTGCGGCGCCGGTTGTGAGCTACTGAAAAAACTGTCTAGCCGCAGTGTGCCGGTACGGTCGCCGCGCGCTGTGTTGGCGCTACAGTGTGCGCCTGTGTTTTTGACAGGTTACAAGGAACCGCATCCATGCCCACCAAGCGCCATTTCCTCCGCCGCACGCTCACGGCCGCCGCGATTGCCAGCACCGCCGCCATGACCCTGCTGGCCATGCCCGCGCAGGCGCAGGACAAGCCCATCAAGGTCGGCGTCACGGCCGGCCCGCACGCCCAGATCATGGAGCAGGTCAAGAAGGTCGCCGAGAAGAACGGCCTGAAGATCCAGATCGTTGAATTCGGCGACTACGTGCAGCCCAATGCCGCGCTGTCTGCCGGTGACCTGGACGCCAACAGCTACCAGCACCGCCCCTACCTCGACGCCCAGGTGCGCGACCGCGGCTACAAGATCGGCTGGGTGGCCGACACGGTGAATTTCCCCATCGGCATCTATTCCAAGAAGATCAAGCAGCTGGCCGACCTGCCCCAGGGCGCCAAGTTCGGCATCCCCAACGACCCCACCAACGGTGGCCGCGTGCTGCTGCTGCTGCAGGCCCAGGGCCTGATCAAGCTCAAGGAAAGCGCGGGCCTGAAGGCCACGCCGCTGGACGTGGTCTCCAACCCCAAGAAGCTGCGCTTCGTGGAGCTGGACGCAGCCCAGCTGCCACGCTCGCTGGATGACCTGGATGCCTCGGCCATCAACACCAACTTCGCGATCTCGGCAGGCCTGAACCCCAAGACCGATGCCATTGCGCAGGAAGCCGCCAAGAACCCCTATGTGAACATTCTGGTCGCGCGCGATGCCGACAAGGGCAAGCCCTGGGTGGCGCAGCTGATCAAGGCCTACCACTCCGATGAAGTGCGCCAGTTCATTGATGTGCAGTTCAAGGGGTCGGTGATTCCTGCGTTTTGATAGGAAGCACCCCCTGAGCGGCTGACGCCGCTTCCCCCTCTCTCGCTTCGCGGGAGGGGGACGACACCCTCGCTGCGGGGCGGCCCTTGCTCGGTGTCCCTCGCTATGTGTTGCGCCGGTTTCGGTCGCCGTGTTCAGTGCGAGCGAGGGCTGAATTGCAAAAGCTGCCATTGGCAGCTTTTTTTCATTCTCCCAGTACCCTGAAGTATTCGGTCAGCGGTGCGCGGGTGGTCTGGGTGCGGTTGACGGGGGCGGCCTCGTCGGGCCAGCCCAGGGCCAGGCCGCAGACGATGTGCTCGCCGGGCGGCAGGTCGAGTACGCGGCGCACGGTGTCGGGGTAGGAGGCCAGGGCGCCGATGGCGCAGCTGCCAAGGCCCTGGGCGGCTGCGGCCATTTGCAGGCCGTACAGGGTCATGCCCAGGTCCATGTAGCCGCCTGCGCCGAAGCGGGCGTCGATGCTCACGACCAGGGCCACGGGCGCGTCGAAGAAGCGGTAGTTGCGACCGAACTGCGCGTCGCGCCCGGCGCGGTCCTCGCGGGCCACGCCCAGGGCGCTGTACAGGGCCTGGGCCGATGCCACCTGGCGCTTGCGTAGCGCCATGGGCATGGGGCGGGGGAAGTAGCCGTAGTCCTCGCGCTCAGGTGCTCCGCCTTGCCAGTCGGCCAGCAGCGCCTGTGTGAGTGCGCCGCGCAGGCTGCCGCGCACCTGGATGAACTGGCCGGGCTGCAGGTTGCCGCCGCTGGGCGCCCGGCGGGCCGATTGCAGCAAATGGTGCAGCAGCGCGTCCGGCACGGGATCGGACCGGTAGGCGCGCACGGAGCGGCGCGCGTGCACCAGGGCCTCATGCGCATCGCCAAAGGGAAGGGTGTCGGACGGTGGGTTGGCGGACATGGGAAATGCGGAGTCCATGGATTCAAAGCGCCTGCACCAGGCAGGCCGCGCCTATGCCGCCAGCCCCTGCAATGGCGGCCAGGCCCAGGGCCGGTCTGTGGGCTGCTGGCGTGCGGTGCAGGTCTGAGAGCATGCGCACCAGCGCAACCGCGCCCGATGCGCCAATGGGATGGCCGCGCGCCAGGCCACCGCCGCCGGTGTTGAGTTGCTGCAGTGGCAGGCCCAGGCTTTCTGCAAAGGCCAGGGCCTGCACTGCGAAGGCATCGTGCAACTCCACAGCCTGGAGCTCTGCCGCAGTCAGGCCAGGCAGCTGCAGCGCTGCGGCTGCACGCTCCAGCACCTGCTGGGCCGCCAGTGCGGCGGCGACCAGCGGTGTTTCGGGCGCATGGCCCAGCGAGGCACTGGCCACCCAGCGGGCGCGTGGCTGCAGGCCCAGGCGTGCACAGGCCTGCGGCGTGGCCAGCAGCACCAGGGCGGCACCATCGGCCTTGGGCGAGATGGTGGGCGTGCTCAGCGCATGGCGCTGGCGTGCATGGGCGTCAACGGCGCCGCCTGCTTCGGCCACCACGGGCATGCGGGCAACGCGGGCCGGGTTCAAGGCGCGCGGATAGGCGTCGTGGTCCAGCCCGGCCAGGGGCACGATCTCTTGGGCCAGCCGGTCGCGGTGCGCGAGCGCCAGCGCGTGGCTGTGGATGGCATGGGCCTCCTGAACGGCGCGGGTGATGCCATGGGCCAGCGCGTGGTCGGCGGCCGATTGCAGCAGGTCCGGGTCACGTGCGGGGTCGGGAGCGAACGCGGGGCGTTCATAGGGCACGGGCAACTCGTCTGCATGGCGCGGGCGTGTCTGGCGGATGGGGGCGCGGCTCCAGGCCTCGGCACCACCGGCCACCACGATATCGGCCTGGCCCGACAGCAGCAGGCCTGCAGCCAGGGCCACGCTGTCCAGGCCCGAGCAGCACTGGGTATCCACGCTGTGGGCCGCGCAGCGCTCCGGCAGGCCCGCAGCCAGGGCCTGCATGCGGGCCGGGTTGCCGCCTGCGCCCAGGGCGTTGCCTAAGACCACGGCATCCACGGCCTGGGCCGGCAGGCCAGCGCGTGCCAGCAGGGCCTGGAGCACGGGCGCGCCCAGCTCGTGCGCCGCAAGCTCGCGCAGCGCACCGCCCACGGGGGCGACGGGGCTGCGCGCCCAGGCCAGGATGACGGGGGCGTCGTGCGGGTTCATGGCAGGGGCAGCAGCGCGGGTTCGCCGGGCAGTGCCCGGCCAGTGTCCGTGGCGGTGGCGGCCAGTGCACGCGCCAGCCGGCCGTGGTCGGTCTTGCCGCTGGCGGTCTGCGGCCAGTCGGTGCAGCTCCACCATTGGCGCGGCAGCTTGTAGCTTTCCAGCCGGTCGCGCAGCCAGGCCGCCAGCGCCTGTGCGGAGCCTGCGGGCGCGGCGCCGTGCCATTGCACGACGGCGTGCACCTGCATGCCGCGCAGCGCGTCGGGCAGGCCTTGGATGGAGACCTGGGCGACGCCCGGGTGCGCGGCCAGCAGGGTTTCGACTTCCTCGGGGAACAGGTTCTTGCCCTGGGTGACGAGCATGCGGCTCTGGCGCCCGGCCAGGCACAGCTGGCCGCCGGCATCGATATGGCCCATGTCGCGCACGGACAGCCACTCGCCATCGCGCAGCGCGGCCGTGCCATCGCGCGCCTCGCCCACATAGTCCATGAACAGCATGGGGCTGCGCATGTAGATCAGGCCGTCCTCGCCCGGCTGCAGGGGCTGGTCGCCGGGCTGCTGCGTGGCGGGGCGGATCTGCAGCTGCACATTGCTGAAGGGCCGGCCCACGGCCTGGGGCGGGGCCTGTTCGTCGGCCTCCATCCAGGCGATGAAGCTGGCCTCCGAGGCACCGTAGAACTCGATGATGCGTGCGCGCGGAAACAGCGCGCGCAGGGCCGGGGTCTGGGCGCGCATCCAGCGCGCGCCGCTGATCATGATCAGCTCCACCTCGGGGATGGGCGCCAGCGCGCGGTGTGCGGCCCATTGCAGCATCAGCAGCAGCTGGCTGGGCACGGCGACCAGGCAGGGGGCTTCGCCGCGCGCCAGGCTGGCCAGGCAGCGTGCTGCCGAGAACCGCTCCTGCACCACGGCGCCTTCGCCGCACCACAGGCCCTGCATCACGCCGAACAGGAACAGCGAATGCGAGATGCGCCCGGGCGCCATGGTGCGCTGCGCGGCCACGGCGCCGAAGTCCTGCAGGCAGACGCGAAAGCTCTCTGTCCACGAACGGTGGTGGCGCATGAAGCCCTTGGGCAGCCCGGTGCTGCCCGAGGTGAAGCCGGTGTAGAAGGCGCCGGTGGCCGTGGCCTCGGCCAGAGCGCTGGGCGCCGTGGGCAGCCAGCCCTCGATACGGCTGCGCACGGCATCGGGCCAATCAGGATCGGCCACGGCGGCGCAGCGGCCGCTGTGCAGGATGGCGAGGAATTCGACGATGGCATCCACGGTGCTGGCGCTGCCGCCCGTGTCCACCAGCAGCATCTCTGGCGCCTGGCCGGCCACCAGCGCGGCCGAGCGCTGCAGCACGGCGGCATGCAGCGCGGCAAAGCTCCATTGGCCGGCCTCGCTTTGCAGCGCCATCGCATCGGGGCGCTGCCGCGCCCAATGCTCCAGCGGGCCATGGACCAGGGTCCATGGGTGCTGCAGCGGCGCGGCCAGCGGATGACGCGCGGATGGCTCAGCCATGCTGGCGGCCTCCGAACGGCCAGTCCGGCATGCCGCGCGCCACCGTGTGCACCACCAGGGCGCACAGCACGCACTTGACCAGATCGCCGGGCACGAACAGCAAGGTGGCCATGAAGGCCTGCGACAGGCTGAGCTTGGCCATCAGCATGAGGCCCAGCACGCCAAAGGCATGCAGGGCCACCAGCCCGCCCAGCGCCGAGGCCGCAAAGGCGCTGAGCGCCGCGCGCCGGGGAGAGCCCTGGGGCAGCGCACGCATGACCAGGCCGGCAATGCAGGCCGCCAGCGGGTAGCCCAGCAGGTAGCCGGCCGAGGGCGCCATGAAGACGGCAATGCCGCCGCGCCCGCCCGACAGCAGGGGCAGGCCCACGGCCACGGCCGCAAGGAACAGCAGCATGGACTGCATGCCGCGCCAGGGGCCGAGCATCACGCCGGCCAGCATCACGCCCAGCGACTGGATGGTGATGGGCACGCCCAGCGGCAGGTCGATCTTGGGAATCAGGCCCATGACGGCCATCAGTGCCGCGAACAGCGAGACCTGGGCCATGGAGCGCGCCGAGGCGCGTGAGACGGTGGAGGGAGCGGTCATGGAGAGTTCTCGCTGTCGGTCAGGAAGGGCAGTTCAGCAGGGCAAATCGAAAGGGCAAATCGGCAGGGCGGGCCTCAGCGGCCCAGGCGCGCCCACAGCGCATCGGACACGCGGCGCGTGGCCTGCAGCATGTGGATGGTCAGCGGCGCAATCAGGCGCAGGCCGCCGGCGCGGCCCGTGCGCAGCCGGTGGGCATCGTCCATGCGCTTCCACTGCACGAAGAAATGCTCGGTGAAACGCAGCATCAATGCCAGCTGCAGGGCCACCTGTTCGGGGGAGATGCCGATGCGCTCCAGCGGCGCCAGCAGCCGCTCCAGCACATCGACCAGATCGCTGGGGCGCGTGCTCACGGTCAGCGCCATGCCCAGCGTGGAGGCGCAGACCAGGCGCAGCGCGCTGGCGGCGGCCAGGGCGTAATGCTGCATCCACACATGGAAGGCAGCCACCAGCAGGGCGGCCACGGTGACCGACAGCATGAGCCGCCGTGCGCCCTCGGTGGCGCGGCCCAGCGACAGCCACAGCAGGCCGCAGGCGGCGCCGGCCATGGCCAGCAGCCACGGTGAATCGATGAGGAACAGGCCCGTTCCCAGCAGCGCCATGAGCAGCAGCTTGCGGCCCGCACTCCAGGCATGGAGCCAGCTGGTGTATTCGCTGTAGAGGCTTCCCATGGCGGCCGGCTCCTGCGTCAGGACTGCGCTTGCAGCCGGCGGGCCACGTCGGCTTCATAGGCCGCGCAGACCTCATGGCCGGGGCCGTCTGCGCGCACCTGGCCGCGCTCCAGCCAGAGCACGCGGCCAAAGCTGCGCACGTGGTCCAGCACATGGGTGGAGACCAGCACCTGCTGCTCGGCGGCCGCGATGTCCCTGGCCAGCCGCGCCTGGCCCGGCAGGTCCAGGCTGGCGAAGGGCTCGTCCAGCAGCAGCACGCGCGGCGCGGCAATGAGCAGGGCCAGCCAGCACACCTGCTGGCGCTGGCCCTGGCTGAGCCCGGCCACGGCGCGCGGTGCCCAGTCGGCCAGGCCGCGGCTGGCCAGCAGGGCGCGGGCGCGCTCCGTGGCCTCGCGCCGCGAGATGCCCGAAGGGCGCAGACCCAGGGCCAGCTCTTCCTCCACGGTGGGGAAGATGATCTGGTCGTCGGGGTTCTGGAACATCAGCCCGACCTGGCCCGGCCGCCTGGCGCGGGCCTCGTGCAGTTCGGTGCCGTCCAGTAGCACGCGCCCGGCCTGCGGCGCATCCAGGCCGCACAGCAGCCGGAACAGACTGGTCTTGCCCGCGCCGTTGTCGCCGATGAGTCCCACGCGCGGCTCGTCCAGCTGCAGGTCCAGGCCATCAAAGACGGTTGTGATGCCACGCCGCAGGCGCACCGCTTCCACGCGCAGGCTGGCGGCGCAGGCGGGGCAGTCGGCAGTTCGGGAGGATTCAGGCATGGCGAATGAAAGCGGGTACTTACCTGTAATGCACGCAACCACAAGGAATCTTGCCGTTGTACAGGCCTGTCGGGGGCGGATTCTAGCAATGCCGTCCAGGCCGTACATCAAGGCTTGAAAGACGGCAATCGATATAAGCACCGTATTTTTTATTCTTTTGTTTGAACAACGTTTTGCAACACACTCGTTAGAACACTAATGACGGCAGATCCTGGGGATTCGCCTGTGCTTGGCGACGACGCAAGACAACGCATGCCCATCGGCTTGCAACTGCGTCCAACTCCTCAGCACAGGACCCGGAAATTGCGCGCCATTGCCTGGAGATGGCGGTGCAAAGGCTGCCGTTGTCGATCCCAGGACCGTTTTCACTGCCGAACCGAGACTCCATGACCGTCCAGACCGCCGATTTCGCCCCGGAAAACGCGCTGATCCGCCTGCGCGACCTGCAAAAGAAATTTGTAACAGCCGATGGCAAGCACTTCGATGCCGTGCGTTCGGTGTCGTTGGACATCGGCCAGGGCACGGTCTTCGGCCTGATCGGCAAGAGCGGCGCGGGCAAGTCCACGCTGCTGCGCCTGATCAACCTGCTCGAGCGTCCCGACAGCGGCGAGGTGGTGGTGGCAGGCCAGCGCCTGACCGATCTGGGCCGCCGCGCGCTGCGCGAGGCGCGCCAGAACATCGGCATGATTTTTCAGCAGTTCAACCTGCTGCAGAACGCCAGCGTGTTCGAGAACGTGGCCTTTCCGCTGCGCATCCATGGCGGCCACTTGCGCGCCCAGATCGAGCAGCGCGTGCGCGAATGCCTGGACATCGTGGGCCTGGCCGACAAGGCCGGCAGCTATCCGGCCCAGTTGTCCGGAGGTCAGAAGCAGCGCGTGGCGATTGCGCGTGCCCTGGCGCCGCGCCCGCAGGTGCTGCTGTGCGACGAGCCCACCTCGGCGCTGGACAGCGAGACCACGCGCTCCATCCTGGCCACGCTGGCCGACATCAACAGCCGCCTGGGCGTGACCATCGTCATCGTCACGCACGAGCTGGCCGTGGTCGATGCGCTGTGCAGCGAGGTGGCCATCATCGAGCAGGGTCAGGTGGCCGAGCGCTTCACGCTGCCCGCCCTGCCGCAGGGCCGTGCCTACGAGGCGCCGCAGCGCGCCACGCTGCTGGGCAGCGAACTCGAGGCCCTGCGCGTGGAGCGTGCCGACAAGGCCCTGCGCGAGCGCGGCGCCACCCGCCCCGTGGTGCTGCGCGCCGTGGGCGGCTCCGAGCACTGATGGGGTCTTCACCCCTTCCCGTTTTCCCCTTCTTTTCGATTCCGCATTCCCATGTCTGAAAACATCGTCGAAATCCTGCCCGAGCTGTGGCTGGCCATGGGCCAGACCCTTTTGATGCTGGGCATCGGCCTGTCGGCCGCCGTGCTGATCGGCGGCCCGCTGGGCGTGCTGCTGTTCCTGCTGGGCCCCGGCCAGTCGCTGGACAACCGCCCGGCCTTTGCCGTGCTGAACTGGACGGTCAATACCGTGCGGTCCTTCCCCTTCATCATCTTGCTGGTCGCGCTGGTGCCCTTCACGCGCTGGCTGGCCGGCACCTCCATCGGCCCGCTGGCTGCGGCCGTGCCGCTGTCCGTGGCGGCCATTCCCTACCTGGCACGCCTTGTGGACCAGTGCCTGCGCGACGTGCCGCGCGGCGTGATCGAGGCCGCGCACGCCATGGGCGCCTCGGAGCTGCAGATCGTCTGGCGCGTGCTCATCGTCGAGGCGCGCTCGGGCCTGGTGCTGGCGCTGACCGTGCTGGCCGTGAGCTTTCTGTCGTACTCGGCCATTGCCGGCGTGGTGGGCGGCGGCGGCATTGGCGATCTGGCCATCCGCTACGGCTACTACCGCTTCCAGACCGATGTGATGGTGCTCACCGTGACCATCCTCGTGGCCATGGTCCAGGTCATCCAGTTCGTGGGCAACACGGCGGCCCGCCGCCTGGACAAGCGCGGCTGAGCGCGCTGTCCAGACCCGCTTTCTTCTTTCTTCCCGCTCCCTCCCAAAAAAAGGATTCCGACATGACCGCATCCCTTTCCTTCGTGCGCCGCCACCTGCTGGCCTCGGCCGCCGCCCTTGCCGCCGTCAGCGTGCTGGCGCTGCCCGCCCATGCCCAGGCCGACAAGAAGCAGCTGGTGATCGGCGGCACGGCAGGCTCCAACATCGACCAGCTCAAGCAGGGCATCGTGCCGCTGCTGCAAAAGAAGGGCTACCAGGTCAAGCTGGTGGAGTTCAACGACTACGTGCAGCCCAACCTGGCGCTGGCCCAGGGCTCGCTGGATGCCAACTTCTTCCAGCACCGTGTCTACCTGCAGAAGTTCGCGGCCGACCAGAAGCTGGACCTGGTGGAGCTGGTGCAAGGCCCCATCGCCCCCCTGGGCGTGTATTCCAAGACCCGCAAGACCCTGGCCGAGGCCAAGGAAGGCGACCGCGTGACCCTGCCCAACGACCCGAGCAACCTGGCCCGCGCGCTGGTGCTGCTGGAGCAGGCCGGGCTGATCAAGGCCAAGCCCGGCATCGACCCGCTGCGCGTGTCCGAAAAGGACCTGGCCGAGAACCCGCGCAAGCTCAAGTTCATCCCGCTGGAAGCCGCGCAGCTGCCGCGCTCGCTGGGCGATACCGAATACGCCATCATCAACGGCAACTTCGCCATTTCCTCGGGCCTGAAGCTGACCGAGGCCGTCTCGCTGGAAAAGACCCCCGACCACTACCTGAACGTGGTGGCCATCAAGAAGAAGGACCAGGGCGCGGCATGGGCCAAGGACCTGGCCGAGGTCTACCGTTCGGCGGAGTTCAAGGCCGTGGTGGACAGCAAGTTCCAGGGCTATGCCAAGCCCACTTTCCTACAGTAAGCGCCGTGCAGGCAGCCACATAATGGCTGCCTGCGGGAGGTACGCCTCCCGCCCGTTTTTCGCCACTTCCTCCAGGAGCAATGCATGAGCCAGATCAAGGTCGCTGTCATCGTGGGCAGCCTGCGCAAGGATTCCTTCAACCGCAAATTCGCCGACGCCATTGCGCGCCTGGCACCCGAGGGCCTGGTCTTCGAGCAGGTCGCCATCGACAACCTGCCCCTGTACAACCAGGACCATGACGGCAATGAGGCGGACGTGGTCAAGCAGTTCCGCGCCCAGATCCAGTCGGCCCAGGCCGTGCTGTTCCTGACACCCGAGTACAACCGCTCGATTCCCGGCGTGCTCAAGAACGCGCTGGACCAGGGCTCGCGCCCCTACGGCAAGAGCGTCTGGGCCGGCAAGCCCGCTGCCGTGGCCGGTGTCTCCGTGGGTGCCATCGGCACGGCGCTGGCGCAGCAGCACCTGCGCAATGTGCTGGCCTACCTGGACATGCCCACGCTGGCCCAGCCCGAAATCTTCATCCAGGCCAAGGACGGCCTGTTTGCCGAAGACGGCTCCATTGGCGCCGGCAGCCGCGACTTCGTGAACGGCTTCGTGCAGAAGTTCGCGGCCTGGGCGCGCAAGCACCAGTGAGCGGTGCGGCAAGGCCGCTCAAGACACAAAAAAGCCCGGCAATGCCGGGCTTTTGCGTTGTGGGGCCTGCGAGCGCAGAGCTCAGGCAGCGTCAGGAAGCGGGAGACGGGTTGGCAATCGCCGCAGCAGGGCGCGCGGCGGACGATGCCTTCTCGCGCGCCTGGGCCTGGTCGATGGCGTCGATGATCACCACGCCGGTCGACTTGACACCGGGCGCCGAAAAGCCGGCACCGGGCGTCACACCGGGATGGGCCAGCAGCTTGCGCGTCATTTCCTGGTTCAGCTGCTGCTGGCTGGGCTTGGCGGGGGTGGGCGCTGCGGCAGGCTGCTCGGACTCCTCGGGCGCAGGTGCCTCGTCGGTGTTGCGCACATAGCTGCGGTACACGCGGGAATTGAGCTGCTCCTGATCCTGCTCGCGCTGGTACTGCAGGAACTGGTAGACGCCAATGCCCACCACGGTGATGGCCAGCAGGGACACGGCGATCACCGTGATCACCAGGTTTTCATCGGACGGAGGGCGGGCATGGACAGGGCCGCGGGGCCGGACATGGGGGCGGGGACTTGTGGCTGGCATGGATGGAGCGCAGGGAAAAACAATGAGACTGCATGGATATCGGCAGGTCTGCCGGCTTTCTGAAATGCAGTCGGTTCGTGTCGGACAAGGCCGCAAAAAAGCAGCGATGGCCCAGCCTATCAGCTTCACGTGTCTGTAAAAGCGCGCAGCGCATTGCATTTTTCAAAGGAGGCGCTAGGGCGGATACCTCTTTTATTCGCACCAGTCCATCGGGAGCAATCCGGGCTGCCCGGGGCCGGTCGCTCTCGGGCGCCGTCCAAAGAAAAAGCGCCGGGGCCGAAACCCAGGCGCTTGTTCTTTGGGCGTACAGCCCTCGGCTGACCGCGATCCGCAATCAGGCGGCGATGGCCGCTTCCTGATTGGCGGCAGCCGCTGCACGCACGATGTCGTTGCGGGCCGATTCCAGGGCCTTGGCCTTGGACTCATCGCCCATGGCCACGCCTTCTGCGCGCACGATGCTCACATCGGTGATGCCCAGGAAGCCGAACACCGTCTTCAGGTAGCTTTCCTGGTGCTCCAGGGCCTGGCCCATTTCGCTGGTGGAGTACACACCGCCGCGCGTGGAGGCCACGATGACCTTCTTGCCCTTGGCCAGGCCTTCGGGGCCGGCTGCGGTGTAGCGGAAGGTGCGGCCGCCCTGGGCGATGCGGTCGATCCAGGCCTTGAGCTGGCTGGAGATGGTGAAGTTGTAGAACGGAGCGCCGACCACGACCACATCGGCCGCCAGGAACTGGCTCACCAGGGCTTCGGAGATGGCGTTCTGTGCGCGCTCGGCTTCCGTCGTGGCGGCCTGGCCGGTGCGAAAGCCCATGGACACTGCGTTCAGGTGGTCGGGGGCGTTCACGGCCAGATCCAGGTACTCGACCTTGGCGCCGGGATTGGCGGCCACCAGGGCGGCCACGGTCTGGGCGGTCAGCTGGCGGGACACCGAAGCGGCGCCGGTGATGGAAGAGTCGATGTGCAGCACTTGCATGGAAAAGCTCCTGGGATGTCGGTTGGGATCGCGGTTGGGATCGGCCATTCGGGAAAGCTTGTAGGGCCGACGATGGGATCAATTGTGAATTTGGACAGAGTCTTTGATAAGCCGCAGAAATTGCGATAGATTGTCCTGAATTTGCAGCCAATGAGCACAGGGAGGGACGAGCGACATGATGGATCTCAACGACATGCTGTACTTCGCCGAGGTCGTGGAGCGCGGCGGCTTCGCCTCTGCCGGGCGGGCGCTGGGCATACCCAAGTCCAGGCTGTCGCGGCGCGTGGCGGAGCTGGAGGCCCGGCTCGGAGTGCGCCTGCTGCAGCGCACCACGCGCAAGCTCTCGCTGACCCAGGTGGGCGAGGCCTATCTGCGCCATTGCCAGGCCATGCGCGATGCGGCCCTGGCCGCCGCCGACACCGTGGCCGAGGTGCAGACCGAGCCGCGCGGCACCATCCGCGTGAGCTGTCCCGTCACCCTGGCCCAGACCGTGCTGGGCGAGCTCATGCCCCAGTTCCTGCAGCGTTGCCCGCTGGTGCATGTGGAGATGCAGGTGACCAACCGGCCCGTGAACCTGGTGGAGGAGGGCATCGACGTGGCGCTGCGCGTGCGCCCCAGCCTGGAGGACAGCGGCTCCATGGTCGTCAAGCGGCTGGATGTGGCGCGCCAGATCCTCGTGGCCAGCCCGGAGCTGCTGGAGCGCCAGGGCACGCCGCGTGCACTGGCCGACCTGCAGCACCTGGACAGCATGTCCATGTCGGCGGTGGATGGCCAGTCCAGCCTGCTGCTGGTCGGCCCCGAAGGCCGCGAGCAACGCCTGCAGCTGCAGCCGCGCTATGTGGTGGATGACCTGCTGACGCTGAAATTCGCGGCGCTGGCCGGCAGCGGCATGTGCTGGCTGCCCGACTACATGTGCCATGAGGAACTGGCCGAAGGCCGGCTGGTCCATCTGCTGCCGGGCTGGGAGCCGCCGCAGGGCATCGTGCATGCGGTCTTCCCCTCGCGGCGCGGCCTGGCGCCGGCCGTGCGGCATTTCCTGGACTTCCTCGGCGAGACCGTGCCGGGGCGAAACAGCCACGCCACGCGCGAGCCGGCGGTGCGCTGAGGCTGCACCCCGCCACGCCATAAGAAAACAACAAATCGTTCGTTGGGATCGTCGGCGGCGTTCTCCACAATCGGGGCCCATGTCCAGCAATGGACAGTCCAGGAGAACCCATGAATCCCCACCGCATCATCATCGTGCCCGGCTGGCGCAACTCCGGTCCTGACCACTGGCAAAGCCTGTGGGCGCAGCAGCTGCCGCATGCCGAGCGCGTGGAGCAGGACGACTGGCTCGTGCCGCACCGCGAACCCTGGGTGGCCGCGCTGGAGCAACTGGTGCTGTCCCGGCCCGAGCCCGTGGTGCTGGCCGCCCACAGCCTGGGCTGCATCACGGCCGCGCACCTGGGTCCCGAGGCCAGTGCGCGCGTGCGCGGTGCGCTGCTGGTGGCGCCGGCCGATCCCGAGCGCCGTGCCCAACTGGCCGACTTTGCGCCCGTGCCCTATGCGCCGCTGCCGTACCGCAGCGTGCTGGTGGCCAGCAGCAACGACCCCTACTGTCCGATCCGCCGGGCCGGTGCCTATGCGCGGGCCTGGGGAAGCGAGTTCGTGCGGCTGCAGAACGCGGGGCACATCAATGTCGAATCGGGTTTCGGCGACTGGCCCCTGGGCCTGGCGCTGCTGCAGTCGTTGATGCAGGGTGACAGCTGGCAGCCCGCGCAACCCCGGCCTGCCGTGCGTGCGCCGCGCGTTGCCGGTGCACGGGCAGCGGTGCCGGCAGGCGCGGGCGCCCCCTGGGCCGCCGGGCTGTGAGGTGGCGGCTGGCGAAGACGGTGGGTCAGGCTTCTTATATGGAAGCAGGCCATTAACAAACAAAAATATATTCTTTTGAGTTTTAAGCCAGCGTTCGCACAATGTGACTGTCTGTGAATCCACCGCAGAGATGTCCACTAATAAAAGGCAGCGAACCATGCATTCTTTGAAGCTCAAGACTTTGTTGGCCACCCTGGCGCTGGCCGCCGCAGGAACCGTATCGGCGCAGAACCAGCTGCTCAACGTCTCCTACGACGTGGCACGCGAGTTCTACAAGGACTACAACGCCGCCTTCGTCGCCCACTACAAGAAGACCAAGGGCGTTGACATCAAGGTGGACCAGTCGCACGGTGGCTCCAGCGCCCAGGCGCGTGCCGTCAACGACGGCCTGGCCGCCGACGTGGTGACCTTCAACACCACCACCGACGTGCAGTTCCTGGCCGACAGCGGCGTGGTCGCCAAGGACTGGGCCAAGAAATTCCCCAATGACGCCTCCCCCACCACATCGACCATGCTGTTCCTGGTGCGCAACGGCAATCCCAAGAACATCAAGGACTGGAGCGACCTGATCCGTCCCGACGTGAAGGTCGTGGTGGTCAATCCCAAGACCGGCGGCAATGGCCGCTACGCCTACCTGGCGGCCTGGGGTTCGGTGCGCGAGAAGGGCGGCACCGATGCGCAGGCGGCCGAGTTCGTGCAGCAGCTCTACAAGAACGTGCCCGTGCTGGGCAAGGGCGGTCGCGACGCGACCAGCATCTTCCTGCAGCGCAACATCGGCGACGTGCTGATCACGTTCGAGTCCGAAGTGGTTTCCGTGGATCGCGAATTCGGCAAGGGCAAGGTCGATGCCGTCCATCCCTCGGTGTCCATCGTGGCCGAGAACCCCGTGGCCGTGGTCGAGCGCACCGTGGCCAAGAAGGGCACGGGCCAGCTGGCGCACGACTACCTGGCCTGGCTGTACTCCGACGAAGCCCAGGAAATCGCCGCACAGCACGCGCTGCGCCCCCGCTCCGAGACCGTGCTCAAGAAGCATGCCGATGTGTTCAAGCCCATCAAGCAGTTCACCGTGGCCAAGTATTTCGGCTCGCTGTCCGAAGCCCAGAAGGTGCACTTCAACGACGGCGGACAGTTCGACAAGATCTACGTCCCCGGCAAGTAAGCACGCAAGCAGGCATGAAGGCGGCGCAGTCCGCCTGAGGCCCCCTCCCCACATTGGCTGATTTGGAATCCAACATGGTGTCTGCCGTTCCGACCAGCCCAAGGCCTGGCGCCGACGCTCCTGTGCCCGCACCGTCCGGTGCGGCGCGCAAGGGGCGCGGCGCCAAGCGCGTTTTGCCCGGCTTCGGGCTGACCTTGGGCTATACGCTGTTTTATCTGAGCCTGATCGTGCTGATCCCGCTGTCGGCACTGCTGTTCAAGACCTTCTCGCTCACCTGGCCCCAGTTCTGGGAGGCCGTGGCCTCGCCGCGCGTGCTGGCCTCGTACCGGCTGACGTTTGGCGCCTCGTTCGCGGCGGCCTGCGTGAACCTGGTGTTCGGCCTGCTGATCGCCTGGGTGCTGGTGCGCTACAAGTTCCCGGGCAAGAAGATCGTCGATGCGCTCGTCGATCTGCCCTTTGCCCTGCCCACGGCCGTGGCCGGCATTTCGCTGACCGCCTTGCTGGCCGGCAATGGCTGGGTGGGCCAGTACCTGGAGCCCTACGGCATCCAGCTGGCCTTCAACCCGAACGGCGTGGTGATTGCGCTGATCTTCATCGGCCTGCCCTTTGTCGTGCGCACGGTGCAGCCGGTGCTGGAAGACTCCGAGAAGGAGCTGGAGGAGGCGGCCACCAGCCTGGGCGCCTCGCGCTGGCAGATCTTCTACAAGGTGATCCTGCCGGCCATCACGCCCGCGCTGCTCACGGGCTTTGCCATGGCGTTTGCACGCGCCATCGGCGAGTACGGATCGGTCATCTTCATCGCGGGCAACATGCCCATGATTTCCGAGATCACACCGCTGATCATCATCGGCAAGCTGGAGCAATACGACTACGCAGGCGCCACGGCCGTGGCCGTGGTGATGCTGCTGTTCTCCTTCGTGATGCTGCTGGTCATCAACGCGCTGCAGGCATGGCAGCGCAAGCATTCGGGAGGGGCTTGAGATGGCGTTGTCTCCACAGGAAGCATTGCTTCTCAAGATCATTGGCGCGGTGCTGGTCGCCGTGCTGGTGCTGTACAGGCTCACGGCGCCCCCGAAGGGCCGGCGTGAAAAGCTCTCCACCACCGAGCCGCGCGCCGTGCGCTGGATTCTCACGGGCATTGCGCTGACCTTCATCGGCCTGTTCCTGGTGCTGCCGCTGGCGGCCGTGTTCACCGAGGCGCTGCGCAAGGGCTGGGATGCCTATGTCGCCGGCCTGCAGGAGCCCGATGCCTGGTCGGCCATCAAGCTGACGCTGATCACGGCGCTGATCGCCGTGCCGGTGAACCTGGTGTTCGGCGTGGCGGCGGCCTGGTGCATTGCCAAGTTCCAGTTCCGTGGCAAGGCCTTTCTGATCACGCTGATCGACCTGCCGTTCTCAATCTCGCCCGTGGTGGCGGGCCTGATGTACGTGCTGGTGTTCGGTGCCCACGGCTGGTTCGGCCCCTGGCTGGCCGAGCATGACATCAAGATCATCTTCGCCGTGCCCGGCATCGTGCTGGCCACCATCTTCGTGACCTTCCCCTTCATCGCCCGCGAGCTGATCCCGCTGATGCAGGCGCAGGGCAGCGACGAGGAGCAGGCCGCCATCGTGCTGGGTGCCACGGGCTGGCAGACCTTCTGGAAGGTCACCGTGCCCAACATCAAGTGGGGCCTGCTGTACGGCGTGATCCTGTGCAATGCGCGTGCCATGGGCGAGTTCGGAGCGGTGTCGGTGGTCTCGGGCCACATCCGCGGCCAGACCAACACCATTCCGCTGCATGTGGAGATCCTCTACAACGAGTACCAGTCCGTTGCCGCCTTCGCTGCCGCATCGCTGCTGGCTCTGCTGGCCCTGGTGACCCTGGTCATCAAGTCGGTGGCCGAGTGGCGTGCCGAGCACCAGGCCAAGGCCGCAGCCGAGCTGCCTCCCGAGCGCCCCACGCCGGCTTCCCAGGCATCCCGTGTGCCGCAGGTGTCCTGAGGCCCGCCCCGACCAGAAAAGAGCAAGAGCAAGACCATGAGCATTGAAATACGCAACGTCAGCAAGCAGTTCGGCGATTTCCAGGCCCTGCGCGATGTGAGCCTGGACATCCAGTCCGGCGAACTCATCGCGCTGCTCGGCCCCTCGGGCTGCGGCAAGACCACGCTGCTGCGCATCATCGCGGGGCTGGAGACGCCCGACGTGGGCAGCATCCACTTCAGCGGCGAGGACACGACCGACGTCCATGTGCGCGAGCGCAACGTGGGATTCGTGTTCCAGCACTACGCGCTGTTCCGCCACATGACGGTGTTCGAGAACGTGGCCTTCGGCCTGCGCGTGAAGCCCCGCAGCCAGCGCCCCAGCGAAGCCCAGATCCGCGACAAGGTGATGAGCCTGCTCAAGCTGGTGCAGCTGGACTGGATCGCGGACCGCTTTCCGTCCCAGCTGTCGGGTGGCCAGCGCCAGCGCATCGCGCTGGCCCGCGCCCTGGCGGTGGAGCCCAAGGTGCTGCTGCTCGACGAGCCCTTCGGCGCGCTGGATGCCAAGGTGCGCAAGGAGCTGCGCCGCTGGTTGCGCCACCTGCATGACGAGCTGCATGTGACCTCCATCTTCGTGACCCACGACCAGGAAGAGGCACTGGAAGTGGCCGACCGCGTGGTCGTCATCAACCAGGGCCGCATCGAGCAGGAAGGCACGCCCCAGCAGGTCTGGGACAACCCGGCCACGCCCTTCGTCTACGGCTTCCTGGGCGATGTCAACCTCTTCAAGGGCCGCGCTAGCGATGGCCGTGTCTACCTGGACGACGGCACCCAGCTGGACAGCCACGACGCCAAGGGCGCCAGCGACAGCAAGGCCTTCGCCTATGTGCGCCCGCATGATCTGGAGGTGGAGCGCTACTCGCCAGGACAGAACCTGGACGTCCAGGGACGGCCCACGGGCATCGTCGTGCAGCTGGCCCGCGCCATCGTCGTGGGGCCCATTGCGCGCCTGGAACTTATTCCTTCGGAGAGCACCGAAAGCACGGACAATGCCGAAGAGGGTGGCCTGATCGAGGCGCAGATTCCTGCGCAGCAGTTCAGGGACATGGCGCTGCGCGAGGGGGAAACCCTGGTGGTGACACCGCGCCGCGCCAAGGTGTTCCTGGACGAGGCGGCTGGCATCTGACGGCGCGGCAACGGTTTCCTGCACCCGCTGAACAGGGCTGCAGCGCCGGGCCGGCGCCGCAGCCCTGATTTCATTCAACCGGGTGACGAAAGACAAGAATGCTTCAATGGTTTGACAACGCTCCGCGCCGCATCCTGGCGCTCATCAGCCTGGCCTGCGTAGCCATGCTGGCCTTCGGCATGTATCTGCAGCATGTGGTCGGGCTGGAGCCCTGCCCGATGTGCATCGTGCAGCGCTACGCGCTGATCGGCGTGGCCATCTTCGCGGGCCTGGGCAGCGTACGCGGCGGGCGCGGCTGGCTGATGGGTTGGGGCATCGCGGCGCTGGTCGCCGCAGGCTTTGGCGCCTTCGTCGCCGCGCGCCAGAGCTGGCTGCAGTGGTATCCGCCCGAGTTCGCCACCTGCGGGCGCGACTTCTACGGAATGATCGAGAACTACTCCATCAGCCGTGCCGTGCCCATGATCTTCCGTGGCTCGGGTGACTGCGTTGCCGTGGACTGGAGCTTCCTGGGCGGCTCCATCGCCAACTGGTCCTTCATCTGCTTCGCCATCATGAGCGTGGCCGTCTTGGTGCTGCTGGTGCGCGGCGCTGCCCGCAGGCGCTGAGGCCTAGGCTGAGGCTTGCGCCAGTCGCCGCTGCAGCGACTGCGCCAGGGTGCTCAGAATCAGCCAGCAGGACGTGGCGCCCGCGTCCAGCACGCCGATGGAGCGCGGCCCCAGCCGGGCCGAGCGCCCGATGCGGGCCTGCAGGTGGCGCGTGGATTCCTTGCCTGCCTCGGCCGCGGCCTCCATGGCCTGCAGCGCCTCGCGGAAACCGGCGCCGGCCTGCAGCGATTGCCGGTAGGCCTGCAGGGCCGGGGCCAGCGTATCGATGAGGGTCTTGTCGCCCACCCGGGCCTTGCCCATCTCCTGCACATCGGCGACGGCCCGCGCCAGCGCCTGGCCGAACAGGGCGGCATCCATCTCCTGCTCCGGCCCAAGAACATCGGCGAAGCCTTGGAAGAAGCTGCCGTACAGCGGGCCCATGGAGCCGCCGATATCGTCCATCAAGGCCTGGGACAGCTGCTGCAGCGCCGCAGGCAGCTGCGCCGCCTGGCCGGCGTCCATGGCATCGAGCCGTGCGCCGCAGCCGGAAAAGCCCTTGGCCATGTTGATGCCGTGATCGCCATCGCCGATCAGGCCGTCGATCTCGCTCAGGAACTCCCGGTGGCCGACGATGGCCGTGATCAGCTCGCGCACGATGCTGCCCGCGTCATCAAGCGCGATGGCCGGCCCTTCGCTGGTGCGCCTTGCGGCTTGGGGACGGGCGGTTTGTGCCTGTTCCTGGGCCTGTGCCGGCGTCCTTGCCGGAACAGAGGGCGGCGTTGGAATGGCCTCCTGCGGCTGGGGCGGCAGCCCGCCGGCCACGGTGAGGGCGACTGACTGGCAGGGCGCGTTGAGGCAGGCCAGCAGCTCGTCGTCCAGCTGCATCAGCGTGAGCGTGATGCCCATCATCTCCAGCGAGGTGAAGAGATTGCCCACCAGCCGGAAGGCCACCTGCATGCCGCGTTCTTGCAGGCGCCGGGCGACCTCGCCATAGAGGATGTACTGCTCCATCAGCGGCGTGGCGCCCAGGCCGGACAGCAGCACGGCCACGCGGTCGCCCGGGCAGAAGGGCAGGTCGGGCAGCAGGGTGTCCAGCATGCGCTCGGCCATATCGGCCGCCGTGGCCGTGCGGTGCACGGACATGCCGGGCTCGCCATGGTGGCCTATGCCCACCTCCATGCTGCCGCGCTCGATATGGAAATTGGCCTTGCCCACGGCGGGAATGGTGCATGCCGACAGGCCGATGCCGATGCTGCGCGTGCGGGCCATGGCGTGCCGGGCGATGGCGATGACTTCGTCGAGGCTGGCGCCCATGGCCGCCCGGGCGCCCGCCACCTTCCACATCAGGATCTCGCCGGCCACGCCGCGGCGGCTGGCCTCGTCGCCCCGCGCGGCAGAAGGCACGTCGTCGTTGGCCACCACGGTCCTGACCGCCATGCCTTCGGCTGTCGCCATCTGCACGGCCATGGCCACATTCATGTTGTCGCCTGCGTAGTTGCCATACAGGCAGGCCACGCCGGCGCCGCCATCGGCCGCGCGCATGGCGTCGTAGAAGCTTCTGGCCGTGGGGGACGAGAAGACCTCGCCCACGGCGGCGGCGTCGCACAGGCCTGCGCCCACATAGCCCAGAAAGGCCGGTTCGTGTCCCGACCCGCCGCCCGTCACGATGCCCACCTTGCCCCTGCGTGGCGCGCCATGCAGGCGCACGACGCGGGGGTTGCCTTCGTCGATGCGCAGGGTGTCGCCATGGGCGGCGATCCATCCCTGGAGCATGTCCTCCACCACCCGGTCGGGGTCGTTGATCACGCGGTTGGTCGTCATGCCGTTGTCTCCTCCAAGTGCAGTCCCGGCGGGTGTGCCGAAGACTGTTCATATGATCATTGAGTGGTCATTTTTGATTTGTTGAAATTGGCATGTCAATGCCTTTTGGCTATTCAATAGCCAAGGGAAAACGATAGGATTTGATGAATTTTGTAGAAAATTCAACAGGTTACGTATTCATCTTGCCGACTCACATAGCTATCGTTGTTTGACAACTGCTCTTCGATTGAGAAGACTCTCATAAAACATTGA
Organism: Delftia sp. PE138; assembly: GCF_018320755.1. Lineage (NCBI taxonomy): Bacteria > Pseudomonadati > Pseudomonadota > Betaproteobacteria > Burkholderiales > Comamonadaceae > Delftia > Delftia sp. PE138. Next base: position 45,895 of record NZ_JABEPN010000010.1, on the reverse strand, counting down.
TCAAATGATCATGTGTTGGTCTTTTGTAATGAAGGGGATGCCATGAAGCTGGCCATCGGCTGCGACGAAGCCGCCTGCGACCTCAAGAACGCCGTGAAGCAGCATCTGCTGGCCCAGGGCCACGAAGTGGCCGACTTCGGCACGCATGACGGCGAGCCGGTGCTCTACCCCGACATCGGCATCGCGGTGGCGCAGGCCATCGTCCAGGGCCGCCATGAGCGCGGCGTTCTCCTGTGCGGCACGGGCATAGGCATGGCCATTGCGGCCAACAAGGTGGCAGGCATCCGCGCCGCGCAGGCGCATGACACCTATTCGGCCGAGCGCGCCAGCCGCAGCAACGACGCGCAGATCATCACGCTGGGCTCGCGCGTGATTGGGGTGGAGCTGGCCAAGGCCATCGTGGACCGCTTCCTCGCATCGCGCTTCGATGGCGGCAGCTCGGCCCTGAAGGTGGATGCCATCACCGGCTTCGAACGCTCGCAGGCCGCCGCGGCCGGGCGCGGGCAGGGCGCGTGACCATGGACACCGGCACCAGCACCGGCACCGCACTGCTGCAGGCGCGCGGCGTGGCCAAGAGCTTTGGCGGCGTCCCTGCGCTGCGCAACGGCTGCCTTGAGCTGCAGGCCGGCAGCGTGCACGCGCTGTGCGGCGGCAATGGCGCAGGCAAGTCCACCTTCCTGAACATCGTGATGGGCCTGTTGCGGCGCGATGCCGGCGAAATATTGCTCAAGGGCCGGCCGGTGGATTTCGCCACGCCGCACGAGGCGCTGGCGCACCGCCTGTCCATCATCACGCAGGAGCTGTCGCCCATCCCGGGCATGAGCGTGGCCGAGAACATCTTCCTGGGCCGCGAGCCCCGGCGCGCCGGCGTGGTGGTCCGCCATGCCGCGCTGCTGGAGCAGGCGGATGCGCTGCTCAGGCAGCTGGGCTTCGATATCGATCCGCGTGCGCAGATGGGCCGCCTGAGCCTGGCGCAGACCCAGCTGGTGGAGATTGCCAAGGCCCTGAGCCGGCAAAGCGAGCTGATCATCATGGACGAGCCCACCTCGGCCATTGGCGAAAGCGAGACCGCCATCCTCTTCGACGCGATACGCCGCGTGACCGCGCAGGGCGCCGGCATCCTCTACGTGTCGCACCGCCTGACGGAGATCTTCACCATTGCCGACAGCTACACGGTGTTCCGCGATGGCGGCTTCGTGCAGACCGGCGCGCTGGCCGATATCGACCGGCGGCAGCTGGTGAAGCTCATCGTGGGCCGGGAGGTCCGCGCTGCCGCCAGCGAGCGCAGGGCTGCGGCGCCGGGCGAGCCGCTGCTGTCGGTGCAGGGGCTCACGCGCCGGGGCGAGTTCGAGGACATCAGCCTGGACGTCGCCCCCGGCGAGGTGCTGGGCATCTACGGACTGATGGGATCGGGCCGCAGCGAATTCCTCAACTGCCTGTACGGCCTCACGCGCGCCGACCAGGGGCGGGCGAGCCTGGGCGGACGGCCCCTGCCGCGCGGCAATCCGGCGGCGTCGATCAAGGCGGGCCTGGCCCTGGTGACCGAGGACCGCAAGGCCACGGGGCTGGTGATCAGTTCCTCGGTGCGCTTCAACACCAGCTTGCCCGCACTGCCGGGCCTGCAGCGCGCCGGGGTGGTGGATGGCGCGGCAGAGCGCGTGCTGGTGGGCGGCCTGCTGCAGCGCCTGCGCGTGAAGCTGGCCAGCCCGGCCATGCCGGTGTCGGGCCTGAGCGGCGGCAACCAGCAGAAGGTGGTGCTGGCCCGCTGCATGGCCACCAATCCCGTCTGCCTGCTGTGCGACGAGCCCACGCGCGGCATCGACGAAGGCGCCAAGCGCGAGGTGTACGCCTTCCTGGCCTCGCTGGCCGCGCAAGGCCATGCCGTGGTGGTGGTGTCGTCCGAGGCGCCGGAACTGCTGGAGCTGAGCGACCGCATCGCCATCTTCCGCAAAGGCCGGCTTGACCGCGTGGTGGCCGGCCACGGCATCACGCAGGAGGCGCTGATGCACCTCGCGTCCTGAGCCCGGGCGATGCCCGCGCAGCGTTTTTCCCCTTGCCTTTCACAACACACAGGAGACATGACCATGCCGTTTTTCCGCTTCACCACCGTGCTTGCAGCCGCGCTTGCCGGTGGGCTGTTCTTGGCCGCAGCGCAGGTCCGGGCCCAGGCTCCGGCCCCGCTGTCGGCACCAGCGCCAGTGCCCGCACCGGCCAAGCCCTACCGCATAGGCGCGGCCGTCTATGGGCTCAAGGGCGAGTTCATGCAGATGTGGACCAAGGAGCTGAAGGCGCATCCGGCCGTGAAGGACGGCACGGTGCAGATCACCGTGTTCGACGGCAACTACGACGCGCTGACGCAGAGCAACCAGTTCGACACCATGATCACGCAGAAGTACGACGGCATCCTCTTCGTGCCCATCGACCTCAAGGCGGGCGCGGCGCCCGTGCACAAGGCGGTGAAGGCCGGCATTCCCGTGGTGGGCTCCAACACGCGCGTGCAGGGCGATGTGCTGACCTCCTACGTGGGCAATGACGATGTGGTGGCCGGCCGCATGCAGGCCGAGGCATTGATGAAGGCCATCGGCGGCAAGGGCAATATCGTCGTCATCGAGGGGCCCATAGGCCAGTCGGCACAGATCGAGCGGGCGCGCGGCAATGACGAGGTGCTGGCCCGCCACAAGGACGTGAAGGTGCTGGCGCGCAAGACCGCCAACTGGTCGCGTGCCGAGTCCATGGGACTGATGGAGAACTGGCTGACCGCATTCCCGGGCCAGATCCAGGGCGTGATCGCCCAGAACGACGACGAGGCCCTGGGCGCGGTGCAGGCCATCAAGACCAAGGGCATCGATATCAAGACCATCCCGGTGGTGGGCGTGGACGGCGTGGCCGCCGCCATCACGGCCGTCAAGCGCGGCGAGATGACCACCCATTTCCAGGACGCCCAGGCCCAGGCGCAGGGCGCGCTGGATGTGCTGCTGCGCCACCTTGTCGGCCCGTCCTACCGGCCGCGCTCGGTGGTATGGAGCGAGTATGCCCAGGCCATGCCCTGGGGCGATGGCACGGCCAAATCCTACGAGGTGCCCTGGACCGCCATCGTGCCCGCCAATGCCGACGCCTTCTTGCAGAAGGTGCGCAAATGAGCGCCGCCGGCCTGGAGCGGGACTTCGACGGCCGCACGGCCCTGGTCACCGGCGGCGCGGGCGGCATCGGCCTGGCGATTGCCCGGCAGCTCGCCCAAGGCGGTGCGCGTGTCGTCCTGGTGGACCTGGAGCGGCAGGCACTGGACGTGGCCGCTGCCAGCCTGGCGGAGCCCCGGCACCACCTGGCGCTGGCGGTGGATGTGACCAGGCCCGAGGGCGTGGAGCAGGCCGTGGCCACGGTGCTGGAGGCCACGGGCCGCATCGACATTCTGGTCAACAGCGCCGGCGTGGCGCTGCTGGAGCCGGCCGGCGAAGTCAGCGAGGCGGCCTGGGAGCGCACGCTGGCCGTCAACCTCACGGCGCCGCTGCTGATGGCCCAGGCGGTGGCACCGGCCATGCGCCGCCAGCGCCACGGCCGCATCATCAACCTGGCCTCGCAGGCCAGCGTGGTCGCGCTCCGGCGCCATGCCGCCTATTGCGCCAGCAAGGCGGGCCTGGTGGGGCTGACGCGCGTGCTGGCGCTGGAGTGGGCGACGGACGGCATCACCGTCAACGCCATCTCGCCGACCGTGGTGGACACGCCGCTGGGCCGCAAGGCCTGGGCCGGGCAGGTGGGGGAGGCCATGCGCGCACTCATTCCCACGGGCCGCTTTGCGCAGCCCGAGGAGGTGGCGCGGCTGGCCGTGTTCCTAGCCGGTACGCAGGCCGGCATGCTGACGGGCGAGAACATCGTCATCGACGGGGGCTACTCCATCCAGTGAGCGGCCTGCCGGCCCCACGCCTTTCTTCCATCAACGCGGGAGTCCTCCATGACGAATCTTCAAGCCGCATCTTCGCCGCCGCTCTTGGGGCGGCGCGCGCTGGACCTGCGCAGACTGCGCGAGCGCTACGGCGTGGTCCTCGCGCTGGTTGCACTGTGCGCCGCGCTGGCGCTGGCCAACCCCCATTTCATGACCTGGGGCAACTGGGCCGACATCCTGCGCCAGACCTCCATCAACGGGATCCTGGCCATCGGCATGACGTGCGTGGTGCTGACGGCGGGCATCGACCTGTCGGTGGGCGCCATCCTGGCGCTGGCCGGCATGGTCGGCGCCTGGCTGGCGGCCGATGGCCAGGGGCTGGCGGTGAGCGTGGGCGCCGGGCTGGGCGTGGGCATGCTGCTGGGCGGCGTCAACGGCCTGCTGGTGGCCTGGTTCGCGGTGCCGCCCTTCGTGGCCACGCTGGGCATGCTCAGTGCGGCGCGCGGCCTGACCTACATCTACAACGACGGCATGCCGGTGTCCGAGCTGCCCGACGGCTTTCTTGCCATCGGCGCCGGCCAGCTGGGCCCCGTGCCCATGCCCATCGTGATCTTTGCCGTTGCCGTCGCGGTGTTCGCCTTCGTGCTGCGCTACACCGTGTATGGCCGCTACATCTACGCCGTGGGCGGCAACCTGCGCAGCGCCAAGACCAGCGGCATCAACACCCGCGCCATCGTGCTGCTGGTCTATGTGGTCAGCGGCCTGCTCGCGGGGCTGGCCGGCATTTTGCTGGCGTCGCGCACCACGGCGGCGCTGCCGCAGGCCGGCGTGTCCTACGAGCTGGACGCCATCGCGGCCGTGGTGATCGGCGGCACCAGCCTGTCGGGCGGCACGGGCAGCCTGGGCGGCACGGTCGTCGGCGCCCTGCTCATCGGCGTGATCAACAACGGGCTGAACCTGCTGGGCGTGTCCTCGTACTACCAGCAGCTGATCAAGGGCGTGATCATCGTCGGCGCCGTGCTGCTCGACAGTTCGCGCCGCAGGGCATGAAGCGCTGCGCCCACGTCCTGTCCACCATCTGCAACCCGGGAGAGTTCCATGCAAAACACCCTGCCTGATGCCGCCGATACGAACATGCTGGCCGTGGTCTGCCACGGCCCCAGGGATTACCGGCTCGAACGCGTCGCGCGTCCGCAGGCCGGGCCGCGCGAGCTGGTCATCCGCGTGGCTTCCTGCGGCATTTGCGCGGGCGACTGCAAATGCTGGGCCGGCGCGCCGCGCTTCTGGGGAGATCCGGAAAAAGGCCGCCCCGCCTATGTGCGCCCGCCGGTGATCGCGGGCCACGAGTTCTGGGGCCATGTGGTGCAGGTGGGCGAGGGTGCCCAGGAGCACCACGGCGTGCAGCTGGGTGACCGGGTGATCGCCGAGCAGATCGTGCCCTGCCATGCCTGCCGCTATTGCAGGACCGGCTTTCGCTGGATGTGCGAGGTGCACGATGTCTACGGCTTCCAGGGCCAGGTGGCCGATGGCGGCATGGCCGAGTACATGCGCCTGTCCGCCCGCGCCGTGGTGCACCGGATTCCCGAGAGCGTGGACTTCGAGGATGCGGCCATCACCGAGCCGCTGTCCTGCGCCATCCATGCCGTCAACCGCGGCGACATCCAGCTCGATGATGTGGTTGTGATCGCCGGCGCGGGCACTCTGGGCCTGCTCATGGCCCAGGTGGCGCGCCTGAAGACGCCGCGCCGGCTGGTGGTCATGGACCTGTCGGACCAGCGCCTGGCGCTGGCACGCCGCTGCGGCGCCGACGTGACCATCAACCCCGCGCGCGAGGATGCCCGCGCCATCGTGCGTGCGCTGACCGACGGCTATGGCTGCGATGTGTACATAGAGACCACGGGCGCGCCCTCGGGGGTGACGCAGGGGCTGGACCTGGTGCGCAAGCTCGGCCGCTTCGTGGAGTTCAGCGTCTTCGGGCGCGAGACCACGGTGGACTGGTCCATCATCGGCGAGGAAAAGGAGCTGGACCTGCGCGGCGCCCACCTGAGCGCCCATTGCTACCCCATCGCCATCGACCTGCTGGCGCGCGGGCTGGTCACCTCCGAGGGCATCGTCACCCACCGCTATGCGCTGTCGGACTGGGAGAGCGCCATCCGGGTGGCCGATTCCATGGACTCGGTCAAGGTCCTGCTGCTGCCCCACGCTGGCGAGGCCCGGTGAGCGGCGCTACACTGCGCGCCTTTCCCGGCACCCTTGGAGGCACCCTTGACTGAAAGCGACCTGACGCGACTGGCGACCCTGTACTACGTCGATGGATGCACGCAGGACCAACTGTCCAAGGAGTTCGGCATCTCGCGCGCCACCGTCGGGCGGCTGCTGCGCCGGGCGCAGGAAGAGGGCATTGTCGAGATCCGCGTGCGGCCGCATTCGCTGGTTTCCGCCGACCTGGAGCGGCAGTTGACCGAGCGCTTTCACATCAAGCGCGCGCTGATCGCGGTGGACCACAAGGATGCCGACCGGCAGCGCGAACTGCTGGCAGGGCTGGTGGCCAGCGAGCTGGAGCGCATCCTGGTCGATGGCTCCATCGTGGCCGTGGGCATGGGGCGCAACGTGTCCTCGGTCTCCGAGCACGCCTTGTCCGCCACACGGCGGGAATGCCACTTCGTCAGCGCCATCGGCGGCTCCTACCGCGGCGGGGAGGCGATGAACGCCGACCACATCGCGCGCCGCCTGGCCGCGCGCTTTGGCGGCAAGTCCGAATCGCTCTATGCGCCGGCCCTGGTGGGCGATCCGCAACTGCGCAAGGCGCTGCTGGACAACGACACCGTCAGGCACACCCTGGACAAGGCGCGCCGCGCCGACATCGCCCTCATCGGCGTGGGCGATGTCAGCGTGGACAGCAACATGGCCCGCATGGGCTGGTTTTCCGCGCAGGAGATCTCGGACGCCCGCCGCGCGGGCACGGTGGGCGACATGATGGGCTACGACTTCATCGACATCCACGGCCAGCCGGCCGCAACCCCCATGCAGGACCGCGTCATCGGCCTGAGCCGCGAGGACCTGCTGCGCATACCCAACGTCATCGCCGTGGCGGCCGAATCCAGCAAGGTCACGGCCATCCTGGGCGCCCTGCGCACCGGCGCCATCGACACCCTTGCCACCACCACGGCCAACGCGGCGGCCGTGCTGCAGCTGGACGATGTCATGGGGACGACGCGCTGACGCAGCGGGGGAGGCGCGGCTCTTGGGCGGCGCGCCTAGTTCGACGCGCGGCGGTAGAAGGCCAGCGAGCCTGCCAGCGCCAGCAGCATGCCGCCGCACAGGCGGTCCAGCCACATCACGGCCCGCCCGCGCAGCAGCCGCGCCGCGCGTGATCCGGCGAAGGCATAGGCCAGCATCACCAGGAAATCGATGAGCGCGAACACCAGCGCAATGGCGATGTACTGCGGCGCCTGGGCGGCCGCCGGGTCGATGAACTGGGGCAGCAGGGCCGAGCAGAACAGGTAGCCCTTGGGATTGGTCACGGCGACCAGGAACGACTTGAGCAGCACGGTGCGGGCGCTGTAGCCGTCGGTGCCGACCTCTGCCTTGCCGTCACCCTGGGGTGCCGACAGCGATCCGCCCTGGCTGCGCAGCATGCGCAGGCCCAGCCAGGCCAGGTACGCCGCTCCCGCCCACTTGACTACCGAGAACCAGAACTCCGAGGCCGCCAGCAGCGCGCCCAGGCCCAGCGCGACCGCGCCGACCAGCACGAAGTCCGACAGCACGGCGCCCAGCATGCCCGGCAGGGCGCGGCGCACGCCGTGGCGCGAGCCATTGGCCAGGGCCAGCAGCACGGTGGGGCCGGGGGTGATGATCGCGATCAGCGCGACCAGGGAGAAGACGAGCAGGGTGGCGAGGGTCATGTCGGCGAAGGCTCATGCGGTTGGCAACAGCCTGCCACTGTGCCAGCTTTGCCTGCCGTGCGCAGCCCCTGCCGACCCGGGGCAGGGCACACGGGGCGGGCAGGCGTCAGTCGCTGCCCACGCCTCCGGCGGCAAAGACCGGGCCGTGCGTGCCGGGCACCCAGCCCGGGTAGGTTTCCATCACTTCGGCGAACAGGGCCGAGTCGATCCAGCGCTGCAGCCAGGCCTGCAGGTGCGGCCAGGGCTGCTCGTTCCATTGCGACTCGTCGATGCGCGCGTACTGGCGCACGAAGGGGCGCAGCGCCATGTCGGCCAGGCTGGGGTTCTGGCCGAACAGGTAGCCGGTGGCCTCCAGCTGGTCGTCCAGCTCGGCCAGCCAGGTCAGGGCATCGGCCTGGGCGTGGTTGACATCTTCGGCCGTATAGCGCTCGGGGTACTTGCAGCGGTCGAGGGCGTGCTTGAAAAAGCCGTCGTTGCGCTCGATCAGCGCCAGCATGTCCGGCAGCGAGCCGCTGGTCGGTGCCAGCCAGCCGTCCGGGTCATTGGCGCGCAGCGCGTGCAGCATGACATCCAGGCTCTGCTCGATCACGCGGCCGTCCTCCAGCACCAGCACGGGCACCGTGCCCTTGGGCGAAGCGTCGAGCAGCGCCTGCGGCTTGTTGCGCAGGTTGATTTCGCGCAGCTCGCAGGCCAGGCCGGCATGGGCCAGCGCCAGGCGGGCGCGGATGGCGTAGGGGCAGCGGCGAAACGAGTAGAGAACCGGCAGGGTCTGGGTCATGGAGCGGGAACGGGGCTAGGGGCCAAAAGCGGCAGATGATAGCGCCGGGGCCAAAGTCGGGCGGCCTGCGGGTCTTGCCGCGGGCGTCCGTGGCTATTGCAACTGCGCCAGCAGCCATTGCCTGAAGGTCTTGAGCGCCGCACTGGGTGCGCGCGAGCGCAGGTGGGTCAGCCAGTAGGCGCCCGTGTCCACCTCCTGCTCGAAGGGGCGCACCAGCCGGCCCTGCTGCAGCAGGTGCTGGAACATGCGCGCCGGCAGCAGGGCCACGCCCGCGCCCTGGGCGGCCGCCTCGGCCAGCGTCAGCGAGGAGTCGAACATGGCCCCGCGCGCCAGCGGCGCGCTCTGGTCCAGCGTGGCAAACCAGCTCTCCCACTCCTGCAGGCGGTACGAGCGCAGCAGCGTCTGCCCGGCCAGGTCGGCCGGCTGGCGCAGGCGCTGGGCCAGGGCCGGGGTGCACATGGGCGTCAGCGGCGCGCGCAGCAGCAGCTCGGCGCGCGTGCCCTGCCAGGCGCCGTCGCCGAAGCGCACGGCCGCATCCAGCCCTTCGCCGGCCAGGTCCACGCGGTTGTTGTGCGTGAGCAGTCGCAGGTCGATGTAGGGGTGCTGCTGCTGGAACTGTCCCAGCCTGGGAATCAGCCAGCCGATGGCGAAGGTGCCGACCACGCCCACGGTGAGGACCTCGCGCGGGCGCGGTTCGGCCACCTGCTGCAGCGAATGCTCTATGCGCGCAAAGCTCTCGGCCACGGCAGGCCACAGCGCATGGCCTTCGTCGGTCAGCGCCAGGCCGCGCGGCAGGCGCCGGAACAGCGGCTTGCCCAGGCGCTCCTCCAGGTTGCGGATGTGCTGGCTGACGGCGGCCTGGGTCACGCACAGCTCGTCGGCCGCCCGCGTCAGGTTGAGATGGCGCGCGGCCGCGTCGAACATGCGCAGGGCATTGAGGGGCAGTTGCATGGTGAGCCAATAGTTTTTCTAAGGGATGCTGCCAATTATTCACGCTGGTCGCAGATTGGGCGCGGCGCTATCGTTGCGGTTGTCGATCTGCAACTGAAAAGGAAAAACAATGCAAAGACGCGATTTTCTGATGACGGGCGGCGCGGCCGCCTGGATGGCGGCCGGGCTGGCCGGCTGCGCCCTGCCATCAAAAAAACAGGGGGCTGCCGACCAGGCCTTCAGGACCGAGCTGGCGCGCATCGAGAAAAGTGTGGGCGGCCGGCTCGGCGTGGCCGTGCTGGAGGTGGAGTCGGGCGCCAGCGTGGACCACCGCGGCGACGAGCGCTTTGTCATGTGCAGCACCTTCAAGCTGCTGCTGGCCGCCCAGGTGTTGGACCGCGTGCAGCAGGGCGATGAGCGCCTGTCGCGCCGCGTGCGCTACGCCAGCTCCCGGCTGGTTCCCTACTCGCCGGCCAGCGGCCCGCGTGCCGGCGATGGCGGCGGCATGACCATCTCCGAGCTGTGCGAGGCCGCCGTGGTGCTCAGCGACAACACGGCCGCCAACCTGCTGCTGGACGCCAGCGGCGGCCCGCAGGCGCTGACGCAGTGGCTGCGCGCCAGCGGCGACGAGACCACGCGCCTGGACCGCATGGAGCCCGAGCTCAACGAAGGCCTGCCCGGCGACGAGCGCGACACCACCACGCCCCTGGCCATGGTGCAAAGCATGCAACGCCTGCTGCTGGGATCGGTGCTGGACGGCCATGGCCGCGCGCTGCTGCAGCAATGGCTGGTGGCCAGCCGCACGGGCGACAAGCGCCTGCGCGCGGGCATGCCGGCCGGCTGGCGCGTGGGTGGAAAGACGGGCACCGGCGATCGCGGCACGGCCAACGATGCCGTCATCGCCTGGCCCACGCCGCAAAGCGCACCGCTGCTGGTGACGGGCTACCTCACCGAATGCCCGGCCGACGCGCCGCAGCGCGATGCGGCGCTGGCAGCGGCCGGCAAGGCGGCCGCACGCTGGCAGGCAGCAGTGCAAGGCTGAGTTGCGCCACCATGTCGCTTGATTTGGGCGATTTCAAAAAAGTTGGCGCGGCCTGAAGACGAGAGACACCGAGGAAGGGCCTGGGCCGGCCGCGCCGCCCCCGCACCTAGGGTGTCGCTGGCCGCCCGTATGCCCCCCTCGTGAGGGGGAAGGCGCACAGCGCCTCAGGGGGTTACAACTTCTTGACCAGGACCTGACTTTTGCGGTCCCAGTTGTACTTGGCCTTGCGCGCCTCGGGCAGCCAGTCGGGGTCCACGGGCTGGAAGCCGCGCTTGATGAACCAGTGCATGGTGCGCGTGGTCAGCACGAACAGGCTGTCCAGGCCCTGGGCCTTGGCGCGCTGCTCTATGCGCTTGAGCAGCTTCTCGCCGTCGCCCGTGCCCTGGCTCTTGGGCGAGACGGTGACGGCCGCCATCTCGGCCGTCCTGGCGCTGGGATAGGGGTAGAGCGCGGCGCAGCCGAAGATCACGCCATCGTGTTCGATGATGGTGTAGTGGGCGATGTCGCGCTCGATCTCGGTGCGGCTGCGCTTGACCAGGGTGCCGTCCTTCTCGAAGGGCTCGATCAGCTGGATGATGCCGGCCACGTCGTCGGGCGTGGCCTCGCGCAGCTCTTCCAGCTTCTCGTCGATGATCATGGTGCCAATGCCATCGTGCACATAGATCTCCAGCAGCAGCGCGCCGTCGATAGCGAAGGGCAGGATGTGGCTGCGCTCCACGCCGTGCTCGCAGGCATGCACGCAGTGCTGCAGGTAAAAGCCCGTGTCCGTGGGCTGCTCGGGCGTGGGCAGCTCGGCCAGCATGCGGCGGGCCGTTGCCAGCGGCAGCTCGGTGTCGATGGGGTTGGTCTCGTCGGCCGGGCCCGTGGGGTCCATGCGGATGCCCGGCACCTCGGTCATGAAGATCAGCTTGTCGGCCTTCAGCTCGATGGCCACGCGCGTGGCCACCTCTTCCATGCTCAGGTTGAAGGCCTCGCCGGTGGGCGAGAAGCCGAAGGGCGACATCAGCACCATGGCATCCATGTCCAGGGCGCTGCGGATGCCGCTGACATCGACCTTGCGCACCAGGCCCGAATGCTTGAAATCCACGCCGTCCACGATGCCCACGGGCCGCGCCGTGAGGAAGTTGCCCGAGATCACCCGCACCCGCGCGCCGGCCATGGGCGTATTGGGCAGGCCTTGGCTGAAGGCGGCCTCGATCTCGTAGCGCAACTGGCCGGCGGCTTCCTGGGCGCAGTCCAGCGCCACGGAGTCGGTGATGCGCACGCCGCGCGAGTACTGGGCCTCATGGCCCTTGGCGGCAAGCTGCTCGTTGACCTGGGGACGGAAGCCATGGACCAGCACGATCTTCACGCCCATGGCCTGGATCATGGCCAGGTCCTGGACGATGGAGCTGAGCTTGCCCGATGCGATGGCCTCGCCCGTCAGTCCCACCACAAAGGTCTGGTGTCGGAACTTGTGGATATAGGGAGCCACGGACCGGAACCAGGGGACGAAGGTGAAGTTGAAGACGGTGGACATGGTGGTCAGTCGGGGCATCGGGCCGATGCCGGGCAGAAAAAAAAGGCCTGCGGACAGGTCCGCCAGGACATGCTCGCGCAGGCAGGCGCCAGTGTAGCGGCATGGCGCGGCACCTGCGCGCAGAAATGGAATGGAACGCCAGGCAAATCGACCCTGCTGCACAGTGCCGGGGGCACAAGGCACAGGACCTTGTCCGACGGGGGCCCGCCTGCAAGCCCGTGTAAGCTTCGCCACCATCGGTGAACCACGCAAGGCGCCCCCATTCATGCCATTGAGCGCTTCCATGTTTTTTCCGTTGCTTGCGCGGCCCGCGCGCCTTGTGCCGTGGCTGGCGGCGCTGGGCATGGTCGCAGGGGCGGCCCAGGCTGCAGGGGAGGCTCCGGCCTCCCAGGCTGCCGCCGCGATGAGCTTCGTGCAGGCCCGCCAGGCGCTGCTGCAGGGCTCCGACCAGCTGGCCGCCTCGGCCAAGGCCGTGGAAAGCGCGCGGCTCAGACGCCAGGGTACGCAGGGGCTGGGCGGGCCTTCCGTGGCCATCACGGGCCTGGGCTACCGCTACTCGGCCAATGCCGACATCGATCTCGATCCTGCGCGGCGCACCCTGGACGGCGTCCTCAGCCAGCTGCCGCCCTCGGTGGGGCCGGCCATTCCCTCGCTGCCGCAACTGCCCACCTCCTATGCCTTGCAGCGCAAGAGCACGAACGCCTCGGCCAGCCTGTCCCTGGTCTGGCCGCTGTACCTGGGCGGCCTGTCCGATGCGGTGCGCAGTGGCCTGGACGCTGCCACCGACGAAGCCCTGGCCGATGCGGCCAGCAGCAGCCACGCCCTGCATTCGCTGCTGGTGCAGCGCTACTTCGGCGCCCAGCTGGCCGAGCGGGCCGCACGGCTGCGCGAGCGTGCGCTTGAGGGCGTGCGCGTGCATGACGCGGCCGCGCAAAGCATGCTCAAGGCGGGCGTGATCTCCCGGCTGGAGCGCCTGCAGGCCCGTGCCGCGCTGGCCGACGCCGAGCAGCAGGCGCGCAAATCGCGCGACGACGCAGACCTGGCCGCAGCGGCGCTGGCGCGCACGGTCAAGGCGCAGCGGCAGGTGCTGCCCAGCACGCCGCTGTTCGTCAGCAGCCGGCCTTTGCCGCCGCTGGACGGCTTCGTCACCGCGGCCCAGTCGCACCATCCGGGTCTGGACAAGGTCCAGGCCAAGAAGCGCCAGGCCGAGTCCCTGCACGACGCCCAGGAGGCGCTGCGCCGGCCGCAGCTGCTGGCCTTCGGTTCGCGCGAGGTCAACACCAGCGGCAAGCCCAACTGGGTGGCAGGCGTGGCCGTGCGCTGGACGCTGTGGGACAGCATCGACCGCGATGCGCTGGCCGCCTCCTCGCAGCGCAAGATCGAGCAGGCCGAGCTGACCCAAGCCCAGGCGCTCAGCGACATTGCGCTGCTGGTCGAGAAGAACTGGCTGGGCGTGGAGCAGGCACGCCGCCAGTACCAGGCCCAGCAGGCCCAGGAGGATCTTGCGCGCGAGCTGCTGCGGCTGCGCGAGGCCGGCCTGCGGGAAGGCACCAGCACCACGCTGGACCTGATCGATGCCAGCCTCAATCTCGCCAAGGTCCAGACCCAGCGTGCCGAACTGGCCAACCAGTATGTGCAGGCCCTGGCCGCACTGCTGGAGAGCACGGGCCAGAGCGAGGAATTCGACCGATTCATGGCCCAGGCCGACATACAGATCCCACCCGACGCACCATGAGCACAGCCACGCCCGACCATCCCCGCAGCGCCACCGAAGCACCCGGCCCCGCGCCCGTGCCGCCGGGGCGCAGGCGCCCCTGGCTGGCCCTGGCCATCGTGCTGGCCGTGCTGCTGCTCGTGGCCTGGGGCTTTTGGCGTGCGGCGCAGCCCGCCCCCCTGTATTTCCAGGGCCAGATGGAGGCTCGCGAGACCGACATCGCGCCCAAGGTCACGGCGCGCATCGCCAAGGTGCGGGTCACCGAAGGCCAGAAGATCCAGCCCGGCGATCTGCTGGTGGAGATGGACAGCCCCGAGGTGCGCGCCAAGCTGGCCCAGGCCGAGGCAGCCCGCGATGCCGCCCAGGCCCAGGCCGACAAGGCGCAGGCCGGCGCCCGCCCGCAGGAAGTGCAGATGGCGCGCCTGAACTGGCAGCGCGCCCAGACGGCCGCCGACCTGGCCCAGACCTCGCTGCGCCGCGTGCAAAGCCTCTTCGACCAGGGACTGGTTGCGGCCCAGAAACGCGATGAAGCCGATGCCAACTGGCGTGCCTCGCGCGACCAGGCGCTGGCTGCGCGCGCGCAGTATGAAATGGCGGCTTCGGGCGCGCGCCAGGAGGATCGCAGTGCCGCCCAGGCCCAGGCACGCCAGGTGCAGGGCGTGGTCGCCGAGGTGGAGGCCGCGCGTGCCGAGACCGAGCTGCGCAGCCCCGTGGGCGGCGAGGTGGTCCAGGTGCTGGCCCGCCAGGGCGAGCTGTCCCCGCAGGGCGTGGCCGTGGTCACCGTGGTGGACCTGGCCGACCAGTGGGTGGTGCTCAATGTGCGCGAGGACCAGCTTGCACGCTTTGCCCAGGGCAGCCGTTTCACCGGCCGCCTGCCGGGCCTGGACAACCGCGAGGCCGGCTTCGAGGTCTACTACCTGGGTGTGCTGCCCGACTTCGCCACCTGGCGCGCCACGCGCGCCGGCCAAGGCTTCGATGCGCGCACCTTCGAGGTCCGCGCGCGGCCGCAGCAGCCCATTGCAGGCGCGCGGCCCGGCATGAGCGTGGTCGTGGAAGGCGGCCGTTGAGCGGCCGGCGGCAGTGAGCGCGAACCCGCCCATGGCCTTTGCCGCCAGCCTGCGGCGCGAATGGCGTCTGCTGCGCGGGCGGCCCTGGGACCTGGCCATGGTCAGCTGGGTGCCGCTGCTGGCGCTGCTGCTCATGGTCTGGATCTTCTCGGCAGGCCTGGTCCAGCGTCTGCCCGTCGCCGTCTGGGACCAGGACCACAGCGCCCTGTCGCGCCAGCTGGTGCGCATGCTGGACGCCACGCCGGGCCTGGCCGTGCAGTCGCAGGCGCTCAATGCCTCGGAGGCGCAATGGGCGCTGCAGTCCATGAATGCCTACGCCGTGGTGCAGATCCCGCCCGGCTTTGCGCGCGACATCAAGCGGGGCCAGGGGGCCGACGTGGTGCTCATGCACAACGCCCAGCTGGCCACGCATTCCAGCCTGATCCAGCGCGACCTGCGCCAGGTGGTGGGAACGCTGTCGGCCGGCGTGGAAATGCAGGCCCGTGCCAAGCGCGGCGACCCGGCCCAGGCGCTGCGCGTGCGCATGGAGCCCATACGCACCAACCTGGTGTCGCTGTTCAACATCTCCACCAATTACGAGCAGTTCCTGGCGGCGGCGCTGATTCCCGCGCTGCTGCACATCCTGGGCATGACGGCCGGCGCCTGGTCCGTGGGGCGCGAGCTGCGCGACCGCACGCTGGGCCAGTGGATGGCCGAGGCTGCGGGCCCGGGAAAGCCCGGCTGGAGCGCCATTGCGGGCGCCTTGGCGGGCAAGCTGGCGCTGTCCTGGGCCAGCCTGGGCCTGGGCGGTACGCTGGCCATGCTGTGGCTCACGGCCGGACGGGGCTGGCATCCGGGGCAGGGCGCTGCCAGCCTGGCCTGGGTGGCGCTGGCCCTGCTGCTGCTGATCGCCGTGAGCCTGGCGGCGGGGGCGCTGCTGGCGGCGCTCACGCTGTCGCTGCGCACGGCGCTTTCGGGGGCGGGCCTGCTGTCGGCGCCGGCCTTTGCGTTCAGCGGCGTGGGCTTTCCGCTGCTGGCCATGCCGGATTCGGCACGTGCCTGGGCCCTGTCCATGCCCTATACCCACTATGCGCGGCTGCAGATAGAGCAGCTGCAGATGGGCGCGCCCATCGTGCAGAGCCTGCCCGTGGTGGCCGGACTGCTGCTGGCCGCGCTGGTGTTGCTGCTGCTGGCCACGGCAGGCCTGGCGCGCGGCCTTTCCCGCCCCGACAAATGGGGAGGGCGCTGAGATGGCCAGGGGCTTTGCGCAAGACTTCATCAGCGCCCTGCGTGCCGTGTTCGGCGACGTGGGCGTGCTCATGCTGCTGGTGGGCGCACCCGTGCTCTACGGCTTCTTCTATCCCTGGTTCTATGGGCAGGAGGTCGTGCAGCGCGTGCCCGTGGCCGTGGTGCAGCACGACGGCAGCGGCCTGGCGCGCCAGATGCTGCGCTTTGCCCAGGCCAGCCCGCGCATCGAGGTGACCCTGGTCACGGGCGACGAGGCCCAGGCGCAGCAGGCCCTGCTGGATGGCCGCGTCATGGGCTACGCGCTGCTGCCGCGCGACCTCAAGCGCCGCGTGGTGCGCAGCGAAGAGGCCGTGGTCCCCGTCTATGCCAACGGTGCCTACCCGCTGGCCGCCAAGCAGGTGCAGTACGGCTTTGCCGAGGCCTTTGGCACGGTCTCGGCAGGCGTGGAGCTGCGGCGGCTGACGGCCGGCGGACAGAGCGCATTGCAGGCCCAGGCCAGCCGCTCGCCCGTCAACCTGCAGATGCAGGCCCTGTTCAATCCGACGGAAGGCTACGGCAGCTTCGTCGTCGCCGCCGTGGCCATCATCATCCTGCAGCAGACACTGCTCATGGGCGGCGCGCTGCTGGTGGGAACCTGGCGCGAGCAGGGGTTGGACCGGGCGCCGGCACGCACCTGGCTGGCGCGGCTGCTGGCGCTGTGCACGCTGGGCTGGCTCTCGGGCCTGTACTACTTCGGCTGGATCTTCGTCTGGCACGACTATCCGCGCGGCGGCAATCCCTGGGGCGCGCTGGCACTGCTGGCCGTCTTCGTCCCGGCTGTGGCGGGAGCGGCGGCGCTGCTGGGCTGGTGGCTGGCCAACCGCGAGCGCGCCATGCAGGTGGTGCTGTTTACCTCCATCCCGCTGGCCTTCGTCGGCGGCTTCAGCTGGCCGGCCGAGGCCCTGCCGCAACTGCTGCAGGCGCTGCGCTGGCTGTCGCCCAGCACGGCGGCCATCCAGGCCTCGCTGCGACTGAACCAGGCCGGCGCGCCGCTGGAGGCGGCGCTATGGCATCTGTCCGTGCTGCTGGCCCTGGCGCTGCTGGGCTGGGTGGCCGTTCTCTGGCTGGGCAGCCGCCGTGCGGACCCTGGCGATTGACCGGTCGGGGCTTCAGGCCGGCGCGCCCGCGCCGCGACCCCGTCCCTGCATGGCCAGCATCAGCAGCACCACGCCCACGATGGGCAGCAGCCAGGTGTTGATGCCGTCCCAGCCGGCCGTGTGCAGCAACTGGCCCGAGCCGAACGAGGCCACGGCCACGGTGCCGAAGACCAGGAAGTCATTGAGCGCCTGCACCTTGGCGCGCTCGGCAGGGCGGTAGCACTCGGTGACCATGGCCGTGGCGCCGATGAAGCCGAAGTTCCAGCCCACGCCCAGCAGCACCAGGGAGCCCCAGAAGTGCAGCAGCTCCAGCCCCATCAACGCCATCAGGGCCGAGGCCGCGATCATCACCAGCCCCAGCGCCGTGATGCGGCGCTTGCCAAAGCGCGCGATCAGCCGGCCCGTGAAGAAGCTGGGTGCGAACATGGCCAGCACATGCCACTGGATGCCCAGCGCCGCCTCGCCCACCGTGTGGCCGCAGCCCACCATGGCCATGGGCGCGGCCGTCATCAGAAAGGCCATGAGGCCGTAGCTGACCACGCCGGCCGAAGCCGCCACGATGAACTGCGGTGTGCGCGCAATCTCGGCCAGCGGCCGGGCCTCGCCCGCCACGGCGCGGGCCTGGGGCGGCGGCAGCTTCAGGCCCAGCAGCAGCGGCAGGGCCAGCAGGGCGAGAACGGCCTGGCTGTAGAAGCTGCCAGCGAACGGCGTCATGGGCAGGGCGTCGCGCGTCCAGATCACCACCTGCGGGCCGATGATGGCCGCGATCAGCCCGCCGATCATCACGCGCGAGATGGCGCGCGCCTGCTCGGCGGGGTCGGTCATGGCGTCGGTGGCCGCGAAGCGGTAGCTCTGCACGCAGGCCGCGTAAAAGCCCGCCAGCGCCGTGCCGATGCAGAAGGTCACGAAATCGGAGTGCGCAATGCCCTGGGCCGCGATCACGCCCGAGACCACGCCCAGGATGGCACCCAGCACATAGGCCGTGCGCCGCCCCATGCGCTGCATCAGCCAGGCCGCGGGCAGCGTGGACAGCGCCAGGCCCAGCTGGTAGATGCTGACCGGCAGCGTGGTGGCCGTGGGATTGGTGGACAGCTGCTGGCCGACCAGGCCGCCCAGCGAAATGATGATGGGCGGCGACGCGCCCCCCAGCGATTGCGCGGCCACGAGCAGGCCGAGGTTGCGGCGCTGCAGCGCTGGAGTATGTTGTTCTGGTGTCATGGCTTGTGCGGCGGAAAGACCGCATCTTCACCGAAAAGCATGAGGGCTGGGTTAAGCGCCGATTCAGCCAGCCGGGCCGGTCGTCCAGTCCGCGATGGCCAGTCCGGGTTCGGGAATGCGGCTGAACACCCGGTCTCTTGTGACCAGTACCGAGCGCTCGCCGGCCTGCGCGGCCTGCTGCTGCAGGAGCAGGGCGTGCGCGGCAATCATCATGTCCATGGAGGCCAGCGTGATGCCGGCCGCCTCGCAGGCGGCGCGCAGGTGGCCGTAGGCATCGGCCACCTGGGCCGTCCAGGGCAGCACCTCGACGCGGGCCAGGAACCCTGTCACCCGCAGCGACAGCCCGGCAGGGTGGCCGCGCTTGGCGACCCCGTACATCAGTTCGGCCTGCGTGACCGCCGACACTGCGATCTGGTGCATGGGTACGCGAACCAGCTGTTCGCGCACGGCAGGGATATCGCCTTTGATGATGTGGCTGGCGATGTTGGTGTCCAGCAGGTAGCGTGTCATCGCGTACTGCCTTCGTCGGCAAACGGATCGCGGCCTGACTCTGGCTGCGCTCGGTCAGCGGTGTCCATGAAATCGGCCGGCACGTCGGTGGTGGCGTCGAGCGCAAAGAACTCTTGCCATGAGTCGGGACGGCGCGACAGGATCACGTCGCCCGTGATGGGGTCGCGACGTATGTAGACCTCTTTTTCCTCGAACCGGAATTCATAGGGAAGGCGCACGGCCTGGCTGCGACCGGTGGTGAAAAGCTTGGCAGTCTGCGTCACGGTGATTCCTCCTGCTGGTATGTATCAAAGTATATATCCGCGCTGTGACTTGCTGTACGCCTCCTGAAAGATCTGGTGGATCAGCTCCCTGAACCATTTGTGCCCCGCGTCATGGTCGTTGCGCGGATGCCAGACGGCGTCGATGGACAGGGCCAGCTCGGGCAGGGGCATGGGGCGCGCCACGCAGTTGGAGCCGGACAGCACGCTGTGCATCCAGTGCGCGGGCATGGCGGCCACCAGGTCGGTGGATTCGATGACGGGCACCATGCCCAGCCAAGTGGGCACCTGGAACATCACGCGCCGCGCCAGCCCGCGCTCGGCCAGGAGTTCATCCACGATGCTGCTGCCCACGCCCGTGACCTTCAGGTGGCCTTGCTCCAGGTATTTTTCCAGGGTGAGCGGGGAGGCGGCGGCCGGATGGTCCTTGCGCATCAGCACCATCCACTGGTCGTCCAGCAGGCGGCGTGACGCCGACAGCACCGAGCGCCCGCGCGAGACGGAAAGGCGGATTTCCACGCCTTCGTACTCGACGCGGTCCGAGGGCTGGCGGCCGTCGAAGGACTGCACCGACAGGCTGATGCCCGGCGCCACCGCACGCAGATGGATGCACAGCTGCGGGAGCAGCAGCACGCCCACGTAGTCGGACAGGCGCAGGTGGAAATTGCGCCGCGCCGTGGCCGGATCGAAGCCCTTGCTGACCTCGATGGCGCTTTCGATCTCGCTGAAGGCCTTGCGGAAGCTGCGCGCCAGGCGCACGGCCTCGGGCGTGGGCGACATGCCTTCGGCCGTGCGCAGCAGCAGCGGGTCGTTGAACTGGGTGCGCAGCCGGCGCAGCGCATGGCTGACGGCCGAGGAGGTGATGCCCAGCCGCGCGGCGGCCTTGCCCACGCTGCGTTCCTCCACCAGGGCCTCGAAGATCACCAGCAGGTTGAGGTCGATGCTGCGCAGGTTGACCGGGGCCCGAGGCGCGCCGTCTGCATGTTGAATGCTGTTCATTTTGATGATGACAAAGATGAGCTTGACTGAATTTTACGTGCGTCACGACAATGCACCAGCTTTGAAATGAATGCCCATGAATTCACCCAGTTTCAACCGCTGTGCCGTTGATTGCGACGCAGTCGAAAATCCAACGGAACAATATCTGTTTCCAGAAAATTCCTGTGATACCCATTTCCATGTATTTGGTCGTTCCGATGATTTTCCGTTGATTGCGGAACGCGCCTATACGCCGGCTGTCGCGTCCATGGACGATTATTGGAAAGCCTTTCGCCCATTGGGCGTGGCCCGCTGCGTTCTGGTCCAGCCCAGCGTGTATGGCCGCGACCACGGCCTTCTCAAGCAGACGCTGCGCCATGCCGAAGCGGGCCGCATGCGTGGCGTGGCCGTGATCTACGAGGACACGCCGGATGCGGAGATCGAAGCGCTGCACGCCCTGGGCGTGCGCGGCGCTCGGTGCAATGCGCTGTTTTCGGGCGGGGTCTCCGTCTCCAGCCTGCGGGCCGTGGCCGACCGCATCCGGGGCCTGGGCTGGCACATGCAGTTGCTGGTGAATGTGGATGACGACCCTGGCCTGGCGCAGCGCGTGGCCGACATGGGCGTGGCCGTGGTGGTGGATCACTTCGGCCACCCGTCGCGCCAGCTGGGCGCCGGCGGGCCGGGCAGCTGCAACCTGCAGGCGCTGATGAAGGAAGGGCGGGCCTGGGTGAAGTTCTCGGGCGCCTACCGGATATCGGCAACGGCATCGGCCGTGGACCCGGCCGTGACTCCCATTGCACATGCCCTGGTGCAGGCCAATCCGCACCGGATCGTATGGGGGTCGGACTGGCCGCATCCCGGAATAAAGGCCCGTTCGAATTCCGCTGGCGAATTGGCGCAGGCACTGGTGGATTGGGTTCCAGAGGAACACAGGCACACGGTATTGGTCGATAACCCCGCGTGCCTGTATTGGGGTCATTGATTTTCAAATAGCAGGAGACAGAGAAAATGAATCGAATCACATCGGACCGCAGAGGCTTTATCCGCACGGCGGTATCTTTCGCGGCGCTGGCTGCGGCATCGGCTGCATCGGCAGTGCAGGCGCGCGCATTTCCCGCCAAGCCGCTCACGCTGGTCGTGCCCTTTGCGCCGGGCGGCAACGTGGACATCGTGGCCCGCACGCTGGGCATTCCGCTGGCCCGGCATGCGGGGCAGTCCGTGATCGTGGACAACCGTGCGGGCGGCGGTGGTGCCGTGGGCTCGGGCTGGGTGGCGCGCGCCGAGCCGGACGGGCATACGCTGCTGGTGGCCACGCCGGGCCAGTTGGGCACCTTGCCCGAGATGATCAAGCTGCCCTACCGCGCCGACAGCTTTGCGCCCATTGCCGTGGTCAGCCGCACGCCCGTGGTCGTGGTGGTGCGCGCCAACGACGCGCGCTTCAAGACCGCTGCCGATTTCATCAAGGCGATGAAGGCCAGGGATGGCAGCGTGACCGTGGGCCATGCCGGCCCGGGCTCGCCCAATCACCTGGCCGTGCTGCAGCTGGAAGATGCGGTGAAGGTGCGCGTCAATCCCGTGCCCTACAAGGGATCGGGGCCGGCCCTGGTCGATCTGATCGGCGGGCAGATCGATGCCGTGGTGGACCAGATCACCAGCTCCACGCCGCATATCAAGAGCGGCGCCTTGCGCGCGCTGTTCGTGCTGGGGCCGCGCGCCGGGGGCGGGCTGGCCGATGTGCCCGACCTGGCCCAGCTGGGCCTGCCGGTGTTCGATGCCACCACCTTCGTGGGCGTGTTCGCGCCCAAGGGTGCGCCCACGGCCAGCGTGGACAGCCTGTATGGCTGGATCTCCCAGTCTGTGGCCGACCCGGAGTTCAGCCGCCTGATCCGCGAGCTGGGCAGCGAGCCCTTCCCGGCCAGCGCGGCCGTGCTGCAGCGCCTGGTCAGCGAAGAAGCCGCGCTGGCGGCGCGGCTGACCCGCCAGGGGCGTCTGCGCGCGGAGTAGCCGCCGCGCGCATTTTTCCGTTCCTCTAGTACCCGGCCGCCAGCCCGTCGCGGCGCGGGTCGCTGGCGATCTGGTAGCCCTCCACGGCGGGATCGCCCATGCGCCAGATGAACTGGCCGGCGCCGAAGTCCTGGTAGGGGTCGTGGATGACCTCCACCTGGTGGCCCAGCGCCTGCAGGCCGGCGATGGTGGACGGGTCCATGCCGCCTTCCACGTTGATGGACAGGCCTTCGTTGACGCGCCAGCGCGGCGCATCGCAGGCCGCCTGGGGCGACTGGCGGTAGTCCAGCATGCGCACCACAGTCTGCATGTGGCCCTGGGGCTGCATGTTGCCGCCCATGACGCCGAAGCTCATCACGGGCTGGCCGTCGCGGGTCAGGAAGGCCGGAATGATGGTGTGGAAGGGGCGCTTGCCCGGGCCCACCAGGTTGGCGCGGTTGGGGTGCTGGGGGTCGGTGCCGAAGCCGTGGCCGCGGTTTTGCAGGCTGATGCCGAAGCTCGGTTCCACCACGCCCGAGCCAAAGCCCGAGAAGTTGCTCTGGATGAAGCTGACCATCATGCCGTTCTCGTCGGCCGCCGTCAGGTAGATGGTGCCGCCGCGCACGGGGTTGCCGGCCTTGAAGTCCTGCGCACGGCGCGGATCGATGAGCCTGGCGCGCGAGGCCAGGTAGGCGTCGTCGAGCATCTGTGCGGGCGTCACCTCCATGTCCGCATCGGCCACGTAGCGGTAGATGTCGGCAAAGGCCAGCTTCATGGCCTCGATCTGCAGATGCTGGGAGGCCACGCCATCCACGGGCAGGCTGGCCAGGTCGAAGTTGGACAGAATGCCCAGCGCGATCTGCGCGGCAATGCCTTGCCCGCCCGGCGGGATCTCGTGCAGCGTGTGGCCGCGATAGTCCTTGGCCAGCGGCTGCACCCATTGCACCTCGTGCGCGGCCATGTCGGCCATGCCCAGGCAGCCGCCGTGCTGCTGCACGAACGAGGTCACGGCCCGGGCAATCTCGCCTTCATAAAAGGCCTTGCCGCGCGTGGCGCCAATGGCGCGCAGGGCGCGCGCTGCGGCGGGAAAGCGGAACAGCTCGCCCACTTCCGGCGCGCGGCCCCGGGGCAGGAAGCTTTCCCTGAACCCCGGCTGCGATTGCAGCTCGGGCGCGCCTGCGGCCCATTTCTGCTGGACCACGGGCGGCACCAGGTAGCCGCGCTCGGCGATCTCGGCGGCCGGCTCCATCAGCGCGTCAAAGGGCAGCTTGCCGAAGCGCTCGTGCAGGGCCACCCAGGCGCTGACGGCGCCCGGCACGGTGATGGAGTCCACGCCCCGGCGCGGCGGCTTGTCCTGGCGGCCGTAGCGCTGGTGGAAGTACTCGGGCGCCCAGCCCTGCGGTGCGCGGCCGCTGGCGTTGAGCCCGTGCAGCTCCTTGCCATCCCAGAGGATGCAGAAGGCGTCCGAGCCCAGGCCGTTGCTCACCGGCTCGACGATGGTCATGGCCGCCGCCGCCGCAATGGCCGCGTCCACCGCGTTGCCGCCTGCCCACAGCATGCGCAGGCCGGCCTGCGCCGCCAGCGGGTGGGAAGTGGACACGGCATTGCGCGCGAACACGGGCACCCGCTTGGAGTCGTAGGGATTGCCGGGAGTGAAGGGAGAGGAAGAGGCGTGCATGAAAGAACCTGCCTCAGTCGGCGGTGATGCCCATGGTCTTCACGTCACGGCTCCAGCGTGTCAGCTCGCGGTCGATCTGCTGCTTGAAGGACTTGGGGTCGCTGGTCTCGGGGTCCAGGCCCTGGGCCTCGAACTGGGCCTGCACTTCGGGGCGCTCCATGATCTTGCGCACTTCCTGGGCCAGCCGCTCGACGATGGCCGGGTCCGTGCCGCCCGTGGTGAACAGGCCGTACCAGGACGTGAAGGCATAGCCGGGCAGGCCGGCCTCGGCGACGGTGGGCACGTTGGGCAGGTTCTTGACGCGCTGCTTCGTGGTCACGGCCAGGATGCGGGTCTGGCCGGTCTTGGCCGATGTGATGGCAGGCGGAATGCCCGAGAAGATGGCCTGCACCTGGCCGCCCGACACATCGGTGATGGCCGGGCCGTTGCCGCGGTAGGGCACGTGCACCAGGTTCACGCCGGCCTGCTGCGCGAACAGCGCGCCGGCCAGGTGCAGGGTGGAGCCGTTGCCCGACGATGCGTAGTTGATGCTGCCCGGCGCCTTGCGCGCGGCCTCGATCATTTCCTGCACCGTCTTGTAGGGCAGGGCGGCGTTCACCAGCAGCGCGTTGCCGGATTCGGCCACCAGGGTGATGGGCTCCAGGTCCTTGCGCGGGTCGAACGACAGCTTCTTGGCCAGCACGGGCGCCACGGTGTTGCTGCCGATGGAGCCCAGCAGCAGCGTGTAGCCGTTCTTGGGCGCCTTGGCCACCACTTCGCTGGCGATCAGGCCGCCCGCGCCGCCGCGGTTCTCCACCACCACGCTCTGGCCCAGGCGCTGCTGCAGCTCCTTGGCCAGGATGCGGGCCACGATGTCGTTGGCACCGCCGGCGGCAAAGCCCACCATGATCTTCAGCGGCTGCGAGGGCCAGGCATCGGCGGCGGGCGCGGCCCAGCCGGGCGTGGCGCAGGTCAACAGGGCGGCGCAGCAGACGAGCAGGCGGCGGGACACGGGTGCAGGCATGGAGATCTCCAGAAATCCGGGAAGTGGGAGGGCGCGATCAGGACGATCGGCTATCGGTTGCCAGCGATTTTGATGATAGAAACTGTTTGGTGAAAGCTGGAATTTCTTACGAATCTTGAAAGCAAAACTTTTATGCCAAGCCTGCGCATTCTTCGCACTTTTCTGGCCGTGGCGGCGGAGGGCTCCTTCACCGCGGCAGGCCAGCGCGTGGCGCTGACCCAGGTGGCCGTGGGGCTGCAGATGCGCACGCTGGAAAACGACCTCAAGCGCAAGCTGTTCGCGCGCCAGGGCAAGCTGGTCACGCTCAACGAGCAGGGCCGGGCGCTGGTGCCCATTGCCACCCAGCTGGTGGCGCTGTACGAGCAGGCCAAGCACGGCACGCGGGCCGACGCACCGCTGGCCGGCACCGTGCAGTTCGGCTCCATCGTCTCGGCGCTGAGCCAGCTGGTGCGCGCCACGCTGGAGCTCAAGCGCCACCATCCGGCGGTGGACCTGCATGTGGTCTCGGGCAAGTCCAACCGGCTGATCGCCCAGGTGGAGAACCATGAGCTGGATGCGGCCGTGGTGGTCTACAACCCGGCCATCAAGCGCCCCTCGCTGGTCTGGACACCGCTGTATGCCGAGCCCATGGTGCTGCTGGCGCCGCGCGCCGCCCGGCCCGCGGCGCCCGCCGACATGGTGGAGCGCTATCCCTTCATCCGCTTCGACCGCACCGAGCACACGGGCGAGCTGGTGGAGCGCACGCTGCGCCGCCTGCGCGCCAAGCCCCAGGAGTTCCTGGAGCTCAACTCCATCGAGACCATCGTGGAGCTGGTGCGCGACGGCATGGGCGTGGCGATGCTGCCCAATCTGGCGCGGCATGGCTGGGAGGGCGACCCGCGCCTGCGCGTGCTGCCCCTTGCCCAGACCGCCGAGAGCCGGCAGATCGCCCTGGTGCAGCTGCGCACGGCGGCGCGCGCCGAGATCATCACCGCCGTGGGCCAGCAATTCGTGGCGGCGCTGGCGGTGCCGACCTGAGCGCGGCGCTGTGGGTGTTGCGCCGATCCGCGTGTCTTAAGTTGCGTATTGCGCGAGCCCGTGGCCCATGGACCAGTTCTCCTTGTCCACCTCGACCAGGTTGACGAACACGTCCTCGGGCCGCAGGCCGGGGCTTTCGACCAGCAGCTCGGCGATGCGGCTGAACAGCGCCTTCTTCTGCTCCAGGCTGCGGGTGTTGCTGACCGTGAGCTGCACCAGCACCAGATCGTCGCTGCGCGCCACGCCCAGGTAGGAGGCGCCGTAGCGGAAGTTGTCGCCGTCATGCTCGGTGATGGTCATGAACTGGTCGTCCTCCGGCACGTTGAAGGTCTCGCGCATGGCGCGGTAGAGGCTGTCGCAGATGGCCTGGCGGTAGGCGGGGGACTTGCCGGCGCGCATGTTGATCCGGGTCATGGGCATGGTGTGGCTCCTTTGCGTTGAGTTGAGTTGCGTTGCTTTGCGTTGTGGGAGCCTCGAAGGTAGGCCGCGCCAGATATTTTGAAAAGCCATGATTGCTGATATCAGTAATAATGGATTGAAATGATTCAACGACCTCTGGACCTGGATGCCGTGCAAGGCTTCGTGCACATCGCGGACCTGGGCAGCTTCACGCGCGCGGCCGAAGCCATGCAGACCACGCAGGCCGCAGTCAGCCTCAAGCTCAAGCGGCTGGAGCAGCGGCTGGGCTGCCGGCTGGTCGAGCGCACGCCGCGCCACGTGCAGCTGTCGGCGCTGGGTGCCGACTTCCTGCCCCATGCGCGCGAACTGCTGCAGGCCCATGAGCGCGCACTGGCGCTGGCCGTCAGCACGCGCCAGCGGCTGACCATCGGCATCAGCGACCACGTGGCCGGGCCTGAGCTGCCGGCCCTGATCGCCCGCATGAATGCGCAGGACCCGCAGCTGCTGATCGACATCCGCATCGCATCGTCCGGCCCGCTGCTGCAGGGATTCGACCGGCGCGAGTACGACACGGTGATCGTTCGCACGCATGCCGGGCGTGACGACGGCGAGCTGCTGGCCGAGGAGCCCTTCGGCTGGTTTGCCGCGCCCGGCTGGCAGCACCGCGCGGGCGAGCCCCTGCCGCTGGCCACGCTGGCCGAGCCCTGCGGCGTGCGCGCCATGGCCGGGCAACTGCTGGATACGGCGCGCATGCCGTGGACCGAGGTGTTCGTGGGCGGCGGCGTGGCCGCTGTCTCGGCCGCCGTCATGGCGGGGCTGGGCGTGGCCGCGCTGGCGCCGCGCATGCTGGCCCTGGGCGCCGTGGACGTGGGCCCGCGCCTGGGCCTGCCCACGCTGCCGCGCCTGCCGGTGCTGCTGCACACCCGCGTGCGCGAAGGCCGGCCGCGCGCAGCGCTGGATGCGCTGGGCGCCGCCTTCAAGTCCGCCGTGCGTGGCTAGCAACCAACAATCGGCCCGGCATGGCGCGCAGCCGCTTGTGCCTGCGGGGCAACGGGCGATAGACTCGCACCCCTCCCATCCACCCTCACCCTTTCGAGGTGCACCATGCCCCGCCGCACAGCTTCCTGCTGAACGACTTCGTCATACGCTGATCCTGGCCTTGCCCCGGATGTCTTTTGCGTGTGCGCTGCGGTGCGTGGCCTTTTGAGGGCTTGCGGCTGACCGTCCTTTTTGCGGACGGCCCCGACAGTCCTGCCATCTTCCCCTTCGACAGCCTGCCGGCCCGGCCACCACGGGCCAGGCCGCGCTGTCGCTGTATCCCCTGCATTGCGGCGCCTGGCGTCGTCGTCGGCTTTTCCCGCCCCATGGCATGGCGCCGTGGGGTGCTGCATCGTTTTCGGAAAGCACGACATGACCCCATCCATTTCTCCAGGCCCTCGTTTTCTTTCGAGCATCGAGATCCTCAAGTACCCCCGCACGCCGCACCTGCGCGGCTCGCGCCTGCAGGCCGGCGACCAGGACGACGCCGTGCCCTATGAGCGGCTGGCCGGCCGGCACATCGTCGTCGAGGAAAAGCTCGACGGCGCCAACGCCGCGCTGAGCTTTGCCGGCGACGGCCAGCTGCTGCTGCAGTCGCGCGGCCACTACCTGGACAGCGAGCGGCCCGGCGGGCGCGAGCGCCAGTTCAACCTCTTCAAGCAATGGGCCCAGGCCCATGAGGGCGCGCTGCTGTCCCTGCTGGACGACCGCTACCAGGTGTTCGGCGAGTGGATGTATGCCAAGCACTCGCTGTTCTACGACGCGCTGCCGCACTGGTTCTGCGAGTTCGACATCTGGGACCGCTCGGCGCAGTGCTTCCTGGACACGCCGCGCCGCCATGCCCTGCTGGCCGGCGTGCCCGTGGTCTCGGTGCCCGTGCTCTACAGCGGGGCGGCGCCCCGGCGCATGCAGGACCTGCTGGCGCTGCTGGCCCCCTCGCTGGGCCGCAGCGCGCGCTGGCGCCAGGCCTTCGAGCAGGTGGTGGCCCGCCAGAAGCTGGACCTGCCGCTGTGCTGGCGGCAGACCGACGGCTCCGAGCTGGCCGAAGGCCTCTACCTCAAGGTGGAGGAGGACGGCCAGACCGTGGCGCGCTACAAGTTCGTGCGGCCGGACTTCGTGCAGGTCATCCTCGACTCGGGCTCGCACCACAGCGAGCGGCCCATCGTCCCCAACGGGCTGCGCGAAGGCGCAGACATCTTTGCGGCCGATATTTCAAAAAGCTGGTGAGGCCTGCAGCGCAGACCCATCGCAAGGAGATTGCCATGACGAACTGGAAACAGATCCAGTCCCTGGTGCCGCAGCCCGGCGCCGACCCCGACTTCGCCGCCTGCCTGGCCGCCTTCCCCCAGCTGGAGCAGGCCAAAACCACGCCGCAGGACCCGGTCTACCACGCCGAAGGCGATGTCTGGACGCACACGCAGATGGTGGTGCGCGAGCTGCTGGCCGATCCCGACCATGCGGCACTCACCGCCACCGAGTGCGAGACGGTCTTCCTGGCCGCGCTGCTGCACGACGTGGCCAAGTGCTCGACCACCGTGGTGGGCGAGGACGGCCGCATCGGCCAGCCCGGCCATTCGCGCCGGGGTGCGCTGGATGCGCGGCTCATGCTCTGGGAAGCCGGCGCGCCCGTGGACCAGCGCGAGGCCATCTGCCGGCTGATCGCCGTGCACCAGGTGCCGTTCTTCGCCTTTGCCGATTCGCGGCGCGGCCTCTCGCCCGAGTTCATCGTGCGCGAGCTGTCCTGGCAGGTGGACCTGCACCTGCTCACCCTGCTGGCGCGGGCCGACATGCGCGGGCGCATCTGCCCGGACATTGCGTCCGTGCTGGTCAACATCGAGCTGGTGCGCGAGTTCGCGCTGGAAGAGGGCTGCCTGCGCACGCCGCGCCGCTTTGCCTCGGACGAGACGGCGGTGCGCTACTTCCGCGGCGCGCAGCTGCATCCCGACTATGCGCTGCACGCGCAGGCCGGCTCGCGCGCCATCGTCATGTGCGGCCTGCCGGCCAGCGGCAAGAACACCTGGGTGGCCGCCCACCATGGCGACCTGCCCGTGGTCTCCTTCGACGATGCGCGTACGCAGCTGGGCCTGCGCCACGGCCAGAACGAGGGCGCGGCCGCCCACCACGCCGTGGACAAGGCCAAGGCCCTGCTGCGCGCGGGCCAGCCCTTCGTCTGGAACGCCACCCACCTGTCGCGCCAGATGCGCGGCAAGACCGTGGACCTGTGCCTGGCCTACGGCGCCCGCGTGGAGCTCGTGCACCTGGAAGCCAGCCGCCCAACCCTGCTGGCCCGCAACCGCGCGCGCGACACCACACTGACCAACGCGGCCCTGCTCGGCCTGCTGCAGCGCTGGGATGTGCCTTTGCCTACCGAGGCGCATGCCCTGTCGTTGCTGGTCAATGAGGGGTAGGGGAGGGGGAGGGTTGCTGTACCGCTGTCAAGCGGCATGCTCGCCGCGTGCGCGCTTCATCTCCAGATAGGACTGGGCTGCTTCCTGGTCTTCGGCCCGGTATGCCACGTTCATGTCCGGGCGATGCACGTCATCGCCCGGACCCTTCAGCCCTGGCAATGCCCGCAGATGATCAAGCAAGGTGGTCTGCGTGTTGGCAGAGGTGATCAAGGGGCGCAGATAGGCATCGAGGTGTCTGCCTTGCGGGTTCTGGATCTCCTGGGTCAGTGCCTTCAGATAAGCCTCCTTGTTGGAGGCCAGCCAGTCGATGGCAAAGCCCGCGCGGTGGCACAGCTCGGCATGGATCAGCAGCATGCTGCGTCCATTTCCGTCGAGAAAGGGATGACCCCAGGCAAACGCGCCCATGACAGCACCAGGTTTGTCGCGCAGGGTGCCTGCATCGTTGCCCATGTCCAGGCCCCATTCGACGGCGCGCTGGCACAGCTCTGACACTTCGAATTGCAGGCCTGCACCCCTGCCGACGAGCCGGCCCACGCCCAGCGCACGCCTGTCCTGGCCGGCCCAGGGGTAGAAGTCGGAAAACAGGATGGCGTGAACGCGCAAAAAATCGCGGTAGCCAATCCGGCCCCGGATGCTTGCTAGAAAGGCAAGTGCTTCTTCCAGGTTGGCCTCGAAAAAGAGGTGTTCCTGGATCTTGACCTCACGGGCGTCTTTCAGTCCTTCAATGTTGCGCAGGTAGCCCGCGCTTTCGAAGTCCCCGAACGGATCGAACATCCTGCACCTCCCTCATGTGATTGGTCATCAGCCTGGCAAGCTGCCGGCCATTGATGACATGTTTTTTCTTCAAGGCCACGAGCAGCTTGCCCGTGCTGTCGAGCTCCACTTCATCTCCTGCAGCGCGTGTGACTGCCTGTGCATAGTCGTCCAGTCCGGTACGCTGGTGTTGGATGTGGTGCGTGCGGGCCAGCCGCTCGACAAACTGGCGTACACCTTTGGTGGGCAGGGCGTTCACGTCTGCGGGCAAGGTTTCGCCGGGTTCATCAGGTGCCGAGGGATTGCGGACATAGCGCACGGCGACATCGCCCAGATTCAGCCTGCGTGAGATGCGCTGGCTGCCTGCATCGATCAGCAGCGTGGCCTGGCCCGCCTCGTTGACCAGATCCACGCTGCGAAACCTGATTCCCAGTCTGTCCAGCACCTCCCTGACCAGCTCATCGCTGGGGGCGAGCAACTGCGGATCGCCGCTGGCGTCGGGCCTTGCCTTGGCATAGATGCCGGCGCCCAGGCGGATCAGGCGGCCGTCCGAGACCAAGTCATGCAAGGCCTCGCTGAGGTGGGAAGCGCTTGCCAATCTGCTCAGATCACGCCGGAGCACGATGTTGCCGGAGCGCTTGCTCAGCGATATCTGAAGTTTGCTGTCCAGGTTCATTCTCTGCCTCAGACGATCTCTACATGGTCTGATTTTAAGGTGTTGTTTTTTCCTTTTATAACAATGGGTTGTGTGCGGATTTCATGCCGCTTGACCAGCAGGGATTGCGATGAAGTCCAACCCCAATTCCAGTGCTGGACGCAATGGCAATCCAAGACCCAATACCGGCAAGCCATGCTCGCTGGTGAGATGACACCCGGACCTTGCACCGGCCGTGTGCGCAGACAATGAAGGTTTGAAGACCGCCGCCCCTTCTGTCTGCCACTTCGAAAGCCATCCATGAACCATTCCTCCCAGCTGCTGTCCACCCTCGCGCCGCTTGGCCGCATCCGCGCCTCCATCAACACCGGCAATCCCATTCTTGCGCGGCTGGATGCCGACGGCCGGCCTGCGGGCGTGTCCATCGACCTGGCCCGGCGCTTTGCGCAGCAGCTGGGGTTGGAGCTGGAACTGGTGGTCTTCGACACGGCCGCCAAGTCGGTGGATGCCGTCACGCGCGAGGAGGCCGACTTCGGCTTCTTTGCCGTGGACCCCGTGCGTGGCGCGGGCATCGGCTTCACGGCACCCTATGTGCTGATCGAGGGCAGCTACCTGGTGCGCCAGGATTCGCCGCTGACCGACAACGCCCAGGTGGACCGGGCCGGGCACACGGTCGTGGTCGGCAAGGGCAGCGCCTATGACCTGTACCTGAGCCGCGAGCTCAAGCATGCGCAGATAGAGCGCGCCGTGTCCTCGCCCGCCGTGGTGCAGGCCTTTGTGGAATCGACGGCCGACGTGGCCGCCGGCGTCAAGCAGCAATTGGAGGCCGATGCCGCCCGCCTGCCCGGCCTGCGCCTGCTGCCGGGCCGCTTCATGGTGATCCAGCAGGCCATGGGCCTGCCCAAGGGGCGGGGCGATGAGGCCCTGCGCGTGCTGGCGGCCTTTGTGGAAGAGGCCAAGGCCTCGGGCTTTGTGGCCGAGGCACTGCAGCGCCACGGCATCCAGGGCGCAGCGGTTGCGCCTGCGGCCTGAAGGTCAGGCGCCGCGCAGCACCAGCAGGTCGATGCTGGCCGGCACGCCCAGGCGCACGGCAAAGCCGGCCCACAGGCCTGCGCCGGCGCTGACGAAGAGCTTCATGGCGCCGACCTCGTACTCGCCGCGCACAAAGCCGTCATTGGCGGGCGCCACCAGCCATTGGTCCATGCCCAGGATCAGGCCGCCGTGCGTATGGCCCGACAGCTGCAGGCCCACGCCGTGGGCCGCGTTGTCGCGGGCGGTCTTGGGCTGGTGGGCCAGCAGCAGGTGGTATTGCGCACCAGCCTCTTTGGCTTGGCGGGCCACGGTGTCGATGTCGGGCGGCACGCCTTCGGGCACGGACGGGTCGGTGTTCTGGCGCGACAGGCGGCCATAGGCCGGATCGCCGATGCCCGACAGCGCCAGGCGCGCGCCCTGCACATCGATCAGCTGCATGCGGTTTTCCAGCAGGTTCAGGCCCAGGCGGCGGAATTCGGCCATCCAGGCGTCGTAGCCGCTGTAGTACTCATGGTTGCCGGGCGCCGCCCAGACGCCGTGGCGTGCCTTGAGCTGCGCCAGCGGCGCGACGTTGGCGCGGCCGCTGCCCACGTCGCCGTCCACCATGTCGCCGGGCAGCACGATGAGGTCGGGCCGCGCCTCCAGCGTGCGGTCCACGATGGTCTGCACATAGCGCGCGTTGTTGATGGGGCTGGCGTGGATGTCGGCCAGCACGGCCACGCGCAGGCCTTCCAGGCCGGTGGGCAGGCCGGGCAGGCGCAGCGTGCGTTCGTGCACCTCGGGCGGGCGCAGCGCATTGGCCACGCCCCAGGCCGACAGCAGGCCCGCCAGGGCCAGTGCGCCGGCCGTGAGCAGCGGTGCGTGCAGGCGCTGCTTCCAGTCCTCGCGCCGGGCCACGGCGGCCAGCGCCCAGAGGCCGTCGCGCAGCACGATGAAGACGGCCAGCATCAGCAGCAGGGCCAGCACCCAGCCGCCCGGCACCTGCAGATAGGCCAGCGTGCGGTACTCGACCGTGCCCTCGCGCAGCAGCACCAGCAGCAGGGCGGGCGTGCAGCCCAGGGCCGCCGTGGCGACGGCCGCCATCAGGCGGGCGCGGCGCGGCATCAGGCGGACGGGCCACCACAGCCACAGGGCCAGTAGCGGGATGACGAGGGCGGCAAGAGTAACCATGGGGAGCAGATCGAGGAAGGCGGGTGAGGCGGCCAGCGCCGGGAGCGGGCGGCAAGGCGAGCGCCGATTGTGCGCAATGCCTTGCATGCCGCTGGCCTGACTTGGCGAAGGCCCTGGCATGCGGGGGTTTTCATGCGGGCGGCACAGGGCCGGCGTATGGAAATCTGCAGCCGCGTGGCGCCGCCGGCATGGCGCGGGGATAATCCAGCCCCTTATGCCTTTGAAGATCAGCTTCCCTGAATCCCTGCCCGTATCCGCCCGCCGTGAGGAAATCATGGAGGCCATGGACCGGCACCAGGTCATCATCGTGTGCGGCGAGACGGGCTCGGGCAAGACCACGCAGCTGCCCAAGATCGCGCTGGCGCTGGGCCGGGGCAAGGTCAACGCCACGCCCGACGACAAGGGCCAGGTGCGCGGCCACCTGATCGGCCACACGCAGCCGCGCCGCATTGCCGCCAGCTCGGTGGCCAAGCGCATTGCCGAGGAGCTGAACACGCCGCTGGGCGATGTGGTGGGCTACAAGGTGCGCTTCCAGGACCGGCTGTCCAAGGACGCCTCGGTCAAGCTGATGACGGACGGCATCCTGCTGGCCGAGACGCAGACCGATCCGCTGCTCAAGGCCTACGACACGCTGATCATCGACGAGGCCCACGAGCGCAGCCTCAACATCGACTTCCTGCTGGGCTACATCAAGCAGATCCTGCCCCGGCGCCCCGACCTCAAGGTGGTGGTGACATCGGCCACCATCGATGCCGAGCGATTTGCCAGGCACTTCGAAGGACCCAAGGGGCCTGCGCCGGTGATCATGGTCTCGGGCCGCACCTACCCCGTGGAGATGCGCTGGCGCCCGTTCGAGGAAAAGCGCGACCATGACCTCAACGACGCCATCGCCGAAGGCGTGGACGAGCTGTGGGCCGGCGGCGCGGGTGGCGACATCCTGGTCTTCCTGCCCGGCGAGCGCGAGATCCGCGAGGCGGCCGACCACCTGCGCAAGCACCTGGCACAGCAGCCCGTGCTGCGCCATGCCGAGGTGCTGCCGCTGTTCTCGCGCCTGTCGCAGGCCGAGCAGGACCGCATCTTCGACAGCCACACGGGCCGGCGCATCGTGCTGGCCACCAACGTGGCCGAGACCTCGCTGACCGTGCCCGGCATCCGCTATGTGATCGATGCGGGCACGGCGCGCGTCAAGCGCTATTCCTTCCGCAGCAAGGTCGAGCAGCTGCTGGTCGAGCCCATCAGCCAGGCAGCGGCCAACCAGCGCGCCGGCCGTTGCGGCCGCGTGGCCAACGGCATCTGCATCCGCCTGTACGACGAGGCCGACTTCGGCACGCGCGCGCGCTTCACCGACCCTGAAATCCTGCGCTCCTCGCTGGCCGGCGTCATCCTGCGCATGAAGTCGCTGGGCCTGGGCGACGTGGTGAACTTTCCCTTCCTCGAAGCGCCCTCGGGCCGTGCCATTGCCGACGGCTACCAGCTGCTGGGCGAGCTGGGCGCCGTGGACGAGCGCGGCGAGCTGCTGCCCATGGGCCGCGAGCTGTCGCGCCTGCCGCTGGACCCGCGCGTGGGCCGCATGATCCTGGAGGCGCGCACGCGCGGCGCCGTGGCCGAGGTGCTGGTCATCGCCTCCGCCCTGTCCGTGCAGGACGTGCGCGACCGGCCGCTGGAGGCCCAGCAGCAGGCCGACCAGCAGCACGCCAAGTTCGACGACGAGAAAAGCGAATTCAGCGGCTACCTGCGCCTGTGGAAATGGCTGCAGGATGCGCGCGGTGGCAAGGTGGTTGCCAAGAGCCGCAAGGAAATGGCCACGGCCCAGGCACCGGCTGCCAAGCCGTCGGCGCGCAATGCCGCCTTCCTGCCCGTGGCCCAGCGCAGCGGCGGGCAGAGCGTGGCCGCCCCGGCGGCCGAGGCGTTGGCGGCCTTCCATCCGCAGGACACCGGTCCCGGCACGGATGACGAGCCCTCGCACAAGCTCAGCAACCGCCAGTGGGAGCAGCTGCTGCGCCAGAACTTCATCAACATCCGCCGCGTGCGCGAATGGCGCGACATCCACTCGCAGCTGCTGACCGTGGTCAACGAGCACAAGTGGAAGGTCAACACCGAGCCTGCGGGCTACGACGCCGTGCACCTGTCCATGCTGTCCGGCCTGCTGGGCAACCTGGGCTACAAGGGCGATGAAAGCGACGCCTACCTGGGCGCGCGCGGCATCCGCTTCCATCCGCACCCGGGCGCCCACCTGTCCAAGAAGCCGGGGCGCTGGATCGTGGCGGCCGAGCTGGTGGAAACCTCGCGCCTGTACGGCCGGGGCATCGCCGCCATCGATCCGCAGTGGCTGGAGGAAGTCGGCGCCCACCTGCTCAAGAAGCAGCTGCTCGATCCGCACTGGTCCAAGAACCAGGCCGACGTGGTGGCGCTGGAGCGCGCCACGCTCTACGGCCTGGTGGTCTACAACGGCCGGCGCATGAGCTATGGCCGCATCGATCCGCAGTCTGCGCGCGAGATCTTCATCCGCCAGGCCCTGGTGGAGGGGCAGTGGGACACGCGCTGGCACTTCCTGCCCGCCAACCTCAAGCTGGTGCGCAAGGTCGAGGAGCTGGAGCACAAGAGCCGCCGCCAGGACGTGCTGGTCGATGACGAGCTGATCTACGCCTTCTACGACCAGCAGATCCCCAAGGACGTGTTCAGCGGCGCCACCTTCGACCATTGGTTCCGCGAGGCGGCCAAGGAAAACGCCGACCTGCTGCGCCTGTCGCGCGACGAACTGATGCGCCACGAGGCTGCCGGCATCACCACCCAGGCCTTTCCCAAGGTGGTCAAGCTCGGCGGCGTGGACTGCACGGCCAGCTACCTGCACAGCCCGGGCGACGCGCGTGACGGCATCACCGTCACCGTGCCGCTGTTCGTGCTCAACCAGGTCAGCGACGAGCGCGTGGAATGGCTGGTGCCCGGCATGCTCAAGGACAAGCTCCAGGCCCTGCTCAAGAGCCTTCCGCAGCGCCCGCGCAGCCGCTTCGTGCCCCTGCCCGAAAGCGCCCAGCGCCTGGCCGAACTCTTCACCACGCCCGAGCGCTGGGGCCAGGGATCGCTGATCGATGCCCTGCTCAAGCAGGTGCGCGACGAGACCTCGCTGGACGTCAAGCGCGCCGACTTCAAGCTGGACATGCTCAGCCCGCACCTGTTCATGAACTTCCGCATCACGGACGAGCATGGACGCCAACTGGGCCAGGGCCGCAACCTGGGCGCGCTCAAGGCCGAACTGGGCGCCAAGGCGCGCGGCGCCTTCCAGGCGCTGGCCGCGCTGAAGGTGGCGTCGGTCACGGAGGCCCCTGCTGCACCCGCTGCCAACGCTGCTACCGCACCCGAAACCGGCAGGAAGCCTGCGCCCGCTGCCAAGGCGGAAAAGCCCGACCAGGCCGTGCCTGCCAGGAATGCCAAGCCCAGCCAGCCCGCCGACAGCCGCTACAAGGAATGGAGCTTTGGCGAGCTGCCCGAGCTGATGGAGATCGGCCGGGGCGGGCAGACGCTGATCGGCTTCCCTGCGCTGATCGACCATGGCGATGCCGTCGGCATCGAGGTCTTCGACGAGCCCGAGGTCGCGGCCGCGCGCCACCGCGTGGGCCTGCGCCGCCTGTTCGCGCTGCAGATCCGCGACGCGCTCAAGTACCTGGAAAAGAACATTCCAGACCTGCAGAAGATGGCCGTCGCCTACATGCCGCTGGGCACGCAGGAGGAACTGCGCGAGCAGATCATCGACGTGGCCATAGACCGCGCCTTCCTGCA
Source organism: Delftia sp. PE138 (assembly GCF_018320755.1). Lineage (NCBI taxonomy): Bacteria > Pseudomonadati > Pseudomonadota > Betaproteobacteria > Burkholderiales > Comamonadaceae > Delftia > Delftia sp. PE138. The sequence goes on along the minus strand of NZ_JABEPN010000010.1, from coordinate 8,818 downwards.
GGAGCCGCTGCCCACCAACGACGCGCAGTTCAAGCAGCGCGTGCAGGACGGGCGCGGCCGGCTGACGCTGATCGCCAACGAGGTGGCGCGCATGGCCTCCACCATCCTGGTCGAGTACGCGGCGGCCCAGCGCAAGATCAAGGACACCAAGAACGCGCCCGACGCCACGGCCGACGCCGCCCAGCAACTGCAGCGCCTGGTGCCCAAGAACTTCATCGCAGCCGCGCCCTGGACCCAGCTGCAGCACTACGCGCGCTACCTCAAGGCCATCACCAGCCGGCTGGACAAGTACCGCGCCGACCCTGCGCGCGACGCCAGCCGCCTGGCCGAGCTGCGCCCGCTGGAGCAGCGCTACTGGCGCCTGGTGGCCGAGCGCAAGGGCCACATCGATGCGCGCATGCAGGAGTACCGCTGGATGCTGGAGGAGCTGCGCGTGAGCTTCTTCGCCCAGGAGCTGCGCACGCCTTACCCGGTCAGCATCAAGCGGCTGGACAAGGTCTGGCAGCAGCTGCAGAACTAGCGCCGTGCCGGCCTGCGGCCCTTCCGCGATCGGGAGGGCCGCAGGCCATGGTTCAACGCGGCATCGCCACCTTCACCGGCACGCAGCCGGTTGGAGCGATGCAAGGCCCAAGGCCGTTTGCGCCATCACAGAGATGGGGCATTTTTCAAAGCATGGGTGATCTGTGCAGAACCTGCACAGATGCTGGCCGCTCCATGGCGTTGTGGTGGGCCCTGTGCGTTTCTAGACTGCAGGCATCAACCACTTCCCGTTTCCAGGAGCGCTGCATGTCCCTCGCAGAACAGGCCAGCCAGGCCACCCAATCCACCAGCCATCCCACCCTCCGCGCCCTGTCAGGCGCGCCGGGGCGCAGCCAGTTGCCACGGGGTGCCACGGCGCTGCTGGTCATCGACTTCCAGAACGAGTACTTCAGCGGCCGCCTGCCCATCCCGCGCGGCCCGCAGGCCTTGGAACAGGCACGGCGCCTGCTGCAATGGGCCGATGCCGGGCAGGTTGCCGTGTTCCACATCCAGCACATTGCCCCGGAAGGTGCACCCGTGTTCGCCGTCAATGGCAGCACCGTCCAGTTCCACCCCGGCCTGCAGCCGCGCGCGGGCGACACCGTGGTGCAAAAGCGCAGCGTCAGCGCCTTCGTCGGCACCGACCTGGCCGACCAGCTGCGCGCGCGTGGCATCACCACCGTGGTCATCTGCGGCCTCATGACGCACGCCTGCGTGGCCGGCGCCGCACGCGATGCCGCGCCGCTGGGCTTCGAGGTCGTCGTGGCCAGCGACGCCGTGGCCACACGTGCCATCACGCGCAGCAATGGCGAATCCGTGGACGCCGACAGCCTGCACCGTGCCGCGCTGGCCGAGATCGAGGATGTGTTCGGCGATGTCATGCCCACCGCGCATGTGGTGCAGCTGCCCCTGCGCTGAGCCTGCAGGCAGGGCCCGCGCATCGTCTCCTAGCGAGAATCCACGGCGTTGCCGTACTCCGTCGTGGTGCTGGCCGCATCCTTGCGCACCGGCACGGCGATCTGCTCGAACACATTGCCTTCGATCACAACGCCTTTGGACTCCAGCAGGTTGATGCCTGCCTGGGGTTCCTCTTCCTTCTTTCTGAACAGCCCGCTGCGCTTCACGATGAAGCGGTTGTTGCGGATGATGGAACCATCGGCATCGCGCAGCTTGAGGATGGCGGGCAGCGGGGCCTTGTCGCGCGGGTCCATGTGCACGATGAAGGTATTGCCCTCCACCAGCGAGCGCGGGCCGTACAGATAGACGGCGGTGCGGCCATCGACCTCGATGGTGTTGTTGCGCACCACGTTGTCGGAGCCGGCCATNCTGAACAGCCCGCTGCGCTTCACGATGAAGCGGTTGTTGCGGATGATGGAACCATCGGCATCGCGCAGCTTGAGGATGGCGGGCAGCGGGGCCTTGTCGCGCGGGTCCATGTGCACGATGAAGGTATTGCCCTCCACCAGCGAGCGCGGGCCGTACAGATAGACGGCGGTGCGGCCATCGACCTCGATGGTGTTGTTGCGCACCACGTTGTCGGAGCCGGCCATGATGACGGCGCGGCCGCCGGATTTGATTTGGAGGTTTTCTGCGGTGTAGAAGGTGGGAGGGAAATAATCCCAAGGTATTTTGTTAAAAGCCTCGGTTTCCGGGTTCCAGTTGGATTCTTTTGTAACAGCAGTGTCTTCTGTTAGCATTTTCATTCTTTTATTTATCATAATATTTGGCGCCATCTCAACACCTATGCCAAAAACCCCAGGAGTCTCTATTTTTCCGTTATGAACTTTTAAAAAAACTTGATCATTGCCCAATATTCCTATTCCATTTACATTCTTAAATGGTCTACCGGAGATTAGATGTTCTCTCAAATCCAATTCAGATAGACTGCTTTTGTAAAAAGTCAGTACGCTTCCATTGCCTTGACTATCCGTGGGTGAGCCATGCACTGTTCCACCCTCTATCCAGTCAATGGCCTTTCGCTGTATAAAATCGTGAATTACACAATAGCGGCCATTGCCTCTAATAGCCGCTGCTATAGGGTAATAGCCTCCGAGATATTTAATCGCTTTGCACCCTTCCGGTAGGGGGGAAGTATCGCTAGGTGGGTGACGACGCTCCGCCCATTCTTCTGTTGTTGGCTGTTTTTTTTGATTTGAATGACATTCAATCAATAGTGCGGAATTAAGCATCAAGAATAGAGTGATCATACCTCTTTGCATACGCTGCTCCCCGGAAGGCAAACCCCTGGGTATTTTTCTTCCTGTCCGATAAGATTTCCTAGAAAAATCTCTCTATTGATTTGCGCCTGATCTTTATCATATTTTTCGCTCATCTTATCAAGAAAATTTATTTCTTGATTTTCTTTGTCATTCTTTCCTTTTGGATTTAATTTGCCATTGGCAATGAATCTATTAACGGATTTTTGCAGGAAATCGATCTTCTTTGGAAATTCTTTCCCTTCCTCTCTAATTGCATTGAATCTCTCGAGCACATTCCTGATCTCCTCAAACCCCAGCGCAGGCCTAGTTCCATACGCCGTCAAAAACTCATAAACCGCTTTCTCCCCTTGCAGCGATCGATACTCCCGCTTGTCCCAATAAGGCACCTCTGGGTCAGGCATATTCCCCAGTATTGGCATGTCCTCGTCATAGGTGTAATCCGGCTCGGACCCCGCAAACCCATGCCCTATGCCCAGCTTCACGCTGATGGCATCGAACGGCCGGTTGTCCTTGTCCCGGTGGCTGAAGGTGTCCAGGTAGGAGTGCAGGAATTCGCCCAGGAACTGGTATTCGGCACAGGGCTGGGCCGGGTTGCCCAGCCGGCTGGCGTTGAGCAGGTTGTTCAGTTGCGGGCTCAGGTTGCCCACCACGCTGTTGACGTTGTCGTTGGCGTACTGGGGCAGCGTGGTTCCTCTGTCGTCGGACAGGTTGTCTCCACATACTGCGAAGCCAGCACCGTGATGCGCGCCCCGGCTCGTAGTCCAGGTCGGCGGCCAGGGCCAGGAAGAAGACCTGTAGTAGTGCATGTCCTCCTGGTACAGCCCGTGGTATCGATCCGGTTGAGTGGGTTGCCGCATATGGCCGTCGAATACCTCCATTCCATCAGGGGCTGCCTTTTGAAATGTTTCCACTCTCCGTTGTGGTACTGGCTGCATCCTTGCGCACCGGCAATGTGATCTCTTCAAACACATTGCCTTCGATCACAACGCCTTTGGACTCCAGCAGGTTGATGCCTGCCTGGGGTTCCTCTTCCTTCTTTCTGAACAGCCCGCTGCGCTTCACGATGAAGCGGTTGTTGCGGATGATGGAACCATCGGCATCGCGCAGCTTGAGGATGGCGGGCAGCGGGGCCTTGTCGCGCGGGTCCATGTGCACGATGAAGGTATTGCCCTCCACCAGCGAGCGCGGGCCGTACAGATAGACGGCGGTGCGGCCATCGACCTCGATGGTGTTGTTGCGCACCACGTTGTCGGAGCCGGCCATNCTGAACAGCCCGCTGCGCTTCACGATGAAGCGGTTGTTGCGGATGATGGAACCATCGGCATCGCGCAGCTTGAGGATGGCGGGCAGCGGGGCCTTGTCGCGCGGGTCCATGTGCACGATGAAGGTATTGCCCTCCACCAGCGAGCGCGGGCCGTACAGATAGACGGCGGTGCGGCCATCGACCTCGATGGTGTTGTTGCGCACCACGTTGTCGGAGCCGGCCATGATGACGGCGCGGCCGCCGGATTTGATTTGGAGGTTTTCTGCGGTGTAGAAGGTGGGAGGGAAATAATCCCAAGGGATTTTATTGAATTTTTGGGTTTCGATGTTCCATCTGGAATTTTCTATTACAGGAAAGTCTTCCTCCAGTTTCTCAATTCTATTGCGTGCACCCAATTTAGGAGAAAGTTCTACGCCAATACCCGATAGACCTGGAGTTTCTATTATTCCATTATGAACTCTTAGATTGAAAACTACCTCTCCACCAGATAATATTCCAATGCCGCTATTATTATTAAATGGTCTTCCTGTAACAAGATGTCCTCGCAAATCAAGGTCAGCATTATTACTGTGGTAGAAATCTAAAATTGCACCTCGTGGGTTACCACGTTCTATTCCCCCTTCGATCCAGTCACGCGCTTTACGCTGCACAAAGTCATGAATGACGCAGTGACGGCCAGAACCTTCAAAAGCTTCCGTGATAGGGTAGTAGCCACCTCTATACTTGACGGGCTTGCACCCCTCAGGCAGCGGGCCCTTGTCGCTAGGTGGATGGCGGCGCGCTGCCCATTCTTCCGTCGTGAGTGGTTTCTTGGGGAAAGCTTGGCAGCTTGCAAAGACAATGCAAGCAAAAGCAGAAAAATAGAGAAAAACTATACTTCTTTGCATATTTTACTGCCTGGCAAGCAAACGCCTGGATATTTATGTTCTTGACCTGCAAGGTTTTCTAAGTATTTACCTCTATTTTTCTCTGCCTCTTTTATTTTATATTCATCGCTACCTCCCTTTTCTATATTTATTTCCACAATTCTGGTTTTTTCGCTATTTTCTGTGTTTTTGGTTAGTTTAAGTTTTCCATCCTTAATCAGTTTATTAATGGTCTCTTTCAAAAATCTAGCCTTTCCAGGAAAATCCGCACCCTCTTCCCTGATTGCATTGAATCTCTCGAGCACATTCCTGATCTCCTCAAACCCCAGCGCAGGGCTAGTTCCATACGCCGTTAAAAACTCATAAACCGCCTTCTCCCCTTGCAGCGATCGATACTCCCGCTTGTCCCAATAAGGCACTTCTGGATCAGGCATATTTCCCAGTATTGGCATGTCCTCGTCATAGGTGTAATCCGGCTCGGACCCCGCAAACCCATGCCCTATGCCCAGCTTCGCGCTGATGGCATCGAACGGCCGGTTGTCCTTGTCCCGGTGGCTGAAGGTGTCCAGGTAGGAGTGCAGGAATTCGCCCAGGAACTGGTATTCGGCACAGGGCTGGGCCGGGTTGCCCAGCCGGCTGGCGTTGAGCAGGTTGTTCAGTTGCGGGCTCAGGTTGCCCACCACGCTGTTGACGTTGTCGTTGGCGTACTGGGGCAGCGTGGTGCCCTTGTCGTCGGACAGCGTGAAGTGGTACCACAGCAGTTGCCGGTGGTTCTTGAAGATCGAGCCCACCGTGGTGAGGGTGTTGGCATCGTCCAGCGGCTTGGTGATGGGGTTGTCATCCACGTACTGCGAAGCCAGCGCCGTGATGCGCGCAGGTTCGTAGTCCAGGCCGGCGGCCAGGGCCAGGAAGAAGACCATGTAGTAGTGCATGTCCTCCTGGTACAGCCCGGTGGGATCGATGCGGTTGAGCGGGTCGCCGCCGGCATACAGGTAGGCATCGGGCCCGTCCGGGTAGCCCAGCGGGTCCGGCTGCAGGTAGCGGCCGCTGGCCGGGTCGTAGCTGCGGTGCCAGTTGTCGTGCAGTCCGCTTTCCTCGTCGAAGTACTGGCCCGGCAGGCGCAGGTTGAGCACGGCCTGCTGCCGGGGCAGGCTTGTGTGGCCGGCCTGATGCATGGCCGGCGCTCCCCAGGGCGTCTGGCGGGCACGCCAGACCACGCGCTGGCCTGCGTCCGTCATGGCCTGCGGACTGCCCCGGTGGTCGTTGTGGATGTGCAGCATGCGCGCCTTGCCGCTGGCGTTGTCCCGGTTGTGCGCGGATTCCAGCTTGGCGATGGGCAGGGTGCGAGTCCCCTCGCTCAGGTACAGGTACTGGCTGGTGATGCGGCCTTCGCCATCCATTTCCGCGACGAGCCGGTTGTCCTGCCACAGGTAGTGGCTGTGCGTTTGCCCATCGCCCTGGTGCACGGTCTTGCCCACGCGCTGGCCCAGGCTGTTGTAGCGGTAGCTGGCGATGGGCCGGTCCTGGTGGTCGCTGATGCCCTGGAGCTGTCCTGCCTCGGTGTAGGTGTAGCGGTGCAGCGCATCTTGGACGGTGCGGCCCTGGCTGTCGCGCTGCACGGGCGCTGGTGCTGACGGTGCGTTGTCCTGCACTAGCCTGCCGAAGCCCTGGTAGCGGTAGTCGGTCTTGTGCAGGCCCGCTGGTGGCCCCTCCTGCTCGATGGCGCGTATGCGCGGGCCCACGCCGTAGCGGTAGCGCTGGCTGAGGATGGGTGCGCTGCCTTGCGATGTGCCTTGTGATGTGCCTTGCCCGGTGGTCTGCTGCGTGAGGCGCCCGGCAATGTCGTATTGGCGCGAGGTGGCCAGGCCATTGCCTGCCGTGTAGTGCTGCAGGCCGTTGAAGGCGTCTGTTTGGATGTCGCCGACCACCGTCTGCACGGGCAGCAGGCGTTCGAGCAAGCCTGTGGCGCCGGCGCCCAGCCAGTGGTCGCTGGCCTGCAGCAGGCCGGCCACCCAGGCGCTTTGCAGTTGCAGCCCTTGCACGCTGGCGCCTTCGCTGGCGGGGCCGCGCCGGGTGACGAGTACGCGGCCATCGGCCAGGGTGCGGCTGTGGACCCGGCCGTCCGGGCCATAGCGCGTGGCGGTGCGATAGGTATGTTCGGCCTTGCCGTCGGGCGTGGCCAGCGCAATGGTGCGTGCCAAGGGGCGGCCCAGGGCGTCGTATTCGATGGACTCGCGCTGCCAATTGCTGTCGATGGTCTGCAGCAGCCGGCCCTGGTAGTGCAGCCGGGTTTGCGAGGAAGAGCGACGATCTGCCCCGGGCGCCGCTTCGTAGCGCTTGGCCAGCAGACGCCCGCTGGGGGCGTACTGGTAGTGGGTGCTGCTGCCGTCGGCGCGGGTGTGCACCAGCAATTGATCGGCTTCGTTGTAGCGTGCGCTTTGGCGGCCATGATCGGCAAGCTGAAGCCAGACGGTGCGGCCGAAGTCGTCGTGCAGGGCCTGGCGGCGTTCGGCGGGTTGGGTGCTCCGGGATTGGCTGGTGATCTGCTCCATCGCCGCGCTGGCCGGGCCTTGCAATGCCAGCCGTACCGACCCATCGGGCGTTTGCGACAGGCTGGCATGGAGACTGCCGTTGTCCAGCCAGCGCGTGCGGGTGTCGTCGCCATCGGTGTGCTGGAGCAACTCGCCCGCGTCGCCGTAGGTGTAGCTGTCCAGGCGCCCATCGGGCAGGAGGCGGTGGCTCAGGCGCCCTTGCGCATTCCAGCCGTAGTAGGCCGCACGTTCGGGGAGGTCCTGGCCTTCGCGGTACAGGCCCAGCCGCTTGATGCGGCCTTCGCTGTCGCGTTCGATCTGGCCCCGGTTGCCCAGGCCATCGAGCCTAGCCTGGGTGCTGCCCTGGTAGGCCCAGGTGATGCTGCGGCCTGCCGTGTCGATGGCCTGGCTGGGGCGGCCCAGGGCGTCGTGGCGGATGCGGTATGGATTCAGGCTCAGCCGGCTGCTGGCGCGGGGCTGGCCATCGGCATCGAGCAGCCAGCCGCTGGTGGTGATTTCTTCGGCCTGCAGGGCGTTGGCGGACGGGGGGCTGTAGCGCATTTGGCGCTGAAGGCGCCGCACGCCGTCGTCTTCGGTGCGGGTCGTGATGCGCCCGGCCTGGTCATGCTCCAGCGCCACGGCGGTGCCATCGGGCTGCAGCACGCGCGTGACGTGGCTGCCGCTGCGGTCCCAGCGCAGCCGCGTGAGATCGTTCTGCGCCGGGCTGCCGTCGTCATAGCCTGCCAGCGAGGTGGGCAGCGGCCCGTCGATGTCCACCAGCACGCTGCGGCCGTTGATCTCGGTGTAGCGGTAGCGCGTGCTGCGTTCGATGGGCGTGGCGCCGTCCGCATTGCCTGCGGGCTGGCCCTGGGCATCCAATGGGCTGAAGCCCGTCTCGGTGATCTGCAGCGGCTGGCGGCTGCTGTTGTAGCGGATGCGGATCTGGTGTTCGCGCCCGGGCACGACGCTGGGCCGGGCGATGAGTTCGGGCGCGTATTGCTTCCAGGGGTCCTTGCCGTAGCCGTAGCGCACCTGCAGCTGCGGGGCCCGGGCTTGGCCTTGTGTGTAGGCGATGCGGTACACGGCCAGCGGGCGGCCGAAGGGGTCCAGCTCGGTGCGCGTGCCTTCCAGCGGGCGGCCTGCGGGATCGAGCCGCGTGGCGTCGGTCAGGCGCCCTTGCGCGTCGTACCGGTAGCGCATGTCGCCGGGGCCGCAGCTGGCGCAGCCCGGGCCGCGCACTTCAAGCAATCGCCATTGCCCGCCAATGGTGTCGTAGTGGTAGGTGGTTGTTTGCCCAAGGCTGTTGGTGAGGGTGTTCTTCCAGGGCTGGCTGAGGTCCAGGGTGACTTTTTCCTGCTGGCTGTCCGGCGGGCCGCGCACGCTCAAGATGGCGCGGCCGGTGTCGCCGTAGGCGTAGCT